>DASUJZ010000015.1:0-5606 GCA_036278995.1 Terriglobia bacterium | reverse complement strand
ACCTCGAGTATGGACAAAAGCCGGGCGCTCCGCTTCTGGCTCTTAAGGGATTCAAGCGTGTCCATCTGGAGCCCGGCCAGGCGCGCCGAGTTCGCTTCACTCTCGACCCGCGTCAATTGAGCTTGGCCACGGAATCGGGTGGGCGCATGGTGCTGCCCGGCAGCTACACGGTCTTTGTCGGAGGTAGGCAGCCCGGCCAAGGTGTAAACGGCGCCAGTGCCCAATTCCAGATCAGCGGCCGACTGAAGCTGCCACAGTAGCGCGCGCCCTGGGCCATGCCGCGTTGGGGGTTAGAGCCCGTGCGCGCTTTCGGTGCATTGCTGCGCATTGAAGGATGGCTCAGTAATCAACGAGGAAATCAGCGTCCACGGAAATCAATCGCGATCGGCGGACAATGTCACCACAATTTCCTGCTGATGCGGACGGATGTATTCATGGTCCGACTTCAGAACCAGGGGGACGGTGAGCCTTCCGACGGCATGTTCAAGCGTCCTTTCGGGCGCGTCGGCGTACGGGTTGTACGGATAGATGGGCCATCGCAAACGGGCTGCGGGGTTGACTTTAAGCGTCCAGCCGCCCTCCCGAATCCAGCCGCCGATATCATCCGCACGCAGGTCGATCGGATCGCTTCCCAGCGTGATCTTCTTTCCTGCGCCCGTTTCGAGCACCTGGCCGGGCTTCAGCACCAGTTGGAGATTCAGGTCGGCTTCCTCCGGAGGCGTGCCGTGCCCTGTAATTTCGAACCGGAGAGTAATGGAATTGGCGGTCGGCGCGGGAACGTACAGGTCGACAAAAAACGTGTTATAAGCAAGCGAGAGCCTGTCTGTATTTTTGTTCACTTCCAGGCGGCTGCTGAGAGGCTTGGCATTCGTGTTGCCGTCAAATCTCTCCATGAATGTTCCAAGCTCAGGTTGGCGCTTGGAATTGGCGCCGGAGATAATTAGGCCCAACTTCTGATGAAAAACGCTCACATTGGATTGCCGGTCAATGTAGAACTGGTTCCTCACTGCACGAGGCTCGACTATGCCGGAGAAGCCCACTTCCCACGGACCGGCCTTGCGCATTCCGGCAGGAATCGACAGCCGGTGGGAAAAGCTCTCCATGTCCTGCGGGATACTTGCCGTGGGCCCTGCGTGATAGTAGAGCGCATCCTGCGAAAGGCGTCCGAGTTCGTCCATAGTCAGATGGCCTGGGTTGTAGAAGCTCACCAGGAATTCATCGTATCGGCGACCGTCGGGAAAATTGGAAAACCCAAATTGACCCCAAGCCGGAACCGTCCAATAACGATTGCGGTTATTGATCACATCAACCGGAATGCCGTCCAGATAAGTAAAGTACTTGTGAAAATCGGTCGAGCGGCGCAAGGCTTTCAGGGCTGCCGGATCGTGGCTGTATTCCCAATAAAGCGCAACCTGGGTCATGGTGATGTAATCATACCCTGTAGTCGGTCCTGCGCGGCTGAACTCCCCCCAGTAGCCGTCAGCGGTCTGCTCAACCGCCGAATAACGGTGCAGGATCTTGTTTCCAAGTTCAAACCAGTCGGATTTGCCAAACGCCTTGCCGCAAAGCATCAGCAAGCTGGCCCATTGGGCGTAGTGGTTGGGCGAGGTGCCGATGTACGGCGTGTTGTACCAGGGGAAGTCCACCATCTTCAGGGCTGACGTATAGAACGGCGCAGCATTCTCGAGGATGGCGTTTTTCCAGCGCGCGCTGCGCTGGGCGCCCAACTCCGATCGAAGCAGGCGGTAGGCTTCCAGCCACATGTAGGTGTCCCAATCGCTGTCCAGCCGCGGCGTGAAGATTCCTTTTTCGTTCTGGGCAGCAAAGTAATCCCCCAGCTTGATGGCTTCGGCCAGCATTTTGGGATCATGGTAATGATGGTTCGCAGGATCGCGCTTAGAATAGAGAACGGCCGGCGCCAGAATGGAATAAGGGAGATGCCTCCACGCGGGATCTTTCTCCAGCGCGGGCAGGTCGGCTCCCGGTTGTTGACTCATGTGCTCTTGAACTTGCGCGACGCCAGAGACCATCAGACGAAAATATTGCTCGGGCAGGCGCACGGGCGACGCGGCAAGCAGGCTCGCGTCAGAAACCAGGCATAACAGGATTGCAGCAGCAAAACAGGAGCAGGCTCTCATCCGGTTCATCAGAACTCCGTTTGTATGTCCGAGCTCGAGTCCGTCGGTACTCGCGCTATTCCCCGTTCACGACGCCTCCGGATGGCGTCCGGCAGGAACCTGTTCAGGAGCCTTAATCAGAAAGGGTCGCACGAGGCCATCGTAAACAAGTCCGCCTGCAATTCCTCCGACCAGCGGCGCCGCAATGTAAATCCACCACTCGTTTCCCCTCGGCCCGGGAAAAGCGATGGATCCATAGCCCGCCAAATAGCCGAAGAGTCTGGGCCCGAAGTCCCGTGCCGGATTCACGGCGTCCATGGTCAGCGGAGCGCCAATTCCGACGATGATGGTTACCGTCAGGCCGATGAACGTCGCGGCCATGTTGCTGCCGGGAGCCGCCGTGTTGCGCGAATCGATTAAGGCAAGAATCGCGAGCAGCAGCAGCATGGTCAGCACGGCTTCCACCAGGAACGCTATGCCGCCCGTTACCTTCGCAAAATCTGCGGGAGTGACGCCCACGATGCCGGGATTCGGGTAGAAGCAACTGAAGATCATCATCAGTTTTTGGCTTCCGGGCGCTCCGATGGTTACGCCCAATTTCTGCGCGGTCGGCATCCAGAATCCGTACCAGAAGTAAAAAAGAACAACGCACGCCGTGAACGCCCCCGCCACCTGCGCCAGCACGTAAGGGACAATTTTGCGGGCCGGAAACTTGCGAAAGGCGGCGAAGCAGGCAGTCACAGCGGGATTCAAGTGGGCACCCGATACTCCACTTGATATGTAGATGGCCAACAGAACAGCGAGGCCCCACAGAATGGCCACGCCCGTCAGATCGAACGCGTTGGTAAACACCGCTACGGCAACGGCGCCGTCGCCGATGAGAATCAAAACAAAGGTGCCGACAAATTCGCCCAGGCATTCTCCCATCAGGGACCCTTGCAGTCTCTTCATGTATGCTCCGAAACGGAGGCTGTGGATCGTCTGCCCCGGCAAAGTTTACCGACAAGAAGCTCTGTGGACTTCAAACGCCCGTCGCAAATCATTGCCGGGGATTGCAATCTGCGATCCGTTGGATTGTGCCACGGATAATGCCCGAATCCAAGCGGAACTACCGGCCGGAGTTTATGCTGAGTGAACCGCGCGATCCTTGTCGGGCTTCACGGGATCAGGATGACAGGCAAAGGGCTCAGCGTGACGGCGGGCGTCTCGTGTGTTCACCTACCCGGTAGCGCAACTTAGTTGAAGTCGATAGTACGAAATATCTCGGAATTGGCGGGCTTGAGCGGAACCGAGGACCGCGCCACGCGCAGGGAAGTCTCAAAGGGAACACTCGTGGGCGGCAGGCATGCATGATCATTGCAGGCCTGATAGGTAAATTTTCCGCGCAACGGATAGCTTCCGGGCTTCACCGAACTATCGAGCTTCAGGAGCGATCCAAGACGTATTTCACCTTCGTAGACCGAAATCGGCGAGTCGAGAAAATCGAATTTCACCATCTTGCCCTGTGGGTAAACAACTTTCTCCACCTTCAAGGTGGGAGAAGCATCAAATTCCACTTTAGCGGGGATCAGATAATCAAGCGACGGCTTGTGGTCGTTGATGTGGTAACCGGGCTCGATCCGGGCCAGAACTGCCAGCTTTGCGGTCTGGCCGGGATGGACCGCATTGGTTGCAAGAACCGTCCTCGCGGACACAACGGCGGGCGGACCGGCGGCCATTGCCGTGCCAGCCGAAAGCAGAACGAGGAATGGAGCTATCATCCATCGCATCGTTAAAGCCGCCCAAGGCTATCCGTGGTGCTCTTTCACGAAGGTGGCATACTCGTCTTTTGCCTGTTGCAGACTCACCTGGCAGGATGAGTCCACCTGCCTGCATTTCAGCAGCGTAAAACCGCAGCCACAGGTACACTTCTGCGCCGCCAGATGCTTCTGAAACGCTGACAGTTCGGCCGGAGTCAGCTTCGAAACGTCAACCCCGGGCACCACCGAGTTCACCTCTGCCGGCGTGCTGGTGCGGATATCTTTCGAGGCGGTGTACCCCACGGTCTTGAAGTCATCAACCTTGCGGTCCGGGGAGGCGGCAAGCAACTGTTTGATTTCGGATTCAAAAATGGACGCATCCGTTAATCCAACGTGCTTGGCGTAGATCCTGCCATCTCGACCGATTAGGAAGCTGGTAGGCAGTCCCATAATTCCCCCATAAAGCTCGCCCAGGTTGTCAGAGCCCATGGCGACGGGGTAATTCATGTGAAATTCCTGGTAGAATTTCCGCACGGGTTCCGGACCGTCGTCCATTGAGACGCCGATAATTGCCAGCCCCTGGCTTCCGTACTGATTTTGAAGCTGCACGAAACCCGGGATTTCAATACGGCAGGGCCCGCACCAGGTGGCCCAGAAATCCAGCAGTACTACCTTGCCTTTGTAGCGTTGCAGGTCGATCTTGTCGCCCGAAAGCGACGTCAATTGAAATGTTGGGGCCTGCGGAAATTCACCGCTGGCTTTGGCGGCCTTCGTGGTGGCGGGCGCAATCCAGTACTTGTTGACAAAGAACAGGGCGACGGCAACCGCAATCCCCAAAACCACGCCAAGAAGAACTTTGCCCTTCTTCACAAGTATCTCCCTTCCTGTAAAACTCTTCGCATCTTGAGGACCCGGTTTCTCTCCTGTGGCGATTCCTGACTCTCATCCCTTCACTTTAGACTGCAATCGAATCTTCGCATTCACACTGCCGGCAAACCTTCCAGCCTTGCCTCCCGGACCGTACCATCGGTATGCCAGAACCGCCGCGAACCCCAATACCAGCAGTGCAATAAACTGCGAAGTTGAAAGTAGATGATTAAACACGAACCCGCGATCAGGATCGCCTCTTAGGAACTCGAGCAGAAACCGCGCCGTCGCATAAAGCGCGATGTAAAGCAGAAAAATTTCTCCATCCCGTGATTTGTGCTTGTATCGCCACATCAGAATTCCAAAAATGCACAGCAGCGTAATCGAGGCAACAATCTGCCAGGGAAAGAGCGGCACCCCAAGCGGCACTCCGGTCATCCGATGGCTGAACTCATTGCTGAACGTCACCGCCAGGAAGGAGTTGCTGGCCACGCCGTAATCGCAGCCGGCTGAAAAGCATCCCAACCTTCCAATCGACTGGCCCAGCGCGATCGCCGGAGCATAGATGTCGAAAACTCTCCAGAACGGCAGCTTGTAATCCCTAATATACCAGGCAGCAAAAACCGTGGCGGCGATGAAACCGCCGTAAAAAACCCCGCCAGCTTCCAAGGTGGAAAGCGAGAATATCTGTCCCGGATTATGGCTGTAGAACGTCCACTCCGTCAGGAGCATTAGGATTTTCGCCCCCAGGAGCGCCGTGACGATTATCCAAGTGCTCAGGTCCACCAAGCGGCCCGTGTCCAGGCCCTCGCGCCGCCCCAGCCTCACCACCGTATAAAGCGCTACAAGCAGCGCCGCGGCCAGCAAGACGCCATAGGTTGGC
>DASUJZ010000014.1:0-53581 GCA_036278995.1 Terriglobia bacterium | reverse complement strand
CCGGTTCGTAGCCGTGCGAGGCGTTTCCTCCTTCCGCCTTTTTATCGCTTTGGAGATCTTCTGTCCAGACTCCAACATGGCGCCTTTTCCATTGATGAGGTTCCGGTTGCCTTCGGCACCCGGCTTACAACTATAAGGGTGCCGGAGGGACGACGGCGGGTGAGGGGTCGTTTCACTCCTTCCACTAATACCCAATTCCTGACTCCCAATCCCTACCCTTCCCCCGAACCGCCTCTAACATACACTAATCCGCCTCAGTTCGAAATCTCCGTCATCTGTGCGGACCGCTGCCATTTAGCTCTAATTCTTCAGGATTCGTAGACCTCCGCCGGAGGGTAGAGGAAGGATTTTCGGAAAGACCTATTGATCGTATAGTCACCCTACCAGCACTAAAGTATGGCTTGTACTAGACCTTCTTCCATCTCCAAGTCACTCTTATACCATGACTTGGAAGTCCCCGTGCTGTGACATATCTGTGAACTGCTTAAGTGCAGTTAAGCCGTCGGCTCTGTCATCGGGGCATTACAGAGAGGCGATAGAGATGGATCTGGAAGTGGACAGGGAACCACGCAGAACAGGTCAAGGGGTATACGGAGGGGGCTGGCAGCATGAGGAGCAGGGAACGATGGGGCAGCAGCAACGGACGCGAAACCGCTGGGGAGTTTCAGCCGTTCATCAATCAGTGGGTTCAGAATCTCAGGAACCTAGTCACATCCGATTCAGGCGCTGAGGTATTCGAGTTTGCAGTAGTGGTTCCGCTCGTCTTAACCCTCGTTCTGGGGATCGTGTCGATAGGCCGGGCGTACAACGTTTACGCCACCATCACTCGCGCAGCCAGGGAGGGCGCGCGCTATGCAGTGTTGCCCAGTTCCGTGGCAGCAGGGAATACTTTTGCGGACACGACCTCCGCCTCCTGCACGGTGGGCACGAACGCTTATAACAAACGCGTCGTACCGGCCTTAAAAGCGGACAATTTAGACCCTGCCAATGTCCAGAACTACTGTCAAAAGACCGTCTGGCTTGAAAATACCTACCCGAAGCAGTGCGGGGTGCAGATCAGTTTCAATTATCCCGTCGAAGTCGCGATTCCATTTATCACGCGGAATATGTCAACCCTCAACATTTATGCTCGCGCGCAAATGCGTTTGGAAAATCAGTCGGCTGGAGGAAATTGTCCATGACGAGTTTTAACCACGAGTCGAACAGACGGAGAACCCCGGCTCGTTCAGCCGTTTTGCGCCTGAGACTTCGCCAGGCGACCGTTGCCGAGGAGGGATCCCAGGTCCTTGAGTTTGCGATGGTGTTGCCTTTCCTGCTGGTCTTCATCCTGGGCATCATTGATTTTGGGGGAGCCTTCACCCTGAAGCAAAAAATGGCCAATGCGGCGCGGGAAGGTGCACGGACGGCCATTTCGAATACCCTGAGCGACTCCAGTTGCACATCTTCGACTCCCTGTTCCATCCAGGCCGCCGCAGACGCAGTCTCCCAATACATGACGGGCGCGGGACAAAATTCCTCGTGTATTAACCCGAGCTCTCCGTCTGCCTCCGGGACGCTGAACTGGACGTACTCCTGCTCAAATGGAATCCAGTTGGTTATAAACAAAGGTTACATTGTTACCGCCAGCGCAGGCGCGGCTGTCAGCGCCACGGAGGTGACCTTAACCTACCCGTATACCTGGACCTTTAACGATGTGATAGGACTTCTTGTTCATTCAAATACAGTACACCTTCCATCCAGGCTTACCACGAGGACTGTGATGGAAAACCTGGTAGCCAACTGAGGGGGAGCTATGTCTCGCAGGAAAAGAACTCAACCGAAGCGTATCACCGAGAGAGGTGCGACGCTTGTGATCGTGGCCGCCGCAATGGTGGGCCTGCTGGGGGTCTGCGCCATAGCAATCGACCTGGCTGGTTATTATCTGGCGCGGGCGGAGGCTCAACGCGCCGCGGATGCCGCCGCTTTGGCCGGAGCCTCAGCTTTCGTCAATACCGGCTGCGCCACCTCCGGATGCACTTCGGGAGGCATGCAAGAGCCACTCGCCCGGCAGCAGGCGGAAGCTGTCGGAAACGCAAATTCCATTGCTGGAGTGTCCGCCAGCATTCAGGATGATGATATAGCTTTCAGTTACCCATCGCCGCAGGAACCGCAGATTACGGTGACGGCCGGGCGATCGGTACCCACTTATTTTGCGAAGGTTTTCGGCATCCGCACTTCCAATGTACGTGCATCTGCCACTGCGGAAGCTTATAACGCCTCCGGCGGCAGTGTTCCTGTTTCCGCCGCCTGCCTCAAGCCGTTTCTAATACCCAATTGCGACCCGATCCATACGTCACCCAGAAATCCGACTTGTCAAGGCAGTGCCGCCCAAGGTTACATTATCGATCCGAACACGGGCGCTGTCGTGCACCCCGACGCCTACCCATCGGGAGTCATTGGTATGCCGTGGAAGCTTCACTCGATAGCCGGTGCTAGCCAGTGGTATCTGGTCGGCTTTCAGGGCGCGCCGCCGTCCAGTGGTTCCGCGCTACGGAATCACATCGTGCAGTGCACGCCGGCAATACTCTCCTGCGGCTCCACGCTCACCACAGCCAACGGTAACAATGCGGGACCGGTCCTCCAGGGCACTGAAGCATTGATCAATGCGAACGGCGACGGGCTCAATCAGGGTCAGGACTCGATTGATACCTCTGTCGGTCCTCCTTTCTATATTCTGGGAGGAAGCAACAATCCCAATCCTGCATTAGTGGGGAAAACGTTCCGGGATCTTGGCGCAAGTCCATCCGTCGTCAACGTCCCTATCTATAACGGAAGTTCGCTGCCCCCCGGTGGAACCACCGTTTTCATCGGCTATATGCAGGTCTTTATCAAGGATGCCATTCACAGCGGAAACAGCGCCGATATCGATGCGGTGATCCTGAACATTGGCGGCTGCGGAGGCTCTGGCGGCGCAGCAGGTTCGGCAAGTATTGTCGCTGCGGGCGGGTCACCGATTCCGATTCGGCTGATAAGAACGGATTGATACAGCACCGGGAGCAACGTAGCGCAAAGTTGTTTTTGAACTCTGTGGCCTTTGATCTTAGAATTCCAACGCCCCTCTACTTGAGGAGAGGGTGGGCGTGCCCGCGAGCGGCGTCCGTGACGCGATAGCCCTCTCCCCAAGGGAGAGGGAATTGACTTCGAAAGAGCCGGTCGCCTCAGGGTGGACGCGGCTCGTGGCGGGAGCTGCGCCACGTCATTCCGATCCCACAAGGCGGGAGAGGAATCTGCTGTTCTCGCCAGAAAGAGCGAAGCAGATTCTTCGGCCAGAGATCGGCCTCAGAATGACGTGCGCAGGTCGGGCGGCCACAGGACACACTAACTGCTACTGGTTGCCTTGTCGGTGGGCTTCATCCGCATCCTCTGCTAAATCCCCCAGAAAAGCGAAAAACTCCTGGGACTGGCCGCGGAAAAGCCCCATATTGGTCAGGAACCTGACCGCTCCCATCGCCACCGCAGTCGTCTCCGTCGGGCGAATAATCGAGCAGACGGGAAGAGAGTGGCTGATGAAGGGGCATGGCTCGGGCATGATGAGGTTGGTTTGGAAATCTTCGCCGCCGAAGGGCGGAGAATTCAGGTCTGGAAAGGTCACCGATACATTGGTGACTGGATCTAAGGCCGTGAGCGGAGGCGCATTGCCGGCTTTATCGTGCCAGGTTTGGAAATGCGCTGTTTCGGTGGGGCCGATGCTGAGCACGATCCGCAAGACCTCCGGGTCGGTTGCTCTCTGAGCCAGCGAAGGGTAGAGGCTGTTGCCGGCCTGCTCGATAGTCGGCATGTGGAATGCCGCGGTGTTGGCGATGGCCTGAAGGAAGTTGGCATCAGCCGTGTCATCATCAGTCCTCGGAATGGCTGTATGCATCCCCACCGCCAGGGTTGGAATCGCTTGCGGGAAGGTGTCACCGAAATCGGGATTCTTGTTGCGGCTGCGGTACCGGGTCCACCAACTGGTGTCCAGTGTAAGCTGAGTCAGGTTGGTGAGCCGCAGCGTTCCGCTGGAGCCCGACGCTGAGCTGCCCGGCAAAGTCTTGAAACGATCGAGACTCACGGGATCCGCACCCTTGGATTGTAAGTAAGCGTTGAGGAAGTTCTGATGGGTGAACTCGTCCTCAGTGTTATCGTGGATGTATTGGTTCATGTCTTCGTCCAGCACGGACAATGCAGAAGTATAGGATTGGTTCCCGCTCCCACCCGGGACTTCGTTGTCTTGGATGCCTCCGAGTTCGTTATATTGAACCCAAAAGTCTGTCTCGAGAATCTCGGCCGCTGCCAGAAATCTCAAAATTGCAGCATCTCCTTTGGTGAGCTTTCCGCTCTTTTCTTCAGCGCCTTCTTGCCCGAAAGACGTGCTTCGGGCCAAAAGGCCTCCTGTGGTTGCCATACCGGCGGCCGCTAGTCCCTTCTTAACAAACGAACGCCGGTTTATTGAGGTTCGCCATGCATTCAGAATCTGTTTCATAAAACCTCCTCAATAAGTCTTTCATCTCCATAAGAAATTATTTGTCATGGAGATGTGCACAAATTGTGAAATGGTTGTGTCTTGGCGAGCGGCGAACCGGAAGTTCTATCAGGTGAACACACTGGGGCTCCTTCTGGGTGGGCGGCGCAAAATTGGTTTTTGACTGCGTTCAGCGCCGATCGCGGTGTTGGCGCAGACCGATATCTCTGCGATCCCCCAACGTAGTGGGCTGGAGTGGCCGCAATCCATACGTTAGGAACTGTGGTTGGCGCAGAGTTGTTTTCAACTCTGGCTACACTAGAGCAAATGTAGCCTGAAATGGGACGTATGGGATTTTTCCCTCCAGAAATTCCTGATTTGTAAGTTGCTGTAATGGAGCGACTTATCGACGAGTTACCGGTCCCTTTTTGAAATTTTGCTCACTGCCGGCACAGCGGGTAAAATGTGCGTTGTCACGCTCACCCGCTGCGCTGCGGTCGCGCGCGCCTGGATCACCTTACCGATAATGCTATGGTCTTCGGTGGCTGTGGATACTGAAGTCTCTGTCATTTGCAATCGAGCACCGGCTAGGTGTATGTTTGTCGGTCTTGCCGGAACGAACTTTGTATGCCCGGATATATCCACTGGAGGGGACTACCTTGATCATTCGTCGCTTTATCATCCTACTGGCGCTATTCGTTGTCTGCTGGCCTCTTTCCGCGGCCCAACTGCCGATCTCTCCTTACCCACAGCAGGTCTCCGCGGGCACCGGAGAACTTACGATCAACAAAAACGTTGCGATCGATGTAAGCAGCAACGATGCAGCCGACCGCTTTGCCGCCACCGAGCTCGCGGGCGACCTTAAGTCCATTGACGGCATCGATGCAACCGTCACGCCCGACGCCTCGGGTTCGCCGCGTATCGTCCTGGCGCGGACCGATTCGGATGAAGGAGCCCGCATTCTCGCACGCGCGGGAGTAAAGTTTCCTTCGCAGGCCGATGAAGAAGGCTACGTTATTTCTGTGACGAACAGCGAGGCGGACATAGTGGCCCGGAGCGCAGCCGGCGTGTTTTACGGAGTCCAGACACTGCGCCAGTTGTTCCATCCGGGCCAGGATGGCGGCTCCGCGCATTGCTCCGCTGTAACAATCAGCGACTGGCCCGCAATGCGCTGGCGGGGCGTGAGCATCGACATCAGCCGCGGCCCGTTCCCAACGCTCGCCTCCATGAAGCGTGAGATTGATCTTCTCGCGCAGTACAAGATCAACATCTACTCGCCTTACCTGGAAAACATGTTTGACTACCCCAGCCTGCCGCTGGCCGGGGAGCCGGGCGGGGCGCTCACTCCGCAGGAGGGAACCAAACTTGTCGCCTACGCGAAGCAGCGCCACATGATTGTTATGCCCGAACAGGAATCTTTCGGCCATCTGCACTTGCTGCTGGAAAACGAGGCGTTTCAGAACATGGCCGAGCTTCCCTACGGCACGGTATTGTCGCCCACGGTGCCTGCGTCCTACCAGTTCATCGGCAAGATGTTTGCCGATCTCAACAAGTATTTCCCTGGACCTTTTTTCCACATCGGAGCCGATGAGACTTACGAGCTCGGACAGGGGCGCACCAAGGACCTTGTGGACAAAGAAGGCTACTCGAAGGTTTACGTCGATTATCTGCGCAAGATTGATGACGTGCTCAAACCTTATCACCGCAAGGTTCTTTTTTGGGGAGACATGGGTGTGCGCCACCCGGAGGATTTGAAAGATCTGCCCAAGGACATGATCGCCGTTCCCTGGGACTATTCACCCCGCAGATCCTACGCAAACCAGATCAAGCCATTTCGCGATGTTGGTCTTGAAACATGGGTGGCGCCCGGCGTGAGCAACTGGAGCCGAATTTTTCCGGACTATTCCGAGGCTTTACCCAACATTCGGCAATTCGTAACGGATGGAAAAAAACTGGGCGCGACCGGGGTCCTCAACACAACGTGGATGGACGATGGGGAGGGCATGGTGAACTTCACCTGGTACGGGCTTGCCTACGGCGCCGCGCAGAGCTGGCAGACCACCGTGGATGACCAGCAATTCTCAAACGCCTGGGACTGGGCATTCTATCGCGCCGACGGCCACGATTTTGTAGACGAAGTCAACTCGCTGACGCAGATCCACCAGGCGCTGCAGAGCGCCATCCACCGGGATGGCAACGACAGCCTGACCTGGATGGACGCGATGAGCCCGCAGGGCCAGAAGTTTTACGCGGGATGGCAACCAACGGCCCGCCAGATCCGCACGCTGGCGGAAAACGTGATCTCGAGCGTGCGTGAGCATCGCGGGGAAGCACGTCGCAATTCCGACCTGCTGAATTATGTCGAATTCTCCGCGCGGAGGTTCGATTTTCTAGGACAGAAAGCAATTTATTCAAAAGAAATTGCAGACCGCTATGCAGAGGCTCAGGCGAATATTGGAAATGGAACCCAGGGAGCCCGCAGCTTGCGCCGGATCAGCGGGCCCGTGCAGGACATGATGCATTGGACGTCTCTGCTTCGCGCGGAGTATCAGAAGCTCTGGGAGGGCGAGAACCGGCCCTATTATCTGAACAATATCCTGAACCGGTACGACGCTGAATACAATCGCTGGCGGGACTTGGCGGATCGCATGCGGGAAATCGGAATGGCCTTCCGTACCACGCACAAGCTGCCTCCGCTGGTCCAGCCCGACAGTTCCTCAAACTAGGAAACGGCCCGGCGAACTTGAACAGAAGATCGGTGATGCCGTCTACGCCAGCAGCTTGTCCACGACGTTGCCGGCAACGTCCGTCAGGCGGAAGTCACGGCCCTGGAAGCGGTAAGTAAGTTTGGCGTGATCGATGCCCATCAGGTGAAGAATAGTCGCGTGCAGGTCGTGGACATCGATGGGATCGGCAGTGGGATTGTAACCCAACTCATCGGTTTCGCCGAGGGTCGTTCCGCCTTTGAATCCACCGCCCGCAACCCAGATGGAAAAAGCCCGCGGATGGTGATCGCGCCCCAGAAACTTGGAGTTGTTGCGGCCCTCATTCATCGGCGTGCGCCCAAATTCTCCGCCCCACACCACAACCGTGGAATCGAGCAATCCTCGCTGCTTCAGGTCTTTAATCAATGCAGTCGCTGCGCGGTCCGTCTCAATGCAGAGCTGCGGCAGGCGGTTGATGATGTCATCGTGCGAGGATGTTCCGTGATTATCCCACCCACGATGATAGAGCTGGACGAATCGCACTCCACGCTCCACGAGCCGCCGCGCCAGCAGGCAATTGTTCGCGAATGACGCCTGCCCGGGCTTGGTGCCGTACATTTCCTGAATCTGCTGCGGCTCCTTGCCGATGTCCATCAGGTCGGGGACGCTCGATTGCATGCGATAGGCCATTTCATAGGAGTGAATCCGCGTGACGATCTCCGGGTCGCCCATGCTTTTCAGATGCATTTCGTTCAGGTCCTTGATGGCGTCGAGCGACCGCCGCCGAACTTCAGGGCTGACGCCGTCGGGGTTGGTAAGGAACAGCACCGCATCGCCCTGCGACCGGAACTGTACACCCTGATATACCGTGGGCAGAAAGCCGCTACCCCAGCAGGCTTTGCCGCCGTCGGGCTCATTCTCACCGGACGTTAGCACGACGAATCCTGGAAGGTCTTGCGCCTCCGTGCCCAGGCCGTAGGTCATCCAGGCGCCCATGCTTGGCCGGCCGACAATCTGGAAACCGGTGTTCATAAATATTTGCGCCGGTGCGTGGTTAAACTGTGTGGTATGGATTGATTTGACGATGGTGATGTCGTCGGCGATCTCACCCAAGTAAGGAAACAGCTCCGAGATTTCCTGCCCCGATTTTCCCCACTTCTTGAACTCATAGGGCGAGCCCAGCAGTCGCGGTTTGCCCTTGATGAACGCGAACTTCTCGCCCTGCATCAGCGAATCGGGAACGTGCTCACCGTCGAGTTGCTGAAGTTTGGGCTTGTAGTCCAGCAGGTCAACCTGCGATGGAGCGCCGGCCATAAAAAGATAGATGATGCTTTTCGCCTTCGCCGGAAACATGGGCGGCCTGGGTGCCAGGGGATCTACTGCTTTTGCCGGAACAGAATCCAAGCCGGCGGCGAGCAGAGACGAGTTCAGCAGGCCCGTCAGCGCCGCCGCTCCGATGCCGAATCCCGCCTGCCGAAAGAAGTGCCGCCGCGTTACCGCACGCATGGCGTCATCAAATGAATTCAAATGATTGTCCTTCATAACTGACCTGCCTTTTACAAAGTTCTTCGCGCCGATCTCTGCTGGCTACTCTTTCGTAATGGCCTCGTCCAGGTTCAGCAACACGTTGGCCACCATCGTCCATGCCGCCTGCTCAGCCACGTCAAGCTTTGGATCGCCGTACCCATTGATAACCTCACCTGCCGCCTTCAAGTTTTTCTGGTAGTGGCCGAGCTCAGCTTGATAGTAGGCCACAATGCGGTCCAGTTCCTGGCTGGTTGGCCGGCGGGTAAGCACTCGCCGAAAGCCATACGTGACGCGAGCCGCGGCGCCGGGCGCGGCATCTTTCATCATCCGTCGCGCCAACGTTTTAGCCGCCTCAAAGTACACGGGATCGTTGAGCGTCGTGAGCGCCTGGAGTGGCGTGTTGGTGCGAACCCGGCGCACGGTGCAGAATTCGCGGCTGGGCACATCGAACGTGATCAGGCTGGGATAAGGGGCTGTTCGCCGGATAAAAATATAGATGCCGCGGCGGTACTGGTCTCCATCTTTGCTTTCAACCCACTTCGCATCGCTGTAGGGCCGGTCCCAGATGCCGGGCGGCTGATAAGGCATCACACTCGGGCCGCCGATTTTGGGACTGAGCAGGCCGGAAGCCGAAAGCGCGATGTCACGCACCATTTCAGCCTCCACGCGGAAACGCGGTCCGCGTTCCAGCAGTTTGTCGTAAGGGTCGTACTCGATCATTTGCGGAGTGGCGCGCGACGATTGCCGGTAAGTGGCCGACGTCACGATCAACCGGATGATGTGCTTCATGCTCCAGTTGTTCTGCATGAACTCTGTAGCCAGCCAGTCCAGCAGTTTCGGATGAGTCGGCGGGTCGCCCTGCGTGCCGAAATCTTCCGACGTCTCGACGATCCCCTTGCCGAAGATCTCCTGCCAGTAATGGTTCACCGTTACGCGCGCCGTAAGAGGATTGTCGTCGCTCACCAGCCATTCGGCAAGGCCCAGGCGATTGGGCATGGCGTCCGCAGGCAATGGGTTCAGGGCCGAAGGCACTCCCGCGTATACTTTTTCACCCAGGCTGGAGAATGTCCCTCGAATGCGAATGTAGCTGCTCGGCCGCTCAAAGGAGTTCTGCTCACCCATTACGAGCGCGGTCACGATGCCGAGATCCTTGACTGATTTTTCCAGCTTGGCGACCTGGTCGCGCGTGGGCTGAAGTGAGGGCGCAATAGCGCGGTAGACAGCGGCCAGATCAGCCTTCTCTTTTTCGCTCCGGTCAGAGGGCGATCCGTCGAGCAGCGGGACTATCCGGGCTGGCACCTGAGTGATGGCGGCTGGATTCTGGCTGGTCGTAACCGAAAGCCTGAACCGCCCGATGTTGCGGGTGGTGTGGCGCATTCCGTGCTTCAAATGAATCGTCAACTTTGTGCCTGCAGGAAATCCGAACGGCTTCTCCGGGACCAGAACCGCCTCGCGGACAATCGGAACGGGCGAAGGCGTTGAGTCGATTGACCAGCCCTTCAAGTCTTTCTCTTTTTTCACCAGGTTTCTGGCGCTATAACCGGACTCGGATTCGTTGTCAACGGCTTGCTTGAAAACGATCTTCTGGGCAGGAGCGGAGCTGCCGGCCGGCGACGCTTCCGCCTCGAATCCGCTCAAAAAGAAGTTGCCGTCCAGGTCGCGGCCGGGGCCTCCTTTCGGAAGGCTTGCATCTGAAAGAACCTCGATGCGTATTCCCGTGATCGCCTGGGCATTGGTTTCTGCTTCGATATCGTAATTGTCCGCGTAGGGATTTTTGCCGCCGGCCAAAATTGATCCATCGGCCAGCAGCTTGAGCTGGGCGCCTTCCTCGGAAACATAATGGCTGGGTTTGAGCGGCATCCATTCCTTCGCGGCGCGCTTCATTTCAGCTTCCCACTTCTCCTGTTCGGCTTCGAGCGCGGGAGTATCGGTGGCGAGGGTTTGTTTCAAGCCGGCGATTTGGGCGCGGAGTTGTTTTACTTTGGCCGCCTGCTCTGGCGTGGGCAATTCGAGATCAGGCTCCCAGACATAGCCTTCGCCTTGTCCCAAATCCAGAATCCTATAATTCGCGTTGCTGTCGAAGAACGCCATCATGCGGTAATAATCTTTTTGAGGGAAAGGATCAAACTTGTGATTGTGGCATTCCGCGCATCCGAGCGTGGTGCCCAGCCATACCTCCGACGTGGTGTTGACCCGGTCGACCAGCGTGTAGAATCGCTGCTCAACTTTGTCCACGCCGCCTTCCTGATTTAAGAGCGTGTTCCGATTGAAGCCACTGGCAATCAACTGATCATTCGTGGGATTGGACAGCATGTCGCCCGCGAGCTGCTCAATGGTGAATTCCTTGAACGACATGTCATCGTTGAGCGCATTGATGAGCCAGTCGCGGTACTCCCACGCCACGCGCGGACTGTCTTTTTCATAGCCGTTTGAGTCCGCATAGCGGGAAAGGTCAAGCCAGGGCCTGGCCCAGCGCTCACCGTAATGCGGCGAGGCAAGCAGCTTATCCACAAGCTTCTCGTAGGCATTGGGACTCTTATCAGCCAGAAATTCGTCTGTTTCCTTAATGCTAGGCGGCAGGCCAATCAGATCAAGATAGACGCGCCGAAGCAGCGTGATTTTGTCCGCCTCGGGCGAAGGGCGGGTGCCGTCTTTTTCAAGACGCGCCAGAACAAAGTAGTCAATGGGATTGCGGCACCAGGCGGCGTTTTTCACTTTCGGCAGATCGGGCCGCACCGGCTTGACGTACGCCCAATGCTTGAGCGGCTTCGTGGCTTGCGCGATGGCGGTATTCGAATCCGGACCCGGCGCCCCCATATCGATCCATTGGCGGATCAATTTGATCTGGGCATCGGTGAGTGGCGGGCCACCGTAAGGCATTTGGGGCCTTTCGAGCCCAGCCAGCCGGCGAATAATGCGACTGTCGCCGCTGTTCCCCGGAACGACAACCTTGCCGTTCTCGCTGCCCTTCAGAATCGCGGCAAGTGAATCAAGACGCAAGCCGTTCTGGTGGACATCCGGGCCGTGGCACTGATAGCAGCGCTCGGCAAGAATTGGACGAATCTTCGTGGCGAATAGCGGCGACGCAGCCGTGGATTGCTGATGCGACGACTTCGGCGCAGGAGCTACCGATGGAGCCGCCGCCTCGATGCCATTGAAAGATGCATAGTCGATCCAGGCGCGAATCAGGTTGATCTTGCGAGACTCGAGCGGACTCGCTCCCATCGGCATCCGCGGGCCGTCGCCCAGCCCGAGCAGCCGCTTGACCAGAAGACTGTCTTGGCTGTGACCAGGAAGAATTGCAGCGCCGGAAACACCGCCTTTGAGGATGGCTGCGACCGAATCCAGCCGCAGATGAGCCTGTGCCTGATTACCGCCATGACAATTGCCGCACGAGGCCTGGAAGATGGGCTTAATATCACGGGTGAAGTTAGGAGCGGCAGAGGAACCCGATTTCGTTTTTAGCAGCGAGGTTTTGGCGCTGGCCTGAGGAGCACCGGCGGGCCCTTGAGCTTTGGCCGCCAGCTTCTGCGCCCTCATTAAGACGGCGATAAATATCAGAAGGAACAGGAAGAGGCCGCATTTTGCAACTACAAGAGTCTGGCCCGACCGCAATCCCTTGTCCCCGGATCCCATGGAGCCCTGCCCTTGGAAAAGGTAAGTTCGGTTACCTGCCCCTTCGTCAAACTTGAGAAGAAACTTGACGACTTGGTTTTGATCAATTTATACGCCAAGTTCGAGCGAGTTACAATGGAAATATTTGAAACGGTATCTACTGATTAGTTGCATGCCGAGGGGTTGCCAGCTCGGGACTGGTCTTTCCACTTTTTGTCACTTACGCGTCAGTTGTTGAATCGTCGGCAGGGAAGATGCGTTCCAGCCGCCTCCCAGCGCTTCGATGAGAAGAATGCTGGCGGCCATGCGCCGGGTATGAATATTCACCGATGTAAGTTTGTCCTGGAGGACAAACGTCTGGGCCGTAATCACTTGCAGGTAGCTGGTTGTGCCGGCTTTGTACTGGTAGGTTGCAACATCGAGCGATTCCTGAGCCGCTTTTATGGCGTCATTTTCCGTGCGAGTTTCGTCCGCGAGAATCCGCAGCGCAGCCAGATTATCTTCCACCTGCTGGAAGGCTGTTAACACTGTCTGGCGGTAGCTGGCGACAGAGACATCGAAATTCGCGCGCGCGAGGTCTGACTGAGCATGGCGGCGGCCCGCATCAAAGATGGTTTCAGCCGCCTGCGGGCCGACGGACCAGATGTGACTGGGCCAGGTAAACCAGTCGGCAATGCGGCCGCTTTCAAATCCGAAGGACCCCGCCAGCAGCAGGGACGGGAAAAATGCGGACTTGGCGATGCCGATCTGCTCGTTGACGGCGGCCATCTGTCGCTCAGCGGCGGCAATATCCGGACGCCGCTGCAAGAGGTCAGAAGGAATTCCAAAGGGGATTTCGGGCGGCTGAGATGTGATGGGCTGGGCGGGCACCGTCACTGCGGCCGGCGGCTTTCCCGTCAGGATGGCGATAGCGTGCTCGAATTGCGCGCGCGCTACCTCCAGATCGATAAGTTGTGCCTGCGCAGTCTTGAGCTGTGTTTCAGCCTGGGCCACGTCACCGCCTGACGCAACGCCGCTCGCCTGCCGGTCTTTGGTCAACTGAAGGTATTGCTGATAGGAATTAACCGTCTGTTGAAGCAGAGCGCGCTCGCCGTCCACTCCGTGCAATTCAAAATAGTCCTGTGCTAGCGCGGACTGGAAAACCAGCCGGACGTTCTCCAGTTGCGCCGCCGTCGCCTGGGCGGACTCCGCGCTGCCTCGCACGCTGCGCCGGACGCTGCCCCATACGTCCGCCTGATAAGAGACGTCCACGGGCAGGTTGTAAATAGTCCGTTGCCCGGAAGTCAAATTGCCAGCTGTGACATTGAACAGAGTCGAGGATGATCTCGAATTCGTATAAATCAGGTTAGCGGTTGCTGTCGGGAAGAGCCCTGAACGGGCTATGCGGACGGCATCCGCTGCGGCGCGGAACTGCGCTTCCGCAGCAAGAATGTTCTGGTTGGAAATATCGACCTGCTCTTCCAGCGCGTTCAACTGCGGATCCTTGAAAATCTCCCACCACTTTCCCCTTGCCGCGCCATCATTGGGCTGCGCCGGGTTCCAATTCAAGGCCTTCGGCGTGCTGGGCGGGGGTTGCTCCTTGTAGGCGGCGGGAACGGGAGCCGTGGGGCGCTGATACTTCGGGCCGACCATGCAGGCCGTCGAAAAGAGCACCGGGCCTGCGAGAACGAGCAGCAGGTGATTTCTGGAGCACAAAAACTTCAGCGCACTACGGCCTCTCCATCTGGAAGCGATCACGCGCATCGATTCACTATTCTCCTTTATGGCCACTTCAAATTCCAGAAGGCATAGGTTCGGGCCCTGCAACTTCCCGGCCACGGACGCGGTTCCACCAGTGCTGGAAGCGATCAAAGTAGAGGTATACAACCGGGGTGGTGTAAAGCGTCAGCAACTGGCTGACAACAAGGCCGCCGATGATCGCAATCCCCAGCGGGCGGCGGAATTCCGACCCGGTCCCGGTGCCGAAAGCGAGGGGTGTAGCGCCGAAAATCGCCGCCATGGTGGTCATCATGATAGGGCGAAAGCGCAGCAGGCACGCCTCGTAGATCGAGTCGCGGGAGTTTTTGCCTTCCGTGCGCTCCGCGGCAAGAGCGAAATCAATCATCAGGATTGCGTTCTTTTTGACGATCCCGATCAGCAAAATGATGCCAATGATGGCGATGACCGTGAGGTCGGTTCGGGTGAGCATCAGGGCCAGCAGCGCTCCTACGCCGGCGGAGGGAAGCGTGGAGAGAATGGTGACAGGGTGGATGTAGCTCTCGTAAAGAATGCCCAGTACAAGGTAGACGGCCATCAATGCCGCTGCAATCAGCAGGGGCTCACTGCCAAGCGATTGCTGGTATGCCTGGGCGGTGCCAGCGAACCCAGTATGGATGGTTGCTGGAAGCCCTATTTTGAACGTCGCAGCATTGATGGCGGTGACTGCATCACCCAATGCTACTCCCGGGCGAAGATTGAAGGAGATCGTAACGGCCGGAAAGAGTCCCTGGTGGGCGACTGCCAGTGGCGCCGTCTGCGGAGCAAAATGGGCGAAGGAACTCAGCGGAACCTGATTGCCGCTGGGCGCCCGGATGTAAATCTGATTCAAAATTTCGGGATCCTGCCAATACTCAGGCGCTGCTTCCATCACCACGTGATACTGATTGAGCCCCGTATACATGGTTGAGACCTGGCGCTGGCCGAAAGCGTCGTAGAGCGTGTTGTCAATCAGTTGGGGTGAAATGCCGAATCGCGCGGCGGTGGTGCGGTCATATTGCACCATGGCCTGGAGTCCGCGATTCTGCTGATCGCTGTTGACGTCCGTGATGATCGGAATTTTGCGCAACTGCGCGAGCATGAGCGGAGAATAGGCAGTAAGATCCTGAACGTTATCTCCTCGCATTGTGAACTGATACTGGGCATTACCCATACGCCCGCCCACCCGGACATCCTGTGATGCCTGCATGAAAAGGGTGGCGCCGGGCACCCTGCCTAGCTTGGGACGGAGGCGCGCGATCACCTGGTCAGCCGTTATTTTGCGTTGTTCCATTGGCTTCAACTCGATGAACATCCGAGCGGTATTAGCCCCTGCGAAACCGCCCGTAAAGCCCACGACGGATTCCACGGCAGGATCAGCTTTGACGATCTTGATCATTTTCAGCAAGACATCGTTCATGGATTGAAACGAGGAATCCTGGTCGGCCTGTATGGCGCCCCCCATCCTGCCGTTATCCTGTTGGGGGAAAAATCCCTTTGATACGTGAACGTAAAGATAGACGTTCAGGCCAATCGTCGCCAGGAGGACGGCCAGCGTCGCGGCCGAATGGCGAAGCACCACGGTGAGGGTTTTTCCATAGAGGTTCACGATCCAGTTGAACACTTGCTCACTTTTGCGGTAGAGCCACCCGTGGGACCTGTGTACTCTTAGGATATGGGCACACATGCAGGGAGTCGCGGTTAGGGAGATCAGCATGGAAACCGCGATGGCGATCGAAAGGCAGATCGCGAACTCGCGAAACAGCCGGCCTACGATGCCTCCCATCAGCAGTAGGGGAATGAACACGGCGATCAACGAAGTGCTCATCGCAACGACGGTAAAGCCAACCTCTCGAGCCCCCTTCAATGCAGCCTGGAAAGGCGGGACACCTTGTTCCAGATATCGAGTGATGTTCTCCATCACCACAATCGCATCATCCACTACGAAGCCTGTTGAAATGGTCAGGGCCATCAGCGACAGATTGTCAAGGCTGTAACCCAGCAGGTACATCACCCCGAAGGTTCCTATCAGTGACACTGGCACGGCGACGCTGGGGATCAGGGTTGAACGCGGCTCGCGGAGGAAGATGAACACCACCAGAATCACCAGGATCACCGCTATGAACAGCGTCCTTTCAACGTCATGCACGGAGGCTCGGATGGTGACGGTCTGGTCCATCACAACCTGCAGATGGATGGATTGCGGAATTTCCGCCTGGAGTTGAGGAAGCTCCGCCCGGATGCTGTCTACGGTGTTGATGATATTCGCCGCGGGCTGCCGAAAGATGATGAGAAGGATTGAGGGATGGCCGTTCGCGTACCCTGCGCCGCGGAGGTCTTCCACAGATTCCTGCACTCTGGCAATGTCTGAGAGATGCACCGCGGATCCATTGTGATAGGAAACAATCAAGGGCTCGTAGTCAATGGGATCGAAAATCTGGTCATTTGCGCCAATTTCCCACGTGCGTTGCGGGCCTGAAAAATTTCCCTTCGGCACATGCGCATTGGCGGCAGCCAGCACGCCTCGGACCTGCTCAAATCCGATGCCATACTTGTTCAGAGCCGGCAAATCCAATTCCACCCGCACGGCTGGGAGCGAACTGCCTCCGACCACAACCTGGCCAACCCCGTCCACCTGCGAGAGCTTTTGCGCCATGATCGTAGACGCCGCATCGTACATCTGACCTTTGCTCAGCACTGTTGAGGTCATGGCGATGATCATAATGGGAGCATCCGCCGGATTCACTTTTCGATAGGAAGGGTTGCTGGGCAGATTGGCCGGCAGATAGCCGCGAGCGGCGTTGATGGCAGCCTGCACGTCGCGCGCCGCCGCGTCAATGTTGCGGTTCAAGTCAAACTGGAGAGTGACGCCGGTTCTTCCAAGGGTGCTGGAAGAGGTCATCTCCGTAACTCCGGCGATGCGCCCGAATTGCCGCTCAAGAGGGGTGGCGACGGAAGAGGCCATCGTCTCCGGACTCGCTCCGGGTAGCGAGGCCCCCACAGAAATAGTTGGGAAATCGACTTGGGGCAGCGGCGAAACCGGCAGCAGATGAAACGCCACCGCGCCAGCCAAAGCAATGGCCGCCGTCAGCAACGTGGTTGCGATGGGTCTGCGAATAAAACTTTCAGAGATATTCATGGCCTACTCTGCAGGCACGGGCCCCGCGCTCAGGCTGCTTTCATGGGGCCACGACAGGCGCCTGGATAGCCTGTCAAACCAGAGATAAATCACCGGAGTCGTATAAAGCGTCAGCAACTGACTGAGAATCAATCCACCCACCATCGTGATTCCCAGCGGCCGGCGCAACTCTGAGCCGGTGCCCGTGCCGAATGCCAGGGGAATCCCCGCGAGCAGGGCTGCCATGGTGGTCATCATGATTGGCCGGAAGCGCAAGAGGCATGCCTGGTAGATGGCGTTCACGGAAGTCATGCCTTCCTTGCGCTCGGCTTCAAGAGCGAAGTCGATCATCATGATGCCGTTCTTCTTGACAATGCCGATCAGCAGCACAAGGCCGATCAGCGCGATAACGCTGAAGTCTGTCCGGCAGATCATGAGCGCCAGCACGGCGCCGACCCCGGCCGACGGCAGCGTGGAAAGAATCGTAATGGGATGAATGTAGCTTTCATACAGGACGCCGAGCACAATGTAGACAGTGATGATCGCTGCCAGAATCAACACCCATTCGTTTGACAGCGAATTCTGGAAAGCCTGCGCAGTCCCTTGAAAAGACGCCTGAATACTCTGCGGAAGCCCAACCTGATCCTCGAGCTGTTTGATCGCCTGCACAGCCTTGCCAAGTGAAACACCTGGAGCAAGGTTAAAGGATAGCGTCACCACTGGAAACTGTCCCTGGTGATTGATGGTCAACGGAGCGCTGGTTTCTTCAACATGAGTGAAGGCCGACAGCGGAACCTGTCCGCCGTTTGGGAACGCCGAGGAGGATGCAATGGCCCCGTCAATAGCACCGCTGGTCGAGGCTGCACCGGAACTACCGGCGGAAGTTGTGGCAGACAAGCTCGCATTTGCGGCTGTTAATGAGCTGCTGGGTCCGAGCAATTGTGTTGCGCCTGAACCGCCCGCAACCAGGCCGGACGCACCGGTGGAACTTCCCATTCCGGTCCGAATAAAGATGTTGCGCAGATCAAACGGAGTCTTCTGAAATCCAGGCTTTACTTCCAGGACCACATGGTATTGGTTCAATTGGGTAAAAATCGTCGAGACCAGCCTCTGCCCGAAAGCATCGTAGAGCGTCTGGTCGATAGCGGAAGGCGAGATTCCCAGTCGATAGGCCGTGCTACGGTCAAAGACCACTTTGGCGCGCAGACCTCCATTTTGCTGGTCACTGGCCACGTCGCGGAGTTCCGGAGCGTTCTGCATGGCGGCAACCATTTTCGAGGCGTAAGTGTTCAACTCGTCGGTGTTGGGATCTTCAAGGGTGTATTGAAACTGCGTGCGGCTTACGCGGTCATCTACCGTCAGGTCCTGCACCGGTTGCATGTAGAGCGTGATGCCCGGCACCTTAGCCAGTTCCGGCTGTAGCCGGCGAATCACTTCACTGGCGCTGATGTTTCGCTCATCCAACGGCTTCAAGTTGATCAGGATCCGCCCGGTGTTCAAAGTCGTGTTGGTTCCATCCACTCCGATGAAGGAGGATAGGTTCTCGACTGCGGGGTCCTTCAGAATAACCTCGACCAGCCGTTGCTGTTCAGTGGACATCTCCTGAAAAGAAACATTCTGGGCCGCCTGCGAAACGCCCTGAATCACACCCGTGTCCTGAATCGGGAAAAAGCCTTTAGGAATGACGTAGAAGAGAACAGCCGTCAATGCGACGGTGCCCAGCGCCACCAGCAAAGTTTCTGTCTGATGCCGGAGCACCCACTGGAGCGTGCGGTCGTAGAGGCCAATGATCGCGTTCCATCCGTGCTCGGTTATGCGGTAAATCCGGCTTTGTCGTTCATCGGGCCGATGTTTCAGAAGCTTGGAACACATGACCGGCGTGAGAGTCAGAGAAACGATAGCCGAAACCAGAATCGTTACGCTGAGCGTGATGGCGAATTCGCGGAAGAGCCGGCCTACGATGTCACCCATGAACAACAGCGGAATCAACACCGCAATCAACGAGAAGGTCAGGGAGATAATCGTAAAACCGATCTGTTCCGATCCTTTCAGGGCCGCCCGCAGCGGCGAGTCGCCCTGTTCGATGTAGCGGGCGATGTTTTCAATCATGACGATGGCGTCATCTACCACGAACCCGGTCGAGATCGTCAATGCCATCAAGGTAAGATTGTTCAGGCTGTAACCGAGCAGGTACATCACACTGAACGTTCCGACCAGTGAGAGCGGAACGGCCACGCTGGGAATGATGGTGGCCGCAACATTGCGAAGGAACAGAAAGATCACCATCACGACCAATGCGATAGTCAACATCAGCTCGAACTCAACGTCCTTGACCGATGCGCGGATTGTAGTGGTACGGTCGGTCAAGATTCGGACCTGCACAGAGGAAGGCAGTGTCGCGGTAAGCTGGGGCAGAAGCTGCTTGACATGGTCAACAACCGAAATGATGTTCGCGCTCGGCTGGCGCTGGATGTTCATGATGACCGCGGGACCATCATTCATCCAGGCCGCCTGGTCCTGATTTTCGGCTTCGTCGGCAATCGTGGCAACATCGCTCAGCTTTACCGGCGCCCCGTTGCGGTAGGCGATCACCAGCGGCACATAATCCGCGCTCGAGAGCAACTGGTCATTGGCGCCGATCTGGTAAGCCTGGTGAGGCCCGTCGAAGCTACCCTTTGCCTGGTTAACGTTTGCCGCCACGATTACGTTGCGCACATCCTCAAGGTTTAAACCGTATGAGGCCAGAGTTGTCGGGTTCACCTGGATCCGTACGGCCGGCTTCTGGCCTCCGCTGATGCTCACCAGCCCCACGCCGGGCAACTGGGAAATCTTGGGCGCAAGCCTGGTGTCGGCAAGGTCTTCCACCTTGGTTAGTGGCAAGTCCTTGGAAGTTAATGCCAGAGTAAGAATGGGAGCATCGGCAGGGTTCACCTTGCTGTAGATGGGCGGGCTGGGAAGGTCCGGCGGAAGATAAGTTCCCGACGCGTTGATGGATTGCTGTACTTCCTGTTCCGCTATATCGATATTCAGGTTGAGATCGAACTGTAGCGTGATCACGGAGAGCCCGCTGGAACTTGTGGAGGTCATCTGCTGCAGGCCGGGAACCTGCCCGAACTGGCGCTCCAGAGGCGCCGTCACCGACGAGGCCATGACGTCCGGGCTGGCGCCAGGGTAAAAGGTCATCACCTGAATTGTGGGATAATCCACCTCTGGCAGGGCCGAGACAGGCAATTCAAAATACGCCACCGCGCCTGCGAGCAATATGCCCAGCATCAATAGCGATGTAGCGATCGGCCGCTCGATGAATGTCCTGGAGGGGCTCATCTATTGTGCCTTGGAGGCTGTCTCGTTTTCAAAATGGGCTCGGACCTTGCTGCCTTCCTGAAGCTTATCAACGCCGGTCATGACTACAACGTCGCCCGGCGTTAGTCCTGAGGAAATCTCTGTCTGGTCTTCTTCCGTGGTTCCCACGGCTACCTTCCTAATGGTGACTGTAGAGTCCGGTTTCACCAAGTAGACATAAGCCATTTCAGTGTTGCGCTGCACCACAGCATTGGGAACCAGAGTGACACCGCGTTTCTGTTCCACCAGCAACCTGGCGTTTACAAACTGATTTGGAAACAGAGCGTCATCGGAGTTGTTGAAGGTCGCGCGCAACCTCAAAGTGCCAGTCGTTGGATCGATCTGATTATCAACCGTCGTCAACGAGCCGGTGGCGAGCTGCGTGCCCATATCGCGGCTGTAGGCGTCCACTCGCAAGCGTGCACCATGTCGCAGCTTCTGCAATACGGCAGGAACCTGGTCCTCTGGGATGGTAAAAATCACGCTGATGGGCCTGACTTGGGTGATGACCAGCAGTCCGCTCTGGGAACCAGCTTGAACATAGTTTCCAGGATCAACCAGGCGCAAGCCGATCCGCCCCGTAATGGGCGCCGTAATGTGGCAATAGGCAATGTTCAACTTTGCGTTTGCAACGGTCGCCTGGTCGGTCTTCACGGCTCCAGCGTCCTGCTCCACCAGTGCCTTCTGGGTTGCAAGTTGTTGCTCAGGAATGGCGTTGTGCGTCAGCAGGGTCTGGTAGCGGGTGAGGTCAAGCTGCGCATTGTCCAGGGCAGCCTGGTCCTTGCCGAATTGCCCTTCCGCCTGCATTAACTGCACTTGAAACGGTCTGGGGTCGATTTCAACCAGCGGATCACCCTCGTGGACGTAGTCGCCCTCGCGATAATTGACTTTCATCAACTGCCCATCCACACGGCTTTTGACGACGACCGTGTAGATAGGCGTCACAGTACCCAGACCTGAAAGATAGACGCCAATATTGCCCTTTAGCGCCTTGACCGCCACCACCGGAGTAACCGCGCCTCCCCTTCCACGGCCGGCGGCCGATTGACCCGTAGTAGCGGCCGGCCCCGCTCTGCCGCGCCTGTGAATGTAGGAATATGCACCGAAACCCACCAGCGCCAGAATCACCAACCAGACCCAGCCCGCCCACGAATGCTTCCGTGGCGCTGCGTCTGCCTGTCTAGGGGGGCTGGTTCTTTCACCGATCTCGGGGGGATAATGTTCCATCATAGGCCTTTCGTCCTGCGCGCTCCGTGTACGATCGCAACGCGAAGCCCTTCCTCGTGGGCTAATTTGCACTTGACGGCCACAGCGCTGCCGTCGCGCTATTTCAAGGGGTTAAATTGCGGGAGAATAGTGGACGCGCTCTAAACCGTCAGGCCGCGACAGCGTGCTTTTTGCCTCAAAGCAGATCGATCAACTCGAGGTTCGGGATGCCAACCCAGATCGCCAGCGAACGGCGCCAGGACCATAACCTTGCTAACGAGGTTTCCTAAAGCGGCGAGCCAGTATTGGCCGTGCTCCTTTCCCGAAAGGAACGGCTTTTCATGAAGAGATCCTTCCGGCCTCTTGCCATTGGCTGTGCTCGATCCCCCAGCCAATTGACGCCAATTCGGAAGTTTGGACGTTCAGGCCGAGCAGTCGGTTACAGATAATGTTCGCGCAAGCTCGCGGACACGCCTGCCGGGTTAACGCGCCTTTTTGAGTTTGTCTGGCGCGCGCGCGCCCGACATACTATTGCTGCTCATAGACTTATACAATGTTCGAATTGAGGCGTTCCAAGCGAGAAGCTTGGCTTTCGGGTAAGTAGCTGGACTGGGGAAGAACAGTACGCCCTGGAGGGCGTCTTCCTTGGTCAAGGTTGTCGCCGCGGAGAGTGGCCGGATGACGCCTTGGAGGGTCTCAGCCCCTCATGGTCTCATCGGTAAGATAGGTCTTCCAGCAGCTCCAACTGATGATTCCCAACTCCGGCCGGGAGGTCTCGGGCAGCATAGACAATAATTCGAGCAGGTTTCCATCCGGGTCTCGAAAGTAAAGCGCCGCGGCTGGCATCCAGCAGAGCACAACCGGTTCCTCGGTTGGGGACCCGTCAAAATCGAGTGGGACAACGCCGCTGGCGCGAAGACGCGCTGGCGCACCGAGCAACTCACCCAGGTCCGACTTGAAGGCTATGTCAAGACTCAGCCTTTGAGGGCCGGTCCCGGCCTCCCACAGTCCGAGCATCGCGTTGCCGCGTCCGCCGACCCAGTAGAATGCAGCCTTCCGGTCCCGAAATGTTTCGGCCAACTCCAGTCCTAGGACTTGGCCGTAGAAAGCCATTGAGCGTTGCAGGTCTATAACCGCTAGATGGGTTTCAAAGAGATCGCGAACAGGAACCACACCAAACTCCCCTCCGCCGGATGTAGGCTGAGGTACTCCCCGCATGCCGAACCCGTGCACTGGAAACACGCATGGTCAACTGGCATTTCGCAGCAGCCGGACAAAATCGCTTAACTCCTCGGTGTTGAGGTCCGACACGGCCCAATAGACCATCCCCAACCTCGTCCAGTGATAGACGTTATAACCCTGGCTCGCCGCCACTCTCACTGGCGCGCCAGAGTCGCCAGATGAAGCGCTGTCCGGCCAGGTGAAGACGTTAATCAGATGCTTGCGACGCTGGTAGACGAGGGCCGCAACCGGCCGGCCGCCCAGGTAGTCGAGACGCCCGCCGGCAAGCGGGAACCCCTCTCGCGCCAAGTCTATGACCGAAGGCGAAAAATCAAGCCTGCCGTCAAACCACGGTTTTACCGTGTGCTGGTCGGAAGACACAACATCGGTAAGGTGATTGGGCATCAACGAGCGAATGTGGCTGGAAACCACTTCCTCCGCCAGCGGATTCTGGCGCGAGGGCCGAAACCATCTCGGCGCGAGGAATACGATGGTTAAGACCATCACCGCAAAGGCTGCCGCCGCGGCGGACCAGGTCGGAAAGCGGCTCCAACGCGTCTGGCGCGGGTGCGATGTTCTTACGGCGCCGGCTTCTGGCTTAGCGGACGGATCGCGGGCCTCGCGCAGGCCAGCCCGAATTCGATGCTCAAGGCTGTCTGGCGCCCTGTAGTAAAGTGAGCTGCTGTGGACCAGCGATTTGAGCGACTGTTGCTTCTGGAACGTGAGCAAGCAGCCCGCGCAGCTCTCCAAATGCGTCTCAATCTCCATGCTACGGACAAGATCGAGTTCGCGGTCCAGAAATGCATGGGTCAGACGTCGCATCTCCTCACAGTTCATCGAAGGAGCTCCTTATTTGTTCCGACCACTAACAGCCTCTCCAGCATGCTACGTGCGCGCGCCAGGCGTGACATCACAGTGCCCAGCGGAGTTCCGGTAACATCGGCAATCTCTTTGTAACTCAGCCCTTCAAGTTCGCGCAGGACCAGCGCTTCGCGAAACTCCAGCGGGAGTTCCTCCAGTGCTTTGGCCAGCAGTTCGCGGTTGGCTTCACCAAGCAGCAGAGCTTCCGGGTTGGCGGTTGTCTCCGGGCTGTGGGTTTCCTCATCAAACTCCGTCGACATCTCACTCAAGCGGCCCCGCTGAAGCCACGTGTAGCAGGTGTTGCGCACGATCGTGAGAATCCATGCCCGGCCGTTGCTTCCACGGAACCCGTCAAACGAGCTGAAGGCCCGCATGTACGATTCCTGCACCATGTCCTCCGCGTCCTCACGCCGGCGTATCAGCCAGCGCGCCAGGTTGTGCGCTGCGTCCAGGTGAGGCAGCACGGCCTGC
This sequence comes from Terriglobia bacterium, assembly GCA_036278995.1. Taxonomy (GTDB): domain Bacteria; phylum Acidobacteriota; class Terriglobia; order UBA7540; family UBA7540; genus SCRD01. The sequence goes on along the minus strand of DASUJZ010000014.1, from coordinate 29,304 downwards.
TCGAACCGCGCCCGCTTGTCCTGCTCACTCAAGGCTATTCCTTCCACCCTACGCACACTCCTGACTGGTATGACCAGCTTCCGACCTATTTTATTCCCGGCTCCCATCCCGGCCAATCCCTGGGAATTTTTCGCCCGCCTGTGAGGTATGAAAGGGTGACGGCAATTAAGGAAACCGTCACAAATCAGATGCACGAGGTGCAAAGGAGGTTTCGTTGTCCGACTATATCCTTCACGACCACAACCGCGACGGGATTGACCGCCGGGGATTTCTGAAATGCATGGCCTGGGCGGGCACAGGGCTGATCTGCGTCGTCAAAGGCGGGATCTTAACGTCCTACAGCTTAAGCCAGCTTGCTCAGGACGGCGGTGGAAAAACAATGGAAAGCATTAAGGGCGAGCTGAGCTTCGTCCAGATTTCCGACAGCCACATGGGCTTCAGTAAGCCCGCGAATACAGACGTGGTCGCCACCCTGCAGGCGGCGATTGACAAAATCAATGCGTTACGAACCCCGCCGGCTTTCCTGCTTCACACCGGCGACATCAGCCACCTTTCCAAAGCACAGGAGTTTGATACAGTCGATCAGCTCCTGAAAGGCGCCAGGGCCAGCCAGGTTTTTTACGTTCCCGGCGAACACGATGTCCTTACCGATAACGGCAAATACTACCGCGACCGGTATGGCAGGGAAACGAGCGGAGCGGGCTGGTATAGCTTTGAGCATAGCGGCGTGCATTTCATAGGGCTCGTGAATGTACTGGACCTCAAGGCCGGCGGCCTGGGGACCCTGGGACCGGACCAACTCAGATGGCTTAAACAAGATGTGGCCAGGCTCTCGTCAAGCTCTCCAATCGTAGTATTCGCGCACATTCCGCTTTGGTCGGTCTATCCCGATTGGGGCTGGGCGACGACTGACAGCGCCCAGGCGCTTTCCTACCTCAAGCGATTCGGGTCGGTCACCGTGCTCAACGGCCATATTCATCAAACCATGCAAAAAGTGGAAGGGAACATCACCTTCCACACCGCGGCTTCCACGGCGTTTCCCCAGCCCCATCCCGGCGAAGCGCCCTCGCCCGGACCGATGAAAGTGCCAGCGGAGCAGTTGCGCAGTCTGTTAGGTCTGACAAGTGTCGAGTACGTCCAGGGCAGGCAGACCCTGGCCATCGTCGATTCGTCACTGGTTTGAACGCAAAGGCCGATTGGAATTGATCGCAAAATAAGTTACGAAAAGGAGAAGAGAAAATGAAACAGACACTTTGGAATTTCAGAACACTAAGAGCCGTCATACTGGCTCTCATTATTCTGACTGGCGCGACCGAATCAAGGCCATTTTTGCTCGGGGAGAGCAATCCAGGCAGCACAGTGGTGAATATTGACAACTTCAGTTTCGGCTCGGGCGCGCTGACGGTCCCCGCCGGGACCACCATCACGTGGATCAATAGAGATGACGTGCCGCACACCGTGGTCAGTACAGAGCGGGTGTTTGCCTCGTCTGTGCTGGATACCGGCGACAAGTTCTCTTACACCTTCACCAAGCCCGGCACATATCCTTACTACTGTTCAGTCCACCCGAAGATGACCGCTAAAGTTGAGGTCCGGTAGCCATGCGCTGTGGAGTCTGGATACGTCAACGGAGGAAGTCGGCGTTAGGGAGGCCTCCATACCCCCTCGGAGACTTTGTCGAACGATGGGAGTCAAAGTATCATATACTAGCTGCATTCGAGACTTGGACCGGGGACCAAGGCACTCAGGTGCAACGGACGGTTAAGAGTCGAATTCCTTGGACGTCGATTCCTTCCAGAAAATCTCTCTTGCCGAGGCGCAGTCACACGGCCTGGATGCGGTGCTCCAGAAGATCGTGCAGAGCCTCGCAGACAATCCCGACATCGCGCTAACGCGCATTTGGTTAATCGGGCCAGGCGATCTCTGCGCATCCTGTGCCATGAAGAGCATGTGCCCGGACCAAACGCGCTGCCTTCATCTGGTGGCCAGCGCCGGCAAGCCCTTGAAGGAGCAGGGCAGAGGAGAAGCCGCACAGGACGAGTGGTCCCGCATTAACGGCCATTTTCGGCGAATCCCTTTGAACGCACCGTTCAAAGTGTCCCACGTGGCAACCATGGGCGGGCCCATTCACATCCGGATGCAAGAGGGAGCAGGTGCTCAGCTTTGGATTTCACGTATGGAGTGGGTGGAGGCGCAGCGGATCCGGAGCTTTGCAGGCCTGCCCATCATCTTCCATGGCGAAGTCCTTGGAGTGCTTGCAGTTTTCAGCCGAGTTGAGTTGAGCGATCGGGAGTTGGGGTGGCTCCAGGGTTTTGCCGAGCGTGCAGCCGAGGCGATATCGAAGGTCGAGACGGCAGGCCAGGTGATTGCCCTGCGGACCAGCGTTACGGCACTGGAAGAGCGTTGGCGATCAGTCTTCGAGCGATCAGCGATTGGTGTGGCCTTTAGCGACGAGCGCGGCCGGTTTTTGGACGTAAACCCCGCCTATCAGAAAATTCTTGGCTATTCGGAGCAGGAACTTCGGAAGCTCTCGTTTTACGATATTACCCCGGATGAATTTCGTGAATCCAACCGGTCGCTCGCAACGGAGTTGTGGACTGGAAGAACGCAGCAATACCAGTTCGAGAAGCCTTACCGTCGAAAGGATGGGAGTCTGGTCTGGGTCCTGCTGCATGCCTCGCTTGTGCCGGGCACGGGGAATGTGCCGAGATTTGCGATGGCTCTTTGTGAAGACATCACGGAGCGCAAACAGGCGGAAGACTCTCTCCGGAAAAGCGAAGAACGCCGGCGAACGCTGCTCGAGATCAACAATGCCATTATTACGAAGCTTAGCCAGCACGATCTCTTCCACGCGATCTGCGAAGCCTTAAAACGCGTTGTGCCATATGGCCGAGTCGCTCTGATCCTCCGCGATCCCGGCACCAATGTTCTGCGAATCGCGGCCCTGGAAGGGCCGTTCCAGGGAAAGGATTTCGCCGTTGGGCATGAAGTTGGACCAGAGAGCATCTCCAGATGGATCATCGATCATCGCCGGCCCTTTCTCCGAAGGAACCTCGAGGCTGAGTGGAAGTACCCGACAGAGCGGCTTCTCCTCGACAGCGGCATCCGATCGCTTTGTGCTCTGCCTCTGCTCGTCCGAGAAGACACTAGCGGCGTTCTGTTCCTGGTCAGTCCCGCAGCAGGTGAATACTCCGAAGATGATGTCTTCTTCCTGCAAGACGTCGCCAACCAGGTCGCGCTGGCAATCGGGAACATGCAGGCCTATGAGGAGATCGGCAATCTCAATAAGCAGGTGGCCACTACGGCTGAGCACCTTCGCACTCTGCTCGAAATCAACAACGCAATCGTTACGAACCTCTCACAGGAAGCGCTTCTGCGCTCGATCGCCGAGTCGCTTCGGGTTGGCGTGCCGTTCGACCGTGCCGCTTTAACCATCTATCAGCCGGGCAGGGAAGTTTTTCGATTCGTGGCCATCGAGGGCAGAGCTGTTTCCAATTATTTTCGGCCCAGACTTGAGATCAGTCCGGTTAACAACAGCGTTGGCTGGGTATTTCATCATCAGCGGCCCATTCTCCGCCAGGACCTGGAACAGGAACAGCAATACGAAAATGAACGGCGCCTGGCCGCGGAAGGCATGCGGTCGCACTGCGTGGTTCCGCTGATCGTGCGCGGGAAGAGCATCGGCACCCTCAATGTCGCTCATACTCATCCTGGTCAGTATTCACAGAAAAATGCGGAGTTTCTTCAGGAAGTAGCCAACCAGGTTGCACTGGCTGTAGAAAACATGCAGGCATATGAAGAGATCGCCGCACTCAAGGCAAGGCTCGAAAAGGAAAACATCTACCTGCAGGAAGAAATCCGCATCGAGCATAACTTTGAGGAAATTATGGGGAACAGCAACGCCCTGCTGAAGGTGCTTCGAGCGGTCGAGCAGGTTGCCCCGACGGATTCGACTGTGCTCATTCATGGCGAGACGGGCACGGGCAAGGAACTGATCGCCCGAGCCATCCACAACCGCAGTTTGCGTAAAGAGCGTCCTCTGGTCAGAGTAGATTGCAGTTCGATCTCCACAGGCCTGATTGAAAGTGAGCTTTTCGGCCACATGAAAGGCGCCTTCACGGGCGCGTCTGAACGCCGCACAGGCCGATTCGAAATCGCTGACGGTGGCACGATCTTTCTTGACGAGATTGGCGAATTGCCCCTGGAAATGCAAATGAAGCTGTTGCGCGTCTTACAGGAACGTGAGTTCGAGCCTATGGGCAGCAGCCGTTCACTTCACGTTGATGTCAGAGTCATCGCCGCCACCAATCGCACTTTGCAGGACGCGGTGGATGCCGGCCGGTTCCGCTCTGACCTGTTTTATCGGCTGAATGTTTTCCCGCTTGAGTTGCCTCCATTAAGAAGCCGCCGCACCGATATTCCCCTCCTCGTCAACTTCTATCTGTCTCGATACTCGAAAAAACTGGGGAAGCAGGTGGACACGGTTTCCCGGGAATCGATGGGCAGGCTGATGAGCTACGCCTGGCCGGGGAACGTTCGGGAGTTGCAGAACGTGATTGAGCGGGCCGTAATTCTGTCTCCCGGACCCAACCTCTTGCTCAATCGGGAGCTTCTGCCCGGCCCATTCTCTGAGAATGAAGAACAACTCGAAGCAGCCGCAGAAAGTCCGGCACTGAGAGCGTCAGAACCTCCGCTGCTTGCGACCTTGGAGGACGTGGAGCGAAGGCACATCGTTGCTGCCCTTCAGGAAACCGGCGGAGTCATTGAAGGACCGAAGGGCGCAGCTCGAATCCTGGGTCTCCACCCAAACACTCTACGCCACCGGATGCAGAAGCTTGGCATCAGGCGTTCTGCCCACCGCCAACCGTAGTCCCCCCACCACTAGTCGTGGCCTCGACTGCCTTGGAACTTGAAAACTTACAAACATCAAAAGTTGCAGAACACCGTGGAAGGTCCGAATCGGTTCATTCACCTCGTGTGCTTTGCCGGTTCAAAGTTGCAACTTTTTGATTCCAGGATTGTAAATCGTCAGGAAATTTACGAGACATCAGAACCTCGCATAAATTCCCCTTCGAACTCCTGCCACGAAACACTTCAGATCTGCATTTGGAACCGAACCTGCCTCTACAACTTCGCGGTGGGGGGAGCTTCAACATGCTGAGGGTAACGGTCGTCGAGTCTTCGGATTCAAGCGTCAGGCTGCGGGTGGAAGGTCGGTTGACCGGCCATAGTGTCGAAGAACTGCGGAAGTCGTGTGAATTGCATGCACTCGCGGATGATATGAAATTGGCTCTCGATCTGGGGGATGTCTCGTTCGCGGATGCAGACGGGATCCAACTTCTCGGGTATCTCAGAAGCCGTGGTGCGATTATTTTGAATCTCGTGCCGTATCTGGCGTTGCAGCTTCGCGTCTCGGAAAGTGGCGGCATCCCTCGCCGAAACAAGAACGATGGCCCTGAAGAGAGATGATAGGAAGGCAAGATGCCCGCGCAACTGCATAATGAATTCGCAATCCTCCAACTGGCACAGTCCGGGAGCACTGAGGCTTTTGGAGTCCTGGTTGATCGCTATGAGCAACAGGTTTACCGGTTACTGCGCGCCATCACAGCAGACGACGAGGAAGCTGAAGAATTGTTGGAAGCGACTTTCTCGACAGCACATGAAAATCTTGGAGTCCTCAATAGCGAGGAACGATTCCATACGTGGTTGGCGCGAATCGCGATCAACGCTGCCGTATTCAAGCTGCGCCAGCGCCACGCTTTTGCATGGGATTCGTTCGACGAACTTGTTGATGACGCCGATGCTATAGCAACGCCGGGCAACGTCCAGGAATGGAGTCGCGATCCCAGGGGCATCTACAGTAAGGCCGAGCTAAACGCCATTCTGTCCAGAGCACTCGAGGATCTTGAGACTCCTTTGCGCATGGTTTTCGTCCTGGGAGATATGGAAGGATTTTCGCTAAAGGAGATAGCTGGGATCTTGGGGCTCCCGATTCCAGTCGCAAGAACGTATTGGACGCGTGCCCGTCTGAAGCTGAGAGGGAACCTGAGCATACGGTTCGAGAACCTTTCCGTTTCCGACTCACCAGGAAGCGGACACGGTAATGGCCACGATTCTCGCGGTCCGGCTTGAACGGCCTTAAATAAGTCCATGATGAGGTCACGATGGCAATCCATGGCCTACGGGACAAAACGTGCCGCCCCCGTCGGTTAGATGGCAGAGAGTCGGAAGCCCTTCCGCTCGCCGGATCGCCGGCCGAGTTTATCTACCACGATCTGCGTGTACCCTTGTCCGCCATTCTGGCCTATTCAGAACTTATGGCGGAGGATGACCTGGACACGTTGCAAAGGAAGGATTTTCACCAGGAAATCCGATCGGCCATAGACCGGATGAATGATCTCATATCGTTGCTCATGGAGTTCTCCCGGGACGCCAGCGCCCTCCGGGAAGAGCCCAATGGCATCAGGGAGATCATCCCGCGCGCCATTCGAGCAGTTGCGGTGAGGCCGGAATTCAGCCGGATCGTGATCTCCTACAAACACGACGGTCTGGATGAGCACAGGTTTGACTCCGGACAACTGCAGCGGGTAATCACCAACCTCGTTCTCAATGCCTGCGAAGCGGTTTCGGCAGTCTCGGGAAAAATCGAAGTAAAATCATCGGGCCGACGCGAGCGCATGGAAATCAGAATCACCGATAACGGTCCTGGAATCCCCGAACCGATTCGACACGCCGTCTTCCAGCGTTTTGTGAGCTACGGCAAAACCGGCGGTACTGGGCTTGGGCTGGCAAGTGTTCAGAAAATCCTTCGCGGCCTAGGCGGGGAGATTTATCTTGAAAGGACAGGTGAAGAAGGAACTGTCTTCAAAGTTGTGCTTCCGAACGCAAGCTCCCGCTGGAAATAGCTCGAATCGTCCCTTCGCGAGGTAACTTCCGTGAGTGTCACTCAAAGTACAAAGGCCCATCGCTTTCGGGCGCTGCACGAAGCTCCGGGCGCCTTCGTCATCCCCAATCCGTGGGATGTCGCGTCCGCCAGGATTCTCGCTGGTCTTGGATTCCAATCGTTGGCCACCTCGAGCGCGGCCTCTGCCTGTGTGGCGGGCCGAAGAGACCATGAGCTGACGAGAGACGAGGCGCTGGCGCACGCACGCATGATTGTTGATGCAACGGATTTACCCGTCTCGGCGGACCTGGGAAATGGATTTGGGGATGTGCCCGACGATGTGGCGGCAACGGTTCGCCTGGCGGCCGAGGCAGGCTTGGTCGGGTGCACCATCGAAGATGCGACGGGCAATCCAGATCGCCCGCTTTATGACGACGGCCTGGCGATCGAAAGGATTGCCGCAGGCGCGCAAGCCGCGCAGAGCTTGCCCTTCCCGTTCATGCTCGCTGCACGGGCCCATAATTTTCTCTTTGCCGGTCCAGACCTGGACAACACCATCCGCCGCCTTCAGGCCTTTGAAAAAGCCGGAGCCGACGTCTTGTTTGTACCTGGACTGCCCGACCTCCAATCGGTTCGCTCAATCTGCGCAGCCCTGTCGAAGCCTTTCAATTTCATGGTCGGGATCAAAGGCAAGTCATTTTCTGTTGCGGAGCTCGCGGCCGCGGGAGTCAAGCGCATCAGCCTTGCCACTTCATTGTACCGCGCGGCCGTGACGGGTTTTATCGACGCTGCGCGTGAGGTGAAGGAGGCGGGCCAGTTTTCTTTCGTCGATCAAAACGTGACAACGCCGGATCTGAACAAGCTGATGGGGATCTAACTACGCGGCGGAATCCGATCCGCGCATTCAGTTGGAAAACTCACACCGCCATGCCCTCAATACTGCCGCTTTTCGATGCGCGGGCGTTCCACGCGGCTCATGGCCCCTTTTTCGATAGCCGGATGCTTAAGGCCGCGTAATTCGCCCATGTTTGCGCAAACCTTTTCCACTGCGTCGGCAATGTCGCTCACATCCTTGCGGCCGCCCAGGAACAGGTGGTGTGGCATCCAGACCGATTCCTGGTAGGCGGCGCGCTCTGAAACCGGGCAATGATATTTTGTCCTCGGATTCAGCGGTTCTGCCCGCCCCCAGGAAAGCGCCGGAAACTCGCTCGGGTCCAGCGGAAACAGCGCGCTCTTGTAAACCGGCTCATAGAAAAGTCCATCGCAGGGAATACCTTCCATTTCCAGCGCGCCCAGGAAAGCCGCTCGCGGCATATTGTCAAACGCTTCCGCGCGATACTTAAAAACGTACTGATACGCCGCCACCCGCGTGTTACGTTTATCTCGTTTCAGGAAATCCAGTCCTGGAATCTTACGCAGCCGCTTTTCCAGACGGGCCATGTTCGCCTGTCGCTTTTTCGCCTGCTTTGGAAGGCGTTCGAGCTGCGGTTCCAGAATTGCCGCCTGGAATTCCGTCACCCGGTAATTAAATCCGACAAGCCGATGCCCAAATTGATCTGTCGTGCTGGCGCGGCCGCAATTTACGTAGGACTGCGCTCGCTCGTAAAATTCCAGATTGCTGGTGATCACTCCACCGCCTTCGCCCGATGTCATCAGTTTACTGGATTGGAAGCTGAAACAGCCGAAGTCGCCCGAGGCGCCCGCTCCCTTGTTTCGCCATTTGCCGCCGTGAGCGTGCGCGCAATCTTCAATCACCACCAGGTTGTGTGCGCGCGCGCTCGTCATAATGGCGTCCATATCGGCGAAGCTCATGGCCAGGTGGACAGGCAGGATCGCCCGCGTCTTCTCCGTCAGCGCAGCTTCAATCAGCCGCGCGTCCAGGCAGTAGGTATCAGGATCGACATCAACAAAAACGGGCACCGCGTTCAGCAGCAGTACCGGCCCCACTGTGCCTTCCCACGTGTAGGCCGGAACGATCACTTCGTCGCCGGGCCTGATGCCGGCCGCCTTCAGCGCCACCTGGATAGCCACCGTTCCGTTTGAGACCGCCAGGCCGTATTTCGCGCCGTGGAAGTTTGCGAACTGCTGCGCAAAGCGGTCGGCAATCGTGTTCGGAAAGGGATAGCCGCCCCAGTTGCGGCTGGCCAGCACCTTCTGAACCGCGCGCTCCTCCTGCCGGCCGTAAATGGGCCAGTCGGAAAACGGCTTTTTTCGGACGGGCTTGCCTCCGGTGATCGCTAGTTTTCCCATCGTCAGCTCCTTATTTCTTGATATGGGCCACGTTTGAATAAGCCGATTCGCCCGCGCCATTCACCGCCCGCACGCGGTAGGATACATCCGAATCCGCAGGCGCAGAAGCGTCATCATATCTCGAAGCACTGGAAGGCAGTTTGGCGATTCTCGCCCAGGCTCCTTCACCCGTGCGCCGCTCGACGCTGACTCCGGACGGGTTCCCGCCGTGGACTTCCCACGCAAGGTTCACCGCGCTGCCCGACACTTTGGCTTCCAGCGAGCTCGGAGCTTCCGGCAGAACGGCCCAGTCGAAGTAACTTGCATCCGCAATCGCCATGACGCTGTCGCGTACCGGTACGGACTCCAGGGTATCCGTTGTCCCCGCCTTCCAATTCATCGGCCGGATTTCACCTGAAACCACATCGATCAGCACCGGGTGCTCGATGCCCGAGTTCTCGATGGTCAAGGGCGAGTAGAGGGGCGGAAAGTTATTGCCCGGCAGGCTGTGTGCGGCCATCCAGTAAGCAACAATCGCTTTGCCGTTTTGCGACCGGAAGCCATAGGCCAGAAATGGGAAACTTGTCTTGCGCCGCAAGGCAGGGATATCGGGATTCTCAATTTTGATGGAGGGATCGAAGTGGGTATCCGAGAATAGCCAGTTGGTATGTTCGTAGGCGCTGAACACGGGCCGGGCGGTGAAATCCTGCGGCAGATATCTCAATCCATGAATCAGGCCGAAATCATCAAATTCGTTTCCGTCGGTGCCCGCAGCAAGCAACCATACGAAGGTTTTTACTCCGGCTGCAAGGTTATAAATCATTCCCCGCGGTACGTATTTCGACTGCACCGAATCATCGGAACCCGTCCACGACGGGATGGAATTGAATTCATCGTCCCAGAATTGAACGTCAGGCCGGATGCCGGGATAATGGCGAACCAAATCCCGGAGTTTGGCCGGCGATTCGTTGCTGTAGGCGCCGTAATCCATCGTCTCCGGATTCATGTTCTGTCCATACCCCGGATAAGTGTGGTATGCGAACACATCGATACCGGAGGCGCATTGGCAGACATCGAGCGCGCGCTTTGCGAAGTCCCGGACGGGGTCCGCCTGCCCGCCATAGATCACTTTGGCATCAGGGTCCGCTTCATGCACGGCTGGAACGAATGCCTTCAGCAGGCGGCCGTACTCCTCCGGATTCCCCCACGGATTCCAGTAACCAATGTCCTGCTCATTCCACAAGGCCCAGTAGTGGATGCGCCCGCGAAAATGGCCGACCATCCATTTAACGTATTTTATGAAAGCCTCAATCTGGTCCGGTGTTGTCGGCGCCCAAAACACCGAATAGAGGCTGCGGTCATCGTTATGGAAAGTTCCCGGCTCCGGAGTAATCGAGTCCGGCAACTTCCCCGTCTGTGCTGTGTACATCGGATTGCCATACATCAACTGGACCTGGATATCGATGCCGTTGTCCACAAGCCAGTTGACGTAATCGTCCAGGCCGGGCGGCGCCGCGTAGACGCCGCGCTTCTGCTCAATCCAGTCCCAACTGGTCAGGTCTGAACTGTTTTCGTATTGCCCAATCCGGATCCATTTGGCGCCAGCATCGGCCATGCGCGTCCACCACCAGCGGTTCCACGGAAGATAGGGTTCTCTCGGCAAATCGGAATTGATGCCAAAGCCGTCGTGAATTTGCGACGACCGCCTGGGAGGAATATGCAAGGGCAGGCGCGCTTCCTGCGCGCTGGCCGACGGAGTCGAAGCTAAAATAATTCCGAAGCCGATCAGGACAGCAATGCACCAACCCACATGCTTAACGGAAAGTTTGAAATGCGATCGCATCGCGTTCCCCCTCCCTTACTTTCATGCTTTCAGTACTTCGTGCTGGCACGGCAGGTCGAAGCGCGTGTAAAGCCCTATGGTGTGCATCGACAGCACAACTGCGCTTATTCCTGATTGAATCCGGTCGCCTTCCGGAACTGCTCGACGTAGTGCCCATCTTTCTTCGGCTGCTGTTTTTTCAACTCCGCTTCCGCGCGCGCCTGGTCTTTGGGATCCCAGTCCGAACGATAATGGTGGATTGCAGGCTCAAACTGGCTGACGTGCTTCATGGCTGCCTCGAGCTTGATGTTCATAACGCTGTCGATGTTCACCTGATAGTTGGCATCCTGAGGCGCAGCGTAATAGAAATACATCAAGGGCACCTGGTACTGCTGTAGATGCTGCTCCAGAAGCTGGTTCGGGAAATAGAGCCAGAACTCGGCGGCGCGTACGGCATCGATCGTGTTTACCGCGGCCATGCGGTGGTCACTCTTGTGCCAGCGGACGTACCAATCTCCCGGGTCGATCGTTAATAGAACATCTGGCCGCACTCGTCGGATGATCGCTGTGGCCTCCTCCGTTAATTTGGGCTGAGGCGCATATTCCAGCATGCCGTCGTGATAGCCCATCCAGATGATGTTCTCTTTGGGCGTGCCCAGAACAGCTTCCGCCGCCTCCTCTTCGCTCTTCCGAATCCGCGCCAGGCGCTCCGAGCTCATTTCCAGGTCATAGCTGCCTTTGTCATCATTCGTGTAAAGCACCACGATTACCTTGTTGTGATTCTTATTCAGCAAAGCAATCGTGCCCCCTGCGCCAAACAGTTCATCGTCAGGGTGCGGCGAAAACACCAGGACGGTCTTTCCCGTCATCCCCTCAAGCTTTGTTTCCTGCGCCATAGACATTGCAGGCTTGAGGCTGAAGATCAGCACAAGAATCAGAGCGATTCGTATCATCATCTTCCTCTTTAAGCGTGAAACGGATTGCCGGCCATGGCCTCGCCCAGCCGGCAAGGTTGTTTACCGGCGGGCGATTGACGCAGATTTCCCACGTCAGAAAATGAGCTTTAGCGCGAACTGGATCTCGCGTTGGTTGTCCGGTATCGTGCTCGAGATGCTTGCACCGCCAGGATTGTCTACAGTTGTGTCGGGATTCCCGAAGTTCGGATGGTTGAAGATGTTGAACATCTCGGCGCGGAACTGCAGGGTCCATCGCTCATTAAACTTGAAGTTCTTCATTGCTGAGAAATCGAAGCTGACCAGGTCCGGACCTCGGAGAACGCCGTTGGCCGTATTCCCGAATACCCGGGCGAAGTTCTGGCCGGGAGCAATGGGCGGCAGCACAAACACCGCCTGATTATAGAAGCAATCCAGCGTCTGTTTTCCAGGCTGGCTGCAACCCATGGCGGCTTGTGCCGAAGTGCCAATCGAGAAGTCATTGGGATCGCCGATCATGTCCGGCCGCGGGCTCGCGGCTCCTGCGTTGGTTTGATCAAACGATAGGCCGGGAGTAATAGCCAACCCGCTTTGGGCCGCGACAATCCCACTGACCTCCCATCCTCCAAGAATGGCATCAGTAGCTGCTCCGGCATTCGTCAAATAGCTCTTTCCGCGGCCGAAAGGCAGATCGTAGAGATAGCTGACGGAAAGCTGATGCGTCCTGTCAGAACTAACCGGCCCGCGGCTTGCCCCAGGATCGTAGATGTTCTGGAAGTTTCCGGAAACGTACCCGTCCGCCGTGCCGAGATTCTTCGCATACGTGTAGGCGGTGAGGAGGGACAATCCATTCGCGAAGCGTTTTTCCAGTTTCGCCTGAAGCGAATTGTAGAACATCGATAACTGTGCGTAATCAAGAGGGAGCAGCGAAACGAGATTCGGCAGGACATTGAAGTACCGCCGTCCCATATTTCCGGTGGGATCGGAGAAATTGGAGTCCAGGGGCTGGGTGGGTGAGTTCAGGTCGCCCGTCTCATGATTCCAGAGGCGGTAACCTCGCGTCGCCACGTACCCAACCTGCGCCACCCAATTCTGGCCAAGTTGATGCTGGAGGGTAAAATTCCACTCCATGATTTTGGGCATCCAGCGCTTGGGGCCCTGAACCCGCAGGTTACCGGCGGGACTCAATGGGTCAGGAAAGATGATCGTCGAAGGAAAGCCCGATGAGACCAGTTGGCTGTTTGTAGGAATGCTACCCGCAGAAAAATCATGGCTCGAGAAATCCAGGAACGGCGGATTTAAGCCCAGATCATCGAAAATGTTTCCCTGCGGGGAGTAGAAAACTCCAAAGGCGCTCCTCACCACCGTCGTCTTATGGCCGAAGGGAGTCCAGGCGAAGCCAACACGAGGCCCCCAATCGCCATAATCAAAGGCAACACCGGCATGCGGCTCCGTCACCGCGTTAGGGCCGGCGCCCTGGTCATTGACAACGATGGCCCGCTGAAAATCGAAGTTACCAATGCGCCCGGAGGCCGGTGAAAAGATGGAGTAGCGCAGCCCCAGGTTGAGGGTCAGGTCCGGCGTGGCGCGGAAATCATCCTGAACAAATTCGTCAAGGGACCAGTAGCGGGTCGGGAATCTTCCCTGGAGAGCGTCGCGTTCACTGTGGTTCGGAATTCCCAGCAAAAGGTCGGCCATCCCGTTCCCGCCCTCTGCCGTCAATAAGTCCTGGGTATACGACCCGTCGAACGAATACAGCCCCTTCGAGGACTGTAACTGGAAGAAATTCCGCTGCAGCTTGATATATCTCACCCCGAATTTCAGGGTGTGCTTGCCGACCATCTTGGTGAGGACGCCTGAGAGATCGGCCATATTTTCGGCTGCAAACTCCGGCGTCCAGAGCGAATCTCCCAACCCCGTAAAGCCGGAAATGTCGAAAGCTGTCAGTCCTGAAGTCGTGAGGTCGCCCCGATTCGCTCCGGGAATGCCGAGTTGCTCAGACAGATTATTGCCATACTGCAGCGGGTTGGCCGTCACCAGATATCGTTCCCAGGCTCCGGTCACAACAGCAAGCATGCTGGGGCTGAAGGTGTGAGTCCACCCAATGGCCGCATTCTGTGCTCTATTAGTGCTGTCGCTCGGGCAGCAGTCCGTTCCACCGAGGTCGCCCAGCGGACCAGGCGTGTGCGCCCGGACGTCATCGAATGTGTAGTGCCCGAAAAATTGATCCTTCGCGCGCCACGGGAAATCAACCTTGATGTCGGTGGAATCTTCGTCCTGAGTGTATTTCGGGTTCAAAAGATAATTGTTCACAACTCCCGGCCGGTTCGGGAGCGGGTACAGATTCACCACATTCTGCGCCACAGAATTGATGCGGCCCGCGGGAATTACAAATGGATCGGAAGGGTTCAGAAGAGTTCGCGCGCCGGTATTCGGGTCCGTCGTATAAGGATCGAAAAGCGGCGTACCCATTTCGGAGAAATCACCGTTGCGCTCCAGCGCGGTTGGCACCGTTGAGAGATAAGTTTGCCCCTGACGGATGCGCGTCCCCTGATAGTCGCCGAAAATAAAGAGCTTGTCCCTGATGATGGGACCACCCGCTGAGCCTCCGAACTGGTTCCGGCGAAATGCCGGCCGGGTGTCGTCAAAAAAGTTTCGCGCGTCGAGTTTGTCATTTCGAACGAATTCCCAAAAGTCGCCATGAAGTTGGTTGGTTCCGGACTTGAGCACGATATTAACAGCCGCACCGCCCCGTCCAAACTCGGCGCTCATGGCGTTTTCTTCCGTCCGGAATTCCTGGATTGCATCCGGCGGCGGCAATGCCACCACACCTCCAAGGCCCCATTCATTGTTGTCTACGCCATCCATCAGAAAATTGTTCTGAGACGCCGAAATCCCATTGACTGTGAGCCCTTCGTTGGCCCGCACGTCCTCGAACACACCCCCGCTGACGTTTGCTCCCGGGGGCGCGGTATTGGCGCCCGGGCCCAGATAGGCCAGGGAGATAAAGTTTCGGCCATTCAGCGGCAGGTCAACAATTCGGCGCTGGGTCTCAATAGTCCCGAGAGATGAACTTTGACTTTGCACCAGCGGTGGGGCTGCCGAGACCTCGACGCTTTGCGTTACCTGTCCGATCTGCAAATTTGCGTCAACGCGTACTGTCTGGTTCACGCTGACGGTGACATTGCTATGGACGGTTCGCTTAAATCCCGACTTTTCGAAAGCGACCGTATACTGGCCGATGGGGAGATTGGTGGCAACAAAGTTTCCGGAACTGTCGGTCGTCAGCCGGGTTGTCTGTTGGGTGCCGACGTTTACGATGGTCACTTCCGCATCGGGCACTACTGCTCCCGTCGAGTCAGTTACCGTGCCGGCGACGCCGCCTCTGTCAACTTGCGCTTCCACGGCTGCCACTGCCCAAAGCATCAGACATGTCATAATGACGACACATTTTCCCACCTTTATCACGCGCCTTTTCATTGCCAGTCCCTCCAGTTCCGTGCGAATTCAGACGGTTGTCAGCCCTCGATGCTAGTGCGGGCTCGGTCGCCCTTCCGTAGCCCCCGTGACAAGCACACGATCAGTAGGCCACATCTGAATTCCTAGAGTAGTCCACGCTTATGAATGCGAAAAAGGTATCCCCCAGCACGCTGGCGAAGAACTGATCAATCAGGTTTGTGGCACCCACTCTGATGTTCTGTCGATTTCGCCAGTCATTCCGCAGGTGATGTCGAGTATAACGATCGTCCAGCATTGCAGTCAACCATTAATTTTTGTGAGAATTAATTGCTATCATGGCCGAGGGCCGCAATCCGGAGACAAACTTCCGAGGCGGCAAAGGCTTCTCGTGACAAAAAGATTGTAGAACTTCCGCAGTTCCCGGCCCCCCAAGGCAACGCCAGAGACTCCCAGGACCAGGCCCCCCTTGTTCAGTCTCCATGATTGTCCCGCCCTCAATTTGCGAGGATCTGTTCTTGTATCACCTGTTTACTGGGGTTTGGCGGTCTCCACCACCAGAAACTTTTTGATTTCACTTTGGCGATGCGACATCTCGGACCTTTCTTGCTGGGACAATGATGAGTACTCAGCAAGCTCTTGCTGGGCGAGTTTCAGCTTCCCGGTTTTCCGGTAGGCCTGTCCCAGCTGATAGTGGCTTGCCGCGGATTTCGGGTCAATACGGACCGCTGCCTGAAGCTGGGCAATCGCATTTTCAAAGTCATTTCGAGATGCATAGAGCTTGCCCAGCTCAAGATGCGCGAGGGCGTAATCGGCCCTCAAGCTTAGTGCCCGCTTCAAGAATTGTTCAGCAGTTGACAGGTCTGCAGGTTTGCCCGCGCCTTCGCCAGACTGAAAAATACTGACGCCGCAGTAATAGAGAGCTTCGGCGCTCGAGGGATGCGCCCCAGCCAGGTGGCGGAGGCGCCCGCTGATCCTTTGATATCCGCCGGGTGTGAGAAAGGAAGTCAGCGTATTCCAAGCGGCAACTGCAGCCGGGGCGGAAGGGTTGATCTCAATCGCACTCAGAAAAGCATTCTCCGCTTCGGGGTACTGGTGCAGCCCGTAATGCGCGTAACCCAGGCCGACTTTCTCGCGAAGAGATCTGGGAAACTTTCTGTCGGCGACCTCGAACGCATCGAGCGCAGGCTCGAACGCGTAATGCGACAGGTATTCCATTCCAAGATCAAAGTAGTATTCCTCGCTCTCGGGATTGAGATCCACGGCGCGCCGCAAATCCCGCGCAGCCTGAACGTAATTCCCGCTCTCCTCTTCCACCGATCCCAGCAGGTTGTAGAGCGCGGCCGAGGGCTTATGTCGCAAGGCGGTTTGAATCACGCTGATGGCGTCCTGCGAATTGCCCGCTTGCTGGCAGGAAAGCGCCAGATTGTATGCCGCCGCGTCGTTCGCCGGATCCGCCTGCAATGCGGCTCTGAACTCGGGTATTGCCTGCTTGAAAGCCCCTGCCGAGGCGAACATCGTACCAAGAGAGAAATGCTGCTGAGCGGAGAGCCCGGCAGGCGGAGGTGGAAGCGCTCGAACCTCGTCCGGGTCTTTGGTCTTGACGGCCGTACGCACCCAGGATGAGTAGATTTCGATTTCGCCAGGGTCGGAGCGGTATGCGCGTGAATAGTCCTGGGCGGCCGCGGACCAGTTTTGCAGGTCCTCCTCCACTGAACCTGAAAGGGCGTAATATTTCGTAGTCAGTTCTGGCTGGGCGGGGGGGGCCGTCTTCGCAAGGACCTCTCGAGCCTCCTTCGGTCGCCGTAGATCGCGCAAGGCGAGCGCATACTCGTATCCGGCCCGGAAATTAGCGGGGTTCGACTTCCACGCGGCCCCCAACATTTCTGCTGCTTTGTCGGGCTGTTTGGATTGCAGGAGAACCGTGCCGAGCCCCAGCAGAGCCGTGAAATTGTCCGGCTCATGCTCAAGGGCCGACTGGAACAACCGCGTCGCCTGCTCTGACTTTCCCATCTCGAAATACAGTACGCCGAGATCGGCATAGCCCAGGGCCCGTTTGGGGGCTAATTGGATGACTTTTTGAAAGCTGGCTTCGGCTTTATCAGCATGCCCCAAGGAACTTTCGGCAAGCCCCTGCAAATCGTATAGCTGCCAATCGGACGGGTTCTTATCCAGCCCGGTGTGGATTACCGCCAGCGCCTGCTCTACGTTATGGCTTTTGAGCAGATTTATCACTAGTCGGTATTCGGAAGAATTTGGGCCGTCGGGAACCGCCGCCGCTGGCTTCCGCATTTGTCCAAAGGCCAGTGGAACAACCAGCAAAACTACCGCTGCAGAACGGCACAGCCATTTATGGACGAGAAAAACGACAATTGGGCGATTGCAAAACATACCAGGGGAATGACCACTCTCGAAGACCAGCCAAAACTTTGCACCGTAACCCCGCACCTTCATCAAATTACCACGATTCCTGAGCCACGATCCCTTTGCCTTCCTCGATGCTCACCAACCTGTTGGCCGGCACGCGCTCCAGAACTTGCGTACTTCCGCTCAACCAGCGCACCTCCACGCGCGCGGAGCGCACGTTCGATCCCAGGCCAAAGTGCAAGCGCAAATCGTTTTGCGAACAGAAGCTGCCGCCGCTTCTGACCTCCTGCATTGCTCGTTGCGCTCCAGCGCTCACAATCACTCGGGAACCTATGGCGCATTTATTGGTCTTACTGCCTATAAGCCTGATGAGCAGCCACCCATTAGCCGACGGACGCTGGTTGCGAAGCAGAGAAGGGCGGTCATTGATGTTGTTCACCACGAGATCGAGTTGCCCCGTGTGGAAGAGGTCGCCAACGGCCAGCCCGCGGCCACAGCGGGATTCCGAAAACGCCGCCCCAGATTGGGCAGAGATGTCCTCGAATCGTCCGTTGCCGAGATTGCGGAAAAGCAGGTTCTTGCCGCTTTCGGGCGCCATGGGATGATGGCTGTTGATGCCCGGAGGATAAATCGGGCCGGTAACAATCACAATGTCCTGGTTACCGTCGTTGTCAAAATCAAAAAATGCCGTTCCCCATTTCACGTTCTGCACGGCTCCCGCAAGGCCGGCCTGAACGGTAACATCGGTGAAGAATCCCTGCCCGTCGTTGTGGAAAAGGGCGGGTGGCTCATCCGAGAAATTTGTTTTCATGATATCGAATCTTCCGTCACCGTCGTAATCACCGGCGTCAACTCCCATCCCGGCTTGCGTGCGGCCGTTGCTGTTAAACGCAACACCAGCCAGAAGGCCAATCTCTGAAAAAGTTCCATCGTGATTATTCTGGAAGAGCAGGCTGGGAGTGGAATCGTCCGCAACATAGATATCGGGCCAGCCGTCATTGTCAAAGTCGGCCACCAGCGGAGTAAACCCATAGGTGGGGCGAGTCTTCAGAATTCCAGACTTCGCCGAAGCGTCCGTGAAAGTACCGTCTCCATTGTTGTGGTAAAGCGTGTTGAAGGTCCCCTTCAGGCCCGACACACCATAAAGAACCGGCGACTGAGTACCTTCAAGATTCGGATTGCTGCCATACAAGGTGAGCCCGTACTGGTAGTCGATGTAATGAGAAACGAACAGGTCGAGACGACCGTCGCGATCGTAGTCGACAAACGCGGCGCCCGAATTCCATGCCTCCGGCGACGCATCGAGCCCTGCACTGCCCGTAACGTCTGTGAATGTCCCGTCGCCGTTGTTATGGTAAAGAACGTTGCGGCCATACTGGGTGACAAACAAATCCGGGAAGCCATCGTTGTCGTAGTCACCGATGCATACTCCCTGGCTCCAGCCGTGGGATGCGAGCCCCGCCTTCTGAGTGACATCCGCGAAAGTACCGTCGCGATTGTTGTGATAGAGATGATTGGTGGGCGCTTCGCTGTTAGGAAAACCGTGCAGTCCCCAGCAATTCAGGATGAAGATGTCCAGCCACCCGTCGTTATCGTAGTCAATCAGCGCCACGCCGCCGCCCGTGGTAGCCAGGAGGAAGTCTCTTGATGGGTCTCCCTGGAGAACGGTTTTGGCCATCAGCCCGGCATGAGCGGCAACATCGACATACTGGGGAAAGGTCGCGCCCTGAGCCGACGCCGCACGAGCCTGTGGCCGCAGGCGCTGCTTTGACACACCAGAGACCGATGCCGCACCCAAAAGCTGAAGTAGCTGCCTTCTATTCACCTGGGCTCCATCTCGGTGTTCTTAGCCTGCCTTGCTCTGCATCGAGGCCCCGCGAGGCGCGCCCAGCACCTTCTCAAATGCATTGATAATCTCGTCTTCGTCCTGGGTGGACAGGCAGGAAGGGATGGCGATGATGATGCTGCGTTCGAAGAGATCGTCTGCCGACGGGCAGGTTCCGCGCTCATAACTCGGGTGCGAGGCCGCATTTTCAGCCAGGTCCCACGGAAAGCCGCGGCCATCGACGCTGGCGCGTTCCAGCAGGCTGGTGTTGTTGCTGTAGAGGTGCAGCCCCCAGTCTGTCATAACAAGGTTCGACATCCCTTGGGGGTAAGTATTGATGCCTTCCGCCCGCAGCGCCCCGCAAATTTCCCGAGCCGTTCGAGCGTCCGGGTAGGTTGTGATCAGAAAGCAGCCCGTGTCTCCTGCAGAGTCCAAAATTTTGCGCAACTGCACCTGCGGAAATTTTCCCAGCGCTTTCCGAATGCGGCACTTGCTCCTGTGCATCGCCTCAATCACGCGCGGCAGCTTCCGCAGTTGGACGCGCAGAACGGCTGCCCGAATTTCATCCATCCGGTAGCCACGTCCCCACAACCGCGCAGTGGGATCGTTCTGCAGCAGACGTCCTCGCGCCTCTCGCGGATAGCCCACATCCTGCGCCGCCACAGCCCGCCGATAAAGCTGTTCGTCGCGCGTCACAACGCAGCCGCCTTCCCCGCTGGTCATGTTCTTGTTGAGCTGGAAGCTGTAAATCCCTATGTCGCCAAACGTTCCCACCGGTTGGCCGCCCACGCGGCCTCCGCAGCATTGGGCGCAGTCCTCCAGCAGGAAGAGATTGTGCGCGCGGGCCACCTTACGGATTTCCAGGACATCGATCGGGGCTCCGCTCATATGGACTGCAATGATTCCCGCCGTGCGGGGTGTAATCTGCTTTTCCACCGCAGCGGGACTCAGCCCGAAGGTTTCGTCAATATCCGCCAGCACAGGAATCGCCCCGTGGTTGACCACCGCGGCAATCACGGCGACCCACATATACGCAGGAACAATCACTTCCTGCCCCGGCCCCACTCCGAGCGCCGACAGAGCGACATGCAGGGCTCCGGTGCCGCTGCTCACCGCAACCGCGTAAGGCACGCCCAGAAAGGCGGCGAATTCTTCCTCAAATTTTTCTGCCTCGCGCTGCGGCTCCAGGCCATAGTAGCGGTAAGGCGAGCGGCTCTTCAGCACGCGGACGACGGCGTCCACTTCTTCCTGGTCATAATGCTGCGCGCCGGGAAACTCCAGCGGCAACGGCTCGCTGCGCGCAGGCTTGGCAACCTCAACCGCAATCTTGTCGCCTCTTGGATTCTCCATCTGTGCCTCCTTCCAGACCTGCGCCCGCCATTCCGTGGCACTCGCCGCCTATTGATATCCTGCCAGGCCGCCCGAGTCCTTCACTTCCAGCGTTCCGGTCAATGCAATATCATCGGATGACCTGCCAATCATGATGTCAAAGGTTCCCGGCGCCACCGCCCAGTGCATATCCCGGTCCAGCAGTTGCAGGTCTTCGGGCCCCAGCGTAAACGTTACGCTCTTTTTCTGCCCTGGTTCAAGCGCCACTCGCTCAAACCCGTGCAACTGCTTCACAGGCATTGCCACCGGCGTGTATCGCTCGTGCAGATATAGCTGGACCGTTTCCACGCCCTCCCGCTGGCCGGTGTTCTCCACGTCCACTGTCACATGCGCCTCGCCGTGGTTGAAAATCTGCGGCGGGTCGATGCGCAGGTTACTGTACTGAAACTGCGCGTAGCTTAACCCATAACCGAAGGGGTAGAGCGGCGTTCCGGGCATATCGACGTAGCCCCTCTGGTGTTCCGCCCAACCACGTCCAATCCAATAAGCCTTCGAAGGTTTATAGTCGTAATAAGCCGGCAACTGCCCCACGCTGCGCGGAATGGTAATGGCCAGTCGTCCGCTCGGGTTGACGTCGCCGAACAGCACGTCGGACACGGCTTCCCCGCCAGCCTCGCCTGGGTTCCAGGCCTCCACAATCGCCGGCAGATGCTCCGCTTCCCAGCGTACTGAGAGCGGCCGGCCGTTGATCATCACCAGAATCGTCGGCGTGCCGGTCGCCGCCACCGCCCGCACCAGGTCCTCCTGCACTCCCGTCAAGTCCAGGGTGGCTACGTCGTATCCTTCGCCGTCGGTCGGCGATGCCATATTATGGCCGCCTTTTCGCCGCGCCTGCTCGCCCACCACCACAATCGCTATACCGGCCTTTTTGGCCGCCGCAACGGCCGCCGGAATTCCGCTCTTGTCCTGGTCGTTCACGGCGCATCCTTTGGCGTAAAGTACTTGCGTGCCCGGTGATACTTTGGCCTTGATCGCCTCCAGGATCGACGCCATATGCTGGAGGATTACCTGGGCCGAGTAATCGCCCACCATGTTGACAGCGTCGTCGGCGTTAGGGCCGATCACTGCAATCGATTTCAGATCTTTCTTCAGCGGCAGCAGGTTGTTTTTGTTTTTCAGCAGGACGATCCCCTCTCGCGCCGTGCGCAGCGCCAGTTGCTGGTGTTCCTTTGAATGCATCACCTGCTGGGCATGCGCCAGGTCAACATACGGATGCTCGAACAGCCCCAGCCGGAATTTCACCTCCAGCACCCGCCGCAGGGCGCGATCCACCAGCGCTATCGGCACCTTCCCCTCTTCAACGTTTTCAATTAGCGGGCCCATGTACGCCGCTTCGTACGTGATGTTCAGATCCACCCCGGCCTTCAGCGCCAGCGCGCCCGCTTCCTTCTGTGTCGGAACGATGTGCTCGTAAATCAGCGTTCCGAAGCCTCCGCCTTCGCTCACCTCGATTCCCTTAAACCCCAGTTCGTGCCGCAGAATCGTGTCATTCCACTTCACGGAGGAGTGTTCGGGCTCGTCCTCGATCTCCGGATACCCTGCCATAACCCCCAGCGCTCCCGCCCGGAACGCCGCAATCCATGGCGGCAGGTAGTTCTCGCGCAGCGCGCGCTCAGAGAGTTCGATGGCTCCGCGTTCCAGGCCGCTCGCCGGCTCGCTCTGGGTGGGAAAATCGGTCATCAAAGCGATGGTTCTGTCCGGCGCATCAATGTTTGAGCCTTGCGCGCCGCGCACAATGTTCTCAGCAATGCGCGAATAGAGGTAGGGATCCTCGGTGTACGCTTCCTCGTTGCGCCCCATGCGCGGATCCCGATCAAGCTCCAGCACCAGAGTGGAAAGAACATGGATGCCCACCGCGCGCGCCTCCTGCGCCGACGCCGCATAGATGTCCTTCACCAGCGGCATGTCAAACGTGCTACCGATGGCAAGCCCTTCCGGAAAAACCGTCGCCCCTGACATCATCGCGCCATGCGTCCCTTCCTCGTCCTCCAGCAGCGGAATCTTCAAGCGAGTCTGGGTGAGGGCGATCTTCTGCAGTTCGTTAAAATATTCGACCTGCTGCTTTACACCTTCGTGCAAGATCGTATCGGCCAGCGTGAAGTAGCCGCAGGCCGGGCCGATCTCGCTGGTATAAGTTCCAGCCGCGAACTTCCTGCACGCGATCATCTTTTCAGGGATCGCCTTGCCCAGCTCATCCACGTAAACGCACGGCAGGTTTAACTGGCCCACTTTCTCCTTCAGCGTCATCCGGCTCATCAGGTCATCCACCCGCCGATCGATCGGCTGTTTGGGATCGAGATAGACCGGAACACCTGCGGCCGGCGACTGCCCCTCGAGCGGTGCTACCGCAGGCAGCGCGAACCCCAGGACAACCACCAGCAGGCCCAGCAATGTTACGATCCAAGTCACTCGCCCCCGCCGGCCCCTGCCGGTACCTTCCGAACACGCGGCGGTCATCTTCCGGAATAAGCTAAGCTTCAAGTCGGCCATGTATATTCCTCATAAACGTACGGGCGGGCGTAACGCCTCCTGGGCGGACTGAGCCTGCCGGTGGAAGCTCATCGTGCACTCCACTTGCCGAGTTTTCCTCCGCTGCCCGCGCGTTCTGGTGAGATTCTTCCTCCTGACATCCAATTGCAAGGGATCGGCCTGTTTATACAACGCTATCGGGCGCGATGTCAACGCGCTTATTTCTCTTGAGAACTAACTGCCTTTTCCGCAGCCTCCTCGTGATATGATTTTGCCCCTTAGACCACATGTTCCCCTGGAACATGGTGGCTCGCGCTCAAAGGCTGCTTCACTTTTGATTTTTAAGACCTAACTTGCGAAAGAAGTTGAGATGAAGAGGAAGGACCTGCTGGCCGTTCTGGAAGCCATTCATTCTCAAGGAGAAGCTTCGCGGAAGGGCTTGGCGGAAAAAATCGGGTTTGCTCCAAGCTATATCGGTACCCTCGTGGCCGAGCTGCGGCGCCGGGGCCTGGTGGAAGAGGGCGGTCGCTCTCCTTCCAGAGCCGGGCGGCGGCGGATTTTGCTCCACGTCGTACCCGACCTGGCTCACGTCATCGGAATTCGGATCGGGCGGGCCAACACTCGGATCGTCGTCAGCGATCTGCGCGGCAAGGTACTCAGCCTGAAGAAATTGCCAACCGAAATCCGCAAAGGCGAGCAGCATGTCTTCGATCTGCTTGACCGCGAAATCGGCTCCGCGATTGAGGCCGACCCGTTGATAAAAGGTATTGGTATTGCAGTGTCAGGAGTTATCGATCGCCAGTCCGGCACGGTGCTATTCTGGCCGAAGGTTCCGGGCTGGAACAATGTGCCGCTCAGGCGGAAAATTCAGACGAAATACGGCCTTCCGGTCATTGTAGAAGATAGCGTGCGTACCATGGCGCTGACTGAAAAGAAATTCGGACAGGCAAAAAAGTATAGCAACTTTGCCTACGTCGTAGTCTCAATGGGGCTCGGAGCGGCTATATACATCGATGACCGGCTTTACATTGGAGCTAATGATTTGGCCGGGGAACTTGGCCATACCACCATTGATGAGCGCGGTGACATCTGCTCCTGCGGCAATCGTGGCTGTCTCGAAGTTTATGCCTCCGGCTGGGCCATTATCAACCGTGTGAAAGGCGGACTCCAGCAGGGAGTCCACTCCAGCCTCGCGGCGCTGATGGAAAGTCAACCTGAAAGGGTCTCGATCGAGGCGATTGTCAATGCCGCCAGACTCCGCGATCAGTTTGCCCACACAGTCCTTTGGGAAGCGGGGGTTCATCTGGGTACCGCCATCGCTACTATCGTTAACCTCCTGAATCCTGAAGCAATCGTGCTGGGAGGGGAAGTGCCGCGCGCGGCAAAGGGGCTCATCCTGAAGCCACTGTTCCATTCCTTCCGCGGCCGGGCCTTTCACCGCTCTATAAGAAATCTGAAGGTTACAGTGTCGCGTCTGGGCGGAGAATCGGGGGCCGCCGGCGCGGCCCTCTTGCTGGCGGAAAAGCTTCTCCCAGGCTTTCTCTGAGTGCGCGTAATGTAGAATGAAAAGACCAGACGACTTGAAAGGCGAAACACGGCGGTGCGCTATGGGTGTCCAAGTTTGGCCGCGAGTTTTCGAATCGTGGGCGGCTCGAGAGGTTTGGACATAACCTCATCAACACCGAACTCGTCTGCTCTCCGGTTAATTTCTCGAATCTCAGGTCCCGAGAATCCCGTCAGGATCACGGCACGGGTCTGGTTTGCAGGCAGATTGGACCGCAGCTCGCGGATCACCTCCAACCCGTTCATGTCTCCCAAACGCATGTCACACAAGATGAGTTGAGGTTGGAATTTCGGCGCTGCCTCTAACGCCTCCCGGCCCGTGAGCGCCGTTCGGACATCGAGTCCCTCCAGCCGCAAAAGGCTTGCCGTTGCGTCAGCTGCCAACGGATGATCTTCCACCAGAAGCACTCGCGGTCGGCGTGGCCTTTTCGTTTGCTTCGGTTCCGGCGCCTTCCTGAGGGCTTCCCCCTTCGCGCCATCTCTAGAGTAGTTGGTGAAGAGATTCAGCAGCGTGCTCACTTCCACTGGCTTGATAAAATAATGGTCGAAATAATCGCTTTTCTCTTCCGCCTGATGTTTTTGCTCGAAGCCGGACACGGCAATAAACAATGCGCCCCTCATCTTTCTCTTCCTTTTTAGCTTTGCCGCCAGCTCATAGCCATCCATCCCGGAAAGCCCGATGTCGAGAACGATGGCATCCGGCTCGAGCCCATCGACGCCGGCCAGCGCGCGAGGCCCGTCCGAAAAGACGTTGACCCGGTGTCCCGCCTGTTCCAACGCCATCTTCATTGATGTGGCGACAACGGGATTATCCTCAACGATTACGACAGAACATGGCCGCTGGGTTGCCGGTTCGGACTTAAGATCTGAGGCCGCGGCCTGGCGCGATGGCGGAGCAATCAGAGGCAGCCGCACCGTGAATTCACTTCCCATTCCTGCCCCGCCACTCGCTACGGAAATTGTTCCCCCGTGGAGCTCCACCAGTTGTCTCACCAGCGCAAGGCCAATCCCCAGGCTTGCTTCCCCATAGCTGTCGCGCGCGTTAGGGCCTCTGCTGAACGGCTCAAAGATTGCTTCCGTGGATTCGGGCAAGATACCCTGGCCATTATCCTTGCAGCGCAGAACCATTTCGGAGCCTTTCACAGCGCCTGAAAGTTCGATTCTGCCTCCCGCGCCGGTATATTTGGAAGCGTTGCCCAGCAGGTTTGCCACGATCTGCGTCAGCCGTATCCTGTCCGCCATGAACTCGACGGGCTTGGAGGGATGCCGGACGATCAACTTCTGCCTGCGCTCTGCTATGGTGGATCGCATTGACGCCGCCGTCTTCTCGAGAAACTCGGCGAGGTCGAGGCTCTCTTTCACCAGTTCAATCTGGCCGTGCGTAATGCGGTTGAGGTCCAAAAGATCGTCCAGCAACCGCCGCATCATTCCCACCTGGCGGACCGTCGCCTGTCGCAACTGGAGGCGTTGAGCGCCGGTGCAGTTGCCGGAAAGCACTTCCAGGGAGGTGGAAATCGCCGCAAGCGGGTTTCTCATCTCATGGCCCAGCAGGGCAAGGAACTCGTCCTTACGCCGGGCCTCTTCTGCCAGCTCCAGTTCTACCCGCTTGCGCTCAGTGATGTCGCGCATGACCGCCAGCACGCGTGTCGGCAAGGTCGGTGCCAGAGAAGTCAGGTGAATCTCCACCGGAAACGTCGAGCCATCCTTCCTCCGGTTCGCGCCCTCCATCTCCACCACCCCCCGCAATTGACGCCGGGAGAAGCCACTAAGCACCGCCCCTGTAAGTCCGCGTTCGATGTCGGAAATCGACAACTGCAAAAGTTCATCCCGGCTGTAGCCCACAAGCTCGACGGCACGCTTGTTAGCGTCCAGAATCCGGCCTGTTGCATGGTCCACTACGTAGATGCCATTGCCCGTATTGTCGAGGTAAGTCTGGAGTGTGGTTTCACTTTCTTGAAGGCGGCTGACGTAATCCTGAATTTGATATTGCTGGCGGCGCGTGCGGAGGGCAGCCCGAATACAGCTGATCAGCGTATCCGGCCGTAGTGGGCGCTCCAGGACAGTCAGATTGCTGATTGGCTCCAGAGCGCGGAGAACAGAACGGGTTTCGACCGTCGTACCTCCTCCAGAGGTCATCACCAGGATTGGAAGCGCCGACCAGAGCGGCTGCCCTGACAACGTCTCCGCAAGCATGGCGACGCCATTGCGCCCAAAGGCGTGATCGGAGATCAAAGCTGCTCCGGCGCCCTCGTCGATGCACCTGCAAAGCTCTTTGAGGGGTGAACACTGGCAAGGCGACAGCCCGGCGCGGACCAGTTCGCGCTCAATCAGCTCGGCATCGCGCCCGAACGGCGCGCAAACGAGAATACGTTCGGAAATGTTTTTGCTAACTGACTGCAGCACGCTTGTCCTTAAATTTTCCCGTTGACCCGACATAGATCGGCACGCCGGTCAGAACGCCGCGGAACTCTGTAAGGGGTGGGCCCAGGGAAATCCGTCCCTTCGAGAAGTTCAGTTCACGAATGCTGTCTTCGTGATCGCCGCTGCGCTTTTTAACCACCGAGAGCGCCTTGCGGACGCGGCCGTCCGTTTCAAAATAACGGAACAGGAGTACATTGTCCGCAAGGTAGCTGAGGTCAACAGGCGAGTCCTGCTGCGTAGACACCAGTCCCGCCTGCGACAACACCACAATAGTGACAATACCGCTGTTATTGAGGAATGCGAGCATCTGGTGGAGTTGGACGGTCAGCGTCTCCTCATTGGGCATGGCTTGGAGCAGTCCGTTCAGGCTGTCGATCACGATGACCTTCGCGTGCAGTTTTTCGACGGCAAGCCGCACCTGATCGATGAATTCGCCCGGCGAGAGATCCGACGGATCAATTTTGCGGACATGAAATTTTCCGGAATCGATGAAAGAGCTGGCATCCATGCCCAGGCTGGCGCTGCGCTCGCATGCCGACGAAACCGACTCTTCGAACAGGAAAGCGGCTGAGACCTCGCCCTTTCGCGCTGCCTGGATGGCATAGGCGAACGCCAGCGACGACTTGCCTGACCCGGCCGGACCGATAAACAGGGCCGAGGTGCCCCGATCAAGGCCGCCCTCCCACAACGCATCCAATCCGTCGATGCCGCTCTTGGCAACTCCTTTAGGAACTCGACCGGGCTCTTCGCCGGTGATCAATCGCGGGAATATAGTCAGCCCACCCTTTCGGATCACAAAGTCCTGATAACCTTCCCGGTATGCCGAACCCCGCAGTTTGCTGATTTGCAGGCGGCGCCGGGTTTTTCCATAGTCTCGCGGCACCGTCTCCAAAAAAATCACTCCATGGGCGATACTCTCCAGTTGGATGTCATGCACTGAACTCGTACGGTCGTCGAGCAGCAGCACGGTACAATCACGGGTGCTGAAATATTGCCTCAGCGCCAGAACCTGCCGTCGATAGCGAAGCGGATCGCGGGCCAGCAGCCGGATTTCCGACAGCGAATCCAGCACGACCCGCGCCGGGTTGATCCGCTTGACCTCCCTCAGGATCTCCTGTGTTGTGTCCTGGAACTCTACATCAGAGGGATGGAACACGGAATACTGCTCTTCGGGGCTCAGGTCCGTTCCCTGAGGAGCGTACTGGTAAATGGTCACGCCATCGAGCGACCAGCCGTGCGAGCCCGCGATCTTCCTCAGCTCGTATTCAGATTCCGACATGGTTATGTAGAGGGCTCGCCCGCCCTGCCTGGCGCCTTCCATCAGAAACTGCAGGCCAAGTGTGGTCTTGCCGGCGCCCGGTTCGCCTTCGACCAGGTAGAAATGACCTTGTGGAAATCCGCCGTGCAGAATCTCGTCGAGTCCGCTGACGCCGCTGGAGTCGCGGCGTCCACTTGTACCCGGACGTCGTCCACGTGGGGCGGGCATGAAAATGAATCTCCAAGTGTATAGGACATATCCTACCACCCCACAGCTTCTCGAAGAAAGTTAAAACGCGGATGGCGATCAAGCGCAGGTCGCGCTTGTCTTAATGAGAGACGGTCTGCTGCCGCAGGCTGGCGCCCAGGTACAACGAGAAGAAAGAAAGCGCCCAGGTCGCGCCTGCATCGCTCGCCCTTTGGCCAAGACCCGCGACTTTCACCCGAAACCAATGGAATGAGCATGATGGTGGCCAGCGTCATTGGCCCCAGACGGTGAAAATGGCGCCCACCTGATCCTGTACTAATTTGACACACGTGAACTGCAGGGCCAGATCGTTCCTGAGCGAGCGGTCTACGTCAGCGACTGTGGCGTAGCCTGCCTCCACCAGGTAGAAAGCCTCGCGCAGCAACGCATACATGCAGCGATTGGTAATAAAACCCCGAATGTCACGCGTGACAATGGAAGGTT
>DASUJZ010000013.1:0-3199 GCA_036278995.1 Terriglobia bacterium | reverse complement strand
ATCACCAGCGCGCCCTTTGAAATCTGCCCGATGCGCAGCAGAATGCCGTAACCGTGCAAGGGTCCCAAAGAGACCGCTTTGAGGATGAGAAGGTCCAGCGTGCCCGGAAGAATTTGTGCCCGATCTGTCATAGCTTTGTACCTAAGAGGATTAGGAGTATAGAGCGCGTACTCCTGGCCTGTCAAGAAACTATTTTTCATCGAATTCGCGCGAGTGCCGCTACAGCAGAGGTGTGACTATGATTTGTCAACGACTATTGGATTATTGCAGCCGGAACAGACGCAGAGGTATGGAGGCGGCAAGCCGGGCGTAGCCCGGGGGATTGAAGTGCAGGTGATCGCCGAGGTCATCGGCTGGAAGCAAGCGCTCCGGATGGGCGGGGTCGCGCGCCACCGCAGCAAAGTCAATCACCGCGTCGAAGGCCCCGCGATGCCGGATCCAGTGGTTTACGGCCTTCCAGTCCGCCTCGTGGGCCGGTGAATCATAGAACGAGCCGCCAAACGGTGTGATCGTGGCGCCATAGATGCGAATGCTGTGGGCGTGCGCCAGGGCAATGAACTTACGGTCGGCGGCGATGATCTGCTGAGCCACAGAGGCATGCGATGTGCCGATGTCGTTGACGCCTTCAAACAGAATCACCCAGCGCACGCCGGGCTGATCGAGAACGTCCCGGCGAAACCGCTCAACGCCCGCGGGACCCAAGCACTTCTTAAGAATGCAGTTTCCGCCAATCCCTTCATTCAAAACCGCGATGTTCCGGGTTGCGGTACGGGCTTCGAGCCGCCGCGCCAGGTCGTCGGGCCAGCGATTGTTGCCGTCGGTGGTCGTGCCGTGGCCGTCGGTAATGGAATCACCAAAGGCGACCACTGCGGCCGCGGGTTGGCGCTCAAGCACATCGACGCCCGTCAGGATATACCAATGCACCGCCGCCGCCGGGCGGGGCAGCGTGGCGGCGGAAACAAAATCGCCCCGCTCCAAAAATGATGTGGCCCGCGAGCCGGGATGCCCCGTCACGCCGCCAGGAACGGAGCCGAAATAGAGCGAGACCGTCAGCTCGGAAAGAGGGCGCAATGGAAACGCCACGGGGTCTGAAACGGCCTCTCCGCCCGGAGCGATGGTGATCGAGTGGCGGTCATGAAAGGTCAAATCGCGTCGCGTCGAGCGGACAATCGCGCCCGGCCCGGCCGGTAAGGCGATCTCGGCAGCGCGAATGACGAGCGGCGCGCTGCCATACTCGTTTGAGAAACGCACGCGCAGCACGCGGCCTCCAAGGCTCACCTTAATCGTCTGCCGCAAGGTCGAGCCGGCCAAACCCGGCGCGGGCGGCAAATTGCGCGGTTCGACCAGCTGCGGCGCTGTAGCCCAGGTTCCCACCCAATGCGCGGCCGGAGGCGGCCCAAACAGTGCTAGAAGCAATGCCAGAGAGAACATGGCGACTATCTTAGCGCGAGCCGGCGCTGGTGCATCTCGAAAATGGCACAATCAAAGAGCGGCTACTTTTTCAACCGCGGCGCTACGTCGTGGGGCGGCGCACACATGACGCAGACTGGCATGTATGCGAGGAATGAGGAGGTCAATAAAACTTCAATCGCGCTGGATAGGATCGGCCAGATGGATTCCCAATAGCTGCCGCAAATTTCTGTAGTCCGCACACATCGCAAGAGGCGCGATGTGTACGCCACCCGGCGCTATTGCGAGAAACTCACGTTAAAAGCGCCTTTACCTCGGCAGTAGCTCTCGTTGAAGATCCATACTCCCTCTCCGTTAGCACGCACAATAGCATTTAATGCCTCAAAGATGGTGACGTCTTGAAGATGAATGGGAGGCACCGATATGGGTTGAGAAGGTGCTGCGATCTTTCCACCTGCAGAACCAAGAATGGATCCCGCGAAGCTCTGCATGAGGCCCAAACGTGACTGCGCTCGCTGAACTTCTGGAAGCTTAAGTAATGCATCGGCCGTCAGCCACATGTTGCTGGGGTCCTTCGCCTCGAAAGTTCTAATTCGGACTTGTAGGAAAGGTGGAATTCCCCCGGCAGGGATCAAGTTCACAACTCCATCATCGAGCAACCAATGAAAATGAGGATCAGCTTTCACCAGGCGTTCTAAAACTTCTCTTAAGTTGCCATTCTTGATCTGAAGCGCATTCTGCGAGGGCACTTCACATCCTCCGAGGATTGCAACTCCGCCTGGCACACCTGCTGAGGAAACGGCGCTCTCGAATGTCCCAACCGTGTCCACATGCAAAGATTCCATGGAATTTACGCGGCGTGCTAATATTTCCTTCTCAGACGATTGAGTGTTGGCGTGATCGCGTTTTGCCGACGATGTCAAGACTATGGTTGCGAAAGCGAACGTTAGCATCCAAAACAGAGCCTTTTGCATTCGATGCTCCGGAATTTGAGGTTACGGTGTCGTTATGCTGTCATTAACTTCGTACGTTCCGCTGAAGCGTCCGAGACTGATGCTGATTAGGGTCGAAAGCGGGTAGTTGGTTCCATTGACTTGGACTACGAACGACTGCTGATAAGATATATTGTCATTCGTCTCCAAGCAGTTCGGATAGGCATACCAAGCCGCTTGCAGATCGATTCCATATCCTCCCACCGCTACCGATGCCGTACGACCCTGCGGATACGGTAGGTTAGTTGTGGTGCGGCTCATATTCGAGAATGCCTCCGTAATTGTATACGCAACGTGGAGCGGGGTTCCGTTTTGATCGGCTAGCTGGAATGTGAAATTTCTGTAGACCTCGCATGCTCCTGATGCCACAGTATGGCCTAAGCAATCCTCAATATTTCCATTGTTTACTGTCTGCAAAAGGCCGATACCGTTGGGTGCACAGGAACTGTTAAAGCGCACGAGGCGCGAAGGCACCTGCACTAGGATGGAAGTGGAGGCACCATAATCTTCAAGAACACCGTAGCAGCTGCAATCATTGTCGCTTTGGTAGTTGTAGTTGGCATACCAAGCATCAATAATGACTGTCCCCTTGCTCACCGCCGTCACGTTTCCGTGATTGTCTACAGTGGCGATGCTCGTATTTTCTGAGCTCCAAGTGACCTGCCCCCGTTTTCTGTACCAGTCATAATGTGAGTTCCAGGGGTGGGTTTGGCCTTTCTCCCTCCCCGCGCTGCGGCTCGGAGGGAGCCGTAGGCGACCGGAGAGCCGCAGCGCGGGCGTCGAATTCCTGCGGGGTC
>DASUJZ010000012.1:0-52135 GCA_036278995.1 Terriglobia bacterium | reverse complement strand
GTGCGGCTCGACAGGGATGTTCAAGCCCTCCGCGTGGGCATAAAGAAGGTCCTTCAGATCGATGGCGATCTTATCCGGCGCCACTTCCTCCATGCCGGGAACGATATTCAGGTTCTTGAATCCCCCTGGCCTGGTGACATAGACGGTCTTGCCGGCTGATGCGGTGCTGCGCTTGGCGAGGCCTCCCGCGACAGAAAGCATCTCGATCAGGGTACGTGGCCCCGTAATCTGATAAAGCCCCGGTTTTTCGACCGCTCCCATAATGGATACGGGACGGGCCTGAAATTGCCTTATGAAGACGCTGACGTGCGGATTTTGAAGAAGATTCTTCCCCAGGGCTCCTTCCAGCCGATCTCGCAACTGGTCAGCGGTGAGCCCGGAGGCAACAACACGGCCGAGCAACGGCAGCGCTATCGTTCCGTCATTGGCGACGCGCACCGTTTGGTCGAGGTCCGGAACATCGAACACCTTTATGTCGAGCACATCCTCAGGTCCAATCACGTAATCCGATGGGGCGCCGGCTTCGGCGGCAGTGGCAGTGTTCGGAGCTGTCGGCGGCGTTTGTTTCGCGCCGGCCTCGGTTGCCGTTGAGAAGGGGGTGGGACCTACTCTCTCCAGGTCCTGCCCGAACAGGGGCGCTGTTCCCGCCACCGCCAGTGATAGGACAAACGCGAAAATGGCTGCTGCACAGGTTCTGGACTGTTTTTTCATGTACCTCCGCTGCCAGTTCACGCGCCCCTAAGGGGTCGCAATGCCCGCTTCCTGCGGGGCCGGACTGACATCGCCTGCAAGCGTACCAGAGCCCATTTCAGGCTGTCAACCTAAGCGGGAAGTGGCGGTTACGACAAGCAGGCAGTGGGAAGTAGCAAGTAGGAAATAGGGAGACTTCCCCGACTCCCTACTTCCAATTTCCGACTTCCGCCTTTGGCAATCAGCTCTCAGTCTTCGGCTCTCGGCGGTCGGTCTTCATCCTTCACACTGCATACTTCATTCGTATCCCAACGCCCCATTGCGTCCAGCTTCATCGCACTCGGTGGCAAGACGTGGCTCGCGCCCGACGCCGGCCCGCATTTCTATTCCCGGCTGAATACGAGGATGTTCGGCTTGGGTTGGCCCGCGGCGCGCACAGTTATCGTCAAGGTCTTGAGATCGGGAGAGATCTCGATGTGCCGCACCTCCATGACCTTGCCTTTGATCTTGTGAGTGGCTTCCAGAGTACGTTCGTTCACCCGGAGTCCGGAGGAGGCACCGCCGGGGGACATGCCCGGCCCGCCATCGGGATAATCTTTCCCGTCGAATTTCAGGTTTCGAGTCTCTTGTTCAGCGGGAATAATAAACGTAAGGCCGTCATCACCGTAGCGCCGGATCTGAAGCTCGTAGACCGAATTCATCCTCTCGCTCACGCTGTCCCAAGTGGCCGCGAAACCGGGGCCGGCCGTCGTCCGCTTATACACGTAGTCAATGCTCAGCATCGACCCGTCGGGTTGGTTCTCTCTGTAGGCGTCGCTGAGCATCTTGCCGTCTTTAGAAAGTTTCCATGTCCCCGTAAGGAGCGTGTGGCCAGCTTTCTTGCGGACAACTTTCCAGGTGTCGGGTCGCTCGACGGTGACCGACAAGGTAGTCCCGAAGATGCCGGGTTGGTCCGTGCCGTCGGCCTGGATAGTCTCGCGAAAACCCGCGCCGAAGTCAAAGGCATAGCGGTTTACCCCAGCCGTCTTAATTTTCATTTCATCGGGGAATCGGCTTTGGGACGGATCGAGCTTCCATTTGCCTACGAAGGAGTCGTTCACTGCCCAGGACGTGCTCGAAATCAGGCACGCAACCAGCAGCATTTCCAAAGTGCGCTTTGACATGAAGTCCTCCCTTAACACACAGTGGTGTTCAACTGCCTGTGTGCATCCGGATAGCTTTGACGCAACGTGCCCATGCCAATGGTCATGGCGCACCATTTCTTTCTGAGGCGGAATTTTACTCGTGCCTCAAGGCCACCATGGGGTCCACCTTGGCCGCGCGTTGGGCGGGAATGTAACACGCCAGCAACGCCACGGCGGTCAGAATCAATGAGACTGCGATGAAGGTTACCGGATCGGTGGGTTTCACCCCGTACAACAAACTCGATATGAGCCGGGTCACTCCTACTGCACCCGCGATTCCGGCTGCTATGCCAATCAGGATCAGCCTGAATCCTTGGCCGAGAACGTGTTCGAGCACATCAAGCCGTTGTGCCCCGAGTGCCATGCGGATGCCAATTTCGTGAGTGCGCTGGCTCACCCAATGCGAAATCACTCCGTACAGGCCAATTCCTGTGAGAACTAGCGCCAGCAAGCCGAAAATAGACGTGATAGTGACCGTCACACGTTCCGGCAGCAGCGACCTGCTGACCTGTTCTTCCAGGGTAATGACGTTCGTTATTGGAACAGCCGGACCAACCTGGCGTCGGATGGCGGCCAGCGGCAGGGTTGTTCGGCCACGTATCCGGAGTTCGAATGTCATTTCACTAACGGATGCGAATTGCTGGTATGGAAGATACACCATTGGGACATGCCGTTCCCGCAGGGAGTTGTACTTGGAGTCCTGAGCCAAGCCAACGATCTCAACTGGGCCGCTGTTTTGTCCTGGACCATAGCCCAATTTCTTGCCCAATGGCGATTCGGATCCGAAGTAATCGCGCGCGAACGTCTGGTTGACGATCGCAACTTTTGGTGCGCTTGCACCGTCCCGTTCCGTGAATTCCCGACCTGCGATCAGACGGATGCCGAGCGTTGCAAAATAATCGGGCGAGATGATGTTTCGATAAGAATGACTACGCGTGTGGACGGCTGGTCTGGTTCCGAATTCCGAGATCATCGTAGTCGATTCATTGCGGCTCAGAGGGCTAGCAAACGAAAGGCTGGCGCTCCGAACGCCAGGATAGGCTTGGAGGTCCTGTTGGAGGCGATCATAGAAATTCCGGAGGCGGGTTCCGGTGTAGCCGCTCTCGGTCGGGCTAACAGAAAACAGCAGCACTTGTTCGTGTGTAAAACCCGTGTTCACTTCTTCTAGATCCTCTAAACTCCGGACCAGCAGGCCCGCGCCCGCAAGCAGCACGAGCGATAGCGCAACCTGCAGGATAATTAATCCCTGAGCGAGCGTCATCCGTAACGGCAGAAGTGAGGGTGCCGCTGCGGTCCCATCCTTGATCACTGTGCCGGGATCTTCCCTCGTAGTACGCAATGCGGGAAAGAGGCCAAATAGAATGCCCACGATGAATGCAATAACCGTCGTGAAGAGAATTACTCGATGGTCGATCTGAAGATTAAGAAAGGCAGCTTGACTTAGAAGAAATTCACCCAGGAACCGGGTGAACCACCCCGCCATCGCCAGTCCCGCCAAACCGCCCGCGACAGTCAATAACACGCTTTCAGTGAGGAATTGGCGAATAATTCTCTTGCGGGCCGCGCCGAGCGCCATTCGCGTCGCAACTTCGCGCCGCCGCGCCACACCCCGGGCGAGCAGCAGGTTCGCCACGTTCGTACAGGCGATAAGCAGCACCAGTAGGACAACGCCCATCAAGATTAGAATCGGCAAGCGAAACCGCTCGCGCAGCTTGGATTGCCCTTGACTACCTGGCGCAAGCACAATCCACTGCTTCAGGAATGCGTCTTTCATGCTCTCAGGCCAATTTGGCGGCGCCTCGGCAACCGTGGCTTGCAGAAACTCGGGAAAGAGTTGATTGAGATTCGCCTGGGCACGCGGTGCAGAAACACCGGACCGCAACCGGCCCATAATGGTGAGCCACCAGGTCGAACCGCTCTCAAGCCGCCGGCTGCCTGGGACCAGGCGCGGCTCGAACGCCATTGGAATATAGAATTCCGGGTCCGCCCCGATCTGGAGCCCGAAGAATCCAGGCGGAGTGATCCCCACGATAGTGAAAGGGACACGATTCAGAAGGATGCTCTTCCCTATGACGCCAGGATCTGAATCAAAACGCCCACGCCAATAACGATAGCCAAGCACGGTCGCCGGGCGTGCCCCAGGCGAATCATCCTGCGGGAACAAGGTCCGGCCGCTCCAGGCGTTAACCCCCAGTGCTTCGAAATACGAGCCTGACACGAGTTCTCCGTTCGCTTTATCCGAGATGCCATCCAGCGTGGCAGTCAATCCGATGCCGCCATACGCCAACATGGACGAAAAGACCCGATTGTGGTCGCGGAAATGCTCGTAAGCTGGATAAGGCAATCCGAATCTCCCGTGACCGTGCTTTGGGGTCCTGACCCCAACGAGCAGAAGCTGCTGAGGGTTGCGTACAGGCAGCATTTTGAGCAGTACTGCATCGACTACGGAGAAGATCGCCGTGTTCGCGCCGATGCCGAGCGCAAGCGTGAGCACGGCAACAGCAGTGAAGCCAGGATTGCGGCGCAATTGGCGCAGATCGTAGCGCGCGTCCTGGACGAGCGTTTCAATGATGTGAGAGGCGCCGACGTCACGGCATTCCTCTTTCACCTGGTCGAGGCCTCCGAATTCGAGCCGGGCCCGGCGGCGCGCTTCTTCCGGGGCCTTGCCCGCAGTGACGAGATCGGCGATCCTCTGCTCGAGATGGAATCGCAGCTCAGCGTCGAGATGTTTTTCAGCGAGCTGTCTTCGGAAAAACCGGTAGTACCAGCGCATGATCTGGTCTCCTGCTTTGTAGCGGCGAGTTTATCTCGCCACGTGGCGGCGTGAAGCCGCCTCTACTCTGCGGTTCGGAGGATCAACGCGACCGCATCGGTCATCTGCTCCCAATTCCTGACCTCGGCTTCTAACTGTTTCCGGCCCTTGGGCGTGAGCGCATAAAATTTTGCCTCACGGCCAGTTTCCGTGGCCTTCCACGCCGCGCGCAGCCAGCCGCGATCCTCGAGGCGGTGCAGCGCGGGGTAGAGCGAGCCTTGCTGGAGCTGGAAGAAGTCGCGGGAGATTTGCTGGATACGCTGGGCAATGGCATAGCCGTGAATCGGTCCCAGCGCCACCACCTTGAGGATCAGCATATCGAGCGTTCCCTTGAGGAATTCAGCTTTCTCTTCAGCCATAAATAACACACCTAGAATACCTACATATACCGACGGCACGCGAATGTCAAGCGGCTTTTATGGTGTTCCCAAATTGCGAGACAAATCACGCCTTCCAGTGTATGATGCCTGCTCAATCAGTTAGCACATCGTTCATCTGAGCGACGCCGGAAGGGGGTAATTTCAAACGTGAAAAAGATGGGGACGAAATTTCTGTATTTGCTTTTTTGTTTCTTTCTAATCGGCAGTGTTTGCTTTGGACAATTACCGCAGGCTCCGCCGAGCCCGGGCCCCGATGCGCGTTATAAGGCGGACATCCTGGTGATGGTGGCGCATCCGGATGACGAGAGTCTGATCGCAAGCTACCTGGCGCGCGAGATCGTTGACGGGCACAAGCGGATTGCCGTCACGTTCGGCACGTGCGGCAACTCCGGAGGCAACACGGTTGGATACGAGCAGGCCGCGTCGCTTTGCGCCGTGCGGCAAATTGAAGTCCGGCGCGCGCTCGAATCGCTGGGGATCATGAATGTCTGGTTTCTGGGCGGCGAGGACACCGCCAGCCAGAGCCCTCTGATTTCGCTTGAGACGTGGAACCACGGCTCGGCGCTCGAACGGGCCGTGCGCTATGTCCGGATCACCCAGCCGGAAGTCATTATTACCTGGTTGCCGGATTATGCTGATGGCGAGAATCACGGCGACCACCAGGCCGCATCGGTCATCGCCAACGAGGCTTTCGATCTGGCAGGCAACCCGCTCGTGTTTCCCGAGCAGATTGCGGCGCCTGACAACTACAAGCTGATTGGCAATCTAACGGAGGGATTGCGCCCCTGGCAGCCCAAGAAGATTTATTTCTTCACCAATGCCCGGCACCACGACTGGATTGAAGGTCAGGGGCCTGTGTACCCGAGCACGACGGTTTCTCCCTCGAAGCACGTTCCTTACTACGAGTTGGGAGCAACGGAACTGAGCTATCACCAGACGCAGGAAGACGCCGGTCCGGAAGGAAGGGAAGCCGTCTACAAAAGCATGGTGAACAACTTCAAACGCCCGGTTCAGTTTATCCTGGGCAAGTCGCTGGTGGGCGGCTCGATGACCGGTGATATTTTCGAAGGCATCACTCCCGGACCGATTCCCTACCATGGAATGCCCACCTTTCAGCCGGAAACGCCTGGGGGCTTGTCGGTTGAGCTTGGCGGGCCCTATCTTTTTTATAGCTGGTTCTGGAAGGCTCACGGCCTGGAGCATCTTGCGTCGCTCTATCCGCCCGAAGCCGGAGTCGGCCCGAGGATGGAAGTCAGCGTTCCAA
Source organism: Terriglobia bacterium (assembly GCA_036278995.1). Lineage (GTDB taxonomy): Bacteria > Acidobacteriota > Terriglobia > UBA7540 > UBA7540 > SCRD01. The sequence goes on along the minus strand of DASUJZ010000012.1, from coordinate 45,805 downwards.
TCGTCATTCGAAATGACACGGACTCCGCACAGAAGGTGAGCCTGACGGCGGAGATTCCTTCAGGATGGAAAGAGGAGTCAGGGTCCGCAGTCTATCCCGTTGAAGCACACGACACTTATCCCGTCAGGGCCGTCTTTGTGGCTCCCGATGGCACTCGTCCGGAGTGGCAGGAGATCCACTTCGAGGCGGCGGCTGGCGGGAAGACGGTCAGTTCGTTGACCTTGCGGGTGAGCAATACCCCGAGCGGACCTCGCGCAACACTGCGCAAGTAATGACAGAATCGCTCGGAGTGCGTGCGCCGGACCGATCGAAAGTCCGGCGCGCTCCCACTGCCCAGGTGGCCATGTTGAATTTACCCGTTGGCCCGCAGCGCCGGTGCTTCGACCACTTTCCATCCGTTCCCCTGGTTCCACGGTCCTTGTGCATCCCTTTCGCCGTAATCTCCATCGCCAGTTGAATCATTGAAATATTGGTCCACCAGTTCCGATGTCGGAGGGATTTTGCCGATGGAGAGCGGATGCTTGCCCAGGCTGTCGAGCGCCAGCATGAAAGCCTTCATGTGCGTGATTTCACGCGTCATCAGGAATTGAAGAGCATCCTTGCTGTCCGGATCGTCGCAAAAGTTCATGAGGCGTTCGTAAACAATCTTGGCCCTCGCTTCAGCCGCGATGTCATTGCGGAGATCGACATCTAGTTCGCCGGTCACCTTGAGGTAGTCGGCTGTCCAGGCATTGCCTTGGGAATTGAACAGGTTCACGCCCCCGCCTCCGGCAATCGCCACCAGCGGATCGGCTTCAGCAGCGCTTCGGTCCGTCTTGGTCGGCTTCAGGTGCATTCGCGCCAGCGTACCGATCACTTCGAGATGGCTGAGTTCTTCGGTTCCGATGTCCATCAGCAGGTCTTTTCGGTCGGGGTCTTCGCAGTTCAGCCCTTGGACCGAGTATTGCATGGCCGCGGCCAGCTCGCCGTTTGCGCCTCCGAATTGCTCCAAGAGCATTCTGCCGAAGCGGGGCTCCGGCGTGCCCACATGCACGGTATACATCAATTTTTTCACGTGGTGGTACATACAGCCTCCTCGACCTAAGATATGTCAGGGGTCAAAAAACTCCCTATGCAATTTAGACTCGCGGCTGTAGCGCAAGGATGCAGACAAAGTGCGCAGCCTTCTCAGAAAATTTCGGTCCGGCGTTGATCGGGACGCACATCGCCTGCGTGGCCCTTCACGCGCCACGATAGCTCCGCGGTCGAGGTGTAAGGTTCCGCGATATCGAGATTTTCCGGGGTAAGAGATTACGTTCCCTGAGCGAACAGCCGGTTGTAATCATCGGGGGCGAGCGCGTTCAGCGGGTCTGCGGCGCGGAATCAGCAGCCTGCGCAGTTCTTTGCGCAGTCTTGCGCGCGAACGGCAAGCGTAAGCTTTCACGGATCCGCGGCTCAGTTTCAGGCGATTGGCCGTTTCTTCAACGGAATAGCCTTCAAAGTAGCGCAGGTGCAGCACCTGCCTCGCGCGCGCCGGCAGGCGAAGCAGAGCCTTGTTGAGCAGCCCGCCCACTTCCGTCCGGACCATCGGGGCATCATTCCCCGACTTCTCGCGCTGAAGTGCCGCCGGCGATGCAGCCTTGGCCGTAGCCGTCTCTTCATTGACCAGCGGAACATCGTGGCGACGCTTTCGCATCAGCATCATTGCTTCATTGAACCCGATGCGGACCAGCCACGTGGATAGCTGCGAGTCGCCCCGAAATTCCGATATATGGGTGAACCCTTTCAGTAGGGTCTCCTGGAGGACATCTTCCGCGTCGTGGTGGTTGGAGGTTATTTCGAGAGCGCGGCGAAAGATGATGGGAGCGGCGCGCTGAGTCAGCGCCTGGAACGCCTCGGGGTCGCCGGCCTTTGCTGCTTTCAGCAGGTCAGTTGCTGGAGCAAGGGATCTCGGTGTCGCTGTGGTTTCAAGGCTTGCCATGACTGCCTCCGGCCAAAACCGCCGACTCTGGGAGACTATGGGCAACAGACCGGCAGGGTCCCTTGTCTCCGCGTTAAGACAGAGTCCTCTTCCGCTCCGCAGATGCCGCACCACATTGAGAATTCACTCTCTATTATCTCTATTTGGCTTACTCGTCGCAACCGGAAACGGGAGCCGGGACCCTCCGCGTGAAAAGCGCCAGCGCACTCGCATGGCTCGAAGTATCCCCGTCGTATGGGCCCGAAGAATGCATCGAGAAGCAAGCAAGAGAGTTGACCGGGAATGGGCTGTGGAAAAGGCTTGACAGACTCATTGCAATATGCGATATTCTAATCGCAATTTGTGATTGCGATGAAGCTGGGCGAAAAAATCCGCTATCTCCGCGTTGTCGAGGGCGCCCTCCGCGGCTTGGGCCGCGAGATGACCCAGCAGGAGGTCGTCCGGGCCATCCGCAAGGAACTGCGAGAAAGCATCAGCCAGTCGTATCTCTCGCAAATCGAAAACGGAGCAAGACCGCATCTGACAAGTAAAACCCGCACGATGCTGGCGCGTTTCTTCAAGGTCCATCCCGGGTACCTGGTTGATGACCCGGAGGGCTACCATAACGAACTGATCTCAGAAGCCGCCACACTGGAAGATCGCCTCGACCTCTGGCTGCTAAGCGGGGCGGAGCGTTTCAGGCGCGACGCGCAGCTGAGCCAGGCTCTGGAAAGAATTGCCGAGTCGGAAGATTCGCGCAGGTCGTTAATACTGGCGGGACTGATCCTCGAGACTCCCCGGCTTTTTGAGCGGCTCTGGGAAACATTAGACGCCGACCGGCGCGCGGTTTCGGTGTTTTCAGCCGAGGCGGGGAAGGGAGGTTTCTGATGACCTGGGCCACCTTTTATCTGATTTGTTTCGCCGTTGGTTTTGCGCTCAGTCTGTTTGCATTGCTGAGCGGCGTCGGTCATCATGCTGGTTCCGGAAAAATCCATCTGCCCCATTGGGGACACGCAGGAATTCAGCACGGCGGCATCGGTCACGGGTTGGCGGGGCACGGGGCGTCCATGGGCCACGGAGCAGTGGCGGCCGGTAATGGCGGAGCTGTGAATGGCGCGATGCATGTTTCACCGTTTGATTTTTCTACGATCATGGCCTTCCTCGCCTGGTTTGGAGGGACAGGTTATCTGCTGACCCGTTATTCAGGGCTTTGGACGGTGCTGGCGCTCGGGCTGGCGATCGTCGGCGGCCTGGCAGGAGCGGCTATCGTGTTCTGGTTTCTGGTCAAGGTGCTGTTGGCGCATGAAACGATTCTGGACCCGGGCGACTTTGAAATGGTGGGCGTGCTGGCGCGAGTGAACAGCAGCATCAGAGCCGGCGGCACGGGCGAGATTGTTTTCTCACAGGCCGGTGTCAGGCGTCCCTCTGGCGCGCGAAGTGAAGACGGGCTGGCCATTCCGAAAGGCGCTGAGGTGATAGTAACGCGTTATGAAAAGGGCATCGCGTACGTACGCCGCTGGGATGACCTGGCGAAGGACGACTTGAACGAAGTCGAACCCGCGCAGGAAAACCAGATAAACAGCGAAAAGTGACGGAAATGCGAATGAGAGATTTGGAGTCAACACACGGCCGGATTGGCCGAAGATTGGATTTTGTGACTGGAGGACAACATGCCAACGATTGGAGGAATCTGGGTTTGGGTTGGGTTGATGGTTCTGGTGCTCATCTTCATCATGACGACCCTGGCCAGGCTGTTTCGCAAGGCTGGACCGCACGAAGCGCTGATCGTTTACGGCTTTGGCGGGACGCGGATCGTGAAGGGCGGCGGCGCCATCATTTTCCCCATGGTGCAGACCTGCCGCGAGCTTTCGCTGGAACTGATGTCATTTGACGTGGCTCCGCAGCAGGACCTTTACACTCGCCAGGGCGTGGCGGTCACGGTGGAGGCGGTTGCGCAGATCAAGGTAAAGTCTGATCCTGAATCCATCCAGACTGCCGCGGAACAGTTCCTGACGAAGACGGCGCCCGAGCGCGAAGGGCTCATCCGCCTGGTGATGGAAGGCCATCTGCGCGGCATCATCGGCCAGCTCACCGTGGAACAGATTGTGAAGGAGCCGGAAATGGTGGGCGATCGCATGCGATCGACCTGCGCCGATGATATGAACAAGATGGGCCTGGAGGTGATCTCCTTCACCATCAAGGAAGTTCGCGACAAGAACGAATACATCTCCAACATGGGCAAGCCGGACGTTGCCCGCATCAGGCGCGACGCAGACGTGGCCGCTGCGGAGGCCGAGCGCGACACGGCTATTAAGCGCGCACAGGCGCAACGGGATGCAGCTACCGCCAAGGCTGAGGCTGACCAGCAGCGTGTTCTGGCGGAAACGCTTTCATTGACGAAGCAGGCGGAGGCGCAGCGCGATCTGGATGTGAAGAAGGCGGAGTATCAGGAAAGCGTGAAAAAGCAGCAGGCGCAGGCAGACAAGGCCTACGAAATCGAAACCAACGTGATGCAACAGCAGGTGACGGCCGAGGCGGTCAAGATTCAGCAGATTGAAAGGCAGCAACAGGTGAAGGTGCAGGAAGCGGAAATCCAGCGCCGTTCGAATGAGCTGATCGCTACAGTTCTCAAAGAGGCTGAGGTCAACCGCCAGCGCATTGAGACTCTGGCTGCGGCAGAAAAGGCCAGGCTGATTGCCGAGGCGGAGGGCAAAGCCTCCTCCATTCGCGCTCAGGGCGAGGCAGAAGCCGAGATCATCTTCAAGAAAGGCGAGGCGGAAGCCAAGGCGATGAACGTAAAAGCGGAAGCTTACCAGGAATACAACCAGGCTGCTGTGGTTGACAAACTGATCACAGCACTGCCCGATGTTGTGCGTGCCATGGCTACGCCGCTGTCAAACGTCGACAAGATCACCATCGTCTCGACGGGCAACGGGGATTCCGCGGGCGTCAACAAACTGACTGGTGACATGACCAAAATCGCCGCGCAGGTTCCAGCTCTGTTTGAGGCGCTTTCAGGCATGCCTATGAGCGAATTGATGGGCAAAGTGCCGCAGATCGGCGATAGGGCGCCGAAGCCGATCAATCCGCCGATCTCGCCGCCGACGCTGACGGCAAAGTAAGTGGCACGGGCGTCTCGCCCGCCATCTCCCATCGACGGGCCGCCCATGCCACGCGAGAGGAGGCTCGCGCCGGGCTAAAACGGGAGCTTCCGCTCGAAGGAATTTGGAAGGAGGATAACAACATGGCCTTACTGGAAAGAGTCACGACGTTAATTCGAGCCAATCTCAATGACCTGGTTGACCGGGCCGAAGATCCCGAAAAAATGATCAAGCAGGTGATCCTGGACATGCAGAACCAGTTGATTCAGCTCAAGACCCAGGTTGCCATTTCGATTGCGGATGAGCACGTATTGGAGAAGCGCATGAAGGAAAATGAGGACAAATCGACTGAATGGTTCAGGAAGGCGGAAATCGCTGTGGACAAGAAGAAAGACGATCTGGCGCGCGCTGCCCTGGAGCGCCACAAGAGTTATGACCTTCTGGCGAAGAACTTTGACCAGCAGGTTCAGGACCAGAAGTTGCAGGTGGAAACCCTCAAGTCCGCCTTACGCAAGCTGGAACAGAAGCTTGTGGAAGCACAATCGAAGGCCGATCTGCTGATTGCCCAGCACCGCCGGACGCGGGCAGCCAGCCGCGCCAGCGATGTTGCCATGGCTCTGGACAGCAACTCAAAGACTGCGAGCTTTGAGCGGCTAAAGGACAAGGTGATCCGCGCCGAAGCCGTGAGCCAAGCCAAGGCCGAGGTTATAACCGACGCGCTGGAGGACCAGTTCGAAGAGCTCTCGAGAGGTGACGAAATCGAGAGGCTGCTGGCTGAGATCAAATCGCGCCGCCTTACTGCCTGATGCACATGCGGCGCCAAGGGTGGCGCGTCCTTCTGTTCAGCGCAAGCGGACGGAGCGGAAGAATCTCAGCTTTTCACGCGCCGTGACTCCGGTATCCATATCCAGTTTGGCGCAGCCAGATTGCCGAGGCGTGTGGCGGCGCCGGGAGGCGTCATGGGGCTTCCCGGATTGGCCTTCAATTCCGCATAGGCCTTCTGAACATTTTCAGGAAAGGCTGGGATCAGGGCTTCGATGTCCTGCTGAATTTCCTTGACCTTGTCGGGACGGTCAATCGCCGCATCATAGCTTTCCGCCGGGTCGAGTTCCAGGTTGTAGAGTTCCGGCTGGGGGAGCAGCAAATGTTCCTTCGGCGCGCACGATCCGCCCAGCCAATCATTGATGTAGATTTCTCCGTTTCCCTGCGCGATGCGGAGTTTCCAGTTGCCTTTCCGCGCGCATTCCAGCACCTGCTGGTCGCGCGAAACCGCAAAGTAAAGGATGGTGCCGCGGCCAACGTGGGCGCTCTCGCGGGTAAGAAGTTTGGACAAGTCCAGTCCGTCGAGAGGATTGGGCGGCAGTTGTGCGCCACAAAACGATGCAACCGTGGGCACCACATCCAGATTAGAACCCCACTCCTCAATTACTCTTCCTGCCGGGATTGTTCCTGCCCATCGCGCGATGAAAGGGATTCGAGTGCCGCCCTCGAAAGTGGTGGCTTTGCGGCCGCGTCGCGGGCCGGGGCATCCCTGGAACCATGGGCCGTGGTCGCTTGTGAAGAAGATGAGAGTATCACGGTCCAACCCGTTTCGACGCACCGCCTCCAGAACCTCTCCCACGCTCCAGTCGATCTCTTCAATTGCGTCCCCTTGATGGCCCAGCCCGGAATGGCCTCGGAAGCGCGGAGATGATCTTGGCGGATCGTGCGGATAGGAATAGGCAAGGTACAGAAAGAATGGGCCGCCCGCCGAGGAATCGATGAACTTCACTGCCTGCTCGGTGTAGCGAGGCGTCAGCAGGTCGCGGTCGGGTAGTTCTTCGACCACGCTCGTGTCCCTGAGCAGAGGAAGCGGGTTCATGTCCACGCTCCACGGCACGCCGAAGAATAAATCAAAGCCCCTGCTGGTGGGCAGATATTGCGGCGGGTAACCCAGATGCCATTTGCCGATGCACATGGATTTGTACCCCGAAGTTCTCAGAATGTCTGCCAGCGTCTTCTCATCCAGGCCCATGCCATCGGGCGATGATGGTCCGTACGCGCCGGCGGTGTGGCTTCGGCTGGCGTACCTCCCGGTGAGCAGCGCGGCCCTTGACGCCGAGCAGATGGGGTGCGCGGTGTTGAAGCGCGTAAAGCGAGCGCCCTCGGATGCCATCCGATCCAGGTTGGGAGTTTTGAGGGACGAGCCATAGCAGTGGAGGTCGCCGGAGCCCAGGTCATCGCAAACCATGATGATGATGTTGGGCGGGCGTTTCCTTGCCGCCGCGTCTTCAGAGCCTGACGGCTGGGCCTGCGCAGACACAGCATCAACTGCCGGCGTGGCCAGTGTACCCGAAATGGTCTTCACGAATGTCCTCCGGTCCATTTGCTCTCCTTCGCCTTTTGCACCGTGGAGCCTGACAATTATAAATATCTGGCGGCGCATTTCCCGGCAACCGACCTCTGGCGAGCTCGAATTCTGCGATTCAGTGCCAGAGGGCGCGATCAGTAATTGGGGGTCCGGATGGAACTTTCGCCGCCTCGCTCGGTCGCGTCTCGCAGCATTTCTTCCATGTCGCCCATCTGTTCGCCCAGAAGGTTTAACTTGCGGGCAAGCCCCTGGATTTGCGCCTCGGACCTGCGGTTAACGTCAAAATCCAGTTCGCCGCGCAACCGATCCTTGGCGTCCTGGCGGTTCTGGCTCATCATGATGACGGGTGCCTGAATGGCCGCCAGCATGGAAAGGAAGAGATTGAGCAGGATGAAGGGATAAGGGTCCCATGACTTCCGCCCCAGATGGATGCTGATGGTGGCGTAAACCGCGAGGCCCAGCGCAAACATGCAGATGAAGGCCCACGAGCCGCCAAACTGTGCCACTTTGTCGGCAATGCGCTCGCCCAGCGTCGCCCGCCGCTCGATAATTTCATTTGCGTTGCGGGTGGCGCGCTTGCGCACCAATTGCTGCGAGGCGTGGAACTGCCTTCCGAGCACGGTGAGCATATCCATCCCGGCCAGCGGCTTGCGCTGCAGTAGCACCGCAATATCATCGCGGCTCACCTCCAGACACTCCACTTCATCCATGGCCATGGCACTGGCCTGGTGAGCGGTCTGCTCGAGCATGGACGCAAACCCGAAAAATTCTCCGTGCGTCGGCTCATCCACCACCACCTCCTGATTATCTTCATCTACGATCGTCAGTCGCACACGCCCCGAGACCACCACGTAGGCCGGCCCGCTCGGGTCGCCGACCTTGAAGATTCGTTGCCGGGGAGCGAACTTCTTTTCTTCCACCTGGCCGGCCAGCACCGCTGCTTCCTCGTCGTCCAGCAACGCAAAAAGTGGAACGTGCTTTAAAGTTTCCGGATTGCATGCCATAAGTCACCTCGTCCGGTAATTGCAAGCTGAGTTCTGAAGATTGTCACGCCGAGTCAATCGCAGTCGAATTTTAGCCGTACGCTTCTCAAAGTGGAAGAGCGCAGCAAGGGCCCCCCGCGATGGCGTCATGTGCCGCTAATTCCCTTTGCTCCGCGCGATTGCTGGAGCTATGGTGGTCATCAGCTCCGCCTGAGTAGATTGAAAGCCACCGCTTGTAATGTCGGGTTCCATACCTGCCGGCGAATCTCCGCCTGCCATCGGGCGGCACGTTACTCAAGCGTTTCGTCTGCCCTGACCAGCACCCACAGCAACCCGGCCGCCAGGGTCATCAATCCGGCAAAGTCGAAAGCCATGTTCCAGCCGAAACGCGTAAAGATCGCTGCCGTAAGAATCGGCGAAAGCCACCCGCCAAGGTTTCCCGACATGTTCATCAGTCCGGAAAGCGATCCGGAAAAGTTGGGTGTGATGTCATTGCACGCGGCCCACCAGATCGTGGTTGCAAACAGGTTAAAGCCTGAGGCCCCCGCCAGCAGCAGAATGGCCAGCACGTCGTTGGCCGCGTATCCGCCCGCTGGCAGCATGATGGCGGAGAGCCCCACGCCGATCCATATGGCGTAGCGCCGCCCGCCGCGGACGCCGATCCTGGCGACCAGCCGATCCGAAAGCCATCCGCCAACAGGCGCGAGCAGAATGATGGCGACAAAAGGCGTCGAGCCCCACAGTCCGGTTTGAGCCACGCTGAGGCCGCGGACCCGCATCAGATAAATGAAAAACCAGGTGTAGTAGATATAGGCCGGATAGGCGATGAAGAAATAGCTGAGGACCAGCGCCCATGCGGAACGGCTCTTGAAAATCGCCCTCCAGGGAACGGCGATCTTGGAATTCTTGTTCCTGCGGACCGTGATTCCGCCTTTTGCCTCGTCGCGATTAATAAGTTTCAGTTCTTCCGCATTTACTCGAGGGTGATCTTCCGGATGATCTCTCGCATAGAGATGCCACGCGATCGACACGATGCCGCCCAGGGCTGCACAAAGGAAAAATGACGCGCGCCAGCCCCAGTGCAGCATTACCCAAGTGATCCCCAGCGGCGAGAGCGCGCCCCCTACGCCTAGCCCTGCAATAAACACGCTCGTCGCCGCGCCCCGATTTCCCGGCGCGCTCCAATACGAGACGATCTTGGCAGAGTTCGGGTAAGCGGCTGATTCTCCCATTCCGATCAGGAACCGGACAACGGCAAAAGACCATCCAACGCTGAACCAGCCCGCCAGCGGCAATTGCGGAGCCAGCGCCGTCAACGCGGTGAATACGGACCACCAGACGATAGCGAACGTCAGCATGCGGCGGGGACCGATCTTGTCGCCCGCCCAGCCGCCCGGCACCTGGAAAAGCGCGTAGCCCAGAACGAATGCGCTTAGGATCCAGCCCATCGTCTGGTTGCTAAAGGCAAATTCATCCTGAATGTATTTTCCGGCAATCCCCAGGTTGAGCCGGTCCATGTAGGTGGTGCCTGAAATGACGGCGAGCATCCCAATGACGGCCCATCGCACATGGGTGGCTCGCGCGGCGGGTGCTTGCCTGGTTGCGGTTTGAGATGCCGCGATATCCATAACGTTCCGCGAGCCGGCGGTCACGGTTTTCTCCGTGTTCTCTGTGCCATCAGAGCTTTGAACACAGAGGACACAGAGGTTCTCCGTGTACTCTGCGTTAGAGCCTTTAACCCACAGAGATCGCCGAGAAGAGCGCCGTTCCCCGATGGGTTCTGCGCCAGTCCGCTATTCTCCTACATCTTCCCGGCGGCCGGTCCCACCGCCGTAGCTTGCTTGCTCTTGGGATCTATGCCGATCAGCGCTACGCCCCCTACACGGCCGCTGCCAAGCTTCAGGACGTGCCCGCGGGCTTTCAGATCTGCCTCCACTGCTGCGCCCACGGAGCGGGGCACCGTCAGGCTCCCAAGGTGCGGGCGGTCCTGGCCGAAAGACCCTACGAAGTGACTGGTGGAGAAGCGCGGCGCGTTGAACGCCTCTTCAGGCGTCATGCCGAAATCAACATAGGCGAGAATCACCTGGAGCGCTGCCTGGTCCTGCTGGTCACCGCCCGCCACAGAGATCGCCATCACCGGCCGGCCGTTGTGGAACAGCAGCGTGGGACTCAGCGTGATTCTCGGCCGCTTGCCGGGCTGGATGACGTTGGGCGTGCCGGCAAACGTGTTCAGACTGGTGAGCCGGGCGCCGTGGATGATGCCCGTGCGACCGGCAACTCCGGCCGTACTCGACAGGCCGCTCGGAGTCGCGGCAATCACGTTGCCCCACTTGTCGGTGACGCACATCACGGTGGTGCCGCCGTGCCAGGGGCCGGTAATCGTCGCCGGCTTGGTGGGCTTCATATTGTAAGGATCGCCCGGTCGCAGTTCCAGCGACGCCTTCTTCGGATCGATCAGCGCCCGCCGCATTTTGGTGTACCGGTCCGAGAGCAATTGCTTCATCGGTACCTTCACAAAATTCGGATCGCCAAAGTATTCATCGCGATCTGCAAACGCCAGCTTCTCCGCTTCGACTACCGTATGGATGTAATCCGCCGAGAGAAAGCCCATCTGCTTCAGGTCGAAGCCTTCGAGCAAACGCAGCATCTGTAAGAGAGCTGGACCCTGCGTCAACGGACCGCACTTATACACCTTGTAGCCCCGATAGATGGTTGTGAGCGGATCCACAACGGGCGTTTTGTGAGCCGCCAAATCCGACTTGCGCAGGAAGCCGCCCTTTTCGATGTACCAGGCCTCGAGAGCATCCGCGATGTCCCCGCGATAGAACCGGTCAGAGACAGCTTGTAGCTTCTGCACCCGCGTGCCTTTGGCGGCTCGCTCCGACTCCACGAGTTTGCGGAAAGTCACGGCCAGGTCGGCCTGCCAATGGACGCCCGTCTCGATCTTTTCCCCGCTGCCGGTATCGATGTACCAGGTGGGGCCGCCCGCATCCAGAATCTTCAGCGTTGGCTGGACGACCTGCTCGAAGCTCATTGTGCCGTAGAGCTTCAGAAGGGTAACCACTGCATCGATCGTGCCGGGAACGGCCGCCGCCTTCACGTCGCCGTTGCCCGGAATTCCATGCTTCATGTACCAGGCGATTGCCTTCGGATCGCGCGGCGCCTCGCCTTGTCCTTCCAGCAGCTTCACGTTCTTCTTGTCGGCGCTGTAGACCAGGATGGGCACCTCGCCTCCCACGCAGAATGCGCCCACATAAGTGACTGACAGCGCCAGCAGTGTGGCGGCCCCTGCATCGGCAGCGTTCCCGCCCGCTTTCAGAATCTCGATTCCGGCAGCCGTCGCCGCCGGTTTGCCAGAGACAACTACGCCCTGGCTGCCCGTTGCTACGCTCGGTCCGCGGCGCGCAGCGGTTCGGCGCTGGCCCGATGCCGCGGGCGCAGCCGCCTGGGAGCACGCCAGGGGCGCGCTGATTGCCAGGCACAGTAGTGCTTTTGAGAGAAGCTTGTGCATATCGAATACTCCTCTGGCGCGTGGGGTTCCGCGCCATCTCATCAGGCCTTAATCCGGAATTAATTTTAAAATTCCGGCATTGGAAATATACCGCCAGTTGGGTAGAAATCGAACAGGGTTATTCTCGACACCATCTCGCCTGCTGCTCTTATCAAGCAGCGAGCCGACGTTGCGCCTTGTAGGGCGCTGTGATATGCTCGCGCACAACACCGCACAGGCATGCTTTCGAAAGGAGAAAGGCCATGGCGCATGACCCCATCAAAGTGGACTCGAAACACTATAAAGTAGAATTCGAAAACGACGACGTTCGCGTGATTCGCATCCGGTACGCACCCGGCGACAAGTCTGCGATGCACAGTCATCCTAAAAGCGTGGTTGTGTTTCTCACCGACTGCAAGGGGCGCTTTACATACCCTGACGGCAAAACTGAGGATATCGAGGGCAAGGCGGGACAGACCATCTACACCCAGGCCACTGAGCACCTGCCCGAGAACACCGGCCGGCAGCCGTTTGAATTGCTCCAGATTGAACTGAAATACTAAGGCGCCTGGTCAGCATGGGGCTTCGTAACGTGATGCGTCAATGCGGTTGGTTGGGACGATAACGCAGCGCGGGGCGGCGGCCTATCTTAGGACTTCCAGGCCTGCCTCGCTCAGTTGCGAGCGGCGGAATGGGCGCGCCCAGATCACGCGGCACCGTTTGAAACACATTCCGGTCTCGCTGATCAGCACGCTGACCAGTTGGCCCTCCTGTAGCGCCTTTCCAGTCACCACCCTGAGGCCGTGGTCTGACAGGTCGATAACGGCGCCGGCGGATTTCTGAGCGCTTTCAGCAGCAATATCCCCCACTATCATCGGCAATGTCTTGTAGACCCGTGGGGCACGATTCAATTGGGGAAACTTACCTCCCATTGTGGCAGGCATGGCTTCTCCTTATTTGTGATAGATCAGGGTACTATACTCTGGCTTGCCGGCAGAGGTCAAGCTGAATTTTGAATAAGGAAATACCGCGACGGCCGCTGGGGTGCTATTATTGGGCCATTAAGCGCTTCGGAGATGGCCAATGTTGCCGGACTAACTACCGGGTATAAAGGATCATTTCGATCTCTAGCCCTTGATTTGCGCCTGCCGCCCGTGTCCGCCTCTGCCGCATTTCAGCCGGTTTACTGCGCACATAGGCCACCGCCAATGTTCCTGCCGCGCATCGGCCCCGGAATTGCGCAGATGAGGTGTACAATGATCGCTCAAGCATGCCAAGCGAAGCTCAACGCCGGGCGATTAATCCCGAACTGGCTACCGTCGTCCAAAAACTTCGGGATGCCAGAAACGTACTGGTCCTCACGGGCGCCGGCATTTCAGCAGAAAGCAACATTCCAACCTTTAGGGGCGAGGGCGGATGGTGGAGGTCTCTGAACCCGGCAGAGCTTGCGACGTTCTCCGCTTTTAAGAGGGACCCGAGGCTGGTGTGGGAGTGGTACGACTACCGCCGCGGCCTTATCGCCGGCGCTTCACCGAATCCAGCACATCGGGTGCTGGCGGGACTTCAAGGTCCGGCACGGGAAGTCTTCATCATCACCCAGAATGTGGATGATCTGCACGAGAGGGCAGGCAGCCACCGCGTAATCCACATTCACGGTTCCATCTGGTGCGTAACCTGCCTCGCAGACGGCAAGACTTATGAAGACCGCCGGGTGCCGCTGCCCGGACTTCCGCCAACCTGCGCCTGCGGAGCGCTGCTGAGGCCCGGCGTGGTCTGGATCGGTGAATCGCTCTCCGCCGCTTCCTGTGCTCAGGTTGATGAATATTTCCACAAGAGCTGGATTGACGTGGCGCTGGTGATCGGCACCGAAGCAACTTTCTCCTACATCGGCGACTGGGCGCTGCGCGCCAAACGCTCGGGCGCCCTGCTGGTGGAGATCAATCCCAATCCAACCGTGCTCACGGAGTACGTCGACATTAAACTACCGGGAAAGGCCGGTGCGGTTCTGGATGAAATCGATAAGAGCCTCAACGCCGCTTACTGATGCCTGGCGTCTTGCTCCTGCTACTGACTCAAAGCCCCGGCATCCCAGGATCATGGGAAGGGTGAGAACGTCGGGCTGGCTGAGAAGCACCCCGAGGGGACAAAAGGGCTAGCAGCGGGTCGCGCACCGGCGGGCTTGGAACCCTGCACATTTTCGGTTTGTTTCCGGTTTGTTTTTTCCACAGCTACGTGTTTTCAATAACTTTTCCGCTTTGTTTTCCGGTTTGTTCCGGTTTGTTTTTCAGCCCGATCCTTTGTTTTCAATAACCTCTCCGGTTTGTTTTTGAAAAAAGGTATTCTTTTGTCTTACAACTTTGGTCTCTAAACCCGAGGCTCCGGACCTGTCAATCACTTAGATCGACATTAAGAGCCCAATCAGACTGTTTATGCTAACCGGGTCTGCCCCATTCAATGTCTGTAAATGAGACTACCACGCTAGGCCAGAGCTGTCAAGCGCATTCTGCCGATGATTATTTCAGAGGCTCGAAAGGCCCGGTGGCTGGAGTGGGCTGCCAGGCCCTGCGTGGGCGCTGGATTTCGGGGCGTCCGATCGTCTATTCTGGAATGAGCAATCACGCATTAATCCTTCGGTGGAAAGGAGGTTTATGAAAGTCGTTGACCCGGTTTGCAAGATGACGATCGAGTCTGAGAAGGCGGCCGCTACCAGCCAGTACAAAGGGCAGACCTTCTACTTCTGCGCGCCCGGCTGCAAGGTCAAGTTTGATAAAGAGCCTGAGAAGTATCTGGGCAAATAGCAATGGAGATAACAAGGCGCGCCGCCGTTGCGCTCACGCGAGGGTGCCGCTCAAAACCTGCTGGCCGGTGACGCCGCCGGGGAAGGTGGATGTCGGCTTAGGTGCCTGGACGCGCCATTTACCGTCGCGATACCGCGGACGCGGATGCCGTACTTGCCGGGCCTCGGGTTTACCCAGGTGTACTTCCACAGGGTCCACACAATCGGCGAAGGGTTGCTGAAGATGGCTGTCGGCGTCCGGTTTTTGCCGCCGTCGAAGCTGATTTTCACCCACCTAATGCCGGCAAGATTGCCCGCCGCGCCTTCGGAACTAAGATAAGACTGTTCGTTGGGCGTAATGGCCATCAAACCGGCCTGAGCGCGCCAAATTGCACATAAGCCTTCACGGAGAGCGCGGCGGGATCGCGCATGCCCTTCATTCAGCGGGAGGTGACGGCATATTCCACCAGGCCGATGCCGCCTGCAATCGCGCCAATCATCAGAGTTCGCCGTTCCATGGTGCTATGTTATTTTGATGTCGCCCTTCGTCGCGAAGTTTTGGGGTACCGCGAAGGGAGGTTTCAGGACGGAGATGACTGTGGCGCCATCAGCGGAGGAGGGAGGGGAATGAACGAAGCGCCACGCGTCCATCATCAGCGGCAGTTCTGCTCGCGGTGCAATCACATGTTGTTTGAGTATTACGCATCGCCCGACGGCCATTTCGGACTGGCCAGTCTAGCGGGCAGCAAGGCTGTAAATGGGCCGATGTCGCGCCGCGAAATACATTGCCTGAAATGCGGGGCGCGTTACCGCTTGCTCGACCGGTTGGACGCGACGGGGCAGGCAGCCAGTCGCGTTTGACGTGAATCGGCCCGCACACACTGAATTCTCTTTGCTATGGCAGAATTTCAACTGACAGCGGAAACGCTTGGCGCTTACCTTGCCGAGCGCGGCCTGGTGAGCGATCCGGCTGCGTTCTCAATTCGGGAGCTTGGCGGCGGAGTTTCAAACCTTGTTTCGCTCATTGAGGGACCCTGCATCCGCTGGGTGGCCAAACAATCGCTCGGCAGACTGCGCGTTAAAGACGAGTGGACATCGCAGCGCGAGAGGATTTTTCGCGAGGCGGCAGCGATAGAGTCGCTCGGAGGCATTCTGGATGGCGCTGTACCGAAGGTGGTCTTTGTGGATCGCTCAAACTTTCTGTTCGTGATGACGGCCGCGCCGGAGGGTTCGGCGGTGTGGAAAGAATCTCTGCTGGATGGACAGGTCAGGATGGAAGTGGCGGAGAGGGGGGGCGGTATGCTTGCAGCCATGATCAAGACCAGCCAGCAGGAGCCGTCATTCCAGCAGCAATTCGCCGATCGCACGGTCTTCGACGAGCTTAGAATCGATCCTTATTACCGCACCACGGCTGCGCGCTGCGAGAAGGCTCGCGCGGCGCTTGAGCGGCTGATAGACGATTCGTGGAGGATCCGGAGTTCGCTCGTCCATGGCGACTACAGCCCGAAAAATATGCTGGTGCGCGGCGGCAGCGTTTTCCTGATCGATTTTGAGGTGGTCCACTGGGGCGACCCGGCCTTCGATTCCGGGTTTCTTCTGAACCACCTGATGCTGAAGTCCTTCCACCAGCCGCAATACCTGGAACTTTATTTCGAGGCGGCGCGTACGTTCTGGGGGGCATTGGTTGCAGGACTCAATGGTGTGCAGACGATGGACTTTGAGGCGATGACTGTGCGGCACCTTGGGGGGCTTATGCTGGCGCGCATGGATGGCAAGTCGCCGGTGGAATACATCCGCGAGGAGGGCGTCAAGTCGCGTGTGCGGCGAGCGGCACTCCGCCTGCTCAAAGAGCGGCCGACGAAAATCGAGGCGGCACTCGAGTTGGTGAAGCAGAGCATAGTCTGAATACAGGATCGAGGGGAGTATCAATGGCTAAAATTCATGGGATCCACGCCCGTGAAATTCTTGATTCACGGGGCAATCCCACGGTGGAAGTGGAGGTGGCGCTTGAAGACGGCTCAACGGGAATTGCGATGGTCCCGTCCGGAGCTTCAACCGGCACCCAGGAGGCGGCGGAACTTCGCGATGGCGAGCGGAACCGCTACGAGGGCAGGGGAGTCAGCAGAGCGGTTAAGAATGTCGAGTGGGAAATCCCGCAGGTGCTGGCTGGCCTCGAAGCGTCTGACCAGACGCTGATAGATGACACATTGATCAAGTTGGACGCAACCGCAAACAAGCGCCGGCTTGGCGCCAATGCAGTGCTGGGAGTTTCAATGGCGGTGGCGCGCGCTGCTGCGAATTCCGCCCGGCTGCCGCTCTACAGGTACTTGGGAGGCGCGGCGGCCAATGAATTGCCGGTTCCCATGGTGAACATCATGAGCGGCGGACTCCACGGCGGAGGAAACATTGACTTCCAGGATTTCATGATGATTCCCTTGCGGGCAAAGACTTATTCGGCGGCGCTGGCGGACGTGAACGCGGTGTATCGTGCGGCCAGGGAGGTTCTGAAGGAGCGAGGCGTTTATCGCGCCGGCGTGGCCGATGAAGGTGGCTATGCTCCGGCTTTGGAAAGCAACGAATCGGGTTTCAGCATCATGGTTGAAGCTATCAAACGCGCAGGCCTCGAGCCGGGCAGTGATGCTGCTATCGCAGTGGACGTGGCAGCAAGCCACTTTTACGAGCGAGGTATGTACCGCCTCCAGGTCTCGGACGAAGAGCTGGATGCGGATGATCTGGTAGAGAGGCTGGCCAACTGCGTGGAACGCTACCCGATCGTTTCCATCGAAGATGGCCTCGATGAAGAGGACTGGGAAGGCTGGAAGAGATTGACGGATCGGCTGGGCGGTCGCTGCCAGTTGATCGGCGACGATCTCTTCGTGACGCATCCCGACCGTCTTGAGCGGGGGATCGAAGAGGGAATCGCCAACGCCGTTCTGGTGAAGATCAATCAGATCGGGACGTTGACCGAGACGCTGGATGTCGTGAGCCTGGCGCGCCGCAATGGCTACCAGCCCGTGATCAGCGCGCGCTCCGGTGAAACCGAGGACAGCTTTATCGCCGATCTGGCCGTGGCGACAGGAGCATCGCTGATCAAAGTGGGCGCCATCACGCGTTCCGAACGGCTGGCCAAATACAACCGGCTCATCCGAATTGAGGAGGAACTGGGTTCTCACTCCTTATACCGAGGCGCGGAGGTTTTTGCCGGCTTTCTTGAGGCGACAGCCGGTTAGTGGCACTATATGGGCGGCCAGACGTGCAGCAGGGCTTGCGCCCGTCAAGGCGCACGTTGCGGAACTGCCATCGCGCGTGATTGCGAGCGTGGAATTGAAACCTCTGAATCCCAAACCGCGACGCAGAGAAATTGTCGGACTGACGACGCTGGCGCTGCTTGTGCTGTCGCCTGTCCTTTTGCTCGCGGTTGAAGGACTCAACTTTCGACCCGGCTTCAACCTTTTTTCTCTAGCGCAAGATGTCGAGGTGGGCGAGCAGGCATCCCAGGAAGCCGGCAAGCAGCTTCCGCTGATCCATGATTCGCAGGTGACCGCTTACGTGAGCAGCCTCGGAAAAAGGCTTGCAAGGATCGCTCCCAATCAATCAGGTGAGACGAAATATGCCTGGACCTTCAATGTGGTGAACAGCTCGGAGATCAACGCCTTTGCTCTGCCCGGTGGATTTATTTACGTGAACAGGGGCGCCATTGCAGCCGCTCAGAGTGAGGCCCAGATTGCTGGAGTCCTTGCCCATGAGGAAGGGCACGTGGTGATGCGGCACGGCACGCACCAGGCATCAGAAATGGTGCTGGCACAGGCGCCGCTTTCGATACTGGCAGGATTGCTTGGACAGAGCTCGAGTCTCGCAAGCCAGTTGGCGCAGCTTGGGTTGACCTTCGGAGTGAATTCGATTCTACTTCGCAATTCCCGCTCGGCAGAGTCGCAAGCCGACGCGGTGGGAACCTACGTGCTCTACCGTGCGGGATATGATCCCTACGCGCTGGCCCAGTTTTTCGGAATCCTCCAGCAGAAATACCCGCAGCAGACAATCCAATTCTTTTCCGACCACCCGAGCCCGGGAAATCGCATCCAGAATGTTAAGGAGGAAATTCCCAGGCTGGGCCCGAAAAAAGATTGGAAGACCGACAGTCCTGAATTTGTAGCCGTGAAGCAGCGCCTTGAGAGGATGCCTCCTGCTCCGAAGCCTGCCTCGCAGTAACATCCGCCGAAGCGGAGACGATTCGAGCGGCAACGGGCAGCGGAGGGCCGATTGCGAAAGCGGCAGGCCTACGTTGCTGCTGTAGCTCTGAACGCGTGATGAAAGGAAACGGCATGATTTACCAGGTTAAATCCAGTAAAGCTCTTGCTGACGTTGCTCGCGACCTGGGATCGGCGGCCCAGCGGCACAAGTTCGGAATCATGGGCGCCTACGACTTGAAATCGAGGATGAAGGAAAAGGGAATTGAATTCGATCGCGAGTGTCTCGTGGTCGAGGTCTGCAATCCGGATCAGGCAAAGAAGGTTCTGGAAAAAAATGCGGAGATTTCGACTGCCCTTCCGTGCCGCATTTCCGTATACCGGGAGGGGGATGAGGTTGTTCTGGCAACCATACGGCCGACAGTCATGCTGGCGCTTTTTGAAACAGCCGGCCTGGAGCCAGTGGCCAAGGAAGTCGAGGAGACGATTTTTGCCATCATGGATGAGGCGGCAAGATGAGGAGCGAACGGCCCATCGCCGAAGGCACGCGGACCGTGTCAAGCGGTACATTCCATGCGCCGGAAGCCGTGGAATGTAGGCCAACAATGTGGTAAGATTTCGAGGTTGAAAATAGATACAATTTTATAGTCGGCTGCCGGGTCCGCTTATTCCGAGCTTGCACCGGCAGAAGGTAGACAGAGGAAGAGAAACATGTCGGGCCACTCAAAATGGGCAACCATAAAACATAAGAAGGGCGCAGCCGATGCCAAGAGAGGCAAGCTCTTCACCAAGCTGATCAAGGAAATTGCCGTGGCGGCCCGCATTGGAGGCGGGGACCCGGACTCAAATCCGCGCCTGAGGACGGCAATTGCCGATGCCAAGGCCGTCAACATGCCCGCCGACAATATCAAGCGGGGCATCCAGCGGGGCACGGGCGAACTTCCGGGCGTGCAATATGAAGAGATTGTGTACGAAGGTTACGGGCCCAGCGGCGTCGCGCTTATTATGGAAATCGCCACGGATAATCGCAACCGGACGCTTGCGGAGCTACGACACATTCTCTCGAAGCACGGTGGGAACCTGGGTGAAACAGGGTGCGTAACCTGGATCTTCAGCAAACGTGGATACATCGTGGTGGAAAAATCCAAGGCCGAAGAAGATGTCCTGCTGGAATTGATTACCGAAACAGGCGCCGACGATATGAGGGAAGACGGCGAAAACTGGGAAATCTTCTGCCCGGTCGAGAATTTTCAGCAGGTGGTTGATGCACTCAACAAGGCAGGCATCACGCCGACGGCAGCGGAGCTCGCTATGGTTCCGCAGACCCAGGTTAAGGTCTCAGGTAAGCCCGCGGATCAGGTGCTGCGGCTGATGGACGAGCTCGACGAGCACGAAGACGTCCAGCACGTGTACGCCAATTTCGATATCGAGGACGCGGAACTACAATCGCTGGCCCAACAGAGCGGTTGAGGGCTGCGCAGAGCGATACCCATTGCCTGCTGTGCGGGGCTTCCTTTGATGGATCGAGATGGCAGGCTGGCGCCGATGGATTCCCCGAAAGGAAGCACATCGGCCGGCTAAAGGCTGCGCCGGGGAATGCTCTCGATCAGCCAAAGTTTCCAGTATGGAGCAGGTTTCAATTTCGCCGCGGATTTGTGGCGGGCTGTGGTGGCGCACATTGCGCTTAAGCGTGTGTCTTCTGGCGCTGGGACTTGCGTCTGCCCCAACCTTTTCGGCACAGAGCGCGGGCGGCCCGGCTACCCTGACATATACCAAAGTGATGAAGGGCAGCACACCGGAATACACGTCGGTTACGGTGGATGCCAATGGTAATGGCACGTTCGACGGCCGGCAACTGAATGATCCTCCCAAGGTCCGTGCCCTGAAGCTTTCTCCCGAGACAACAAAGACTCTGTTCCAGATGGCAGACGCGCTCGGCGATTTCCGCTCGCTCAAGCTCGAGAGCAATAAGAACGTCGCCAACCTGGGACAGAAGACCTTCATCTATCGCCATGGCGGCCAGGAAAACAAGGTGCAGTTCAACTACACCCGGAACAAGCGCGCACAGGAACTCACGGCTGTATTTGAGGGCATCGCCGACGTCGAGCAGCACATTGGAACACTGGAATATTCTTCCAGGTATGACGTTCTTGGCCTGCCTTCCGCCCTCAGCCGAATTGAAATTGACCTGGACAACAAGGACCTGGTTGATCCAGAGTTGATGGTCCCGATCCTCAAAAAGATTGCGAGCGACTCCCAGTACCTGCACATTGCCCAGGTACGAGCGGCGGACATTATCCGCCGCATCCAGGACGGCTACATCTCGAGCAAAGCGCAGCGTCGTTGAGGCTGGGGAGTCCCTGAGGAATCGCTGATTTTGGTATGAACCTCCCCTCGCCTGAGGTATGATGAGGAGGGGTTTTCCCAAGCCAGCCGCGGAGGTGTGCCATGAAGAACGACCGGTCGCCCAGGGGTCACTGGCTGTTTCTCCTGCTTTCTGCAACGCTCGTATTTTTGACGTTGAATCCGTCTGCTGCCACAGCCCAGTCTAGTTCCCAGGTTCGTATTGTCCGCCTCAGCTTTGTGGAAGGTACGGTCACGATGTACCGTCCCGATGCTGACCAGTGGGCAAACGCTTTTGTGAACACGCCCATCCAGCAGGGATTCAAGCTTGCTACGGACGCCAACAGTTTTGCGGAAGTGGAGTTTGAGAACGGCTCGACAGCGCGTCTGGGCCAGTCGAGCGAACTCGACTTCACCAGCCTCGAGCTATCTGCCGACGGCGGCAAGGTCAATCACCTCACCCTGGCACGGGGGTATGCTACTTTTGCGGTCACGCCTGAAAAAGGAGATGTCTATCAGGTCCTCGCCGGAGGTTCAACCTATGACGCTGCCTCCAAGGCGATGTTTCGCATCGACTCGGACGAAAGTGGACAGCAGATGAAGGTTTTCAAGGGTGACGTGTCGGTCCAGGGACCTCAGGGCAGCGCTGCTGTTGCGGCGAACCATGTTCTTGAAGTTGCGCCCGGCGCCGCCAAAACTTTCCAGGTGACCGAAGGCGTCACGGAGGACGCTTGGGACCAATGGGTGAACAAACGCCAGGAAACCGCAACAGTCGCCAGCAACCAGGCCGCACCGGCGGAGGGGACGCTTTCGGCGGGAAATTCGCTTTATGGCTGGAATGACCTTTCTTATTTCGGCGCGTGGAATTATTTGCCCGGTGTCGGGAACTGCTGGTCGCCCGCCATGGGAGGGGGCTGGTCACCCTATTCGATTGGACGCTGGTCGTGGTATCCCGGCTTCGGCTACACCTGGATTTCGGGTGAACCTTGGGGCTGGTTACCCTTTCATTACGGAAGTTGGATCTACCCGGCGGCCACAGGCTGGTGCTGGCTGCCCGGTAATTTCTCCAGTTGGTCGCCTGCTCTGGTGACATGGTACGAGGGTCCGGGCTGGGTCAGTTGGACTCCCAGGACCTACACGGGCCCCTCCAGCATGCCGGTGAACTGCCCACGAGGCCAGATCTGCTCGGTCGCGGTGAGCAGCAACACCTTTCAGGGTGGACGGCCGATATCTCCTCGAGATGTAGTGCGGGGCCATTCCGCTAATGGGCGGCTGGTTGAGTCGCCCACTGTGCCGCTCACGCGAAGCCTCAGATTGCCGGGGTCTCCAGTCGAGCATTCAACGGCCCTGTCGGCAACACAGTCGGGCGCGGCAGGCCTGCGCGTTCGCCGTACCGGCGCTGCACCGGTCCGAGTTTTTTCGCAGAGCACGGTTCGCGGAGCGTGGAATGTACAGCCGCATGCCCCTGCCGTTTTTAACCAGCAGACGCGCCGCTTTGTCAATAGCGCGGGGCCAGCCATCAACAACGATATGCTCATCCGGGGCCGGTCGAGTTCGAGTCCGCTGAATCGCTCCAGAGGGTTGACTCCGATCCCTATTTCGCAACTGGGGGCGCACGCGGGTGCGATGCGCCACTCGAACTCCATTCTTCCATCAGCCGACCCTGTTGGAAATGCGGCCTCCGTGCCCGCATTCCACCAACGTCAGATGCCGGACCTACGCCAGGAGAGAATGCTGCAAAGGGAACAAAGGATGGAAAACGCCCGGGCGCGCAGGCGGATGGAGGAATTGAACAGGCTGTCGAACAGGTCACAGCAGAGCATCAACAGGCCTTCGTCTGCCGGCCGCAACACAGGTGACATGCGTAGCCAGGGCCAGAGTGTGAGTCGGCCCTCCGGGCAGCTGGGGGGAGGGATGCGACCGAGTGGCATGGGCGGTGCATCGCGAAGCAGTGGTATGGGCGGAGGCAACGCCGGTGGCGCGGGTGCGGGTGGAGGCGGCGAAATGCGGTCAAGCGGAGGCGGCCCGCACCGCCGATAGTTGTTCCACCGGCGAGTTCATCCACGGCCGGGAGGTCAGCCTTCCTACCTCATTCAGAGACATCTGCGCGCTGGCACTCCGGATACGTCTGCAAGGCCGGCGAGCGGCGCTCTCCAACCTGGCGAATGGCGCGTGTGGCGCCGCTCGAGCGTCTTCTGCACCATCTCCCAACATCAGTCGACTATTCCGGATTAAACACTGGCGCGGCTAGTCGACGATAATTCCGGCGTACCCGACCACAGAATGCTTGTCGCCGCCGGTGTCGGCGGACGTCGCATGCCTGATCAGACAGGCTTCGCGAGCGCCCAGCGCCCTCGCAGCCGCCAGCATAGCGATGGTTGGCGCGTAACCGCACATTGAGATGTCCTCATCGCGGATAACTTCCAGCAGTCCAGCAGGATCGAGCTGAAGGATCTTTGCTATGGCGCGGTCATCCTTCTGGCGAGTGATGATGTCCGGCTCGTAATGGTTCAAATCGCTCGAGGCGACAATCAGGGTCGGTAGCATGGAAAGTCGGCTTGCTTCCGCAATCGCCACGCCCAGTTGTTCGAGAAGGTCGTAATCTGCCACAGCCAGTGCGATGGGAACGAACCGGAGCTCTGCGGATGTGCGCTGCAGAAAGGGAAGCTGCACCTCAATCGAATGCTCACCCTCATGAGCTTCAGGGTCTTCGGCCAGCACGGGACACCTTTCGCGGATGTGGCCGGCAAGCTCAGTATCCACTTCCACCGCGCCCAGAGGAGTCAGCCAGCATCCCTGGGACATGACGGCCAGCGGCGCTCCACGGGCCCGGTGGTTTGGGCCCAGGATCACATAGCGCGAGCGGGCAGGCAACAATCGGTAGACGGCCCCCGCAACGTGCCCGGAGTATATGTAGCCGGCGTGGGGCACAACGCAGCCGGCGGCAGAATCGGACCTCGCCTGGTCGCCCGATTCGGGTTGCAGGTACCCATCCACATCGCGCAGAAGCGCTTCACGTTGTTGAGGATAGAAGCGGCCGGCTACGGCGGGGGAACGCACTGATGGGGGCTCCATAAGAAGATCGTAGGCGCGTTTGGAGAGGGTTGTCAAGGGAGCGAAACGCACGGGCTCAACGCCCGAGCGATTCGGGTGCGGCCGGCTTCGGCCGCTCTGGGAAGGGCCACCCAGCAGGCTAAATGGGTCCTATTCGTTCTCTTTTTCGACTACGATTTTGAGTGATCGCAGAAAGCGCGCATCCTCAGTGGTGAGAAGGAAATCCGGCTGGTTGGGATTGATTTCCGCTGGCACCTCCTGGCGGTGCATGGTGCTCTTTTCGCCTTGCTTGTTAAACCCGATGGTGACTTCCAAAACCAGGAAGAGGTCGTATCCTGCCGCCCGGATACGGCCCATCACGTCAGAGATGTTGGCCGAGTCCGCCAGCGATTCGTTGATAGCCTGACCGAGTTCCTTGATCAGGTGTTTGAAATTGTCGTCGAGCTCCAAGCGGCACCCTTTGTAGTCTGATTTTTGTCCCTGATTGCATTCTATGTTTTGCTGCGCAGCAGTGTCAAGGCAGCAAGCGTTCGAGTGGAAATTGACGCGAGCGATGCCTTGGCTTTAGTATCGAAATGTTGATCTTTTCGCTGGTAAGAGGCCTTCAAAATCATGCCAGTCAGTTCGAATTCACTCCTGGACCGTCTCTACTGCCGTGCCCGGCAAATATTCCACCTGCTCATCGCACTGTTGTTTTTGTTTTTGACTCTCGCCGGACTTTCGGTTTCGATAAGGTTGTGGCAGAACTATCAAAGCCTTCCCAGCCAGGGAGTCTGGGGTTTTGGCATGGTGGCCAGCTTTACCGTCCTGCTGCTGATATTTTGCCTCTACTCTTTTTTGAAAGCCAGAAGCGTGCGATGAACCGTATCAAAGGTTCCCGGATGGCCAAAGCTTGGCGCAGGCCCGCTTGCTTCCTTATTCATGCTGATGAGCGATTCTCCCAACAGTGGAAAGCCGCCGCGCTTGCGCTCTGAAAACGCCGATTCCGGTGGTTATTTCCACGGCCCGGAAGATCTGGCAGGTTTTGACCCCAGCCATCACCTCGGCCTTCCCGGCACCTACCCTTACACCCGCGGCATCTATCCAAGCCAGTATCGCAGCCGCCTCTGGACCATGCGCCAATACGCCGGTTTTGGGTCGGCGTCCGAGTCAAATCAGCGGTTCCGCTATTTGCTCTCGAAAGGAACTACCGGCTTGTCGGTTGCCTTCGATTTGCCCACGCAAATCGGGCTTGATTCAGACCACCCACAGGCACAGGGTGAAGTTGGCCGGGTCGGTGTGGCGATTGATTCTCTTGAAGATATGGAGGCGCTGTTCGAGGGCATCCCGCTTGACCGGGTCTCGACTTCCATGACCATCAATGCCACGGCGCCGATTTTGCTGGCCTTCTATTTTGCCACAGCGGAAAAAAATGGCGCAGACCTCAAGCGGCTATCGGGGACCGTTCAGAACGATATTCTGAAGGAATACATCGCGCGCGGGACCTATATCTACCCGCCCAAGCCAGCCATGCGCCTGGTGACGGATATTTTCGCGTTTTGCCGCGAGCACGCGCCCGAGTGGAACACTATTTCGGTGAGCGGTTACCACATTCGCGAGGCCGGATCCACCGCCGCTCAGGAGATCGCCTTCACGCTTGGTAACGGCATAGCCTATTTGTCAGCGGCAATGGAACGCGGCCTTGCCGTGGACGAAGTGGCGCCGCGGATATCATTTTTCCTCAATGCCCACAATAATTTCCTGGAAGAGATTGCCAAGTTTCGCGCGGCCCGCCGGATGTGGGCGCGCATCATGCGCGAGCGGTTCAAGGCGCAGGACCCGCGCTCATGGGCATTCCGCTTTCATGCACAGACGGGAGGATCAACCCTCGCGGCGCAGCAGCCGGACACTAACATTGTTCGGGTGAGCCTCCAGGCACTGGCCGCGGTGCTGGGCGGAACTCAGTCGCTCCACTCAAATTCCAGGGATGAGGCTTTGGCTCTGCCCACCGAAAGTTCGGCGTTGCTGGCTCTGCGTACCCAGCAGATTATCGCTTATGAGAGCGGCGTTACCAACACCGTGGATCCTGTCGGAGGCTCCTACACGATCGAGAAATTGACCAATGAAGTTCAGAATGCCGCGGAAGAATACCTGGAGAAAATAGACACGATGGGAGGAATGCTGGCAGCCATCGAGCGAGGATTCGTGCAGCACGAGATCCAGCAGGCTGCCTACGAATATCAGAAGAGGGTCGAAACGGGTTCCCAGGTGATCGTTGGCGTCAACCGCCATCAGGAAGGCTCGGAGAAGGGAATCCCCATCCTGCGGATTGATCCGGAAATCGAGCGGCAGCAGGTGAAGCGGCTACAAACCCTGCGCGCACGCCGGGACCATGCCCGGGTGGAGTCCGCACTGCGAGAGATTGAATCCACCGCCCGAAGTGATCGTAACCTCATGCCGGCAATTCTGAAGGCAGCGACAGCCTGCTGCACGGTAGGTGAAATCTCAGGTGTCCTGGCCGGCATCTTTGGAAACCACCAGGAGACGGTCGTCATCTGATGCCCACCTTAACCTTTCTTGGAGCGACTCAGACCGTAACCGGTTCGAAATACCTGCTGGAGTCCGCTGGCGAGCGGCTAATGGTCGATTGCGGTCTTTTTCAGGGACCCAAGGAGCTCCGGTTGCGCAACTGGAATCCGTTTCCGGTAAATCCCGTCAGCATTCACTGGGTGGTCCTGACCCACGCTCATCTGGATCACACCGGATATCTCCCACGACTGGTCAAGGATGGATTTTACGGTCAGGTCTGGGCCTCGTCGGCCACAGTTGATCTCTCCCACCTGTCTCTGCCGGACTCGGGGCATCTGCAGGAAGAAGACGCCGCGTACGCCAATAGGAAGGGCTTCAGCAAACACAAACCCGCCCTCCCGCTCTATACCCTTGAAGACGCAGCCAAGTCCCTCGAATTGTTCAGGGCGGCCGATGAGTCAATGCCCCTGGAGCTTTCGCCCCGTTTCGGCCTCAGATTCATACGGGCTGGTCACATCCTGGGAGCACGCATGCTGGAAGTTACCATCAGAGAGGCAGGCAAGTCAGTCAAAATTCTGTTTTCGGGAGACATTGGCAGGTTCCCGCAATTGCTCATTCGGGAGCCGGCCGAGCCGGAATCAGTCGACTATCTCGTATGTGAGTCCACCTATGGTGACCGCCTTCATCCTACAGACAACTTCCGCGCCCGCCTTGCGCAAATCGTAGAAAGTACGGCGGCTCAGGGCGGTTCGGTCATTGTTCCTTCGTTTGCAATCGGACGCACTCAGGAACTCCTCTACCTATTCCGGCAGTTGATTCAGGAAAACCTGATGCGCGACCTGCCCATCCATGTGGACAGTCCCATGGCCATTGATGTAACGGACCTCTACCGTAAGCACCATGAAGATCACAACTTGCACATCGAAGAATTAGAAGCCGGCGGGCGAAAACTGTTTACTCAGCCCAACGTACACTACGACCGCTCCGTCGAAGAATCAAAGTCCTTGAATGAGAGTCGCTTTCCGATGATCATTATCTCGGCCAGCGGGATGGCGACGGGCGGCCGTGTGCTCCACCACCTTGAAAGGCGCCTGCCAGACCGCCGCAACACCATCCTTTTTGTGGGTTTTCAGTCCCCCGGAACCAGGGGGCAGGCCATCCAGTCAGGGGCCAAATTCGTCAAGATCCACGGCCACCAGGTTCCTGTCCTGGCCCACATCGAAACTATTGAGAACCTGAGCGCCCACGCGGATTATCGTGAGATTCTCGGCTGGCTTGGAAAATTTCCGGCCGCGCCGAAAAGGACGTTTATTACCCACGGCGAGCTCCACGCGGCCACCGCACTTCACCAAAAGTTCACAGCGAATCTGGGATGGCAAGCAGCGGTTCCGTCCTACCTCGAAAAAGTGGTCCTGAGGACGACTTAAGAGCAGGGTTTTCAATTCCATTCCAGGTCTTCGGCGGGCCGTCGTTCGGATCGAAAGCCACAGGGTATTCGCCACTACTTTGGGCAAACCAGGCCATCTCCAAGGCAGGGCAGAATCCCAAAATAACTCTTTTCAAATTGCCTTTCCTGTGTATAATTGGCTGGGGGTTGATAAAGGATGACGGTGATTGATGAGTTAACACTCCTGCCCGGAAACTGTCCCTTGGTACAGTTGTCGTAAGCCGGAGGTGGACATAGAGTCATAGTGCGATCAGATCTATTGACTCATTAATAACTCATCGCCAGAGCGCCAGCCGGGGAGGGGGAAGGCATGGTTGCCCATGACAAATTTGTGTACGTCAGTGCCGGACTCCGCCAGACCGGCACGTCAATTGATTCAATTATGCCTGTTTCCCAGCGTTCCTGATCCATCCCACGCTGTTGTACCCCGAGAACTCATCGCAGAAGCTCTACTGGAGGGAAAATGAATACGCCACTGTCTCTCGTGCAGGAATTGCGCGGAATCAGGGGAGGGCAAAAGCACAGCCAATCGGACCTTGAAAGCCTTTTGTCAGAAATTCGCGAAGCCCGCCGCGAGTGGCAGGAGCAGTTGGATCAGGCGCAGAACCTCCTTCATGACCTGCTGGGATCCGTGGCGGAATTATCAGGCGTGCAACTCCCAGGGGTGGGCGTTGGACCACAAAAGGATGGGGAAGGGTCGCTCCGGTTGGGTTTCAAAACGCTCAAGGACAGAATTCGGAACGAGTTGGAGGGATTTGCTTCCAAATCCGCGGCGGAGGTCGCGAAACAAGTTCATGACAAGGGCGCAGTTGTGCTTGAGCCCCTCGAAAAGGAAATGCAGTCCCGGATGGACAACTTGGCGGACGAGTTTCGTGGAAAAATGAAGTCCCGTCTGAATACGGAACAGGACGAACTGGCGAAACAGGTGAAAGTCCAGGCGGACGAGATGCTTCAGTCCAAAATGAGGGATTTTGCCGAGTGGATCAATCTGATGACCGAAGGATCTGTGTCGTCGATCCCGGCAGAAGTTCAGAAGTCGCTGGAGCCTCATGTCGAGCAGGTGAAGGATAGCCTCAAGAATAGTTTCCAGCAGCAGCTTAACATGGTGATGAAAGAGTCCGAACGGGCCGTCCAAAGCAAGATGGAGGCCATCAAGAGTGAAATCCAGGCGTTGACATCCGGGTTATCGGACCAGGCGAGGGCGCTCTGTGCTCAGAGTACCGAAACAGCGATGAAGGATTTTAGCAACCGGCTTGGTGCTGCCGTGCAGGATGCCGCCAGACAAATTGATGCAACCAGCCGCGCAAGGACCGATGAAGGACTCACCGGCCTGAAGTCTCATATGGAAGGGCTCTCTGCGGCTTCAAAAATGGAGCTCCAATCCTATACCGAGGCTCAACTGAACGGGTTCAGGGAAAAGCTGGCTGCCGCCGCGCAGGAGTTGCAGCAGAACAGCACCGCAGGCCTGATGGCCAACGTTCAGAAGGCCTCCCAAGATGCTTTGAGCGCTTCCCTGGTTCAGTTGAGGCAGCGCTTGGAAGAAGCTCTCGTTCAATCCAAGGATGAGCTGAAATCCACGATGGGGAAGATGGCTGAAGAGGCTCGCAAAGAAATGAGCGAGTTTGCCCTGTCGGCTCGGGACTCGATGGCTGGGGACGCGACACGCTTATCCGACAATCTGAAGAATCTGGGCGAGGGGTTAAAGGCTTCTGAGAAACAGCGGGTAACGGCCATGGTCGAGAGCATGACTGACCTGAGCCGCAAGACGCTCGAACAGCACGCCCAGAATGTTAAGCAGGTTGCTGAAATGCAGGCTACTGAGATTCAAAGGTCTCTTTCGGGTTTGCAGGCCAGGATGTCGGCCGAGTACGAAGCTCAATTGCGCCAGTTCATGGAAGAGCAGCGTCGAGCGATGGCAGAGGAAGTTCAGAAGCACGTCGGCGAAGCTTCCTCTAGCGCGGTCGATAAGATCAGAGCCGGTTCGAGTCAGGTTGTTCAGGACCTCTCGAGCAAAGTTAACAAGGAAGTGAACACGGCCACAACCCTGCTGAACCAATGGGCCCACCAGACGACCACTTGGGCCGAGGCCTCGATTAAAGAGTCCCTCGAGTCGTACAAGCGCCAGGTGGCCGAATTTACCGGTACGCTGCTGGAAGACCAGCGGACCAACATTCAGAGCAGGATTGGGGACCTACAGGACCGCCTGGAACAGGCCGCCAGCCTGCTCCGGCTCACGGACTGTTGCGCGATAGATGCAGTGGGTTCAAAGGACAGGCAGAAGGCCTAGCCGGAACAATTCTGAGGGGCCGGCGGCACTTCGGCTGCCGGATCACCTCTTCTTTTTCTCAAGTTGCCCGACCATCTTTCCACAATAACAGCTTGAAACCGGGACGGAGTGGTGCGCTTCAGTATCGAACACACCGTCAGGAAGGGTCGAGCCCAAGTTGGCCGCTAATGCCTTGCATAGCCCTGATGCATCGCTCGATGTGTTCGTCAGGGCTGACGCCAAGTTCCTTCGCGCCTGTGGTAATGTCCTCCCGCTGCACCGCGCGCGCAAAGGCTTTGTCCTTCATCCGTTTTCTCACGGACCTGGGTTCGAGGCTTCGGATCCTGTCCGGCCTCACCAGTGCGCAGGCGGTGATGAAACCTGCGAGTTCATCGCATGCAAACAGGGACTTTGCCATCAGCGTATCGCGGGGCACGCCCGTGTAATCTGCGTGCCCGAGAATGGCGCGGCGAACGTCCTCGGGATATCCAAGCGTGGCAAGAATTGCGCTTCCCTTCAGGGGATGGTCTGGGGCGTTTGGGTAAAGCTCATAATCGAAGTCATGGATGAGTCCGACGACCGCCCACTTGTCTTCGTCTTCGCCAAACTTCCTGGCGTAAGCCCGCATGCAGGCTTCAACCGCCAGGCCGTGCCGCCGCAGATTCTCACTCCTGGTGTATTCACACAGAAGATTCCATGCCTCGTCGCGATCCATCCTGCCTCCACTCGAACTTTTCCACATTCTACAACAATGATTGCTGTCAACCGTGCGCAACGACTCGGGAGGCGCATGCGAGTCGAACGGCGAGGCGGGTTAGATGCTTCGACGCGGCAAAGGCTCGCTCGCAGGCATCAGCGGCCTTGAGTGTCTGTTGTTGAAGTTCGGATCTGCCTCGACCTCCAGTAAACGGCTGGCCCACGCAGGTAGGCACAAACCTTTTCGCCAGGCGAGAGAAGTTCCTGCGGCTCTGAAGTGATGTTTTTCTTTTTCCACACGCGGCGCGCGCGCCTTTTTAAGCCTGAAAGCAGCCACTTGAGGGTTGCCAGGCGCAAAGCCTTTTCCTCGAAAAGGAGCTTTAATGCGAAAGCAACGCTGCCCGAGTAAAGCTGGGCAGAGCGGGTCTTCTGGTTTTCGATGTTATTGTCAAAGAAGTGCGTTACCGCCGCCTCCGGATTGTGCTGGATTCTGAAGCCGTGCTTCAGCACCTGCAAATACATGTAGAACTCATCGCCGCCGCCGATCAGCGATCCGGCGCCAAGGTCCGGCGGAAAGGGCGAATAATTCAGGAGAAAGGCCTTGCGGAATGCCATGTTGCAGCCAAAGCCTACCGGTTCACCGAGGATATATTGATACCAGTTGGGGTTAGAAGCATCGAGGGTCCATGAGGAAAGGGCGCGCTGGCTGGCGTAGTATCTGGCCGAGCGTTCGGCCGTCAGTGAGAGCGTTCCCGCCGGAATAACCCGTCCAGTTACGCAGTAGACGTTGGGATCGGCGAAGCCCTGTGTGATGGCGTCCAGCCAGCCGGGGCTGACCAGGACGTCATCGTCCACGAAAATAAGGATGTCGCCCTTCGACTGTTGGACGGCGTGATTGCGGGCAAGGGACACTCCGCGCCTCGGTTCGTTAAGAAGCCGGACCGAAAACCGTGAAACAGTCTGAGCGAACGCCGTGTCTTCTCGACCATTCAGGACGACAATGACTTCACAACTGAGGTATCTCTGCGCCTGGGCGGTGAGTTCTGCAAGGCACCGCGCCAGTGTGGCTCTCCGGCCGCTCGTACACAGGATGATTGAAGCAAAAGGGTGCTCCGCAGAATCTGCGCTCTTCAGGTTCGTCTCTGTAGACTGTATTGATGGCACTCCAGTGCTTTCGCACGATGGTTCCAAGGCGTGTCTCCTTGCGAGTGGGGGCACCTCCAGAATTCTATCATTCCTGATGTCGAGGATCAGGAGAAAAGGGCAGAATCAGCTCGACCCCGGAAAAGCCCGTCAGCAGCAGGTAAGCTTGCTGCTATACTACTCAGGTAATTGGGCTTGACACAGGATTTCGCCGGGACAACATTTACATGGGCCACCAGAACGGGAGAACTTATTGAGTGCGATAACATCAAGAATTATCAGGCGTGCGAATCGCCTGTCCGGCTCGGTGTCCCTGCCGGGCGACAAGTCCATTTCTCATCGCTATGCAATGCTGGCGGCGATCGCGGAGGGCGCCAGTCATCTCCATTGGTTTGCGGAGAGCGTGGATTGCCAGAGCACGCTCGATTGCCTTAAAATGCTGGGAGTAAAAGTCGATCGGCAAGGAAACGAAGTCACGGTGGAGGGCGTTGGGCTCAATGGGCTGCGAGCTTCAGCGGTTCCGCTTGACGCCGGTAATTCGGGCTCCACGATCCGCATGCTGTCGGGGATCCTTTCCGGCCAGATATTCCGGACTGTTATTGGCGGTGACGCCTCTCTGTCGCGTCGTCCGATGAAGCGCATCATCGAACCACTCACGCACATGGGGGCGCATATCCAATCCTCTGCAGGTGGTCTGCCTCCGTTAACCATCGATGGTGGACACCTTAGTCCCATTCACTATGACCTGCCAGTGGCCAGCGCACAGGTCAAGACCGCCGTGCTATTCGCGGGTTTATATGTCCAGGGCGTTACAGAGGTGGTCGAGCCTCACCTGACGCGCGACCACACAGAGATTGCGCTCAGGCAGTTTGGAGCCGAGATCGGTCGCCGCGACCGCGCCATCAGCATCCACGGCCGAGGTCGCCTTCGGGCGCAGGAACTTACGGTGCCGGGTGATATCTCTTCCGCGGCCTTTTTTCTTGTGGCGGCGCTGCTGGTTCCGGAATCAGACGTTACTTTCGATAATATCGGCCTGAATCCAACCCGCACGGCGATCCTGGATTTCCTCAAATCCATCGGTGGCGATATCAGCGTCCTGGATTGTGAGAGCCGTGGCGGAGAATTGGTGGGGAGTGTCCGCGTTAAGGCCAGTTCACTCGAAGGCGGCGAGGTCCCTGCGGGGCTTATTCCCGGGCTGATTGACGAGCTGCCTGTTTTGGCGGTTTTGGGCACTCAGACAGAGTCCGGGTTGGCTTTTCGTGGAGCGCAGGAACTGCGCGTCAAAGAAAGCGACCGAATCGCTGCCGTGGCGGACAACCTTCGCCGAATGGGTGCCGAGGTCGACGAATTTCCTGATGGATTGCGGGTTCCCGGTCGCCAGCGACTGGCTGGAGCCGAAATCGCAAGCTATGGCGATCACCGGATTGCCATGGCGTTCAGCATCGCCGGGCTTGTGGCCGATGGAACCACTACCATTGATGACGGCGATTGTGTCCAGATTTCCTTCCCGTCATTCTTTGAAACGATTGCTCGACTTACACAATAAGCAGGCCCTAGGATTAAAACGCGACCTGCTGGGCCACTAGGGGGCACCAAGGCGGGCAGATCGCCGGCCCACGACGACTGCGCGGGCTGGTATTCAACTTTGCTGGCGGCTGTCGCAGTCCTGGCTGGCGCTGACTTCGTCTGCACGCGCAGAAGATGAATGCCTCCATAGGTAGAGGAAAGTCGGATCATGGGGCCGTTGTTTCCGTAGGTTCCCTTGATGGTGGGCATGGGCGGTCCCTTTGAAACGTTCAATCCCGGAAAGTCGCAGCTCACGCCCCCGTTGTGGGAAACGGCGTCCACCTGGAAATTCGACGAGGCGGGGAGTGACAAGGTGATTTCGCCCCTCTTGAGATCAACCTCGATGGGGTGAGTGGGCGGGGTCATTGTCTGAAGATGGACATCTCCGTTGCTGTTGGTGATCTTCACGTTCAGTTTGAAGTTCTCGAGAAGGATGTCTTTGTCCCGGGTTGAAAGCTCGAACGGGCCGCCCACCCCGCTGGCGGTCAAGTTGCCCATGTCCATGGTGAGGTTTCCCGTAAGCTTCTGCGCCGTCAGGGCGGTGCGGGAAGAATTGAATCGCACCGTCTGGGCTACATCTTCAAACTTCGTGGCGCCGGAGAAGTTTCCCTCCACCGTCACCGATCCCGTCACCTCCCGAACCGCGATATCTCCCCCTCTGCCCTCAATTTCCACGCTGCCGTCGAGCTTTGACACCGAGGTCGTCCCGCGCGACTTGTGAATCTGTAAAACTCCCTCGATATTATCTGCTCGCACGTCTCCCCGTCGCGAGGTGAGTGTCTGATTGCCTTTCAGTCCGCTGGCGGCCACATCACCGTCATCGACCGTGATTTCCGATGCGGTGGACTGCGGCACGTGGATAACCATATCCAGCCGTATGGAATGTCCGCTGTAAGGAAGGGAATCCAGATTGGAGGTCAGCTCGTATTGCCCGCCGTTGTGGGCTAAATTAAACTGCAAGCGATCGGCAACCTTTCTGGCTGCGGATTCATTTTCTGCCCAGACGGTTTCCTGGATGACTGCTCCGATGTTCTTCTGGTCCGACCCACGGATTTCGACATTGCCTCTACGGTTCACGATCAGCAAGTGCGGTTGGCCCTCAACGTCCTCCGAGACTCGCTGCGTAAAGGTATAGGAGTTGAAAAACATTTCGGCAAATTGCTGATTGCTCATGCCCATCATGGAAGGCCACTCACCCCAGGGCCTCAGAAGCGTCTTTGACAGGACCGTGCCGACGATGAGAATGACGATCAGCAGAATGACTTCGCCGGCTGAGAATAATGAGCGTGTTTGCGCTTCCGGATGGCTCCTTGCATGAAGGTAGTCGATCAGCTTCGATAATCCCCAAAAGATGATCAGGACCGGCCAGTACTTTGCGATCAGGTACCAGGCGCGAACGGCAGGATTGAAATTCTGGTACAGAAAGAGGGCGCCGATCGCAATAAGGGTCAGCGCCCAGAATATGGAACCACGATGATGCCCGTAGGTGCTCATGTTCGATCCTCCGCTTCAGGAAGCTCTGCTAGCCGTTGGCCGGGGGGAGTTGACCTCCTGGCCACACGGAATCAAGCAATCTGGCAAGCCCTATAACAATCAGGATCACCGGCCAGGTTCTCCCTACGCCCCAATACGGGACGAACTGGCCTATCAGAAACAGGACTCCGAGGGTGATCAGAAGTATCGGGCCCGTCACTCCCCACCCACGGGCGCGGCGTCTGCGCCGCGGTTCGTCACGATCCTGTGCGGAGTTAAAGTGGGTTGCCATTAAAAATTACCTGCCTATCGGAGGGAGACAGCTTCCGCTGATTTGCCCGCTTTCGGTTTCGCCCAAACCCGGGCGTGCCGGAGACTATCTGGCATGTCCTTTCCTGGCGGAGCACATCAACCTCACTGGCCTGGCGCCTCCTCGCCTTTTCGATCGGCCTGGGCCGCCGCTGACGGCTGGGTCGGGGCAGCATCATGGCGCGCCAGCCGTTTCTGGAGCAGGGCTAGTCCCACCACGATCAAGAGCACCGGCCAGAACCTTCCAATCTGAGAAAAAATTGGAATGCCCAGGTTGTCCAGCAGAAGCAGAAGACCCAGTATGATCAGCAAGCCTGCCCCGAACGGTGCGTCCATCTTCAAATCGCTCAGGCCGAACCATTCCGGTGCCGGCTGGCCAAGCTGCCTGGCCCTGGCGGTTTGGTAAGAATCGATCATCATGTAGATGTAAAAGGCGAAAGCTCCCAACCCGAAAATGGGCCCCATGGGGCCATGGACCCGATCACTTAATGCGATCAGCGAACCAAACAGCAACACCTGCACGAGAGCCTTCACGATCTGCCCGTTGTAAATTGCGCCGACGCCCGGGATAAAGCCGAGCGCGAGGGCCACTCCAGGGCTTGGAGAAGATCCCTGTTGCCCGCCGGAACTCCACGCAGGCGATTGGAGGCGTGCCGCCAGACAGGGCTCGCAGTACGAAGTTCCTTTTACTTCACGCCGACAGGTCTCGCAAAGCGGTCTACCGCAGTGTGCG
Organism: Terriglobia bacterium; assembly: GCA_036278995.1. Lineage (GTDB taxonomy): Bacteria > Acidobacteriota > Terriglobia > UBA7540 > UBA7540 > SCRD01. The sequence goes on along the minus strand of DASUJZ010000012.1, from coordinate 9,441 downwards.
CAATAGGCTACGGAATCGTTGAGGGGGTGATTAGCGCATTTCATAGGCTTTTACTCCTGGCTCGAGTTGAGCATACTGCCCGGCGGCATTGGCGCGGACGGAGGCCATCTGCTCGCCTCCGTGTCCAGCCGTGCTCGAGGGCCGCCCCTGCGACGGACCAGGGTTTCTGGGTTGCTTCTCCTCATTGTCAGTTTCGGACGGTGCATTTCGAAAGCGGGATTCGATTTCATAAACGATCCGCAAGTCGTCATAGAATTTCTCGGCACGGGCGTACAACAGGTGGCCTGCCCGGTTAGCGCGATAAACCCATGTGGCCGGATTCAAATCGCCCAAATTGAAATTTCGGACGCTGAGGCCTGCCGTGTTGACCACCAGAGACAGGGAAAATACGGTCATCGCCACCGCGTATGCTACACGGGGTTGCCGGATGGTCCGGAGCAGGGCAGTGACCTGTTCCGCGACGCCTGTCCGCTCTTCACCCATGGTTGCAAGCCGGATTCTCGATATAAGCCAGGGTGGCGGCACCACTTCTTCCGCCGACCGGCAAGACTGAATCGCAAGGCGAACGTCAGCCAGGACCACCTGGCAAGAGGTGCAGCTAGCCAGATGCTCCTCCACTGCGGCCTGGCGGGGCTGGTCCAGTTGACCTTCCAGGTAGTCGCTGGCCAGGTTTTCGAGTTCGAGATGGGTCATCAACCTGCCTCTTCAGCCTTCACCTTATCCATACGTTTTAAAGCGCGCCCCAGTTCCAATCGTCCGCGGTTGATCCGGGATTTTACTGTCCCTTCAGGTACTTGCAGGACTTGCGCGATCTCGGCGTAGTCGAGGTCCTGCAAGTCCCTCAGAATCACGGCCTCGCGCAGGTCAGGCGACAACGTGCTGAGTCCTGCCTGGAGCCTTTCCCGCCGTTCCCGTGACTCCAGGCTGCTGGTTGGGTCGGCCCGGGAAGAAGGGTCGGCAATGGGCAATTGATCATCGAGTACCGACGTCATACGATCCCCTCGCGTCCGGCGGTAATGATCCACCAGGTGGTTCCGGGCGATCCGACTGATCCAGGTGGCAAACTTTGCCTGGTGCGGGTCGTAGCTCTTGAGGGTTCGGAAAACCTTGATAAAGACTTCCTGGGTCAGGTCCTCTGCGTCCTCAGAACGGCTGGTGAAACGGTAACACAAATTGTAAATTTTGTTGGTATGGGTCCGCAGCAACGCCTCCCAGGCCGCATCGTCTCCCCTGAGACAGCGTTTGACCAGCTCCAAATCCGAGTCCAACGGAATTCTCCTGGGAGCGAACAATGGCCCGGCGCAGCCGACGCTTTCGGCCGCTCACCTTGGCCATAGAGTGATTGAGGGCATTGTACCAGAACCAGCGGATCGAGTCAGTGAACCTGACTCGTGCCAGCCGGAAGGCATTGGGTGCGGTTCCCAAGTGGGGCGGCGACCGAGGAGGGGAGATGACAGGCGGCCTTGACGAATCGCGCGATCAAGACGTTTGCGGAGGTGCTGACTTGTAAGTTAACAATGGCGTGGATACTTGACAGAGATAATTCCAGGTGTATATTGGAGCCTGTCTACCTTCAAATGTATCTTTGCGTTCGCTTGCTACTAATGCGGGCGGAACGCAACTCGCCGACGTTCAACGACGGGCGAAACGCGGAATTTACGGGAGCGACGAAGGTTCCCGGAAATGGGCCAACACGGGGGATGTCCGCGTGGGCGCACTCGATCTGAATCCGAAGATGCACCTCGCCGAGCACCCATTGGGCGCTTTCAAGCGCCTCCGGCGTCTGGCTGAGCACGCGACATTACACTGAATGATTGTGTCAGTTTGGTCGCGGAAATTCAAAAATTTTTGACGCGAGAGGCGCGTGTTGCACCTTCTTGTTCTTATAAAATCGCCAGCTACCGGGCACCACTTTTGTTGGGCCGAGGGTGGGCCAGTATAGACACGCAGTTGGGTTGCACGTTCGGGAGTTGTTTTAAATAAGGTAGGTTTCAACAATCCTGTTTTTCGTGCTTCCCGACCGCATGGAAAGGGAGGGACGATGGTCTCATATCGTGGAATCTCGGGCTTCCTCAAGGTCCGATTCGTAAGAGAATGGCACCAGTGTTCCGGCGCTGAACTGGTTGAAGCGGCATTTGCCCTTCCTATGCTGCTGACGCTGCTTCTGGGGATCGTTTGGCTGGGGCGGGCTTACGATGTTCACGAAACCATTACACGCGCTGCTCGCGAGGGTGCCCGTTACGCAGTGCTCCCCGATTGTGCGACCTGCAACCCCGCAAACCAGATGACGGAGACGTACAGCTCTGCGGGAACCACCAATTCTCCGGCTTGTGTATCAAATCCGACTTACGAATTCACGAACTACGTTGCTCCCTCGCTGCTCGCATCCCACCTTGATCCGAACAACGAAGTGGTCCAGCAGACCTATTGCCAGCAGGCCGTGGTGATGAATCCGACTAGCCCTGGTGCTGCCCAACAGTGTGGAATCCAGGTCAGCTTTAAATATCCGCTCCAGCTCGCCATCCCCTTTACCTCCTTAAACGCTTCGACGATCGATATTCCGACGAGCGTGACGATGCGCATGGAAAATCAGCCCTTCAACAATTCGACAGGCGATCCAACCTGCCCATGAGTAAAGCACGCGCGGACTGTGGAGGAAGTTTTGAAATGATAAGACCTAAGAAAAACCGGTGGTTACACGACAAAAGATCTCGCTGTTTGCCTTCAATCCTGAGCGGCCGTTCGTTCTGGCGGTATCTGCGGCCCGGGCTTCAGGGGCTTATGACGACGGAGGGCGCTGAACTTTACGAGTTCGCCGTGGCGCTCCCTCTGCTGCTGGTACTTGTCGTCGGCATTATCGACTTTGCCAGTGCTTATAATACTAAACAAATCATCTCCAACGCCGCGCGGCTTGCTGCGCGCACGTTGAGTGTGACTCCTCTGAGCGTTTATGATCCAAACTGTGGCTGGAACAAAAGTTCGCCAGGCAATGGAACTCCATGCCCGGTCCAGGGCGTCGCGACCAGCGTGTCGAATTATCTGACGGATGCCGGGCTCAGCAAAGCAGCCTGTCTTAGCACCTCCTCAGGTACTTACACGTCTCCTTATCAGTGGACTTATTCATGCAACGGCGTCACCCTGCACGTTGACAAGGCCCAAAAAGTGAGTAATGGAGCGCTCGGGGCCCCCGTCGTAAGTGTCGAGGTTACCCTGTCTTATCCTTATTCCTTTTCTTTCGGTCGAGTCATCGGCCTTCTCCTGCCGGGTGCAACGGGCCCTGAGGGACAGGTGAACTTGACTTCCGACGCCGTAATGCAAAATCTGGTTCTCAACTAGAACTGGAAGCGGAAGTTCGTGAGGGTGGTTATGCAATATAAATCGAGTGTTCGACGATGGAGCGATAGGGGTGCGATGATAGTAATCGTCGCTGCTTCCCTAGTGATGATACTCGGAATGTGCGCGCTTTCCATCGACCTCGTGGCAGGTTACCTGGCGCGAGTGCAATGCCAGCGCGCCGCGGACGCCGCAGCGCTTGCGGGCGCAAGTGAATTCTTAACTCAGGGGTGTACGAGCACAGGCGGATGCACGCCAGGTGGTACACAGGAAACACTTGCAACGCAGCAAGCCCTTGCGGTGGCTGCCGAGAACCCTGTTATGGGTCTGGCCCCTACATCCTCGACGGTGGGGACTGTCTATTCTTATCCTAATCCCCTGGAGCCCCAAATAACGGTTACGGTTTACAGAGACTCTACCCACCAGGATCCGCTGCCGACAATGTTCGCAAGGATCTTTGGTATCAACTTCATGAACGTCTCGGCGTCAGCTACAGCAGAGGCCTATAACCCCTCGGGATCCGGCACGCCGACAGCCGCAGGTTGCGTCAAACCTTTTCTGGTCCCGAACTGCGATCCAAATTTCCCAGTCCAAAAAGGAAGCGCTGAAGCAGCCGACCACGGCAATCCAAGTTGTGTGTGTGGGGGAGCCGGTCTTGCCGAGGGCGATTGCGCAGGTAATTACGGCAGTGATTACATCATGTCCTACTACGTGTACCCTGTGAATTCTTCCACGGGAACCCCGGGAGCCCTTGTTCACCCGGGCGTCTGCTCCTGGGCAGGTACCTTTTGCAGCGGCGGCGACGTCGGGTCCGAGTGGGTACTTCACAGCACGGGAACTCCCAGCCAGTGGAACACCATCGCATTCGGCAATGCAAATGTGACCAGCATGAGCGCTAACGAGTACAGAGCCTACATCACGGAATGTGCCCCGCAGAGGATTGCTTGCCAGAGCACCCTTAACACGTTAACAGGTGCCAAAGTAGGCCCTACGAATCAGGGAGTCGAAGCCCTGATTAACGCGACCGGGCTTGGCATGAATGGGGGCCAGGACTTCATGTGCAGTCCGACCTTCGCAGGTGGAAGCGGTTATTGCCCCACTGAGCCATTCCCAATCACGCCCGGTTCTAACAACCCATATAATATGACGGAGACGTTTTACGGCGGTCCGAGTGACTCGATTGCTACTGTAGTCGTGTATGACTGCCCGTTCTCAAGCGACACCGGTTGCTACGATCCCGCCCAACCTAACGGCGTGACACTCAGCCCTGGCTCAAATGACCTTGTAACCGTCGAGGGATTCATGCAAATATTTATTCAAGATGTGGAGCACACGGGATCAGACGACCTCGTTAATACGGTGGTTCTGAATGTCGTAGGGTGCGGCGGGACCTCAGGTAGCAGCGGAGGCGGAAGCGTCCCGCCGGCGGTTGCTCCCGGGGGTTCACCTATCCCTATCAGGCTGATCCGTCAGTAAGCTGACAGGAGGAGGGTCATTCATCCCTACCCGGTTGATTCACAATTAGAGCCGATGAGGGGATTTACGGTGGGTGAGGCTGCGATGGCAGGAATCTTAAGGCGGGAAGAACGGAGAATTCTACGGGGAACTGAGGCCGCGAGCCCCTACGGCAAACGCCGGACGGCCTCCAGAATAAGCTGCAAACGCAATGCGCGTCATTCAGGGAAGGTGTCCTGAGGAGCCACCTTCCCCGCAATAGGAGGCACTTACCGCTCAGTCAGCATTCCTTCCAGAGTCGAGGCAACCTGCTCCTGCTCCCTGGCGGAAACGTACCAGTCGATTGTCCGGTGGAGACCATCCATAAACATCACCTTGGGCTCCCATCCCAACAACTTCCTGGCCAGTGAGTTGTCGGCCACCCGGTTGTAAGGGCCCGTCGGCATTTCCGGATGGGGCTCAATCCGGGCGTCGTGCCCCATGTACCGCAGGATTTCCTTGGCTGCGTCGATGACGCGAATGCGCTCCATGGTGCCGAGGTTTACAGCGGTGCCATCGTCAATTTTCTCAGCAGCCAGGATGGTGCCGCTGACGATATCGTCAATGTAAGTCCAATTTCGAATCTGCTCTCCGGTACCCCAGACAACGAACGGATCCTGCTTCACGAAGGCGCGCGCGATCATGGCAATCACAGCATGATTTTCGACGCCGCGGGGTCCGTACACGGTGAAATAGCGGCAGGAGGCAGTCTTTAAACCATACTCCTTGGAATAAGCGCGGAGGGTCATTTCGGCCATAAGCTTGGCCCACCCGTACATATTGTCCGCGTCATACGGCGGACCGACCATGTCCTCTGTGAGATAGAGTACCTGGTCCGGGTCGGTCTGAATGTAGTTAGGGTATGCGCAACCGGATGAGGCATACACCACCTTGTCAACATGCGCTTTATGGCAGGCACGAAAGACCACCCCGTCCAACATCAGATTTGACGCGCAGGCCGCTTGATGCAGGTCCACGTAACCACGACCGCCATGGTCTGCGGCCAGGTGGAACACCACATCGATACCCTTGACAGCATCTTCTGCAACGCCGGGTTCGCGGAGATCGTTCTGCATGAACTCCACCTTCTGGTTCATCAGGTGGGTGGCGATATTCTCCAGCTTTCCGCTGCTCAGGTCGTCAACCACACGCACTTTTGCGCCCTTCCTCAGCAGGGCGTCAACCAGGGTCGAGCCAATGAATGAAGCTCCACCTGCAACCAAGACGTTGCACTTTTCCCAGTCCATATTGTGCCTCCTTGTCGGCTAATTGAACTTTCTGAGTTTGAGGATTTCGAGATTGACGTTCCACACAAACTGCGAGCCGTAAACCAGATAGCGCCGCCACAGCCTGCGCGGCTCCGTAACCAGGCGGAAGAACCATTCCAGCCCGTTTTCACGCATCCAGACGGGAGCTTGCCTGGCCCTTCCAGTGTGGAAATCAAAGGCGGCGCCGACGCCCACCATCACCGGCACGTTGACTCTTTCACGGAAAGACCACATCCACTTTTCCTGCTTGGGGGTGCTCAGTCCCACCCACAGCACATCCGGTGCAGCCGATTGAATCCGGTCCACCATCTTCGATTCTTCCTCCGCGCTCAGGTTGCGGAAGGGCGGACAACACGTGCCGGCGATTTTGATGTCATACTTGCGCTGCATCGTCTGCGCCAGCAGATCAGCCACTCCTTCGGCTCCGCCATAGAAGAAGTGACTGTAGCGGTTACCCGTTTGCTTAAAGAAGGTTTCCATCAACTCGGGACCGTACACGCGACGAGGCATTTTGAATCCGTGCCTGCGCCCCATCCACACCAGCGGCATGCCATCCGGAACAACCAGATCCGCCGAGTTTAAGATGGCTTTGAAGGAATCCTGATGTTGCGCCTCCACAACTCCGTGCATTCCCGTCACCGCCACAAAATGCGTTCCGGCCCGCTCTCGGATCCAATCCTCAATCGTCGCAATGGCCCCGGGAATCTGGATCGCGTTGACGGGCACTCCAAGAACGCGAAACACGGGTATGCTGTTTTTTGATTCAGTTGTCATTGTTATTGGCAATCTTGAATCTAGCGGACGGGAATGGATGTGGCCAGGGCGTCGCTCTGCGGATCGGCCTGCTCATCTGTAGTACACGGTTTTCGTGCGGCCTGCTGATAGATGTCCATCAGCAGCGAGTAGTTCCTTTCAGCAGTATATTTCAGCTCGAATTCGCGCCGCGCCGCCCTTCCCATGGCTCGCATGGGTGGGGCGTGCTCCCATCCCCAGGCGACCATGTCCGACAGTTGTTCACTGCTGGTGGGCTCGAAATGCAAGCCGGTATGCTGATGCGTCACGATTTCACGCATAGCTCCCAGGCGGGAACAGATCACAGGCGTGCCGCTGGCGAATGCTTCCACAATGGTCATCGGAAAATTCTCGTAGCACTCGCTGGGCAGGACGAGGAAACGTGCCTCCTTGATGGCCTCCTGGGTTGCCGCGCGGTCCAGCCGGCCCATAAAGCGGACCGACGAGAGGCCGTTCTGCTCGACGTACGTTGTCAACTCCGGCCGCAAAGGGCCGTCACCCACGATGCGAAGCGGAATCTTGTTCCCGAGTCGATTCCATGCGTGCAGCAAGGTTGGCAAACCTTTCTCGGTAGACAAGCGCCCCACAAAAATCGCATAGCCGCCACTCTGAGTTCCCTGGTTCGGGTCGGGAGCCACAAAGTTGGGCTTCACGCGGATCTTCTCACCTGGAAGTCCTCCCCGGATGAGTTGCTGCCGGGAAAATTCCGTGAGTGCGATGTAGGTCGTAATCTTGCGACGCCAGGTATCGAGTCTTCGATGTGCCGCCAGCATAGCGGCCACGGCTGCGGTCGAGCAGCGGGAATTCCGATAGCACCCGTGCAAGACGCTGCGTCGCAGTCCGTGCGTAACACATTCATCGCAGATGCGGCCTTTGCGGTAAAAAGTTGCGGCCGGACAAATCAACCGAAAATTGTGAAGGGTTTGCACGACCGGCACCCCCGCCTCAACGCACTCCGCATAAATGGAGGGGGAAATCTGCGTAAACGTGTTATGCACGTGTACAATGTCAGGTTTTTCCTCCCTGAGGATGGTGGCTACGTCCCGTTTTGAATCCCCAGCCCATGTCATTTGCCGGATCAGCATCAGCCGCCGAACAGCCGAATAGCCGTTGATCTCGAGGTTGGTACGACTGTAAGTCACCACGCGATGCCCGAAGCTGGCAAGAAGCTGATGCTCAAGGCTGAAGACAATATCTTCGCCGCCTGGCTCCTGGTATTCGTTATGTATAAGAAGAACTTTCATCCTTCGAGTGCGCAATGGTTTTTCGCCGGCAGATAACGCCTACCCGTTCGGTACTCCAATGCGCTGCCGTTCGGCAAGTACAAGACGTCTTTTCGATTGCAAATGTAGTCCAGGATCTCCTCGAGATCGTTCCAGAGTCCCAACTCCTCGATCTCCCAGGAATGGCCGTAAAGGTGAAAGACTCCGCCCTCCTGCATCGTCGAGTCAAACAGGATTTTTGAGAGCTCAACCCAGCTTTCGACGTGCCACAATCGCCTGAGGTATTTCCAGGCCTTTCCCAAATCCACGGCCCTTGCCATATTTCGAATGTATTCTGATTTCGAGTGCCGGAAGACGTGGATTGTGGTTGGCATCTTGTACGGGTCATAATGGAGATCAAGCGAAAACATCTCCGTCGTCCGTGCGCCCGCATACCCTGCCCGTCGCACAGACTGGACTGCCACGCTGCTGTGGCGGCCTCGAGGGTAAGCAAACATGCGCACCTCTTTGCCGAGAATGTCTTCAAGGCTATGCTTGCAGACTTCAACTTCCTGCATGACAACTTTTCTCGAGCATTGAGGGAGGATGAGATGTGAAAATCCGTGTCCACCGATTTCAAAACCTTCCTTGCTGAGGGTCCTTAGCTCATTTCGGTCCAGCGCGCGAGCCCCGTGATGTCCCGTGATAGGGACGTAAAACGTGGCAGGCAGCTTGCGCGCATGCAGCATTTCAGCGACTTTGAAGTCAAGAGGGTCACCGTCGTCCCAGCTCGTTGTAACGATTCGGGGCAGCGGCCTTTTGCCCGCTCCACGCACTGCGACATTCCGGGAAACCGGAACACTTCTGGCTGTGGTGATCATATTCAACCTCTCAACAGGTTCCATAGTGCAACTTTCCGCGATCGAAATAGGCAAACCGAAAAGCCCCTAATGGGCTTTGTCTTAGCTGCTTGACCATTGTCTAATCGTCCCCGACGTGCCTTTCCCACGCCGCAAGTGTTTGCGCGGCGTTCAACCAAACAAAATACTTTTCTGCCGATGATTCCAGGTGATAGGTGTTTTTGACGAAGCGATTATTCCAGGAGGTAAAAACAGAGTCATCGAGTCTTGAAGATTTGACGATTCCGGCCGCGGAGCCGGTTTTCTGGATAATCGTATTGTCGTGGACGTAGAGATTCTTCAGGTTGTAGGTGGCGCCTGTCTTGGCGTTGGTTCCCCGGACGCCCTGAGTTCCCCCGATTCCGTTCATGCAATCTTTCACCGTATTGCCGTAGACTTCCACGTTCTCAGAGTTTGAAACCACAATTCCGCCCCCATACCAGAACGTGGTGC
>DASUJZ010000011.1:0-5290 GCA_036278995.1 Terriglobia bacterium | reverse complement strand
TGGTGGACCTGGAGGGGTTCGAACCCTCGACCTCATGACTGCCAGTCATGCGCGCTCCCAACTGCGCCACAGGCCCGGGCTGGCTCGGAAAGATGGGTCCTTTTCCTTGTAGCATGCGGCGAGCCGAAGTGTCAACGAAATGGATCCCCGTTATTTCATGGGCCAAAACACGGAGCACATTCGGCGCCCGCTTCGGGGCCTTGGGACCGAAAAAGTGCGGATATACAACCAAAACAAAAGGTGCTAAAGTACACCCCCGGGTAGTCACAGCGAACGTTACCGGACCGTCCTGCCGGCATGCCACCGTGGAGCCGCCTCAATGGCGCATAACGATGACTTAGCACTTTATGCCGCGATGGGGTTTGGCTTCGGCCTTTACACCTTCTACAAGGGATTCCGTCAGTATCGAAATTACCTGCTGATTGCTGACACGCCTGAGATTCCGATTCGCAGCGTCCCCATGGGCTTTGTGCAGGTGTATGGAAAAGCCCAGGGCGATAAGACAATGCCATCTCCGGTCAGCCACACGCCCTGCCTTGCGTACAAGGTTGTCATCGAGCGCTGGAAAAGCGATTCCGATGGGCGCGGCGGTCACTGGAGTCATCACCGCACCGATCTCGACGGCGTGTCCTTTTACCTTACCGATGCCACTGGAAAGGTGCTGGTTGATGCGCAGGGCGCTGAGTTCGATTTGCCTCAATCCGCACGCTGCGAAGTGAGGCCGGGAGGAAGCGCTGCCACCGGGGTTGCGGCCAGCCAGGAGGAACTGCTGCAATACGTCACGCAAGCCGATGTCCATTGGGCAGGAGGCCTGTTTGAGCGCGGACTGAAGTCCGTGGGTCCGCTCCAGAATTCCAGCAAGGAACAGACCCGCCAGAGCTTGATGGGAGTGTTCGAGCATGCCCCGGGTTCTCCGGAGTTCCTCACCGGGATGATGACGATGATGGCCCCGAAAATGAAGCAGCGCCTCGACGCGATGGGCCCGCAGTCTGACCCTAATCATGAAATGGCCCGCCAAAATGCGCTCCTGGCACTCCAGCATCCGGCTGGAAGCCCGGAATTTATGGAAGGACTGCAGCGTGCCGCGCAGATGGCCGCCAAGCCGGGCGATGGCAACCCGTTCGAGTCCCTTACACCTACGATCAGCGGCGCCAAGGCGCAGGGCATGGTAACTTTCAGCGCCGCCGGTGGGCGCTACCGGTTCACGGAATATTGCGTCGTTCCCGGTTGCCTTTACGACATCAGCGGCACCTGCATCGAGAATCCGCACCCGAACGATGCCAATGACCACAACATGATCGTCAAGGGCGCGCTCGAAAAGGAGTTCCTCATTTCGTCCAAGGCGGAGAAGGAACTGGAAAGCAGCTTGCGAAAGCGCGCCTTCCTTACGGTGCTTGGCGGCGCGGCCCTGTCGGTGGTCTGCCTGGCTATCCTGCTGGGCAAGGCCGGGCTGCTGTGAGAGCTCGGCGGCCGCCGTGCCAGTGTGTCCATCGGGGCTGGCCCGTTTGTGGTATAATGGTTTTGCGCTTAACACCACGGTTGTGTGGTGCGATTGCTCCGATTGATTGCACATCTGATCTGAGAAGTCCCGCCTTAAGTATTCCGTATGTTTTTAGCGTAAATCAATGAACTCTGGCCTTGCCGGTTCGCGCCTGTGCAGACTCAAGTCGCGCGCTATCGCAGACAGTGCCAGTAAGAGAGAAGATTACACTCGTGCAGAATTTTGTAGAATTACCGATTTCAGATTACACAAAGGAGCGCCTGTCTCGCGCGGGCTTTTCGACGCCCACGCCCGTGCAGGCGGCATCTATCCCGCATGCACTCGAGGGCAAAGACGTGCTCGCCACCGCGCAAACCGGGACAGGAAAGACGTTGGCATTCCTTGTGCCTATCATGGAGGACCTGTTGCAGCACAAGTCGCCCGGAGTGGCGGCACTGGTTCTGGTCCCCACCCGCGAACTTGCCATGCAGGTTGCAGAGGATTATGAGCGGCTCCGGGGCAAGCACCTTCCTGCCGCAGCCGTGGTTGTGGGAGGGCTGTCTGAAGCGAGCCAACTCAACTTGCTTCGCAAAGGAGTGCGGCTCGTTGTGGCCACACCCGGGCGGCTGGAGGACTTCCTCGATCGCAAGCTCGTTAACTTCGGGGCGTTGCGAATACTCGTCCTGGATGAAGCCGATCGAATGCTGGACATGGGTTTCCTTCCGGCTATCCGCAGAATTGCGGCCGTTCTTCCCACCAAACGGCAGACGCTGTTCTTTTCCGCGACGCTCGAAGCTTCAGCGGCTCAGTTGGTGGATAAATACTTAAAGGATCCCGTGCGCCTCGCCTTCGGGTCGGTCTTGAAACCCTCGGAAAACGTTCGTGTTCAGGCGCTGGAAGTTTCCCATCACGGCAAGCAGATGGTGTTGCGCCAATTACTGGCCCGGGAAACGGGGCGGTGCCTGATTTTTGTCCGGACCAAGCGCGGCGCGGAGCGCCTGGCCAGTACATTGAACCGAGGCGGCTTTACGGCCGCCATCATACACGGCGACCGTTCGCAATCGCAGCGGAACGCCGCGCTGGCTGGCTTCCAGGCGGGGCGATACCGCATCATGGTGGCCACAGACCTGGCTTCCCGTGGAATACATGTTCAGGACATCGCGCACGTCATCAATTACGACCTGCCTGACATTGCCGAAAACTTCATCCATCGCGTGGGGCGTACTGGCCGCGCCGGACGTCAGGGTCTCGCTTCCACGCTCTTCTCGAGTGACCAGCGGGCCGACTTGTTTTTGCTGGAGCGGGCACTGGGCATTCAGATGGAGCGCCCGCAGGCTGCATCGGGTCTGCCCGCCACGCAGGCGGGCCTCATGCCTTCCAAGCGCCAATCGACTACACCAGCGCAGTTCCGACTGACTCCTCTTCCTGGAGAAGTCCTGCAAACGCAGATGTAGCATTCGGCTGATGGCGGCGGGTTTGCACCTGGCGGCTAGCCTTCGTGACGTTGCGCTACCGCAACGCCCGCCGTCATGCTGATCCCTCGACTGTCATCCTGATCCGCGAAGCGGGATAAGGATCCCTGTATTTCCCTTAAAGAGAAATGCAGCGACCCTTCGCGGAGTTTATCCTGAGCCCCTTCGACTTTGCTCAGGGCCGTTTGCAAAGGACGCGAACGGGCTCAGGATGACAAGCTATCGGGTGTGACACGCTTTTGAGTAATACAACACCAACTTCTGACCTGCTTGAATTAAACAGCCATCGAAGTGTAGCCTGAATGATCAGCTAATCTGACATCGGGAGTCTCCATGCTCGACTTAGGTTTCGTTCGAGGCAATCTAAGCCTGGTTCGCGAAAAGATGAAGGACCGGGGGATGGATGGAAGTCTGCGCGATTTCGAAACTCTCGATGTGGAGCGCCGCAAGCTGCTTTCGGAAGCAGAGGGTCTGAAGGCCCGGCGCAACACCGTGTCCGACGAAATTGCTGCGCTGAAGAAGCAGAAGCAGGATGCCTCCAGCCTGATTGCACAGATGAAGCAGGTTAGCGTCAATATCCAGCAGCTTGACGAGCAGGCCAAGGCCGCAGACGAAAAGCTTCGTGACCTTCTGCGTACCGTGCCGAACATCCCCCACGAGACAGTCCCCATCGGGCGCGGCTCGGAGGACAACCAGGAAATCCGGCGCTGGGGAGAACCACGCAACTTTAGCTTTGAACCCAAGGCGCACTGGGACCTCGGTCCTGCTCTGGGCATTCTCGATTTTGAGCGAGCCGCCAAGATTGCGGGCGCCCGTTTCGCAGTCTATTACGGAGTGGGTGCAAAGCTGGAGCGGGCGCTGGCCCAATTTATGCTGGACCTCCATACTCGCGAGCACGACTACACTGAGGTTTTTCCTCCGTTCATGGTGAACTCGGAGAGCATGTTCGGGACCGGCCAGTTGCCGAAGTTCGCCGAGGACTCGTTCAAGCTGGAGGGCACGGATTACTGGCTGATCCCCACCGCGGAAGTTCCGGTCACCAACCTTTTCCGGGACGAAGTGCTGGAGGCTGAAAACCTTCCCGTCAAGTTCTGCGCCTGGACGGCGTGCTTCCGCAGCGAGGCGGGTTCCTACGGCAAGGATACGCGGGGCATCATTCGCCAGCACCAGTTCCAGAAAGTTGAACTTGTCAAGTTCGCCCTGCCCGACAATTCTTACGACGAACTCGAATCCCTCACGCGCGACGCGGAGACTGTTCTCCAAAGGCTCGAGCTCCCTTATCGTGTTGTCGCCCTTTCAACTGGCGATCTTGGATTCAGTTCAGCCAAGACGTACGACCTGGAAGTCTGGCTTCCATCAAGCGGTGAATACAAGGAGATCTCTTCCTGCTCGAATTTTGAATCCTTTCAGGCTCGCAGAGCCAACTTACGCTTCAGACGCGGTAAAAGCGGGAGAACAGAACTGCTCCACACTTTGAACGGCAGCGGGCTGGCGGTTGGGCGCACCTGGCTGGCGGTGCTGGAGAATTACCAGCAGGAGGATGGTTCGGTTATTGTTCCGGAAGTCCTGCGGCCTTATCTCGACGGCGTGGAGCGGATCACTCCGCGAAAATGACTCCCGAGTACAGCCTTGTCAGAGGCCCTTAACCGCGCCTGCGGCTGCTTTTGGCTGGCCGTTCGGCCGGTTCTGGCATGTACTGGTGGAACTTGCCGGGCTCATGCTCGTGTTCAAACTGGATGGTGGTGTGAGTAATGCCGAATTCACTCGCCACCGTTTCCCGAATCTGATGGGCGATCTTTTCGCTTTCCGAAGTTGCCATGTCCAAAATATGAACGTGGCAGGACATGGCGTGAGACTCTGACCCCAGGCTCCAAACATGCACGTCGTGCACTTCGCGGACTCCTTGAACTCTAAGCACCGCCGACGCAATGCCGCCCAGGCTCATCCCTCTTGGAAGGCTTTCGAGCAGGATGTTTGAGGATTCCATGATGATGCCCAGGGCGCCCCAGAAAATCATTCCGGCAATCAGGAACGCCAGCAGAGGATCGATCAGAGACTGGCCGGTGTAGCGAATCAGAATCGCCCCGGCAATGATGCCCACGTTGGAAAGGGCGTCGCCCAGATAGTGCACAAAAACTGAGCGCAGGTTTAAGTCCCGACGCTGCCGTGCCAGGCCCAGAGTGACGCCGCCATTGATTAAAAGGGCGACAATCCCGATCGCCAGCATCATGCCCGTGGCAACGTGCTCCGGGGCGACCATCCGCTCGTACCCCTCAAAACAGATGAAAACTGATATGCCCACCAGGATAAGGCCATTGACAAATGCTGCCAGCACTCC
>DASUJZ010000010.1:0-56115 GCA_036278995.1 Terriglobia bacterium | reverse complement strand
GAGTCGCACGGCAAGAAAGCTGACCTGGAAATCCTGCGCGGCGCGTTGCAGTACTTCCCGACGCTAAATAGGCGCAAAGTAGCCTAGTTATGCTTCGGGACGATGCTCCTGTCTTGACCTCCACTTTCAAAAATCATGTCCCACCGGATGTCCCACCGGTTTTCTGGGTTTTGGAGCACTTTTTTATGCATGTCCCACCGGTTAAACTTATGAATCTCCGCAGCTTAGTATGCCATGGCGAAATTTTAATTTTGCATGTCCCACCGGATGTCCCACCGGATGCGACACGAACCCTGACTAAGTTGTTGATTCTTCGTTCTAAAAAACCCAACAGTGTAAAAAAGCGCTAGGACATCTTAGCAGTATGCGACGCGATCCTTGACTTTTCCAGATTTCGCCACCTTGTATTTTCAATCCCTTACAAGCCCCTCCAACCCCCTACAAGTGACACCAACATTGATTACTTATATCATTGGTGCGAAAGGGGGGACTCGAACCCCCACCCCTTGCGGGACCAGATCCTAAGTCTGGCGCGTCTGCCAATTCCGCCACTTTCGCGCTGAATCATTATAATCAGGGGTGCGAAAGTTGAAAACCTTTCGAAGATGCCGGCTGCCTCGATCAATGGTGCTCTGCGGCGGGCTGGTAGCGAAATGACGGGATTGGATCCGCATGCTCAATCCGATGAAGGTGCTATCAATTAATGTCGGCCGCCCGAGCCAGGTAGTTTGGCGTGATCAGGCCGTCCTGACGGGGATCTACAAGGTTCCGGTCCGCCACAGAGTCAAAGTCACAAAGCTCAATATCGACGGGGACGTCCAGGCCGATCTGACGGTGCATGGCGCGCCCAATAAAGCTGTTTACGCCTACCCTTCCGAGCATTATGAATATTGGCGCCAAGAACTTCCCGGCGTGGAGATTCCATGGGGCATGTTCGGAGAGAACCTGACAGTCGCGGGATTGATGGAAAGTGATGCGCATGTCGGGGATCGTTTACGAATAGGAACAGCGGTGCTGATGCTCACGCAGCCACGCCTGCCCTGTTATAAGCTCGGCATCAAATTTGGGTGCGACGATATGCCCGACCGATTCCTTGCCAGCAGGCGCACAGGTTTTTATTTCGCGGTTGTAGAAGAAGGCGAGATTGGTAAAGGCGACCATCTTGAACTGATCCATCAGGATGTGAACAGGATCAGTATCGCGGACATTCTTCATCTGCTCTACGACCACGAACCTCAGAACCCGGAGCTTTTCGAAAAGGCGTTAAGGGTAGATGCATTATCGCCGAGCTGGCGAAAACGACTGCTGAAGAGGCTCGACCGTCCGCGCCCATGAGGAGCAAGCGTATTAGGCGCTATTTCCCAAGGCCGGACCGCATATTGAAACGTAGAGTGCAAAGGGCGTGCAGCTTTAATCAGGACCTTTACAGTTAGCGCGTAGATAGCTTATCGCGAAGGAACTTCACAAAGGAATGGAAGTCTTCAGGCGCGAAAGCCCGCTTGGGCAGGACCAGCCAGCTTCCTTGAGGGTCCAGAAGAAGAAGGAGGTTTTGAGACTCAACAAACCGTGAATAATGTTCCCATCTCGCGCAGGTTTCCACGGTTCCGCTTCGCACCGTCAAGTTATCGTCAGTAATTTCCCCGTCGAGGTTCTGATACAATTCCGCATTTTTGCGGAACCAGTGTCTCCACTTCCACCTGCCCCACACACCCGAGAACAACAGGTACAGCCCGCCAACAAGAGCAACCCATCCGGGATATGTTTCGCGATGTTCGAAAACGATCCAGTTGAGACCCGCGGCAAAACATATGGCGCCGAACGTCACAAAAATTCTGAAGTGATATTTTTCCCAGAATCCTGCAATCCTGGTGAGATACAGTTCCTGATACTCTCGGTAGTCCTGCGGAGTAAGGCTGTACTGAGTCTTCATCGTAGGCAAGCATACTCCTCGAGTCCGAGCTATTTTACACCAGGAACCAATCAAGACTTCGCGGCTCGCGAAGCACTGCAGGTCGCCGTCCGGAACTGTTGGGAAAGTTGCGCCGGAAGTGTCGAGATGGACCGCCGGAACTGCTGGCGCTGTGAAGTCCCACGTTACCGACAAGTCGCGGGAAACAAGGGGCGTGTAAGCTTTTGCAATAGCGCAGGCAAGCCTGTAAGCCGAATTTTGTGCCCCGGATGTCCGGGGTGACGATCATTCGTCTAGCCCCACCATTGCTGATGAGGTCAAGCGACCTACCCGAGAGTTACCAGCCTGTAGCGGCGGTCGATAATCACGGATCTGCAGCGGCTGTTCCGATGTTTATCGATCGCCGCTAAGGCTTTGCGGAGCGGGTCACTCCTCCTCTCCTATTTGGTCTTGCTCCGTGCGGGGTTTACCCTGCCCTCGGCATCGCTGCCGAGGCGGTGCGCTCTTACCGCACCTTTTCACCCTTACCCCGAAAAATCGGGGAGGTATGTTTTCTGTGGCACTTTCCATGCCGGAGGCGTACGCTCCGATTGCTCGGAGATCCCCGTCCGACCCTCGCTGTTAACGAGCGCACTACCCTGTGGAGTTCGGACTTTCCTCTCCCCTGCTCCTGCTTGCCTGTCCCAGACCTTTTCGGACCGTGGACCTGCGCTTGAGCAGAGCAGCGATCGTCCGGCTTGCCTGCGCTGCTTCTATGTTAATCTGCCTATAGGAGAGGGTCAATCAGCAGCCAGTGACCGGAAGGTAGCTCATCAATGAATCACAGCAGCCTGCGTCGGCACTGGCCCAAGCTTCTCGCCGCATTTGCAATAGTCCTCCTCTGTTCCCTTTATGTCGAGAACTATTCCGCCGCCGGCCAGCAAGATTCTGTGCCTGGCGCCAGCGCGCAAAACCAGCAGCAGGCATCCGCGGATCTGCTGGCCCAGGCCGACAACGTTCTGCGCAAGATGAGCCAGATGACGGGGCTCGCGATCAAATCGCCCGTGAATAAGAAAATTGTCAGCCGCGATGAGGTCCGGAAAATTTTGCTTCACAATTTGCATACCGATTACACGCCGAAAGAAATCCATGTGCAGGAAACCACCCTGCGCGCTTTTGGTCTGGTTTCCAAGGATTTTGACCTTGAAAGCTTCCTGGTGGACTTTTATACGGAGCAGGTTGCCGGCTTTTATGATCCGGAGACGAAGACGATGTACATCGCCGACTGGATTCCAGCCGACATGCAGGGAATGGTCCTGTCACACGAACTGACCCATGCGCTCCAGGACCAGAATTTCAACCTCGCTCAGTACATAAAGGCAGCCAAGAATAATGATGATGCTGAAGCCGCCCGGCAGGCCGTGGTGGAAGGATATGCGACAGCCGCCATGTTCCAGACCATGTTGGACGGGATGCCAATCGCGAACCTGCCCAGCCTCGATGCCCTGATCGGCCCCGCGATCCGCCAGCAGATGGCTGAGTTTCCAGTATTTTCAAAAGCTCCTTTTTTCTTCAAGCTCGAGGCACTTTTTCCATACATCCAGGGGGCCAGCTTTGTCGTAAAAGGTCTCCGCCAGGCTGACTGGAAGAAATTGGATGAACTGTTCACTTCCCCGCCCTCTTCCACCAAGGCTCTTTATCAGGCGGACATCTATTTCAATCATGTGGTGCTGCCTGAAATTAAATTGCCAGACACAACTCCACTCAGTTCAGATCCCGGGCTCAAGCAGATGGATGAAAACATCCTGGGTGAACTCGGTTGCAACGAACTGCTGGGCCAATTCCTGGACGAAGACACGGCGACTGCCGATTGCACCGGCTGGATGGGCGATCGCTATATCGTTTATGAAGATCAGTCAGGTGAAAACAATCCGCTGATCGCAAGAACAGAGTGGGCCAGCGCGGAAGACGCCCTGACATTTTTCCGCGACTACCAGAAGATTCTCACCCAGAAGTATAAGGAGTTTACTCCCGATCCACACTCTGATTCGGAACGCGTCATTGCCCATACAGCTTCGGGGGAAGTTATCTTGCTCTACGCCGGCAAAGAGGTTCGCTGGGCAGAAGGCGTTCCCTCCGACAAAGTTGATGCCACACTCAAGTGGCTGGAGTCGCTCTAAAGTTTTGAGTTACGGATTCGCCGCATTGCCGATCGTCTGCAGCTTCCGATCCAGCATCATTGGATTTTTGACCAATGATCCTGCGCTCGTTTGCGCTACGACAATTTAGGGTTGCAATCATCGGCGTCATGCCCCAAGCTGGAAATAGTGAATTCCACACGAATCGCCGGGGTCTTCCAGTCTTCTCTTCCACAGCGGCAGAGGAGGCGCAGTTGTGTTCTCCCGGCGGTTACACCAAGGAGATTGAATGATCAAAATGACTGAAAGAGCGGCGCAGGAAGTGAGGTCGCTTGTTGCCAGCAAATCGCTGCCTAAAACGACTTTCCTGCGAGTTGATGCCAGACCCGTGGTAGGCAAGAATGAGCTGCGCCTGACTTTGAAACTTGACACCAAGGAGCCGGAATCCGATGACCTGGTAGCAACCACCGCCGGGACGCGCCTGGCCGTTGACGAGGCGGTCGCAGCGGCTCTGGGTGACCTGAACCTCGACTATAGCGAGGAATCTGGCAACTTCGTTTTTGAACGCACTGAACCGACTGCGTGAAATCTAAGCTGGGATGGGACTTTCGTCTCCCGTGAAGGACTTGCACCTTTCGCACCTCTGATCCCAACCCATCCATCGAAATCCCCACAACCGCATAGCTTGCTCCGGATGATTTCCGGGCACTTGCGCGGTTGTGTGTCTGTTGGGAAGCTGCGCCTGTTACTCATTGAGCAGCTTCCTAAGTCCGGCCTCGTCAAGCGTCTGGATACCCAACGATTTTGCCCTGGCAAGTTTTGAGCCCGGGTCTAATCCCACAACCACATAATCGGTCTGCTTGCTGACGGAACCCGTAACGCGGCCGCCAGCCTGTTCAATGATTCGTGTGGCTTCTTCCCGCGACAGGTTGGGAAGCGAGCCGGTCAGGACAAATTGCAGTCCCTCCAGGGAGCCGCCACCCCTGGGCTTTGTGTGCTCAAACTGCAGGCCAGCCCTGCGAAGCTTTTCGACGACTTCGCGGTTGCGTTCTTCGTGGAAGTATTCAACAATGCTTTGCGCAACTTTAGGCCCGATCTCTTCCACCTCGTACAGTTCGTCTGCTGTGGCTTCGCGGAATTTATCCATCGAGCCAAAGTGATCTGCCAGCAACTGCGCCGTACGCTCGCCAACAAAACGGATCCCAATGGCGTAAATCACTCGGGCCAGTTCAGCGCTTTTGCTCTTTTCGATTTCTTTCAGCAGATTCCGTGCGGATTTCTTTCCCATTCGCTCGAGTGCGGCCAACTGCACTTCATCCAGGCTATACAGGTCAGCGGCACCCAGAATTATTTTCTTATCGACCAGTTGATCTACGAGCGCTTCCCCAAGCCCATTGATGTTCATGGCGTGGCGCGCGGCAAAGTGGAGCAGCGACTCTTTCAACTGCGCCGGGCACGCGGCATTCACACAGCGATAGGCAACTTCACCCTCAACCCGGATGACGTCGCCGCCGCAGACCGGGCACTGTTTCGGCATCCTGAATTCTTTGCCGTCCGGCGCATGTTTCGTCACCTTCAGCACCTGGGGGATTACTTCGCCGGCGCGCTGTATCAAGACCGTATCGCCGATTTTCACGCCCAGCCGCTCAACTTCGTCCATATTGTGGAGCGTCGCGCGGCTCACCGTCACGCCGCCGACGTTCACCGGATCGAGATTGGCCACAGGAGTCAGAGTGCCGGTGCGGCCGACGTTAGCACGGATATCTCTCACCACGGTGGTCTCCTGGTGGGCCGGATACTTGTAAGCAATCGCCCAGCGGGGCGACTTGGCCGTCACGCCCAACTCGTCCCACAATGCAATTTCATTTACTTTAACCACCATGCCATCTGTTTCATACTCCAGCTTTTCTCGTTGGGCTTCCATTTCCTGAATGTACGCGGTTAGATCCTCGAATGATTTCGTGAGCTTTCGATACGGGTTTACTTTGAAGCCCAGCGCCTGAAGCGCTTCCAATACCTTCCAGTGTTCTTTAAGTGGAGTCCGCCCATTCACCAAAAGATAGTAAAGAAAAATATCCAGGTTTCGTTTCGCGACCACTTTAGGATCAAGCTGCCGGATGGTGCCCGCGGCCGCATTGCGGGGATTGGCAAAGGCCTGCTCGCCGCTCTGCTCACGCTGCTCATTGGCTTGCCGGAACGCTTTGTGGGTCATGATCACTTCGCCGCGCACCTCGAATTTCTTGGCGTGCGAGATTGCGTCAAGTTTACTGGAATCGATCCTGAGAGGGACAGAGCGGATGGTTTTCACGTTGTGAGTAACGTCTTCGCCGGTCACTCCATCGCCGCGCGTCAGGGCGCGAGTGAGAACTCCCTCCTCATACGTCAAGGCCATCGAAAGCCCATCAAGCTTCAGCTCTGCGACATATGCGACCTGCTGCCGGCCCGAGATCTCTCGAACCCGGCGGTCGAAATCTCGCAACTCATCCACCGAATAGGTGTTGTCCAGGCTCAGCATGGGCGCTGAGTGGCGGACCTTGGCGAATTCTTCCGCGGGCTGCCCTCCAACTCGCTGGGTCGGAGAATCAGGAGTCACCAGTTCCGGATGCTCCTGCTCCATCTTCTGAAGGTGATGGACTAGTTCGTCAAATTTGACGTCAGAGATTTCCGGGTCATCCAGAACATAGTAGCGATGCTCGTGATAACGGATCTCGTCCCGCAGCTTTTCGATCTCTCTCTTGGCATCACTATACTTGGTCACAGTTGTCTCCCGTCAATGGAAACCGTCGTAACTCACTCCATCCATTTGCGCAAGCTTCACCTGTTCAGCATGACACATCGGAACCTGTCAACAGCCTGCCAGGAGCATTATAACGCCCTGCGAAAGCCGGCACAGACGGCTCAACCCCTTTACCTTCTGAACGTAGTGAGGCTTGACATCGCAATCATCCGGTTGCTAGTTTCGTTGGTAGAATAATCATAAGAACGGGACGGTCCAAATGTATGAGTATCCGACTTAGGAACATTTTATTTTACGCTCTGCTGGGTAGCTCGTTGGCGGCCGGAGCGCAGGTATATCAATCACCCGCTGCGCCCGGAGCTGCAGGCCGGTTGGAAAACGCCATTTCCGTGGGTGGAAAATACCAAAATTACATCTATGGAGTGGTGAAGAAAATAGGGAAGGACCAGATCATCCTTGACAAGACCCGCTACGGGGATGATCAGGTGTTCAAGCTGGAACATAAGACCAAATTTGTTGACAACGGCAAGCGCAGCACGCTGGCGGCACTGAAAGCGGGAGACATGGTCTGGATTGACGCCAAGGTCGATAAGAAGACAAACGACAAAACCGCCAAACAAGTGATCACAGGCATTGGCCCAAAAGCAGTGTCGCAATAGAAGTTTTAATCGTGACCAGGCTTCGGTCGTCATAAAGCAGGCCTCGAATCTTTGCTGCAGCCGGCTTCGAGGAGCGGAAGGAGGAGATTAGCTGAATCCTCCGGTAACCTCCCTTTGAAAAAAGCTATCTTCATCTCTAACCCCCTGGCGGGAATCAAACGCTCCCGACGTACGCGCCAGATTCAGGAGGCAATCGCGGCCTTGCGGAAGGCAGGAATTGGGGCGGATTTACTATTCACCTCCTGCCCCGGAGACGCGCAGCAATTGGCCACCAAAGCCGTTAAGAGAGGCTGTGACCTGGTCATTGTATGCGGCGGCGACGGCACCATCAACGAGGTGGCCAACGGGATGGCCACGGCCCAGATTCCACTGGCGGTGCTGCCAGGCGGAACGGCAAACATCATTGCCAAAGAGTTGCGGGTGCCGGGAAATGTTGTGAACGCCGCCAGAGAACTCCACTCATGGCGCCCCTGCAATATCCCGTTGGGGCGCGCCACCTGGCAAGAGTCAGGATCCTTGCGCCAACGCTACTTTGTGGCCGTAGCGGGCGTCGGTTTCGACGCTTGCATCATCAGCCAACTGAATGTTGCCCTGAAACTCCGGGTGGGGATTTTCGCCTATTGCTGGGAGGCCATTCGACAGGCTGCCCGCTACAGCTTTCCGTCTTTCCGGTGCACGGTAAACGGTTCGACTGTTTCCGCCACTTTTCTGGTTGTCCAGCGATCAAGCCGTTACGCCGGCTGGCTGAAGTTGACAGGGCCGAACAGCATTCGAGGTGCCGGACTCGCCTGCTGCCTTTTTGAAGGGAGCACTCCATTTCGCTACTTTCAGTACGCCCTGGGTATACTCTCACGGACGCATCATTGGCTGGGCGACGTCCGCTGTCTCAGCGCCTCGAGCGTGCGGTGCGCAACCGAAAGATCAGACGACTGTATCTTCTTTGAACTGGATGGCGAACTGGCGGGACGCGCGCCCGTTACTTTTGATGTTGTCCCCGATGCATTGATGCTCCTGGCGCCCGAGTCATTCCTCCGTTTGGCATCATCATCAGTGCCACACTCAGCTTGACAGGCGTTGGGGATAAACCCTACACTCCCCCACGCGGCGCGCTCTTGCCATGGACAACATCACTCACACCCTCGCCGGCCTTGCCATCAGTCAGGCGGGATTCAACCGCAAGACCCGCTACGCCACGCTTGCGATAATCATCGGTTCAAACCTGCCCGACGTTGACTCCGTCAGCGGCTTTTGGGGAAGCGTTACCTACCTGCAACATCATCGAGGCATCACCCATTCGGTTGCGGGAGTGGTAGCACTTGGGGTCGCGCTGGCTGGATGCTTCTATTTTCTGGGTAGGAAAGCGCGCCCCAAAGCTTTCGGCCCGCCGTTGAGTGGTCCATGGCTGCTATGGGCGTGTTGTGCTGCAACAGGGGTCCACTTGCTGATGGACTTCACCAACTCTTATGGGGTCCGCCCTTTTTTGCCGTTCGGTGCCCGGTGGTATGCCTGGGGAATCGAACCGATTATTGATCCTCTGCTCTGGTTGGTCCTGTTCGCTGGGCTCGGCCTCCCCGCGCTGTTCCGGCTGATTACAGAGGAATTAGGAGCCCGCAAAACCGGCTTTCGCGCGGGCGCCGCCTTCTCGCTCTGCGCCGTAGTGGCCGTGTGGGGCTTGCGTGATTTCAGCCATCGCAGGGCGTTGAACATGCTGGATTCGATCAATTTCCAAGCAGGAACCCCCGAACGCATCGGCGCATTTCCAGGCTTCGCAATTCCATTTGCGTGGACTGGCGTGGCTGAAACCCCACAGGCGTTTTACGTGCTTCCCGTCAACGTAATCGGTCACGAACTTGACCCCCAAGACGCCCATGTCTACCGTAAACCTGAACCTTCCGCTCCTCTGGAGGCAGCCCTCAAAACTCGGACAGCGCGGGTGTTTACGGATTTCGCACGCTTCCCCTGGTCCGAAGTCCTACCCACGCAAAGCGGCACAACAGTTATCGTACGGGACCTGCGCTTCCAACCGGCAAACGCCAGCCGAGGCGGGTTTGCAATCAGAATAGTACTCGACCGAGGACTGCACGTCCGTTCACAGGAATTCGAGTTCTCAGGCCGATTCCCGTCCGATTAATTTTCGCTGCCATCAGAGGACTCGCGAGGTACGGTCGGAGGTGATCCGCCTCTGCCTCCCCGACGCCACCGCCAGCGGTAGAGAATGGTTAAAACCACTACGATGGCAACAAACCCCAGCGAAATCCAGACGAGATTACGCTTGAGAAAGTCTTCGCCGCCTGTACCATAACGAACTCCAATCCAGGCTTCCAGGCCGAATCGTAAAATCCCTCCCATCGCCAACGCGCCGATAAACCGGATCAGGTTGATCCGCAACGCTCCCGCGCCCAGCAGAATCGGCTTGAAAGGCAGCGGAGGAGGCACCAGAGAAGCGATCAATATCGTAAGAAAATCATTCTTCACCAGCCACTGCTTCGCGCGGCTCATTTCACCGGTGGTCGGCTTGCGCTCCAGCAGCCGGGCGCCTGTCTGGCCAACAATGTAAATGAAGTATGAGCCCGAAACCGTGCCAACGGTGCAGCCCAGCGCATAGATCCAAGCTCTGCCCGGAGCTCGGCTGGAAAGGTAAATCAGAAGGAGATCCTTCACTCCGGGCATCGAGAGCCCGGCGGAATCGAGCGCCGAGATGCCCAGAAGCCCCCAGCCCCCATAAAGCAACATCGTATGTTCGAGCTTACTGGCCAGGCTGTGAAGAAAATTCAATGCATAAGTCCTTGCGCACCGGGGATCGACAATCTGGTCCCAGACTGGTCGCCACCACCACAACACTCCAACCGTACCCGCGCCTGTGCAATTGGACGAGACGTGGGCTAAAAATTACACAAGATTCAGCGGCTTTTGTCGATCTAATTCGCATTGGAAACCGCGGTGGACACCGATTGTTCCGCGCGACGTAATTCCGTCTGCACTCTATTGGAGCGAGCTGTCGTCGAACACCCGCCGCAAAGTTGTTTCAGCTATTTTAAAGAACCTTTCGCGAAATTTTCAGAAAAATCGGCGCCGATTATTGATTGACACATTCCAACCACCGTGATATGTGTTATCTGGTTTTGTTGTCGGTCTTCCTCTGACAGAACTGGGACGTGCGGACTGGCGGTGCGCAGTTCCACCGTACCGCTTTCGGAATAGACAAGCCTGTCGACTGCACAGTGGTCCTGCACCATGCGGCAGGCGCTGCGGAATGGAGAATTTGCCGCCATGACAATTTCAAGACGTGATCTTCTGAAAGGTTCTGTGCTGTTGGGCGCGGGCATTCTGTGCGACGGGATGGGTTCAGTCGCATACGCGCGTGAGCCTCAAATCAAATTCCCAAGCCGCCCAATCGACCGCATTGCGCTGACATCATATCCGTTTCGCGAATCCATGGAAGGCCCGCACAATTCTGACCGTAACCGCAGCAAGCCCGGAATGGATATCATAGGCTTTGCCAAGATGGCGATCGAGAAGTTCAACATCCACAACATCAATCCTCTCGGCGCCCATTTCTCTTCCACGGAGCCTCGTCATCTGGAGATGCTTCGGACGCAGATGGCCAAAGCAGGCTCGCATTTCGTTGGTCTGGGCCTTGGTGGGGGCAGATTTTATGATCCGGACCCGGCTCGCCGCAAGGCCTCGATTGACAGCAGCAAGAAATGGATCGACATCGCCGCGGTTCTGGGTTCTCCAAGCGTGCGCCAGCACCTGGGAGGCTCTCGCGGCGCCAAGCCGGACGTTGACCTGACGGCACAGAGCCTCGGTGAACTGGCAGATTACGGGGCCAAAAAGAACATCGTTATCAATCTTGAAAACGACAGCATAGTAAATGAAGATCCTTTCTTTATCGTCAAGGTGATTGAGAAGGCAGGCAATCCATATCTTCGTGCGTTGCCGGATTTTGGTAACACGATGCAGAAGGGCGATCCCGATTACAACTACAATGGACTCACCGCCATGTTCAAGCACGTTTTCAATATGGTACACGTTAAGGATGAAGTTATAGACAGAAACGGAACCACCTACAAAGTGGACATGGCGAAGGCATTCGGAATTGCAAAGGCTAGCGGATATCGCGGCTACTTCTCGATGGAGTGGGAAACGAAGGTGGGTGATCCCGTAGAAGGCACCAGAAGGCTAGTGAAAGAGACGCTGCGCTATCTTTCCTAGAGGATCGCAGAGCTGATTCAAGCTTGATAACAATTCACGCCGGCGGTTCAGCGAGTGTACATAACCCCGATCACGTGAAAGGCGGGGCCGCCTGCTTTCCGGCCCGTGTTCTGGCTCGTCCTGTTCGGCCGGAACATGCAAATTAAAGCGGCCGCGGCCGATGATGCCTTATCCCGGCGCGCGCGAACGTTTCCGGAGGTCAATCCATGTCCCGCAGCAAAATTTGGTTTTCATTGTTCCTGTTGTTGGCAGGCGCCTTTTTAGCAGGACCCTGTACTTACGCTGCAGATGAAAGCGTCCAGGTTCAGCGAAGGGCAAATCGAATCGACGTAATTATCGGAGGGAAGCCCTTCACCACTTATTACTTTGACCCAGCCGTTGCAAAGCCTTATTTCATGCCCCTGCGGACCGCCCAGGGGACGATCATCACCCGTGGTTTCCCCATCGGCAACACCGTTCCGCCGGAGCATCAGCACGACCGGAGTCTGGAACCGCACCAGCGGCCCATGTATTTTGGACACGGAAACGTGGACGGCATCGACTTCTGGGGAGAAGCGCTCTGGCCCAAGTGGAGCGACGGCACCGTTTTCGGACGTACCGTGCTGGACAAGGTTGAAGAGGTTCAGGCAGGGGCGAATTCCGGCACCATCCGCGCACTCTTCCACCTGGTCGGGCCGCGGGGACGGGTGGTTGCCGATGAATCCCAGGCTTTCGTCTTTCGCGGTGACCAGGACACCCGAATGATCGATTGCGAAATCACCATCGCTGCCAATCATGGTGCGGACGTTACGATGGGCGACACCAAGGAAGGTTCATTTGCCATCCGGGTCGTCAAAGAACTCTACTCTCCGCCGGGCCACATGGTGAACTCCGAGGGTGGCGTGGGCGAAAAACAGATCTGGGGTAAGCGCGCCAGTTGGGTGGACTATTACGGAAAGGTCGGTGATGAAGAATTGGGGGTTGCTATTTTTGACAGTCCGAAAAGCTTCCGCCATCCAACCTACTGGCACGCCCGAGGCTATGGGCTGTTCGCCGTCAATCCTTTTGGCATCCGGGAATTTACCGGCGACAAAAATAACGACGGGAGCTGGACTATTCCGCAGGGCAAATCTCTCACCCTGCTTTACCGCGTGTTTATTCATCATGGCGATTACAAGCAGGCTCACGTGGCCGAGGCCTATCAGCAATACGCGGCGGGACAATGAGTGTTATATTCTTGGAGTATAAATGGGAGGCTGCGAGAGCCGTAAATTAACTGGAGGCATTTATGTCAAAGGGACCGCAAAAATCTGAAATCAGTCGGCGTGACTTCCTCAAGACCGGGGTCGGCACAACGGCTGCTGGATTAGCAGCCCTGAATGGGTTTGCTGAAATCGTACCACCCCGCGTTTTGGGGGCTAATGACCGGGTGCGAGTTGCAGTGATTGGACTGCACGGACGCGGCAGAGATCACATCAAAGAACTGTCCGGCCTTAAGAACGTCGAGATCGCCGCTTTTTGCGACGCCTACGAACCGCTCATCGGGCAACGCCAGGCACAGATGGAAAAAATGGGCCGTCCCAAGCCCAAAGGCTACCAGGACCTGCGGAAGCTGTTCGACGACAAGACCATCGACGCTGTCACCATCGCCACTCCGAACCACTGGCACGCTCTGATGGCCATCTGGGCCTGCCAGGCCGGCAAAGACGTCTATGTGGAAAAGCCCTGCGCCCACAACCTGTGGGAAGGACACCAACTGATGCGGGCCGCGCAGAGATACAACCGCATGGTGCAGCATGGAACGCAAATCCGCTCCGCTGTCGCAATCCGAAATGCCATGGATAAGCTCCACAGCGGAGTGATCGGGGACGTTTACTTGGCGCGCGGCCTGTGCTTCAAATGGCGGGACACGATTGGCCACGCTCCGCCCAGTGATGTGCCACAGGGGCTTGACTACAACCTCTGGCAAGGTCCCGCGCCCGAGCACGTGTTCACGAAGAATCGCTTCCTCTATAACTGGCACTGGTTCTGGTGGTACGGAAATGGTGATATCGGCAACCAGGGCGTCCATCAGATTGACGTGGCGCGCTGGGGGCTGGGTGTAAAGTTCCCGAACAAGATTTCCGCTATCGGCGGTCACTTTATGTTTGATGATGACCAGCAGACGCCCAACACCTTGAATTGCGCATTCGAGTATTCGGTTCCCAACGGAAAGCCCAAGGTGCTTGAGTTCGAAGTCCGCCACTGGATTACCAACCACGAAGCAGAAATCGGAACCCCGGAACTGGGGACGCACGAGTCGAAGCGGAGTGCCAATGCGCCGAAGACTGGTCCGCTGGCCGGCAGCCACAACACCGTCGGTGACATCTTCTACGGCTCAAACGGATGTATGGCCATGGGCGATGAGGATGCCGACACCTACAAAACCTGGCTGGGCAAGAACATGGAACCCGGCCCAACCGAACACGAGGGCGGCAGCCACTTCGCCAACTTTATCGATTGCGTTCGCAGCCGGCGCGCCCAGGACCTCCACGCCCCCATCGAAGAAGGCTACGTCTCCGCCGGCCTGATGCACCTGGCGAATGCCTCCTATCGCGTGGGCCGTACCCTTCACTTCGATCCTGATACTCTTCAGGTAATCGGGGATGACGAGGCCAATCGCCTGCTTCGGGACGCCGACCGCGGCTATCGCGCGCCTTTTGTTGTTCCGGAAAACATCTAGTCAGCCGTTGGATTCTGTAGTTCACGGCGGGCAGTGCTGAAGTGGCGCTGCCTGCCCAAACCCTTCAGGAATCTGCCAGCACCGCAGCCTCTCGAAGAAATTTTGCCGACTCTTCAGGTGGGGTGGGGTTGATGTGGAATCCTGTGCCCCACTCAAATCCGGCGATCTTGGTGAGCTTGGGCATGATTTCCAGGTGCCAGTGGTAGTGCTCGTTGGGGCTCTCCGGGATGGGAGAGGTGTGGATGATGTAGTTGTAAGCCGGATAATCAAGAACTTTATCCAGCCGCATCAGCATATCTTTAAGTATTACAGCCAACTGCTCAAATTCCTGCTTCTGCGAGTCTTCGAAAGTGGATTGGTGAACGCGGGGCATAATCCAGATTTCAAACGGAAACCGCGGAGCAAACGGAGCTACCGCAATAAAAGCCGGCGTATCAGCAATCACCCGGATTCCGCTTTCCATTTCCTGTCGGATGATGTCGCAGAAGATGCACCGCTCCCTGAAATTGAAGTATTCGCGCGCGCCGTCGGTCTCCTCGCGCACCCGCTTCGGGACAACCGGTAAGGCTATCAACTGGGAGTGCGTGTGCTCGAGCGATGCGCCCGCAGCTTCGCCATGGTTCTTGAAAATCATCATGTACTTGAACCGGCGGTCTTTCTTCAGATCAATGATGCGGTCTCGGTAGGCCCATAATACGTCTTCAATCTGGCGTGGCGGAAGCATCGCCAGGGTCTTCTGGTGGTCTGGAGTTTCAATGATGACCTCATGCGCTCCGATGCCGCTCATCTTGTCATACAGTCCCTCCCCCTGCCGGTTCAGCGAACCCTCGATGCCAAGGGCCGGAAACTTGTTGGGTACAACCCGCAAGGACCACCCGGGGGAATTGCGCGTGCTGCCGTCGCCCCGATAGGCAATGATTTCAGGAGGAGTTTTTGACTCGTTACCGTAGCAAAAGGGGCAAAAGCCTGCACCCTGAATCTCGACTTTGTCCCTGACAAAATCAGAAGGCCGTTTAGCGCGCTCCGTGGCGATAATCACCCAGCGACCCGTAATAGGATCTTTTCTGAGCTCAGGCAAATTTGTTACTCCTTCGACTACAGGTTTCCGAGTGCGCCGGGCTCCGCTACACCCTGAAAGCGTCCTTAATTACACGGACCCGGTAGCCTGCTGCGGGGTTCCACATCACGCTTGCGACATCAAACCTGTATGCCGCGGGTTGCTTTTTTAGTCGCCGCATATAGACCGTGGCGCTGTTGGCAATCCGGCGCTGCTGATCGAGGCTGAGGGCCATTTCCGGAGGTCCGGCGTCATCGCCGGTCCGCGTTTTCACTTCAATGAAGGCCAGCACAGGACCATCCCAGCCCACCAGGTCCAGCTCGCCTGACCGGCTACGCGGCCGCCGGTTCCGCGCGACGATGGCATACCCTGCGTGGCGCAGGTGCCAGTATGCTAGGGTCTCACCACGAGCTCCGACTTTCAAGTGACGGGCGGTTCCCGGGTGTTCGCCATCCCCGTCTCCACGGTAGGCGGCGCTTGCATGGCGCTTCTCACGCCAGACTAACGCGCCGTAGACCAGATGAGCAACCCAGTCCAATGCTTCCCAGCCTCATTTTGACGCTTCTTGGATCGCGCGTTCCAGAACGTCGAGAGCAAAGTCCGCCTGGAATTCCTCAACCACCAGCGGAGGCATCAGCCGGATCGTGCTTTCTCCGCAGCCCAGCACGAGAACACCCAGTTCAAAGGCGCGCCGGATGACTCTGTGGCACATCTGCGGATGCGGCTCTCGGGTTGCCGGATCTTTCACCAGCTCGATGCCGATCATTAATCCCTTTCCCCTCACGTTGCCGACGTTGCGGTGTTTCGCGGGCCAGCCCTGAAGCCTGTCCAGGATGTACTTGCCCATCTTGTCGGCGTTCGAGATGTATTTCTCTTCCAACAGGCGGATGGTTTCAAGCGCCGCAGCGCACGCGACTGGGTTTCCGCCAAAGGTCGAGGCGTGCGCGCCTGGCGGCCAATTCATGATGTCGGCGCGGGCCACAGTCAGGCCCAGCGGCATCCCCGAGGCAATCCCCTTCGCCGTCACGAGGATATCCGGCACAACTCCGGAGTGCTCGCAGGCCCACATGCGGCCCGTGCGTCCCATACCGCTCTGGATTTCATCCACGATGAGCAGGATGCCGTGACGTTCTGTCAGCTCGCGGAGCTGCGGAAGAAAATCGGGAGGCGGCACGATATATCCGCCTTCACCCTGAATCGGCTCGACGACAACCGCCGCAACTTCTTCCGGCGGAGTCGAGGTTTTGAAGAGCTTTCTGATAGCTTCTGCACCGCTGCAATCGCAATCGCCCGCCGGATGCCGATTCGCGCACCGATAGGGATTCGGATAGGGGACGTGGCTCACTCCGGCTAGCAGTGGACCAAAACCATTCCGCTGGACGGACTTGCTGGCTGTCAGGGAAAGCGAGCCGAACGTGCGGCCATGAAAGCATCCCAGAAAAGCTATGAAACGATGCCGCCGCGTATGATAGCGGGCCAGCTTCATCGCCGCCTCAATGCCCTCCGTGCCCGAGTTGGCAAAGTGAACCCGCTTGGGGAAATCGCCCGGCGTAACGGAAGTGATCTTCTCAGCAACTTGCGTCAGCAGTGGATAATAAAAGTCCGTTCCCGACATGTGGATCAGCGTTTCAGCCTGCCGCTGAATTACCCGGACAATATCCGGATGGCAGTGGCCGGTGGACACCGAAGCGATGCCGGCGCTGAAATCCAGAAACACGTTGCCGTCCACGTCCTCCACCATCATGCCGCTGCCGCGGCTGGCCACCAACGGGTAATCCCGGCCATATGATGGCGAAACCAGACGATGATCCAGCTCCAGTATTTTCCGCGCCTCCGGCCCGGGCAGAGGCATCCTGATTTCAGGTAGTCCGCTTTTCATGTCGTATCCTTGGCGGGCGATGTCACGCCCTATTCATGCAGCACGGCAGGCGAGAGAAGCAGCACAAATGCTGGCGGTCAGGACCTGCCAGGAAGGGGCATCATAATCGCTTCCAGCGTGTGCCCGCCTTGGTGTCCTCGACCAGAACGCCGCCGCTTTGCAACTCGTCACGAATCTGGTCGGCGCGGGCGAAGTTTCTTTGCCGCCGCGCGGTTTCGCGCTCTGTCAGGAGCCTTTCGATCTCCTCTTCGCCCAGAGTTTCGACAAGCACCTTGACCGGTTCTCCGCTCGCTTCCGGTGCACCATCCTGCTCGGCCTTCAACAACCCAAACTGCCGGAGCTTTGCCTGGTCATTGTCCTCGAGCACAGCGAAAATCTGGTCCCAACGTGCCAGGGTATCCAGGAAGGCTCCCCGGTTTCCATCCAGGAACCTGCCCTGGTCCATAGCTGTATTGGCGTCGCGGACCATCTCGAAAATCGCAGCCAGCGCTTCAGCCGTGTTCAGATTGTCCGCCATTGCTTCTTCAAACTTCCGCCGTGCCGTGGCCGCAATCTCTTCAAGCTCAGCGTTCCTGCCAGACGGGAACTCTTCTTTCGTCAGCCTATAGCGGAAATTCCTCAGGCGTTCAACAGACTGCCTCGCCTGGTGCAATCCCTCGAAAGTAAAGTTCAACAGGCTGCGATACGGGACCGAGGCCAGCAGGTAACGGATCGCAGTAGGCCGGTATCCTTTAGCAATCAGGTCGCGCAACGTGTACACGTTGCCCAGCGATTTGGACATCTTCTCGCCATTGATCACCAAATGCTCGCTGTGCAGCCAGTACCGCACGAATGGCTTGCCCGTTGCGGCCTCGCTCTGAGCAATTTCGTTTTCATGGTGCGGAAAGATCAGGTCGACCCCGCCCGAGTGAATATCAAACGTCTCACCCAGATACTGCATCGCCATAACCGAGCATTCAATATGCCACCCCGGCCGCCCCGGACCCAGAGGAGTATCCCAGAAAGGCTCGCCTTCCTTGGCGGCTTTCCACAGAACAAAGTCCCGAACATTGGCTTTGTCGTACTCGTCGGCATCCACCCGCGCGCCGGCGCGCATACCAGAAAGATCGATCCTGGAAAGCCTGCCGTAGTCGGGAAATTTTTCGACCCGGAAGTAATATGAACCCTGGCTGTTGTAGGCGTAGCCTTTCTGTTCAAGCGTCTGGATCAGCTTCACCATGTCATCGATGTGGTCCGTGGCTCGAACCACAATTTCCGGCTTTTCCAGGTTCAGCAGCTTGCGGTCAATCTCAAAGGCTTCAATAAACTGATCGGTGTAGTCGCGCAGGCTCAGCCCGGCGGCTTTGGCGTTGCGGATGGTTTTGTCATCCACGTCCGTTAGATTCGTGGCCTGCATCACATCATAGCCCTGATACTTCAGAAATCGCCTCAGGATGTCCTGGAATACAAAAGTGCGATAGTTGCCGATGTGGGCGTATCCGTAGACCGTCGGGCCGCAGGTGTAGATCCGCACCTTCTTGTCGTCCAGAGGTTGGAGTTCTTCCACCTTGCCCGCAAGCGTGTTGTAGAAACGTAGCGCCATCATATTGATATTACATGGAAAGAAGAATCCCTAATTCTATCGGCGGCCCCAAACCCAGTCAAGGATCAGGGGCTGATGGCTTGGGCGGCTACATCGTGTTGTCCTGGTGACGTTGGAGTGTGTAATTGAGAAGAGAAGGAGATTGATGATGGCCCTGCCGGGGGCAAGGCCGTCGCTGCGCGTCAAGACCCTTCCGTTGTCATACCACGCTTACCTTGATGCCGACTTTTTCCAGCGCCCGCAGTTCATTCTTTCCAATGCCGCTGTCTGTGATCACCTCGTCAATCGAGGAAGGAGGCACAATCAGGCACAGGCTGCGCCGCCCGAATTTGCTGGAGTCGCAAACCATCACGACGTGTCGGGCAATTTCCACCATTACGCGGTTTACTTTTGCCTCCAGCAGGTTCGGCGTGGTTAACCCGTATTCGACGTCGAATCCGTCAACTCCCAGGAACAGGATGTCCGCCTGGAGTTCCCGCAGCGTCTCTTCGGCCAGAGGTCCCACCAGGGAGAACGAGCGCTCCCGAAGGATGCCGCCGGTCAGGATCAATTCCATGGGCGTGGGAGCCAGTTCCGCGGCGATATTGACGGCGTTTGTGATAATCGTCAGCTCGCGGTGCTGGCGCATCGCCCGAGCCACAGCCGTTGTTGTTGTGCCCGAATCCAGCAGCACGGATTGTCCTTCTTTCACCATCGCCGCAGCCGCCTCGCCGATCCTCCTCTTCTCGTCCTGGTGTACGTTTTCTTTTTCCTTGAGGCTCGGATCGATGAGCGTCCCGCCGCCCGCCGGCAGGCCACCACCGTGCGCCCGCTGAATTAACCCTTCGGTGTGCAGTATCTTGAGATCATTTCGGATGGTAACGTGGGACGTGTCGAATCGATCGGCCAATTCGCGAACCAGCACCCTGCCCTCGCGCGCCAATATCTCGAGAATCGCCCGTCGCCTTTCTTCGGCCAGCATGGTGTATTGTCCTTCCAGTCGTCGGATTACAGCCGTTTTGTTTTAATGCCTTTCGTTTCGTTTGTCAAAGCAATTTCCTTCCACTGAGAACCGATTGGCGAGTGCGGATGCCAGAGGAGGGCCGAAGTGTTGCAAAATGGCACACTGGCAGCGCACAGGGACGGATCATCTCACGGAACGCGGGCATCCGACCGCCCTACTTGTGCGAGTGGCTGCCAGAACTGCTTTCGATTCACGAGGGTAGATGTGAGGGATGTCGCCGGGCAGAGACACCGGATCAGGGCTCGGCTTCCGGTTGGTGTTGCAGAATCTGCCGGACTTTCCTGGCCAGCGCGGCAGGGGTAAACGGCTTTTGCAGGAAGCCCTGATTGGGGCCGATGGCGCCGTGTTGAATAATCGCGTCGTCTGTATAGCCGGAAATATAGAGCACTTCAATCTTGGGACGGGCTGCCCGAACTTTCTCCGCCACCTCACGCCCGCTCATTCGGGGCATCACAACGTCGGCGATCAGCAGATGAATAGGCTCGTTGCATTGTTCGCTGAGCTTGACAGCCGCTTTTCCGTCAGCAGCCACCAGCACTTTGTACCCAAACCGTGCCAGAGTTTCGCAGACCAGGATCCGGAGGGCCACCTCGTCCTCAGCCACCAGAATGGTTTCTGTTCCCTTCAACTGCCCGGGCTCGTGCTGGATTACGGCCGGCAGTTCGTCCTGTTCCAGAACTCTCGGAAAATAGATCTTGAAGACGGTGCCAATACCCACTTCGCTGTAAACCCATATAAAGCCGCCGCTCTGCTTGACAATCCCGTAAGCTGTAGCGAGACCAAGCCCCGTACCCTTTCCTGTTTCCTTCGTTGTAAAGAACGGCTCGAAAATGTGCTTCTGTACGTCTGGCTCGATGCCGGTTCCCGTATCGCCCACTGCAAGCATTACGTAATGTCCCGGCACGCTGGGCACATGAGAGCGCGCGTACTCTTCATCAAATTCCACATTGGCAGTTTCAATGATCAATCTTCCGCCGTGCGGCATCGCATCGCGGGCGTTCACCACCAGGTTCATGACGATCTGCTCCACCTGGCCGGGATCTGCTTTCACCTTCCCCAGCGCGCCAAAGGGGATGGTCACAAACTCAATATCTTCCCCAATCAGACGGTCGATCATCTTCCGCAGGTTCTCAACAACAGTGTTCAGGTTGAGAACTCTCGGGGCCAGGACCTGCTTGCGGCTGAAGGCCAGCAGTTGCCGTGTCAGCAGCGCCGCCCGTTCGCCCGCCTTCTTGATTTCTTCAATCTTGCTCCGCTGCTCTTCCAGAATGGCGTCGGACCCCAGTAATAACTCGGAGTAGCCGGTGATGATGGTCAGCAGGTTGTTAAAATCATGAGCAATGCCGCCGGCCAGCCGACCCACGGCCTCCATTTTCTGCGATTGGCGAAGCTGCTCCTCCAGGCTTTTCCTCTCCGTAACATCGATCAGAACACAGCCAACAAAGGCTTTTCTTTTCCTGTCGTGAAACGGAAACCTTGCGGCCAGCCATTCCTTGGTTTCACGCCCGGGAAGGGACGTTGTTTCGTACTTTTCAAGCGGCCGTCCGGTAGACAGAACCACCTGGTCCGCAGCAATCAATTCTTCAGCGGAACTTTCGGGCCACAGATCAATTGGCGTTTTCCCCAGAATTTCGGCCGAGGGCTTTCCAACGTACTGCTCAAACGCCCGATTGACGTAAACGTAGCGCCCACAGGTGTCCCGCATCAAGGCGATGATGAAACTGTTGTTCATAAACGTCGTAAAGCGCTCTTCGCTCTCGCGAAGCGCATCTTCCATGCGCTTCTTTTGCGTGATATCGAAGATGAATGTTGTATAACCGATGATTTCGCCGCGCGCGTTCCGGACAAGGGCCATCGAGATTTCGGCGTCCACCCAGCGGCCGCTCCGCGTCCGGCACCGCGTCTCGCCCAAATAGCTTCCCCACCGCAGCAACTCCTCCCTGGTTCGGCCAAACTCGCCCATCTCCCCCGCAAGGTAATGGCCGGGGGTCCTGCCTTTCAGCTCGTCATCGGAATAGCCCAGCAGAGTCCGATGGGCGGCATTCTGTTCTGTGATGCGACCATCGGCGTCTTGACTGGCAATCGCAACCCTTGAGTGGGTAAAAGCGTGATAAAACCTGAGATAATCTACCCCCGGGGCGGCCTTTTCTCTTTCAGGGCTCAAAGCGCTCCACACGGGCAGCTTGGGCTCTTTCGAATCCCCATCTCCATCCGCCGAGGCTGCAGTTTCCGGGCGCCGCAGGTCACTAATGGTTTTCTGGGCGGCGGCGAGCTCCTGGCGCAGACCCGCGATCTCGCATAAAAGTTCCTTCTTGCTTGGTGTCCTGCCTGGCATTTCACTCGCTTTGGATCTCAACAGACGTCCCGGTTACAACAACCAAAAGGCTGCCTTGTCGAGTTCGTGGCGTGGCTGTGCTTCCAGTCTGCCTGGATGAGTCCCGCCCGGATGCAAAAGTGGAATTCCCACTTCCTGCTGCTCGACGAACCTCCGGGCAAAGGCCTTGCAGTAACCGCCTCATTTGATTTATCGACGGCAATCATTGCTGCTTTAGCGCCACTGGCGCGTCGGCAACCGATAGACAGCGCATCGCCGCAGGACTAAACTCAACCGGAAGTACTGAGAAGGAGTTGTAAAACTAGTGAAACGTGTTACACGCAACGAGACTCTGAAGTACACTCTGGACCACCGTCACATTCCCGTTCTCGAAGTCGAACAGGACGAGCCCTTCGCCCTGGAGACTGAAGATGCTCCCTCGGGAAGTTACCGCCGGCCTGAAGATGCCGCTCAGCTCCTTGACACCTGGTACCTGAATTATTCTCCGCCCAAGGCCAATCCGGTTACCGGGCCTGTTTACGTTCGAGGAGCAGAGCCCGGAGACACGCTGGTCGTCGAAATCGACAAGCTGGAACTCGACGCGCAGAGCGTCACCTACTGGCGCCCCGGACACAAGCCGCTGGGAGATTCCGCGCGCTGGAAAGAGTTGAGCACCCCGACGTTTGCCATCGGCCGCCACGAAAACGGTGAAGTAGTCCTCGATGAAGCCGTCACGTGGGAAGATGGCCAGAGCCGCAGATATCCGCTGGGCCTGCGTTTTCCGCAGTCGCCGTTTATCGGCACGATCGCTGTGGCTCCGGAGCGCGAAGTGGCGACACCCGGCCTTGGCCAGGGAAGCTGGGGCGGCAACATGGACGTGCGCGACATCCGCCCGGGCACACGAATTCTGATTCCCTGCTACCACCCCGGCGCGCTACTCTATGTGGGCGATGTGCATGCCTGCCAGGGCGACACCGAGTTTTACGGGACCGCCATGGAAACCCGCAGCACCGTGATGCTGCGCTGCGCGCTGATCAAAGGAAAGAGCCAGCCCTACGTGCGCCTCGAAAAGCAGGACAGCCTGATCTCCCTCGCCTGCGCCAAGCCGCTCGAAGAGGCCGTGTGGCGCGCCAGCATCCAGTTGATGGAATGGCTGATGGAAGACTACGGCTGCACCCAGCGTATGGCTTACCTGCTGCTCGGCGTCAATCCTGATTTTCGCGTGAACGTCTACCAGATGGCTCCCATCGCCAGCCTGCAATATACTGCCGGAGCGGAAATTCTGAAGAAGTCGATTCCTGGGTTCCGCTGAAGTAGTCTCAGGCGGCAAACTCACTTGAACTCTCCATCGGCTTGTCTGTCGGCGGACGGCAGCTTGACACTGCAATGCCGGAAACATAAGATTCACCCTTTGCAACGCCCTGGCAAAATCCGCTGATCCACCGGTTCCCGCTGGCGTGAAGCGCAACCCTCGAGGCTGTGCGCAGGCGATAGGGTACATGGACGCCGGGGATTGGGTTCCAGCGGACTGGAGAATGAAATTGGACGCCACCGTTTTGTACCAGGAGAAGAAGCGCAGCGGCGGCGAGTGGGCGGAGATCACGCTCAACCGCCCGCAGAAGGGCAACGCTCTCACGCTGCCGATGCTGGACCAAATCGAGAGCCACGTTCAGCGGCTGAAGACGGCGCATAACCTCCGCGCGCTGGTGCTGCGCGGCAACGGGCGATTCTTCTGCACAGGAGGAGACATCGAGGCCTGGGGCGCTCTCACTCCCAATGAAATGTCAAACGATTGGGCCCTCCGCGGCATCCAGGTGCTTGAGACCATCGCGGCATTGCCGCAGCCGGTGATTGCCGCTATTTCCGGCCATGCTCTGGGGGGCGGACTTGAGCTCGCGCTGATGGCGGACTTGCGAGTTGCGGTGAAAGCAGCGAAGCTTGGCACTCCGGAAGTGGGACTGGGCATGATTGCGGGCTGGACGGGGGTTTGCCGGCTCGCCGAAATCATCGGCATCGCTCGCGCGCGGGAGCTTACGCTGCTGGGTTCTCCAATTTCTGCTCAAAAAGCTTACAGCTGGGGCCTCTTGAACGCACTTGCAGACGATCCCACCGCCATGGAAACCCAGATCGAGGCCTGGCTTCGCCAGATTTTTGCGAACTCCAGGCCTGCTATGGCTTTGACGAAAAGTCTGCTCCAAGCCATGCACACCGACTTCGGCCTTCATCACGCGGCGGCCGCCGGGCTGGCACGCTCCACTGAGGATTCGAGTGAAGGCATCGCCGCTTTCCGGGCCAAAAGGAAACCGGCTTTTCGAAATCGGTAGGTGATGAGGATGGGCAAGACGAGGTTTCTCAGCGCCGAAGAGGCCGCACGGATGGTCAGCAACGGCGACACCGTCGCCGTCAGCGGCAACGGCGCGGGCATGACTTCTGCGGAAGCCATTTTTGCCGCGATTGAGAAGCGTTTTCTTGCAACGGGCGAACCGCGCGGGCTCACGCTTGTCCACTCCCTGGGCCTCGGCGACCGCGGCGAAATGGGAACCAACCGCTTCGCCCACGAGGGCATGCTGGCCAGAATCATCGCAGCGCATTTCACCTGGTCGGCGCGCATCCAGCAGCTCATCCGCGACGAGAAGATTGAAGCCTATTGTTTCCCCGGCGGCGTAGTGCAGCAGCTCCTGCGGGAGATCGGGGCCAGACGGCCGGGGCTCATCACCCATTCCGGCCTCGGCACCTTTGTCGATCCGCGTCAAGATGGCGGACGCTGCAACAGGCGAAGCACGGCTGAGCTGGTGGAGTTGATGAAGCTCGATGGGCGTGAGGTGCTGCGGTACAAGCCCTTCAAAGTGGATGCCGCCATCATTCGCGGCACCTATGCCGATCTGAAGGGTAACATCAGTCCTGAAGAGGAAGCGGTTGACCTCGACATTTACACCATGGCCATGGCCGCGCACAACTGCGGCGGTGTGGTTCTGGCGCAGGTGCGGCAGGTGGTCGAGCCGGGCACTTTGAAAGCG
The DNA here is from genome assembly GCA_036278995.1 of Terriglobia bacterium. Lineage (GTDB taxonomy): Bacteria > Acidobacteriota > Terriglobia > UBA7540 > UBA7540 > SCRD01. The sequence goes on along the minus strand of DASUJZ010000010.1, from coordinate 30,925 downwards.
AGAAGCGTGCACGTGCCCGGCATCATGGTCGATGTTGTGGTCCAGGACTCCGCGCAGGAACTGTTCTACGGCCTGCCCTATGATCCCACCATCAGCGGCTCACAGCGGGCGCGCCTCGCGCGGTTGTCGAACGAGCTCCCGGCAAAACTCACGCGGCGCATCATCGCCCGGCGCGCGGCGAAAGAGCTTCGCCCGGGAGCGTCTGTGAATTTTGGTTTCGGGATTCCCGGCGGAATCTTCGGGGTGATCGCCGAGCAGGGCATTGAAGGCGATCTCTGGATGAGCGTCGAACAGGGCACGCACAACGGCCGCATGCTCGATGAGCGGCTGTTTGGCGCCGCGCGCAATCCGGACGCGCTGGTCCCCTCGGTGGATCAATTTGACTTTTACAGCGGCGGCGGCATCGATCAGACCTTCCTCGGAATGGGTGAGGCGGACGCTCAGGGCAACGTGAACGTATCGCACCTGGGCGGCAACATGGTCGGCCCCGGTGGATTCATGGAAATTGCGCAGAATGCGAAATGCGTCGTCTTCTGCGGCACCTTTGACGCCCAGGGCAGCGAGGTTGCGTTTGAAGGCGGCAAACTGCGCATCGCGAGGCCGGGGAGGATTCAGAAGTTCGTCAACGCAGTGGAACGCATTACCTTCTCGGGGCAATACGCCCGGCAGAAAGAACAGGGAGTCCTCTACGTCACCGAGCGCTGCGTGTTTCGCCTTGACCCGGAAGGATTGCGCCTCATCGAGATTGCGCCAGGCATTGATCCCGAGCGCGACATTTTTCCCTACATGGCATTCCGGCCCATCGTCGGTGATGTCAAACTGATGGACAGCGCCTGCTTTCTCTAGACAGCCATGCCCAAGCTACAGCCAAAACGCCAAGGCAAGATTGCGATGAAAGCTGCGAAAGGCAGGAAACTGCCGCCGGGCGACTATTGGTTTGAAGACCTGCATGAGGGCGACTGGTTTGAGACCGGACACATTATCGTCACCGAAGCACACATCGTCAATTTCGCCGGTCTGTCCGGAGATTTCTTCGACGTTCACATGGACGACGATTTTGCGCGCGCGCAGGGCTTCCCGCGTCGCATTGCTCATGGCCTGCTGGGATTGGCGCTTGTCGACGGCCTCAAGAACCGCGCTTCGGTTCGCCTGATGGTGGCCGCATCGCTCGGGTGGAATTGGCAATTCACCGGCCCGATCTTCGCTGGCGACCCGATCGGCGCCAGGGTCACAGTCGTGGCGAAACGCCTGTCCAGCAAGGGAAAGGCAATCCTGACGCTCCATTTCGAAGTCACCCAGCAGGAAGGCCGCGTCGTGCAGAAGGGCGAAACAACCCTCCTCGCGAGATTAAAAAACAGCAAAGAAACCTGAAACTCTCTTGTCAGGTGAGGACAGGCCACACTAGTATCGTGTTACAGAAAAGATTCTGACACTAGATGACCCGTCACCCTGAGCCCGTTCGCCCTCAATTTGCGAACGGCCCTGATCCCGCAAAGCGGGAGAAGGGACTCAGGGTAAACTCCGCGAAGGGTCTCTGAATTCTATTCAGCGCAATACCGGGATGCTTCGCTCCGCTCTCGGCATGACGGCGGGCGTCTTATGTGTTCCACCAATTGGCCTAACACCGCACCAATTAGGATCGCCGATGGTTGAAGCCGTAAGTGTTGGGGTGAGCGACGGGGTTCGAACCCGCGACTTCCAGATCCACAATCTGGCGCTCTACCGGCTGAGCTACGCTCACCACAAGACGGTTGGATTTGACGCCTCGTTTTATATAACCATTGACTCGGCGAAGGTGTCAACGGCCAGCGGTGCATTGGTAGTGACGCGTTGACTCGTGGCAGGGGTATCCTCGCCCGTGGCGGAGCCAACAACACCGCCAGAGTGGCCGTCTCGCAAATGATGATCAGTGTGTGATCAGGACTTTCGCGTCGCTCTTGTTGACTGGGATTTCCTGAAGCTCTGTAGGCTGCTGGCAACAGACGCAATTCCCCGGCCCTTGTCCAACGATGTTGCAGGTCTCGCAATAATATCGGACGCGATAGACCTCTCCGTGGTGGAGCGTGAAAATATTGTCCACACGAAAATTCCCGTTCGCCTGATACTCGCCTTTCAGGCGGACCTCGTCATTTCGCAGCCGCTGATCTTCGAGCGACCGGAAAATATAGTCATAGCGGCCAGCCAGCGGAATCTGTTTCGCCGCGGTTTTCACCACGGGGCCTGTCCCCTGAATGAAACCAAGTTTTCCTTGCAGGGTTTTCTGGGTATTTGGAGTATCCGCCGCACGGGCCGGGCCGGAGGTTAACAGGAGCGCAAAACCGCACATCAAGCGCGCGATCAGTCCCGGGTGGCGCGGCCGCGGAATTAAGGCGACCAGCAGGTTATTTGCCGGGCGTATGGGATTTCGGAATTTCATAATGCTCTCCACCGATGCCGGCTGGAGCACCACGACCGTCAGCCCTGGTACTGCCCCACCAGCACAATTGCCAGCGGCAATTTTGATCCGCCGTTCCCAAGCTGCGACTCCATCTGCAGCGCCCAGTTCTGGGAGTAGTCCTGGAACACGGCCGGGAACGTCTTATTGCTGTCGCTCACCGCGTCCATAATCAGCACGCCTGGATGTCCCGTATCAGTAGCCTGGCGCGACAGCTTGAGGGCGTCATCGAATGATACCGCCTTGTCGGCATCCGGGTCCTTGGCGGCGGGCGTCAGGAGCAGGAAATCGCGGTACTGGCTCACGCCCATGTGGTTTCCGTCCTCAGGGACGAGCTCATAACGCAGAGTGTAATAGCCCGGCTTGATAGCCTGTCCGCGAAAGTCTTTGGCGGCTGCCGGAAAGTGAATTACGCCCACCAGCGACCCTTGCGCAATCTTGCCGTAAAGGACATTCGAGGCCGTATCGGGACTCGAAGCGGGCGCCAGATCCTTGCGCAACCACACCTCGCACACCGCCTTTCCGGAACTATCGACAAGACTTTCGCCCTGTGGTTGAAGGCTACTTTGGATGCCCTGCGGGACGTCGCCTCCGGGAGCACCCTGGGTCGCCTGGATCTTGTAGGTGCCCTGAGCAAAGGCAGCAACGCTGAGAGCCAGAATAGAAGCCACTGAAAAAGCTACGAGCCGCCGCATCTAGAACCTCCCAGGTAATCAAGTAGTCAGCGCGCGAATCAGGCGCACCGGGCACGTCGCATTCTGGAATCGTATTCTTTCAACAACCTCGGACGCTTCAGTCAGCAAAGGTGCCGACAAAAGCGCTGCGGGCGTTGCGGTTATTCCACACCACGCCGAGACCTGTGCCGTTAAAGGCATCTTCCTGGCTGAACGCCGGCATGGACATCTCAGTTTTGGTCAGCGGCGGGTAGTAGACCGTCTCGTTCCCGCACATGATGTCACCCTGGCATAGAGAACGCGTCTTGACCACTGCCAGATCGCCCGCCTTCAGCACGTCGGTTCCGTGATCCGCGCCTTTACCGACTTCCAGGCTGATGGGAGCTATGTCCGTACGCACCACGCGGTCCACCAACTTCCCTGCCCGCGCCTTTACAAATCCCACCAGAGCCTCCCGCTGCTGCGAGGTCGCATTGCGATCAATGATCAGCACCGCTTCACTCGGATAGGGGTTGCGGAATGGATCGCCGAGCGTTGCTTTGGCTTTCACCACGGCGACCACCGTCAAGCCGCTCAAATCGGTGCCTTGCCACGTACCTTTAGTGATTTTCCATGCAAGGATCGCCTGCTTCCCCGTCAAATCAACCTCTGAATTGGCGTAGCAGGGCCCTGTCCACACGTCCGCGTTCCGAACTTCCAGATAATCGCCGGTCACGGCCGCCTTCGCCGGCACTACCGCCAGCCCCAGCAGAATAAAGGCCGCCAAACCTGCCCCGAAAAGATTCCGCATATTTGCCCTCCTTCGACTGCTTACGTGTTGCCCCAAAATGGCATATAAGTATTTTAGCTCAGATTAAAAAAGGGCATCAACCCTAAGATGCCCCAAAGGTTCCTCAAGTTACGTAGAGAAATTACGGAAGTGAAGGGCGCAGGGCGTAAGCTCTTGCAAGCGCACGCCCACACTCTCTCGATGCTTTCCACGGTCAGAGCAACGGGAGGCCTAGAGGGGATCGTAGCAGCTCCGGCCGGGTTTGCAGCTTTCGGGCTCAGCAATCTGGCCATCCGGTCCCAGGCAGGTGTGGGTGTGAACGCACCAGTGGATACCGCTGCTCATGCTCGGGATTCTGGGGTCAGGCTCGGCGTGGATAAACGTTTCCTTCGAATGAAGGCAACGGCACGTAGCATCACCCAGGCTATTCGCGTTCATAGGCTCGGGCATAATCACGCTTCTCCTTTCGCTGCACGCATGAGAGCGCGCTTTACGGCTACGCGGGTCAGTTGCACTTTGTAACCGTTCTGGCTCAAGGGCGCAGCTTTGCTCACCGCCGCTTTCCCGGCAGCGTCCGCCGTTTCCTCAGTAAGTTCTTTTCCGTTCAAGGCTTCTTCGGCCTCAGGAGACGGCCAGGGAACCGGCGCCACGTGTCCCAGCACAACGCGCGCGCTCTTCACGGTGTTTCCGTCCATCTGCAATGCCACCGCTGCGGCCACCAGAGGCCAGTCCAGGCCTTCCTTCTCACGGATTTCATACGTAGCGGTTTTGGCGCTGCCGGCGGGCACCGTGATTTCGGTCAGGATTTCATCCGGCTTGATCACATACTCGCGTTCATCTTCCGACTTCGGAGTCTGATAGAACTTGCTCAGTTCCACCTCGCGCTGACCGCTCGGTCCGTGCAGCGTCACTTTGGCATCAAGAGCAATCAGGATAGGAGCCAGGCTCGATGGATTCACAAAATAGGCCGGACCGGAATTGCCCAGAATAGCTGAATAGCAATTCTGACCATCCGGGATCAGAGACTTGCCGTCGTGCTGGGCCAGCAGGCCGTACCCACTGCGGAAGTACCAGTCACGCGGCCGCTGCAGCAACTCGCCGCCCACGGTTCCCATGTGTCGCATCTGCTCGCCGCGAATGCCATCCGCCGCCTGGTAGACCCCGGGGAAATTTTGGCGGACCGGAGAGTCCAGAAGCTGGCGGATGGTGGCCAGCGCTCCCACCCGCAGTCCCCCAGACGCGCGAATCTGGTCCAGCGCCTTTACGTTTTTCAGGCTCACCACGCGCTTGGGAGTAACCACCCCGTCCTTCATGGCGCTGATCAGGTCGGTTCCTCCAGCCATGATTGCCGTGCCGCCCCAGCTGCTGCCCAGCAACTTGACGGCGCTCTGCACGCTCTTTGGACTTGCATATTCGAAAGCTTGCATCAGGCCATCGCTCCTTTCTCAAGTGCCGCAAGGACCTTGTCAGGGGTCAGTGGAAGGGTAGGTACCCGGACGCCGATAGCGTTGGCCACGGCATTGGAAATGGCCGCGCCGGGAGAAATCACCGGCGGCTCGCCAAGTCCGATCACGCCGCGCTCGTCATAGCCGGGCCCCGTCATCATGTGGACGGTGAATTCTCCAAAGTCGCCGACGGTGGCCAGCTTGTAGAACTCCATGTTCGGGTTGAGCATCACACCGAGCGCCTCGTCCATTACTTTCTGTTCAAACAACGCGTAAGTGACGCCCATGATCAGCGCGCCGTACACCTGGCTTTCGGCCGTCTTCATGTCGATGATCAGGCCGCAGTCCTGGGCGGCCACGATGTGGTTCACTTTCACCTGGCCGGTCTCCGTGTCAACCGAGACATCGGCAATCTGCACTCCGCCTACGCCGCTGTCACCCAGATGGCAGGGGCCGGGATTCTTCCCCGTGCTCTGGATGGTTTTCACGCCCAGCTTGGCGCAAGCATCTTTCCACGCCAGGCACTTCGAGGGATCACTCTTTACCTGTATCTTGCCGTTCCAGGCTTCCAGGTCCGCGGGTTGAACGCCCAGCGATGGCGCCACCGCCGCGAAGAGTTCATCGCGCGCGTCAACAGCGCCTCGGCGCGTGGAATTGGATACTCCACCCACCGTGGTGCTTCCGCCGCTGGCGCCGGAAGGAGGATATTTGCTGGTCCCAATCTCAACCTTCACCGCATCAACCGGAAGGCCAAGCGTCTCTGCCACGGTAATTGCAATCACCGTGCGGGTTCCGGTTCCTAAGTCTTGACTGCCCAGTTGCGCGGTCACCGATCCATCCGGCCGAATCGTGATATTGCACGTGCTGTTGTGGCCGCGCCCTCCCCACGTGTGCATGCTGACGCCCATGCCGCGCTTGATGTGCCCGGCGGTTTTGTCACCCCGTGGATGCCAGTTCTTTTTCCAGTCGGCAAGCTCCGCCGCCTTCACTAGTTCTTCAGAGTAAGCGCGCCGCAGGACCGGTGGCGCCAGGTTGACGTTTTTCTTCAGCAGTTCGATCGGGTCCATATCGAGCTTGCAGGCCAGATCGTCCAGGGCGCTCATTGTGATCAGGCACGCCTGAGGATGATTTGGCGCTCTCCAGGCCCGAGCTTCACCGATATTCGCCAGGACCGCCGTGTGTTTCCAGTGGTGGTTTGGAGGTTGAATAACATAGGGCAGCGGAGGATGTCCGGCAGGTCCGGGGCCGCCAGTCCCCCATGACTCGGAGTCCCAGGCGGTCAGCGTCCCGTCCTTCTTCGCGGCCACTCGGACCTTCGCATAAGCTGAAGGGCGGCATCCGGCCATTTGCAGTTCTCTGTCGCGATCGAGCATCAGCCTTACCGGCGCGCCGCCCGCCATCTTGGAAAGTTGCGCGGCTTCAATGCCCCACCTGTCGGGAGAGAATTTGCTTCCAAACCCGCCCCCGATGTAATTGCAAATGGTTTCGATGTTGTTGTCCTCGATATCCACCTTCTTCAATCGCAATCCCTGACCCAGTTGGCCGGGACTGCCGGAAACGTTCTGCGTGGACGACCAGATCCTGATGGACTTCGCATCAGGCCACTCCACCACGCTTCCGTGTGACTCGAGGCAGCAGTGAGTGATCACCGGCACCCCGTACGTTCCTTCCGAGATGACGAGGTCGGCTTCCTGGAAAGCCTTGGCCGGATCGCCCGCCGTCTGCTCACCGCCCTCTTTCGTTCGGCCCGCTTGCTGCGCTTTTTGCAGGTCCTCTTCGCGAACCAGGTGCGGAAGCTGCTGGTATTCAACCTTGATAAGGCGAACAGCGTCCTCTGCGATTTCCTCCGTTGTAGCGGCAACCACCGCAACTTCATCCCCTGCCCACTGGATTTCATCTCCAGCCGGATGGACAACCAACACCGCTTTTACGCCGGGGAGCTTCTGTGCGGCAGAAACATCAATTGAGGTGACTTTTGCGTGGGCATAAGGGCAGCTACACAGTTTAGCAATCAGTCTTCCGGACGGATTGGTGTCATAGGTGTACTGCGCCCGGCCACTCGATTTGTGCGGACCATCGAGCCGTTCGACACTTTTCCCGATCAGCCCGCGGTGTCCTTCTGGTGGCCAATCATATTTACACGTTGCCATGAGCGCCTCCCTTCATTCCCTTGGACGCTTCAAGAACCGCATGCCTGATGCCCCAGTAAGTTCCGCAGCGGCAAATGTTCCCGCCCAGATTCTTACTAATTTCTTCCATCGTCGGATTCTGATCTCGCTCCAGATAAGCCGTGCAGGCCATCACAAAGCCCGGCGTGCAGAACCCGCACTGCTGCGCATCGTGCTGGACAAAGGCTTCCATCACCGGCGCAAGCTTTCCGTCGCTGGCGAGCCCTTCGATAGTGGTAATGTTGTGCCCCTGGGCTTCGATGGCCAGCACCGTGCAACCATAGACGGGCTTGCGATCGATCATCATCGTGCAGGCCCCGCAGGTGGCGCGGTCACAAACCTTTTTCGAGCCGGTGATCGACAGCCGGTCACGCAAGGCGTCCAGCAGCGTCACACGCGGCTCAAGGTTCAGCTTATGAACCTTGCCGTTTACGCGAAGCGTTACGGGAACGGCTCCTGGCCCCACAAATCCAGCCTCAGAGCCGGGAGGTGCGGCGCTTGCTACGGTGCCGCCAACCAGCAGACCGCCGGATACCGTAACACCTGCTCCCTTCAGGAAATCCCGGCGCGTGAATGCAGACTTCTCCGGCCCAGCTTTCCCTGGCCGGTCCTTTTTCCGTCTCATAGTGGACTCCTTGTTGGGTTATTACTTCCGCCAGCTTCTGCGATCAGGATCTAACAGCCATTGTGCAGACCAGACATCCCGAGTTCTGATTGAATGAGAAGAGAGGAGTATTATATCACCAGGAATTATTCCCACGAGGAATTTCTGGGGGGTTGATGCAGTTTTTCTGAGTGGTGATTAACGGTCGCCGTGTCCCTGTCCGGTTTCGGCCAGAACGGATTCTGGAACCGGTGCGGGAGGCTCAACTTCACCCTCTGGCCGCCGACGCTGGAAGCGCCTTCCAAGCCAGTGCTGGAATTGATCCAAATAGGTGTAATAAACCGGGGTGATGTAGAGCGTAATCACCTGCGAGAAGACAAGGCCGCCGACGACCGCCATGCCCAGCGGCCGCCGCGATTCAGCACCCGCTCCCAGGCCCAGAGCAATAGGCAGAATCCCCATCAGGGCGGCGAACGTCGTCATCATGATAGGACGGAACCGAACGATGGCTCCATAATAGATGGCTTCGCCCGTTGACTTTCCGCCGCTGCGCTCGGCATCCAGCGCGAAGTCAATCATCATGATGGCGTTCTTCTTGACAATCCCGATCAGCATGATGATGCCGACAAACCCGTACAGATCGAGTTCCATATGAAAGGCCAGGAGTGTAACCAGAGCGCCCAGGGCCGCCGACGGCAGGCCCGACAAGATTGTGATCGGATGGATAAAGCTTTCGTACAGGATGCCAAGGACCAGGTAGATCACCAGGACAGTGGCAATCAGCAGAATGCCGAGGCCCACCAGCGAGGACTGGAACTGCTGGGCCGTCCCTTCGAAACTCGCGCTGATATCGGCCGGCAGCGCGTCGCGCGCGATCCGGCCAACTCCCGAGACGGCATCGCCCAGGGCTATACCCGGCGCAAGATTGAAGGAGATGGTGACCGAGGGAAGCTGGCCAAAGTGGTTCACGGACAGCGGCCCAAGGCCCTCCGTCATGGACGCCACGGTGTTCAGCGGAATAAGCTGCCCGCTGCTTGAACGGATGTAAAGCAGCGACAGGTCATTCGGATTTGCCTGATATTGAGGCTCCAGCTCGGAAATTACCCAGTATTCGTTGTTGGGAGCATAGATCGTCGAAATCCGACCCTGGCCGTAGGCTGTGGTCAGTGCATTTTCAATCTGAAATGCCGACACGCCTAGAGCCTGGGCCTTGTCGCGGTCAATATGGACGTTCACCTGCGGGTTGTTGATCTCGAGGTCGGAAGTCACATCCAGAAAGCCCGGGAGTTTGCGGATTTCCGCTTCCATTTTCTTTGAAACCTGGTAAAGCTCCTTGGTGTCCGGCCCCTCCATAGTGTATTGATACTGGCTCTTGGTCAGATGGGCGCTGAGCTGGATGGGAGGAGGATTCTGCATAAACACGAACACGCCCGGAATGGTGGCAAGCTTAGGACGCAATTGCTGAATCACCTGGTCCGTGTTGACCAATCGGTATTCGGGGCCAAAGGGCTTGTGGGGAATATGGAAGAAGTCCTTAAATCCTGCAATGAATTGCTGGCTGGCGGACGGATGGTCCTTCAAATGGGCGAAAAAGATTCCGGAATTGCTGCCGCCCGAAGGCCCGCCGGCGCCTGCCAGCGCGAAAACTGAGCTCACGTTCGGGTTGGCCCCAACGATGTCGCCGACCTGCCTCTGGATTTTCTTCATCTGCTCAAATGAAGTGCCCTGGGCCGCCATGCTGAAAGCAAAAATCCCTCCGCTGTCCTCACTGGGCAGGAATCCTTTGGGGATTTTGATAAAGAAGTACCCGGTGAGAACCAGGATAAGAATCGACGCGATCAGCACAGTGAAACGATGCCGGAGAGCACCGCGCAAGCTCCAGTCATAAGCATCTCGAAGATAATTGAAGTATCGCTCGGAAACTTCAAACAGGTGACCGTGTCTCTGCTCCCGCGGATGCCGCAGGAAGCGGCTGCACAGCATGGGCGTCAGCGTCAGTGAAACCAGGCCCGACACCAGCACCGCGCTCATAATGGTGACGGCAAACTCGTGCAGCAGCCGCCCCATGATCCCGCTCATGAAAAGTATGGGAATAAAGACGGCGGTCAGAGACAAGGTCATCGAAAGGATGGTGAAACTGATTTCCTTCGAGCCGTTTAGCGCGGCTTCCAGCACGCCTTCGCCCAGTTCCATGTGCCGCACAATGTTTTCCAGCATGACGATGGCATCGTCCACGACGAAACCTACGGCAAGGACAAGGGCCATGAGCGATAAATTGTCCACCGTATAGCCCGCAAGGTACATTACGGCAAACGTCCCTATGATCGACATGGGAAGCGCCAGGCTGGGAATGACGGTGGCGGACACGTTGCGCAGGAAAATGAAGATCACCATGATTACCAGACAGAGCGTCAGGTAAAGCGTGAACTTCACGTCATTAATCGAGTCCCGAATGCTTTCAGAACGGTCGTATTGAATCTGGAAATTAATCGACGCCGGAAATTCCGCCTGGAAGCTGGGCAGCAGTTTTCTGATATTGTCCACAACTTCGACGGTATTTGTTCCAGGCTGGCGCTGGATGGCCAGCACCATTGCGGGATGCTGGCCATACCACATTGCGATCTTGTCAGTCTGACTCCCGTTGACCACGTTCGCCACTTCATCCAGGCGAACCGGAGCTCCGTTCCGGTATGCTATGATCACGGGCCGGTACGCGGCCGCATCGTTAAGCTGGCCTTCCGCCTGCACCACAAAAGACTTGTGGGTGCCATAAAGTGTACCCGTAGGCAAGTTAACGTTGGCGTTCTGAATGGCCTCGGTGGCTTCATCGATTCCTATCCTGCGCGCGGCCAGCGCCTTGGGGTCAAACTGCACCCGCACCGCGTATTTCTTTTCGCCGAATACGCGAACCTGCGCCACGCCACTGATCATCGAGATGCGCTGGGCCATCATCGTGTCGGCGTATTCGCTGGTGGTGTACAAAGGAAGCGTGTCAGACCAGACCGACATGTAAATGATCGGCTGGTCGGCTGGGTTAACCTTGCGGAAGGTCGGCGGAGAAGGCATGTTCGGGGGCAGTTCCCCCTCGGCCTGGGTGATCATGGACTGCACGTCCTGCGCCGCGGCATCGATGTTCCGGCTCAGGTCAAACTGCAGGCTGATCTGCGTGCTTCCCTGCGTGTTGGTGGATGACATGGAATCGAGCCCGGCAATCGTTGAGAATTGCCGCTCGAGAGGCGTCGCCACCGAAGAGGCCATCGTCTCAGGGCTGGCTCCCGGCAGGCTCGCCATCACCGTAATTGTTGGATAATCAACGCTGGGCAGGTCGCTGACCGGCAGGAAGCGATAGGCCATGACGCCGAACAGCAGGATGCCGAGCATGACCAGCGTCGTCATCACCGGACGGCGGATGAAAGGTTCAGAGATATTCATGAGGTGCTTTCCTGCTGGGAGGCGGGTTCGCTCTTGAGCGACACCTTGGCGCCCGGATAAAGCCGAAGCTGCCCGTTGGTTACCACCGTTTCCCCGGGCTGGATGCCCTTTTCCACGATTGTGACGCCCCCGAGGGTGCTCCCTACCGTCACGGGACGAAAATCAGCCGTGTGGTCAGCTTTGACCACGTAGACGTACTGCCCCTGCTCTCCGTTCTGAACCGCCTGCGAAGGCACCACCGTCGCGTTACGCTGCACAGTGAGATCCACCACAACATTGACAAACTGCCCGGGCCACAATTTCCGGGCGCCGTTCTGAAACGTTCCCTTCAGTTCAATGGTTCCTGTGTTGGCGTCCACTGTGTTGTTGATAAACGTCAGATTCCCCTTCGAGACGTTTGCCTTGTCTCCTGAGGGATATGCCAGCACCCGGAGTTTTCCCTGCTGCTGATGCCGCTTCACTTGCGCGAGGTCCTGCTCCGGAACGGAGAAGTCCACGTAAATGGGGCTCACCTGGTTGATCACCACCAGGCTGGTATCGTTGGTCTTCACCAGATTGCCGGGATGGACCAGAAGGCTTCCGGTCCGCCCGTCAATGGGTGAGGAAATCGAGCAGTAGCTCAACTTGATTTTGGCATCTTCCACCGCCGCCTGGTCGGCGCGGACGGCTGCCTCCAGCGCCTGGGCGTTGGATGTAAACTGCTCAAACTGGGTTTGCGAAACGATTCCTTGCTTCTCCAACTCCGTATAGCGTTTCGCCTCGGTTTTGGCGTATTCGGCCTGCGCCTGGTCGCGTGCCAGGTTCGCTTCGGCCTGGTGGAGAGCCGCCTGGAACGGCCGGGGATCAATGCTGAACAGCAAATCTCCCTTGCGGACATCCTGACCTTCGGTAAAGTAGGCTTTCTGGATTTGCCCGTCCACCAAAGACTTGACGGTTACGGTGGAATACGCCTGCACGTTGCCAATAGCGGTCACCTGCACCGGCATATCCTGCTGCCGCACCTTCGCCACAACCACCGGCACCTCGGCCGTGGCCGCCGGCGACGTTGTTGCAGCGCTTGTGGGTTGCTTCTCAGAACAGCCGGCAAACACCAGCGCAACCACCGACAAAGCCATGATGAGTCCTATGAGTTTTTTTGTCGTAAGACGCACTTCTCCCAAGCCTCGCTCCATTCACGTTTTGACGTATCGAGCCCTCGAAATGTTACAAACAGTTCTGAAACCACGCCGGCCGCTGCCTTCGAATAACTGCTGAACGTCGGACTCAAAAATGAACAGGTACAAAGGCGCAGACCGGTCCACCGCGTGGCCCATGCGGGTATCACAAGGGAATTAATAGACTCAGAAAAGAGTCAAATGAAGACCTCGCAAACCCTCCTCCAGCAACAGGTCGCCTGTTTGCGCTCGATACTCATTATAATTGAAAACCTGGCTAAGCGGATACTCTCCAGGAGTGGCCACTTAATTCGGCGTCAATATTCTGGCACGGCCACCCTGGCCCCGCCCACGCGGGAGCGAGGCCGCCCGTCGGCTAAAATCCAGGATTGGGGTTATCGTGAACATCAGCAAGGAACTCTCGGAACTCCCAGACGCCCTGCGGCAGATGTATGAAGAAGGGTTGCCGCTGTACGACGCCCTGATCCGCCGTATCGGCTGGAGCGAACGGCCAGTTTATATAACCGGTGACGGCTCGTCGTATCCGGCCGCGTTAACTGGCGCGTGGGCTTTTGAGTCGCTTCTCGGAATGCCGGTGATCGTGGAGCGGCCGGCTGTTTTCACCGCCTACACCTGCCGCACGCTCAGGCCTCGGTCGCTGGTCATCGTGATCGCCGGCCCGCATGACGGCAAACAGATCATCGAGGCCGCCACGGAAGCCAGAAAGCATGGTGCGGTTGTCTGGGTAATGACGCCAAATCCTGCCAGCGAACTGCCAGCACTGGCTGATGCCGTCGCGACTGACTACTCGGTCAATTCGGGCGACGAAAGCAGCAGGTCAATCCTCTGCCGGCACGCGGCGATGCTCTTTCTGGCCGTGGCAGCGGCGCAAGCACTGAAGGCGCCGAGAAAGGCTGCTGGCGCCCAGGAAGCGGAATTGGCAAAACTGGCCGGTCACGTTGAATGGGTGCTGGACCAGGTTTCTGACGCCGCCCGCGCACTAGCAGAACGATTCAAGTCCCTGCCCGGGCTCTACTTCACCGGAGCCGGAGCCTTTTATCCCATGGCGCTTCAGGCTGCTGATCGCCTGCGGGAGTCGGGACTCCTCGCCGCCTATGGCTTTGAACTGCTGGCTTTTGAGCGATCTTATAAACACATTTCGCAGCCCGGCTCGGGCATCGTGTACCTGTCGTCCTCACGCTGCGGGCTCAAGGAGCAGGTACACCTGTCAGTTGGCCAGAGTGGGCAGGAGCGAAGCCGTAAAGTCTTCGCCATTACCGACGGCAATGACCGTCAATTATTCGAGCGGGCGGACATGGCCATTCTGCTTCCCATCCTGACCGAAGCCGGCGCTGCGCTGCTCACACTTGCTTTTCTCGAGCGGGCGGCTTCGTACGTAGTCACACCTGCTCGGCGGCAGGCGAAAACATCATAAAAATGCCCGTTTTCGGTCCAGTTTAGCTTCTATTACATACTGTTAAATCCTATTACATATCTCTAAACATAGAATTTTATAACAATCATTGACAACAAACGGCAGTTCTGATTTTATAAATATATGGAGATAGGAAAACGCATACGAACGCTCCGTGAAGCAAAAGGCCTCTCGCAAGGCGATATTGAAAAGCGGTCAGGGCTGCTGCGATCCTATATTTCGCGGGTTGAGGGAGGGTATACGGCGCCCTCGCTGGCGACTCTGGACAAATTCGCAAAGGCCCTCGAGGTTGAACCTTACCAACTGCTTTTTCGAGGATCCGGGCATCCAACCGCGCCGCGTGTTCCGCCGCAGGCAAGCCAATCAAAATCGGTTCGCAAACTGATCAAATACTTTGAAGACATGAGCACCCCCAATCGCAAGCTGATTCTCACCCTTGCCAGCAAGCTGAACAAAGAATAAACACCCGAAAGACCTTGAGAAAGGGCGCCCGGCAATGGCTGGGGTTCGGAGCCTCCCTGACCGCTTAGAGCGACATACCGGAATGGCCCTGGCCCCCATTCCCCGAGGACGTTCTCCCCAAAAGCTCGTCCAGACGCCGATTGATACCCACGGCCTGCTTCCGGATTCTGCCCAGCAGAAATACACCGTACAACAGGCAGATGATCACGATCACGAAAAAAGCCACGCAAATCGCGACTGCGATCGTCACAATGGATTGTGGGTCAAACATGGCGGCGTCTCCGTTGGCATTGGCGATCGAGCAAAGGCTGGGTTAATGGTACACCTAAAGCTAACGACCACATTGAGGTAGGCACATGCTTTTGTAGTGCCCACCTTCAGGTGGGCATGCGCCCTTGTCGCGACTTTTAGCTGGGCACGTGCTCTTGTAGCGCCGACCCCGCCCGTGCAGGTAGGCAGCATGCCGGTCCCGCCCCCGCGGGATCGGCGCTACTCGCAAAAGTCAAAGTTATAACGAGGCTTAACCTGAAATCAAGCTGTTGCCTTTCCGAGCCTCATGTTCCCCGAGCATATCCGAGAACTTCCCTTTAACTCCCTGCCGCAATGTGATAAGAATTGCTGCGCAATGTAGCGGCGGCTCCATGCCGCCACGCATCTAAGGCCGGACTCAGCCAGTTATGCGGCAATGTACCGGGCAGCCTCATGCCGCCAGCTTGTGGCCGGAGGCTGGCAGACGCATGGCGAGCGAATCCTGCCGCTACGCCCAGCCGAATAGATGGAGGATTTATAAATCATGGCCGAACAAGTTGACCGACGTGAATTTATGAAAAGGGCCGCCATCGCGACCGCCGGGGCCGGACTCGGTTTTCCTGCCCTGGGCAAAGCGGCGCAGGCGGCTCCCAGCGACAAAGTGATTGTGGGAGTCATCGGCACGGGCCGCCAGGGGCGCGGCGACCTCAAGGCATTCCGCCAGCAGCCGGACGTTGAAATCGCGGCAGTCTGCGACGTTTACAAGGACAACCTCGACCAGGGCCTCAAGGATTCCGGAGGCAAGGCACAGAGCTACACCGACTTCCGCCAGGTGCTCGACCGCAAAGACATCGACGCCGTCGTCGTCGGCACGCCCGATCACTGGCACCCGCTCGTGATGATTGAAGCCTGCAAGGCCGGCAAAGATGTCTACGTGGAAAAGCCCATCTGCCACACCATCGATGAGGGCATCCTGATGGTGGAAGCTGCGCGAAGATACAACCGCGTGGTGCAGGTGGGAACACAGCAGCGATCCGGCATCCATTTCCAGAAAGCTGTCAAGCTGGTGCAGGACGGGTTCATCGGCAAGGTCAGTTTTGTCCGCACCTGGAACTACGCCAACTCTTATCCCGAAGGCATCGGAAATCCCGCCGACTGCGATCCGCCAACAAATCTCGATTGGAACGCATGGCTCGGCCCGGCGCCCAAAGTTGCGTTCAACTGGAACCGCTTCGGCCCGGACCCCAATCTTCCTCCCCGATGGTCAACCTTCCGCTATTTTTGGGATTACGCCGGCGGTTTTATGACCGACTGGGGCGTCCACCTCATCGACATCGTTCAATGGGCCATGCAGGTAGAGGCGCCTTCGGTGATCGCCAGCATGGGCGGGAAATACTACATCAAAGACAATGCCGAAACGCCCGACACGCTTCAGGTAACTTACGAATACCGCAGTCCTGACTTTGTATGCGTTTACGAAAACCGCTGGGACAATGCCAATTCCATGTACGGCAAGGACTATGGCATCGAGTTCCACGGCACCGACGGCACACTTTTTGTTGACCGCGGCGGCTTTCAGGTATTTCCTGAACAGCACCGTGTGGATCACAGCACGAACCGGTATGCGCCACCGACCATGGCTGAGGTGATACCTCCCATGGAGATGAAGTCGGCCAATAACTCGCATTCCGATCACGTGCGGAATTTTCTCGACTGCATGAAGTCGCGCCAGCGGCCGATCTCCGACATTGAAATCGGACACCGCTCCACGAGCGCCTGCCTGCTGGGCAACGTCGCGTTCCGCAGCAAGGAACGGATTCAGTGGGACGTGAAAAACCAGAAGCTACTTTCCGGCGGCAGCAAGGCCCAGCAGCTAGTCACTCGTAATTATCGCGCGCCGTGGAAGCTGGCCGTGTGAAGCACTCGTTGAAATAAGGCCGTCATCCTGAGCGAAGCGAAGGATCTGCTTTTTTCAATTACAGCGAGGTACAGCAGATGCTTCGCTGCGCTCAGCATGACGCGTGGTTTCCTCCCACTACCAGGGGTTCCTCCGGCGTGCCTTTCTCCCCGGCTGCTTGATCCCATAATCGCCCTCACGGGGTGTCACACACAAAGATGGCGTTGGCGCCGCGTTGATTTCCCACTGGAGCCACCAGCGCCACCGTTCCCTGGCCGTCGCCCGCAAACGAACCGATAGGCTTTCCGGCCAGGTTACCGAGAAGCAGCCCAAAATCCGCCTGAGTGGTCAATCGCACCACCTGTCCGTCACGGAAGGCGAATATACCGAAACCATCCGCCTCGCCTGACGGAACCCCGGCAAAGATAATGGTCCCCGCCTCCCGGCCCGCCGCCTGGCCCTGGATGTCCTCGAAGGACGCGTCGCCTGTGGGGGCCGCGCCAGAAGCAATCTGCGCCTTCACGGGCTGCGAAGGGTCGCCGGCCAGTTCCGCAGTCTGCGCCTCATTTCCCTGCATCAGCACCAGCAGCATCTGCACTGGCTTCTGATTCGGCCGGGCCGGGAGCACCTGGACGGTATCCGCAGGCTGGGGTGATGGGTCAAGCTGCTGGAAATTGCGCACCGCAACCGCGCGGAAGAATTGCTCGCGCGCCGCTGCCAAATCCCCGCCGTGTTTCACAAACACGGCTTCGTCACGGCTGGCAAACAGCGGTTCCAGAATCTCACGGGGGCCGAGCGCAAAATCTTTGGGCAGCGCCGCCTGGCGAATTCCTCCCGCCGCCCAGACGTAGAGTCCCGAGTGCGGGTCCGCGCCTCCTGTGCGGGCCGCAAATAGAACCGCTCCACTAGAGCCGATCACCGGGGCTGAAAATGCCTTGAAGCCGAAGCCTGAACTCGTTTCTCCGCTGGCGTTGTCAGCCACCAGTTCTACCCTGGTCCCGTCCACTCGGACGATCGCTTCCGTCGGCGCGCCTCCGCCGCCGCCCTTCAGAGTAGCCTTGAAGGCCACGATACCGGCGTCATTAATGCACGGCTCGCTGAACGATTCATACTGTTCGTGCGACGCGGGAGAAACCAGCCCCTCGAAGGCCACCACTGAAAATGACACTCCCTGTGATCTCACTACGGCGCGCACGGTGCCGCGGGAGCTTTCGAGCGTGGTGCGGAATACAATCTGGTCGTTCCCATTCATGGCCAGGTCGGAGAATGGGCCGAAGGTGAAACCGGGATGGCCGGGCACCTCCGAGCCGCTCACCAACACCAGCCGCGCACCTACCTGGGCGTGGGTCGGGCGCGCCACGAGCCACAACATCAGCACAACGCCCAACCCTGCCATCACAACACCTCTCACGCACATTTTTCCCATCCTGCGGTTTCCTCCCAGGCCCGGTTGCACGGTTCACGGCCCATCGAGCTTCGGATGGGCATGCCGCTACCCGCACCAGCATTATAGGGCACACGTCCAGAAAAAATTCCCGCAAAGCGATCAACATTAGGAATTAGGCAGTTTGAGAACCTGAGCCCCGCAGCGAAGGGTCCCCGTAGAAATCTTTCAGCTAATGCAGGGGCCCCTTCGAGGCTTTCGTGAAGGAAGCGCTCTCCTCTGGAATCTTGAATCTGGAATTTTGAATCCTTTTTCCACCGCTGCTTTCTGCCTCCTGTTTCGCGACGTACGACGTGCAGTGTAGAGGAAAAATCCTCACGCTTTCTTTTCTCTGGAATCTTGAATCTGGAATTTTGAATCCCGCTCGCGCCCGCCGCCTTCTGGCCATTGCTTTCTGCCTACGGTGTCGCGACGTACGACGTGCAGTGTAGAGGAAAAATCCTCACGCTTACTTTTCTCTGGAATCTTGAACCTGGAATTTTGAATCCCGCTCGCGCCCGCCGCCTGCTGCCTACTGCCTTCTGCCTACTGCCTCACGTAACAGACGCCGTAATACCGCCCTGACTTCGCCACCCGCGTC
This sequence comes from Terriglobia bacterium, assembly GCA_036278995.1. Lineage (GTDB taxonomy): Bacteria > Acidobacteriota > Terriglobia > UBA7540 > UBA7540 > SCRD01. Next base: position 12,178 of record DASUJZ010000010.1, on the reverse strand, counting down.
CACACAACTTTTGCCGGGGTCTCCACCGGCGCCTGATTATCGGCGAAGGGCAGCGTGATAAAAAGTTCGTCGCCCACGTTAAACAGTTTTGTGCTCACAAAGCAAAGCCCGCCTTTTGAGACGTTGCGGGTTTGAGCAATGTCCGTCACGCCCCAGCTATTGCGGACCATAAGCCGCATGACGAGTTGCAGCCGCCTTGATCTGCGCCGCTCCTTCGCCGGAGCATTCCGGTCGCCCTGCTGAACCATTTCTGAGGTGACCGGCTGGTCACTCGGTTTCCAGCGCGTCGTTTCCCTGCAGCGGTCGCAGTGGCGCGAAATCAGCCCGGTGGCCAATAGCACATCGTATTCAATCGAGGACAGCGGACTCTGAGTGGCTTTCCTGCACGCAGCACACTCAATCAGCACCTTGGGCTGCACACCGTCCGCCGGCGCCGAATACTGCATGCCCCAGATTCCGCTCTCTGGATTCACCGCCTCCACGCCCCACTCGCGGCGGCCGCCAAACACCTGCTGGAAGGCACCCACCACGCGAAACTCCTCCTCGATCTCGTTCGCCAGATTCTTAATTAGAATGATGTCGTCCGGCAGAAGAGGATGGGTGAGGCTGATGCGGGCGCCGCCCGGGCTGAAGCTTACCGTAATGGTCTCTTCGCTGAATGACACGCCGGAAACGTCATTCCCGATCACTCGAATGCGAACGGGCGCCAGCACGCGATCTGTCCGTCGTTTCTGCTCATCCGGCATGGGTCAGTCGAGACAATCTCCGTTCCCCTCGCGCAACAGTCCCCCGATCGCGAGACCATCTTGCCTGATGTAGTTAGAAATCGGCTGGTTCGGGAAAAAGATTAGTGTGGTTTAACTGAAAAAACTCGAACCCCGTCACCCTGAGCCCGTTCGCACATCCCCTGGCGATCGGCCCTGAGCTAAGTCGAAGGGGCTCAGGGTAAACTCCGCGAAGGGTCCCCGCAGTTTCAGTCAGGTAGGGCGCTTTTTCAACAATATTAGGAAGATACGGCAGAAGCCGCGGGTCGTGCAGGCGCTGCTTCGTTGAGGCGTGCGATGGCACGAGCTTCGTCCTCGACGATTACGAGATACTCCGAGAGCCTTACTTCATCCAGCACGCGCCTCACCCGGTCATCCACCGACGCAAGCACCAGCCCGGCCCCCGCATTCTGGGCTGCGGTTCGGCAGCCGGCAAGAAAACCCAGGCCCGTCGAATCGATGTAAGGCACGCCGGAAAAATCAAACAGGAACTTCCGCTTGCCCGATTGGATCAGCTCTTTCAATTTATCGCGGCACTGCGGGCCGTCCCCGTCTGCCAGGAACTTCCCCTGCAGCCTCAAAATCGTTACCTCATTGCGGGAATCGACTGTAATTTCCATGGCCCCTGCTTTCCCAGCCCGCCACCCGGTGCGCTGGCGCTCGGGTGTCGAGCGAACGCATTCACTAGCACGCCCTCGGCTCCGCTGTGACCTCTGCTCCTTCTAAGATTAAACACCTAGGACACAGAGGCTCTGTGCTCTCCGTGTTGCGCTTTCGTTCCAGAGAAGCTCACAGAGGAGAGCCTATCAATGAATACGCGCACCGCGCCCCAAAGGTTCCCGCAAGTATCGATCTCCTGAAGAATGCAACCTCAGCCACGCACGTAGCGTGCCACACGCATCTGTCGATATAAAAAATAAACTGCCGGCGCGAAACGTTCATCTTCTCGCCGGCAGCCATTGTTGAATCAAATCAAAGGGCCAACCGATACCTCGTCACTCCGGGCCCCATCGGCTGTCATCCTGGAGCCCGTTCGCCCTCCACTTGCGAACGACCCTGAACGCAGTGAAGGGGCTCAGGGTAAACTCCGCGAAGGATCATGGCAGTTTCCTTTCCCCGAAATCCGGGGATGCTTCTCCAGCTTCGCGGGCTCAGCATGACGGCGGCCGTGTTATGTGTTTCACCAATCTGCTTAGCACGGCACTAATTTTCTTTGCCCGCCTTCTGCCGCTGCTCCCGCAAGACGGCCTTGCGTGACAGGCGGATTTTGTTGCCGTCAATCGATATCACTTTCACCAGCAACTGGTCGCCTTCCTTCAGCTCGTCTCGAATATCGCGGATGCGATGTTCGGCAACTTCGCTGATGTGCAGCAGGCCGTCGGTGCCGGGAAAGATTTCGACGAACGCGCCGAAGTCCGCCAGCCGCACCACCTTGCCCAGATAAGTCTTGCCCATCTCGGCCTCGGCCATCATGTCCTTGATGATCTTGAGGGCCTTGCTTGCTGAGCTTTCGTCCACGGCCGCTACGTTAACGCGCCCGTCATTCTCCACGTCAATCTTGGCTCCGGTCTGCTCCACGATTCCGCGGATCACCTTGCCGCCGGGCCCGATCAGCTCGCCGATCTTCGCCGGGTTGATGTGAATAGTGTGAATGTGCGGGGCGTAGGCGGAAATCTTGGTGCGAGGCTCGGGAAGCGTGGCCACCATCTTCTCCAGGATGTGCAGCCGCGCGGCCTTGGCCTGCGCCAGAGCTTCCGCCATGATCGCGGGCGTAATGCCGGTCACCTTGATGTCCATCTGCAGCGCCGTGATGCCGTCCTTGGTTCCCGCCACTTTAAAGTCCATGTCGCCGTAATGGTCCTCGGCGCCCGCGATGTCAGTGAGGATGGCGTACTTGTCGCCTTCTTTCACCAGTCCCATGGCAATGCCGGCCACCGGCGACTTGATGGGAACTCCGGCGTCCATGAGCGCCAGGCAGCCTCCGCAGACGCTCGCCATCGATGACGACCCGTTGGACTCGAGAATGTCAGAAACCACGCGCACCGTGTACGGAAAGGTGGCTTCATCGGGAACCACAGCGGAGAGGGCTCGTTCCGCAAGCGCGCCGTGTCCCACTTCGCGCCGTCCCGGCCCGCGCAGAAATCCCACTTCGCCCACGCTGAACGGCGGAAAGTTGTAGTGCAGCATAAAGCGCTTGAACGACTCGCCTTCCAGCACGTCCAGGCGCTGCTGGTCTTCGCCCGTGCCGAGCGTTGCCGTCACCAGCGCCTGCGTCTCGCCGCGCGTAAACAGCGCCGAGCCGTGCGTGCGCGGCAGCAGTCCCACTTCGCAGGTGATCGGCCTCACCTGGTCAAAACCCCGACGGTCAGGCCGCTGGCGCTTCAGCAGCGTGTCGTCGCGGAAGACGCGCTCTTCGAGCCGCTGGAACGCTTCTCCCGCCTTCTTGCGCTTGTCCTCGTCGGCTTCCGGATAACTCGCCAGCAGCGATTCCTTCAGCGCGGAAATCTTGTCATGGCTCTCCAGCTTGGCGTACTTCGAGGTGTCCATGGCTTCGCGGAGGTTCGCCTCCACTTTCTGCCCGACTTCCGCCTCGATGGCTTTGTCGAATTCAGGGGCCACAAACTCCCGCTTCTTAATTCCCAGCTTCTGGAACAGCTCCTTTTCGGCCGCAACGATTTTTTTGATTTCACCATGCGCGTATTGGATGGCGTCGTTGATGGTTTCCTCGGAAACTTCCGTCGCTCCAGCCTCCACCATCACGATGGCGTCCTCGCTGCCCGCGACAACCATATTCAGAAGGCTTGACTTCACTTCCGCATAGGTCGGATTGGTCACCAGGTGGCCTTCCACCAGGCCCACCCGCACCGCCGCCACCGGCGTTGGGAACGGAATATCCGACAAGTAAAGCGCCGCCGCGCCCGCCACCAGGCCGATCACGTCCGGGTTGTTGTCGGTGTCCGCCGACAGTACCATGGCGATCACCTGGGTTTCATTTTTGAACCCGTCGGGAAACATGGGCCGCACCGGGCGATCAATCAGCCGGCTGCTCAGAATTTCCTTTTCCGTTGGGCGTCCCTCACGCTTGAAAAAGCCGCCGGGAATCTTTCCGGCTGCATACGTATACTCCCGATAGTCCACTGTGAGCGGAAAGAAATCGATTCCTTCACGCGGTTTGGTTGAACATGCCGTCGCCAGCACGACCGTGTCGCCGTAGCGCACAAACGCCGAGCCGTCCGCCTGCTTGGCGAGTTTGCCGACCTCGATTGATAGGGTGCTTCCTCCCAGTGGAATACTGACTAGCTGCATTAATTTATCCTCCGAATTTCGCTGGCTTGACTGCCCCATCCACTTGTGCCATAAGAACGCTCCGGATTCGCTTCCGGCGCCAGCCTTCCGCGGCAGGGACTTCAGATAGCCTTATTTCTGGTGTGGGAACTACGGATCGAGGCAGGTCTTGAATGAAAAAGGTTCCAAACCCAATCGACACTCGCAAACGGCCCATTAAGCAAAAAGCGACCCGTGGCTCTCCTGCCGGGGGTCGCTCAATCCAGTAGGGGCGGTTTGACGCGGTGTCTTCTCGCTTTCCTTCACAGCCGCTTATTTGCGGATTCCCAACCGATCGATCACCTGCTTATAACGGTCGGCATTGTGCCGCCTCAAATACTCAAGCAGCCGCTTCCGTTTGCTGACCATCGTCAGCAGGCCGCGTCTTGAAGCGTGATCTTTCCGGTGTACGCGAAAGTGCTCCGTCAGGTAAGAGATGCGCTCGGTCAACAGAGCAACCTGCACCTCAGGCGAACCCGAATCCGAATCATGAACCTTGAATTTTGAGATTACTTGTGACTTTGCATCCGGGCTTAACGCCATCCGCTAATTCTCCTCGTTTCCGACTTTTTCCCACATTTTCATCGCTTAGCATAGCATTCTTTTCGTAAGTTTGGCAAAAGTTTAGGTAGTGGCTCAGTTTGAAAATGCGGTGGACTTGGTGGCCGTGGACTTGGTGGCCAAGGCTGTGCTACGTTTGGTTTGTTATGCATGAATCAGCGCACCATTTAGCGATCTGGATCGCGGTCTGCGTTCCGATCTTCGCGGCCTTTGTTGTTATCTTTCTGCCGTTGTTCACGCAGAAGTCCGCCCGGCGCGAGCATTACCTCAAACGCGTTGCCAGGAAGTACAGCGTTCCTCCACTGAATTTGCGATAGCGCGCCTAAACGGCTCCCCTGCCTTTGATGAGTCTCAGCCTTCCCTTGCCCGCGTCACCGGGAACCTAAACCGCGCCCGCCGCCGGCATCAGCAGCACCTCATGGATGGCCGTCCGTGCCGGTTGCTGAAGCGCCGAAATCACCGCTGCGGCAACATCCTCCGGCTGCATCACGCGGTCGCGCGAAATATCAAATCCAAATTCCTTCAGCATCTCCGTATCGGTCAGCCCCGGGAGAATGGCCGTCATTCGGATGCCCTTCGGCTGCAACTCTTTCCGCAGCACCCGCGTCAGCCCCAGCCCTCCGAATTTGGCTGCCGTGTACGCCGAGCAATTCTCAAAAGCGTTCCGGCTTGACGTTGATAGAATGTTCACCACATGCGCGTGCTTGCTTCCAGCCAGCAGCGGCAGCGCCGCCTTCGTCGCCAGAAAAATCGAGCTGAGGTTCGTTTCAATGTTGCGCCGCCAGTCGTCCAGCGTGGTTTGGGTGAACGGCTTGTAGGTAAAAACGCCCGCGCAATTCACCAGGACGTCAATCCGGCCATGGCGTTTTTTCACCTGCTCGAACAGTCGATCGACATCAGCAGGCTTGCCGACGTCCGCCACGATAATGCTCGCACTCGCACCCAGCGTCTTCCTGGCGGCCTCCAGCGCCTTTCGGTTGCGCGACACCAGCACCACTTCAGCGCCCGCCCGCACCAGCGCCTTCCCAATCGCCAGGCCAATGCCGCGGCTCCCGCCCGTCACAACAGCAACCCGGTTTTTCAGTGTGGCCATCGGCTTTGTCTTATGGAGTGTCTTCGCAATTCGTAATTTGTAATTCGTACTCCCTGAACCCTAACCCCACTAATTCCTGCTTCCTGCTCCTAGGTCCGTTCGCGCACCAGCCGCAGGAATTCCGCCCGGGTCTGATCGCAGTCGCGGAAAATCCCCAGCATCGACGACGTCACCGCCACGGAATTCTGTTTTTCCACGCCGCGCATAATCATGCACAGGTGTCTGGCTTCAATAATCACGCCTACTCCTTGCGGCTTGATGGTCTCCATGATGGTCTCGGCAATCTGCGTCGTCAGCCGCTCCTGGATTTGCAATCGCCGCGCAAAAACGTCCACCAGCCTCGGAAGCTTGCTCAACCCGATCACTTTTTCCGTGGGGACGTAGGCCACGTGGCAGCGCCCGAAAAACGGCAGCATGTGGTGCTCACACATGCTGAAAATCTCGATATCTTTCAAAATCACCATCTCGTCATAGGCGACGGAAAAGACGGCGCCGTTCAGCACCTTCTTCACGTCCTGGTGGTAGCCGCTGGTAAGGAATCTCAGCGATTTGGCCACGCGCCGAGGCGTATTCAGCACTCCTTCGCGCTCGGGATCTTCGCCCAATTCCCGCAACGTGGTGCGCACCGCTTCTTCCAGCGGGTCCGCGTTTACCGCATGCCCCGCTTCTACAACTGTTGATGTCTCGTTTGTCTTCATTCCTTTTCTCTCATTGCCGCCGCACGATCCGCGCCCGCGTACTCGAAGGAATTTGAGTTGGTCTCTTCCAGGCGCACTTTCTCAAGCTCTGCGCTGCCCTTCGTGCCCTCGAGTTTCCGGCGGAGCAGATCGTAAATTTCCACGCAGAGATTTTCCGTGGTCGGCACCTTTCCTTCAAAATTGGAGACGTCCAGGTTCAAGTAGGTATGGCCAAACCGCTCCAGCACTTCCTGCTCGACCGCCCGGTCCAGCACCCCCAGATCCATCACCATGCCCGTCGCCGCATCCACCGGCCCGCGCACCGTCACTTCCACAATGTAATTGTGCCCGTGCCCGTAGGGACTATTGCACTTGCCGAACACGCGGCTGTTCTCTTCCGCGCTCAGCACTTGGTTGTGCAGGCGGTGCGACGCCGAAAATCGGTAGCGCTTGGTGAGTGAAACCATTTCAGTCGCCGTAATAATCCACAAACAGATCGTCCGTTTCGTACAAGCGAATTCGATGCAGCCGGCCACTCGGAAGTTTCGCCGCCAGCAGCTTCCAGATTTCCACCGCGATGTTTTCCGTGGTCGGAATCGTGGTGGCGAACACCGGCACTTCCTTGTTCAGAAATTTGTGGTCCATCCGCTGCATGACTTCCGTCTCCAGCACGGCCTTCAGGTCTTTCAAATCGAGAACCATGCCCGTGGTTTCGTCCACCTCGCCCGCCACCGTCACCTCAACCGTGTAGTTATGCCCGTGCCCGTGCGGATTTGCGCACTTGCCGAAAATGCGCCGATTCTCTTCCGGGCTGAACTCCGGATTGTGGTAGTAATGCGAAGCCGAAAATTCCGCCCGCCGCGTCAGATAAATCATTCTCTTTTCCGTCCCATTTCCGTCATTCCGAGGAGCCCAGGGGCGACGAGGAATCTGCTTTTCGGCTTATCGCCTCACGCCCGATACTTCCGGCCCTTCCACTGCACGCCGCCCGCCACTTTGTGCGCCCACAACGAATTCATCAGCAGCAGCGCAAACAGACCGGCGCCCGGCATCTGGTATACACCCAGTCGCACATCGAAACCCAGTTGCGTCAGGCTGCGCTCATAATTCCATTCTCGCAGAACCGAGCCCGCAAAGCACACCACGAGCGCCGTCAGCATCCATCCGCCGTCCTGCCCCAGCGCAATCGCTGCCGCCAGCACAAGAAACCCGACCGGCAATAAAAAATCCAGAACCAGCGCCGCGCCCAGCGCCTCGAGCAGCGGCCCAGGCCTTCGTCCATAGAGCAGATAGAGGTTCTTGCTCCAGCCCTGCCACATGTCGCGAAAAGTCGAGTACATCCTCGTGCGCACCCATTCCGCGCCCGGCAGAAAAAGCAGCCGACCTCCGCGCTGCTTCACCAGGCGCGCCAGCGCAACATCGTCCAGAATTTCCCTCCGCACGGCAGCGAAACCGCCAATTTCATTGTAAACGCTTCGGCGCACCAGCAGGTATTGCCCGTTCGCGGCCGCCTCGGGCGATGCCGGGTCTGACACTTTCTCGAACGGAAAAATCTTCGCCAGTTGAACGAACACAAAAGGGATGATCGCCTTCTCCCACCACGTCGGCGTCTGCTGCCCCGGCGAGAGTGAGAGCAGCGCGGCACCTTCCGCCGTGGCCCGATCGACCATCGCCTCCAGGCTGCCCGGCAGATGCTCGGTATCGGCGTCGGTAAACAGCAGCCAGTCGCCCGTGGCGAGTTCCGCTCCCGCCGCCGCCGCATGGCTCTTGCCCGTCCACCCCTCCGGAAGCGACTTCACCCCCCGTGTGCGCAGCAGCGGAATTTCCTGTTGCAGCCCGGCCAGAATTTCCGCCGTGCGGTCGGTGGAATCGTCGTCCACCACAATCAGTTCGCGCAGGCCGCGCTGGGGCGCAATCGACCGCACCACGCGCTCGATATTCAGCTCTTCGTTGCGGGCGGGAATAATGACGGACACCGCGCCTTCATCGTCTTCAGGCATGTTGTGGCATGTCTCTTTGGCCACGGCTCAGGAAGTCGTAGCGGCGAGTTTATCTCGCCATTTGGTCAACCCTACCGCGATCCTGCTGGGGCGGGATCGCCACCTGGCGGCATAAAGCCGCCGCTACATTCAAACCGTGCACCTTAAGGACAACCAGGCGATTATAATAGATACCTGAATTATGCGTAGAGTCACCATTGCCAAATGGGTTGTGGTAGCCGCCGCGGCGGTTGGCGTCCTGTGGCTGGCGCTGCGTCCGCGCGAGCAAAAACCGGTCAGCCTGGGCGACCGCGCCCCCGGATTCTCGCTGCCTCAGTTGCCTTCAGGCAAGGTGTCGCTGTCGCAATTCAAAGGACAGGTTGTCTTGCTCAACTTCTGGGCCACCTGGTGCCCGCCCTGCATCATGGAAGCGCCCAGCCTCGAACAATTCGCCCGCCAGATGAAGTCCCAGGGCGTTACCGTCATCGGCGTCAGCATGGATAAAGACCCGCAGGCGCTCTCGAAATTCATCCAGTACTATCATCTTAGCTATCCCATAGCGCGCGATCCCAGTTACGCGGTCGCCCACCGCTACGGCACCTACAAGCTGCCTGAAACCTACATCATCGGCCGCGATGGTCGCGTGGCCGAAAAAGTCATCAGCGACACCAATTGGACCGATCCCCGTATGATCGCCTTCATCAAATCCCTCACCGGCAACACCGAAGCATCACGGTAAGCTGTCAGCCTTCAGCGTTTAGCCATCAGAGGGACAGAAGCCAGGCGTCAGAAGCCGGAGAGCCATATTGGGTCGCGCATGCGTCGCCGGGCGCTTTATCCCTTCTGACTCCCGGCTCCTGTGTCCTTGCTTCTTTCACGCTACCCGAATTTGCTCTTGAATCTTGAGTCGGCAATCTCGGCTTGGCTTCCCACTCATCACTATCCACTAACCACTATCCACTGCTCTTTTCATCCTTCATCCTTCACACTTCATCCTTCATTGCACGCTATTCCGCGTGATCCACCAAAACCATGACGTCTCGGTGCGCGATTTCATGAGAGTCATCCGTCTGTTGCATGAACTGGTTGAAATCCTTGTCCGGATAGACCTTCTTGAAGGTATTTTCCAAATCGGGGTATGGATTTTCGAGGTCGCTCCAGTTTTCAAACGAATCCACGGTCACATAGTCGCACCGATCACCTGATCCACTGAACTCATAGCCGAACACCGCCCAGCCCCGCCGCTTGCCTGCCGCGTTGTACGCCTGTTCAAGCCGCTTCCACTCGCTTTCATTCTGCATGGCCTGCTGGAATTTGCCGGCCTTCACTTTCATGCAATTCACGATGCGGTATTTCAGCTGCGAAGCTTCCGGAACCGGCGGCGCCGATCGCACCGACGGAATCATCGTCCCGCCCAGAAAACAAACCACTCCCACCGTGACCAGAACAATTAGCCTGCTCTTCATCTCCCCCTCCTTTTTATTTTTTGACTGTGACGTTACCGAAGAATGACTACCCCAGGGATTGGCCCGTCCGGCAGTCTACATCCCGCCGCAGCCGAATGCAATCGGCGGCCCATGGTTGTGTTGCGCGGCCCCTCCATTTTGAATGCGGGCTCAACTCCGCTGCCCTTGGGCCGCTGCCTTCTGCCTGCTGGTTTCCCGAGGCCCGGGGGGCCGGCAGAATTTAGCCCACGGCGTGAGCCGTGGGATGCAGGAAAGTCCAAAAAAAAACGATGCCCTCTCCCCTGGGGAGAGGGTGGACGCGCCAGCGGCCGGGTGAGGGGTACCTTCGCAAAGTGGGAATTCGTCGCGCCTCACGTGCCCACCTGCTGTTACAATTTTTCCATGTTCGAGCGTTTCACTGAAGGAGCCAGGCGCGCCATCTTTTTTGCCCGGGGATGGGCGAGGCAACTGGGCTCAAATCAAATCGGCTCGGAGCATCTGCTATTAGCGATATTGGCCGAAGAAGATTCGGCCCCCTATTTGTTGCATCCTGCCTCTCCGGAAGAAATCCTTTCCACTGTCAAAAACGAACGGTGCCTTGGCCAGCCGACATCAGAGGATTCTGAAGTCCCTTTAGATGATGAAGCCAAAGAGATCCTCAAGCTCGGCTCCGCTGAAGCTGACGATCTTCAGGAACAGGAAATCGGCAACGAACACCTGCTCATGGGTTTGCTCAAGCACCGTAAGAGCTACGCCGCTCGGTTACTTCTCAGTCGAGGGATTTCACCGCTGACGGTTCGAGAGCGCTTGGCAAACGTGCGAAAAGATCCATCAATTGCAGCCCGCACAAACAAGCGTCCTTTTTTTCCAAAGGATAGTACCTGGCAGGAACTCGGGATAGCGGAAGGTTATGCCGGACCAAAGCTCTTCTATAACCCTCCCAGCGAGACCATGATCGTTCAAGTCGCAGGTAATGATGCGGAAATCTGGCACCCTACGCGCCTGTACATGAAGCATAAAGATGCAGCCCGATACTCGCAGGTGGGTGATCCTGACGAATGGACGTCCTTTGATAGCCCGGCTACATCCTTGAAGCAACCGCTGCTCGCCTACAATGTGAAGGCTTGGCACAAAACTGGCGATGTTATTGGCGGCGATTGGAAAGGACTTGAAGTTCTTAATCTTAAGAGCGGCATTGTGGAGTGTTCCATAAAAACCGGCGAACTGATATCGCCCGAACAATTTAACGATTGCTGGGTAGACACACCAATCGCAATTTCAGATGACGGGAAACAAATCTACCTGACAGTCGGCCTCTCGTTCCTCGAAGAAGATGCTCACCGCTCAAAAATCAGACATGTATTGGCAGTGCTGGATTTGACTTCGAAACGCCTGGAACCCATCTCGACGCTCCGAGGTACCTTCTTTTAAGCACGCAGCCGCGCAGCGCAGACCGTCCCACTAACCACTAATCCCTGTTCTTTTCATCCTTCATCCTTCACCTCACCGCTTTCGCCCCTCTGACTCCCGTCTCCTGTCTCCTGGCTTCTGACTCCTGCCTCCTACTTTCCGCCTACTGCTTACTGCCTTCTGCTCTCTGCCATTCCTGTTCCACCGCCGCAGGAAGCTTCCCCATATGGCCCAGAAAAGTAACAAGGGTCCAGATCTGCTGGTCTGACAGAGTGTTCCCCCAGGCGGGCATGCCGCTCCAGCGCACTCCGTGCTTGATGATGTAAAAGTTCTGATTCTCTTCCATGTCGGGAGCGTCCTTCAGAAAGTCCGGCACTGGAGGATAGAAGGGGCGGCCAAAATTCTTTTCAGGATGCTGCGGAGAAGCGTGGCACATGGCGCAACGGTCCTGATAGAGATGCATGCCGTCCCTCAGGTTGGCCTCGGTGGGCTCGACGGGGCTGTGTCCGGGCGGCGCGTGGCGGTCCACCGAAGCGTCCAGAAATTTCATCGCGTAATTTGACTCGACCCGCGATGGAGGAACGTCGGCCCGAACGTCCAGGTACCCCAGCGTCAGGTAAAAGTACGCGATTCCTGCAAGAACAACCAGCGCGGTGATGATGCCTAAAATGTATCCTCTCATTCTGTTTTCACCTCCATCGCATTTGCGTCATGGTAATCAGCGCCCCGCGTCGCGGGTGCCGCATACGTCGCGCCGTGTGCGATGTATGCGGACGTTGTGAAAGGGCACGGATCCATCCGTGCCGAAGACGGCCACACGAGCGCGCGGCTTTAGCCGCTGAAACGGGACAGGAGTTTGTAACAGCAGAATCCAACGCGGAACAGGAATTCCAACATCAGGGCACAGTCACCGCAGATCGTCGGA
>DASUJZ010000009.1:0-92915 GCA_036278995.1 Terriglobia bacterium | reverse complement strand
TTCGGTGAGCACTTCCGGAGTATTGCTAAAAGGCACCTTGTACTCATTGGCATCCGCGCGGTTGATGTTGTCAAAGCCAACCGCGTCCTGCGCCACCACTTTCAGAGTTCCCTTGCCCGCCTCAAAAATCTCGCGGTCGATCGGGTCGCGCAAAGTGGTGATCAGCGCGCTAACTCCGGATCGGACTTTCTCAATGATCAGACTTTTGGGTGGGGGTTCGAGCTGGTCGTAAACTTCCACCTGATAGCCGCGTCCTCGCAGCCGGTCCAGCGCCTCGCGGCCGATGTCGCAAGTGGCAAAAATACGGATGCTGTTCTTAGTTTCGCTCATCAGGGTTTCACAAATTCTCTCTCGTCCACACGCCAATGCGGTCGAGAGCTTTCTGGATATTCTCCACGGAATTCGCGAACGAAAACCTCAGGTAGCCTTCGCCCTGCTGACCGAATGCGGTACCGGAAAGGCACGCCACGCTGGCTTCGTTCAGCAGTGCGTCGGCGAGTTCGCGCGAACTCTTTCCGGTCTCTCTGATGTTCGGGAACGCGTAGAAAGCACCCCGGGGTTTCTGGCAACGAAAGCCCCGAATGCGATTCAATCCGTCCACGATCGCCTCACGCCGCTCGTGGAACCTCTCCAGCATCGCGGTCACCGAACTCTGGTCGCCGCGCAGCGCTTCCACTCCGGCCATCTGGGTAAAGCTGGCGGTGCAGGAGTTCGAATTGATCATCAGCAGCGCGATCTGTTGCGCCAGATCGCGCCGCATCACGCCGTAACCCAGCCGCCATCCCGTCATCGCGTAGGTTTTTGAGAATCCATCGAGAATGATGACACGGTCGCGCAATTCCGGAAATGCCGCCGGGCTCACATGCTCGCCGCCGTAAGTCAGCCGGCTGTAGATCTCGTCTGAAAGCACCATCACGTCGCGGTCTTTCAAAGCCTCGACCAGTGTTTCCATTTCGGCGCGGCTGATCATTCCGCCGGTGGGATTGTTGGGCGAGTTCAGAATCATCAACCGTGTGCGCCCGCTGATCTTGCCCATGATCTCGTTAACATCGATATCGAAGCCGCGCTCTTCGGGCGTCGCATAGGGAACCGGCGTGGCTCCCACAAAGTTGATCATGGAGGAGTAGATGGGAAATCCCGGATCGGGATAGAGAACCTCGTCGCCTGGCCCGGCCAGCGCAAGTATCGCGTAAAACATGATGGGCTTCGCGCCCGGCGTGATCACCACCTCGGCAGGATCGACGGACATTCGGCGCCGGAGGCTCACGTCTTCCGCCACGGCCTGCCTCAGTTCCGGAAGGCCGGCGGGCGGGCCGTAATGGGTCCGGCCCTCGTCGAGAGCGCGCTTTGCCGCATCGACAATGTTGGGCGCCGTCGGAAAATCCGGCTCTCCGATTTCAAGATGGATTACCTCTTTGCCCTGCGCCTCGAGTTCCCGCGCGCGTACGAGCACGTCAAATGCCCCTTCAGTGCCCAGACGAGACATGCAGTCAGCCAACCGCAGCTTTTGTGTTTCTGTAGCCATGGAAAATCCTGAAGGGGCAAGTGTAAACCGTTTACGCCGTGAACGGAAGTATAACTCCCCTCCTGGTCCGCCATTCAACTATGAGTCTTTTCAAGATGCGGCAGGGCACTCCCCGAGGCGCCGAAGCAGGTCAGGATGGGCGTTGATGAATTCATCGAGTGCCGTTTGAAAAGTGACGGCGGACTGCTGGCGATGCTGTTCTTTTAAGTACGAGATGAACTCCCGCACCGCCGCCTGTTCCTCCGTGGTCAGTTCCGAAACGATTTTCGTGAGACTCTCGGCTTCCAGTTCGCACCCTTTTCAGCAAAGTATATCCCAGCACTTGGGGGCCCACAACTTGATGAGGCAAAGCCAGCGGAACACGGCGGGCCGGACAACCCGCCGCTTGCCGCGAGCCTCTCGGCAGTGTTAACTTTACGGAGGGACTTGGCACCGCAACTCCTGCTCTGTCCCTGCGGCTAAGATCGAAAATATGCGTTGGTCCTGGAAAATTGGCGAGGTCGCAGGAATCGGCCTCTACGTTCACGCCACTTTTTGGCTTCTCATCGCCTTTGTTCTCTTCCTGAACTGGTCAGATGGGCGCGGCCTTCTAACGGCGCTTTACGGCGCAGGATTCATCCTTGTTATCTTTGGATGCATCATTCTCCACGAACTCGGCCACGCCGCCGCCGCCCGCCACTTTGGAGTTCGCACGCGTGACATCACGCTGCTGCCCATCGGAGGATTGGCGCGGCTTGAGCGCATGCCGGACGATCCCGTCCAGGAACTCTGGGTAGCGCTTGCCGGTCCCGCCGTGAACCTCGCCATCGCCGGATTGCTCTTTGGCGCCATTGCATTCAACGGCGGCGGCGTCAGCCTCGATCAGCTGCTTGCCTTCGACGGAGATTTTCTCACCAGGCTGGTCATCGTGAACTTCTGGCTCGTCGCCTTCAACATGGTCCCGGCCTTTCCCATGGACGGAGGCCGCGTACTGCGCGCTCTTCTTGCTACCCGGCTTGATTACCGCCGCGCCACGCGCATCGCTGCAAGCATCGGTCGTGGCATCGCGGGGCTGTTCGCGCTTGCGGGCCTGTTTACGGATCCGTTTCTCATTTTCATCGGTCTTTTTGTCTGGACGGGCGCCGGCGAGGAGGACTCGCTCGCCAGGATGCACTCGCCGGTCGGGAATATTGCTGTGCAGAACGTGATGCTGCGCGACGTGCGCACTCTCCGGCCGGACGATACCTTGGGAGATGCGGTAAACCGTGTGTTATCGGGCTGGCGGGAGGATTTCCCGGTCGTTTTCGGCGACCACGTTCTGGGCATGCTGACACGGGAGGACATGACACGCAGTCTCGGACAGTCCGGGCCCGAAGCGCGGGTGCGCGATGCCATGCGGCGCGACATCGTTATCATCGATCCCCGCCTGAAGCTCGAGAAAGCGCTCGTGATGATTCGCGAGAGCAATTGCCGATCACTTCCCGTAGTCCACGAGGGGCGGCTTGTGGGTTTGCTGACCCTGGACAACGTGGGCGAGTTTCTGTCCATTCAGTCTGCGCTGCTTCAGGCGGATCGCAAATCCCGAGGGAAACCGGAAGAAACCATCGGGCGCCGATCTCCTGACGCCATAACGTAAAAATGCCCAGACAATACTTCAATTACAGGAGCCTCGCAGATCTTCGCAGCCACGCCGCAGAATTGGGCCTGGACATTCCTCTGGTCGAAGACAAAGAGGAAGTCCGCAGCATTCTCGGGCGGCCGGTTGAACTCCACAGCCTCGGCGGCACAACGTGGCGGATTGGAAATTCCTTCGCCATCCATCCCATGGAAGGCTGCGACGGCAATCCCGACGGCACCCCCGGAGAACTGACGTTCCGGCGCTACCGTCGCTTTGGCGCGGGCGGAGCCAAGCTGATCTGGTTTGAAGCCTGCGCGGTGGTTGAGGAAGGCCGTGCCAATCCCCGCCAGCTCTGGATCCATGAGGGTTCCGCAAAGCAATTGCAGGCGCTCCTCGAGACCTGCCGCGAAGCACATCGTACACATTTCGGCACTTGCGACGATCTTGTCGTGCTCCTGCAGCTCACGCATTCGGGCCGCTACTCTTTCGAAAACCAGAAGGTCGCGTCGCGGCATCCCGTTCTTGATCCCTATCCGCTGGTCAATCGTGAGGGTCTGCCGCCGCGTGAAACTCCGCCCGAGCTTGCCTCGGACGATTACCTTGCCGCGCTGGAAGATCAGTATGTCGAGGCCGCAGGTTTGGCCCGCGAGCTTGGCTTTGACGGCGTGGATATCAAGATGACGCACGGCTATCTGCTTTCCGAACTCATCGGCGCACGCACTCGCGAAGGGATTTACGGCGGCTCGCTCGAAAACCGGGCACGATTCACTTTGAATGTCGCCCTTAAAATTCGCCGCCGGGTGGGCGACGATTTCCTTCTTGCTGTACGCCTCGGCGTCTACGATGGCATCCCGTACGCCGTGGGCAGTAAGGATGTAGGAGTTCCGCGCGCTTATCCAACGCCTTACGACTATGGATTCGGCACGCACCCGAATGATCCCTACCGAATGGATCTCTCCGAGCCCATCAAGCTTGTCGGCTGGCTGCAACAGGCCGGCGTTCGCCTGCTGAACGTTTCTCTCGGAATTCCCTATGCCAACCCGCATCTCGGGCGTCCGTTCGACAAACCGAACGAGGAATATTACGAAACGCCTGAGCATCCGCTGCTGGGCGTCGCCCGCCACTTCTCCGCCACGGCACAGATCCAGAATGTCTATCCCGATCTGGCCGTGATTGGCACGGGCTATACATGGTTGCGCCACTTTCTCATCCACGCGGCGGCGGCCAACGTGAAGCTGCATCGAACCACACTTGCGGGTCTGGGCCGTGCGGCCCTGGCCTATCCCGATCTTCCCCGTGTGACGCTGGAAAGAACCGACCTCGATCCACTACGCACCTGCAAGACGCTCTCCTACTGCACCTATCTCATGCGTTCAAAGAACAATGAGCTTGGGCAATTCCCTACCGGCTGCCCCCCCTTTGACAAAGAGGGCTACGGCGACATCATGAAGCAGGCGCGAGCCGCCAACCGCGCGGCCGCCCCGAAAAGGCAGTAGCGCGCACGTTTGATCTCAATGGTCCGCAGCTTTTCCTGTTGCCAGCGCCTGCCCCGTGGACAACCCCTGCCGGCAGCGGTCGTATCGGAGGTTTGCGCTAATGGACCCTGCTGCTTGCCCAAGGTTGTAAACTTGCTTCAATGAGGCTCAACAATCAGGGCCTCGAGAAGAGGTTTGCTATGACTGACAAAGAATTTGCACGTCGGCTGGAAATTCTCGAGCGTGACAACAGGCGGCTTAAACGCCTTGCTGCCGCCGGCATTGCTCTGGCCGCGGCCCTGGGCGTCATTTATGCCGTGGCCTGCTCTTCGGACCGGAATTCGCCTGCCGTGAAGCCTGGCGCGGAGAAGGTCGCCGCGCACGAGTTCGACGTGGTGGACAGCGCCGGAAAACTGCGGATTCAGATGGCCGTGAGCTGTCTTCCGGCAACCAATTGCTGGCCATCCATCAAAATGTTTGACCAGGATGGCAAGGAGGCCACCTCCATGCGAGCCGGTGCTGTGACGGTTTCGGACAACGAGCAGTCGGGGTCGTTGTTGGGCGATCATTTGCAATTCAGCCTCGCCGTCAAAGGAGGCGCGCCCCGTGTCACATCCGAACTGGGAACTGGAACCGGCGGCGGTGGTTTGCTTTCGCTCACTGGCAGGGACGGTGGCTACGTTCTCGCCAACGCAAATTCCCCGAGTATTGAGTTGAAAGACGCGCAAGGCTACTTGATGGACCTGGGGGGAGTCGATCTAACGACTGTAGTCTCAGGGCAGTCTTCCCAGACCACCGCCGACTCGATTGTGATGTTTGGGAACGACCAGAAGCATCACCTGATCTGGCGCGCCCCCTGACCGCTGCCCGGAGAGTCACTAAGCCGTTCTCGCCGACGATGTATCCTGTTTTTTCCAGGGCGGCGTTTCCGGCAGGAGTTCCTGGAATTCCTCGATCAGTCTGCTCTCATAGTCGCCGGCATACGTCTTGCTGAGGAAGCGATCGATGGCTTCATCGTGGAAGCGCTGCCAGGACCCTTCCTCGTGGCCCGGGTTGATGGGATAAAAAAGCGCGTTGTTGGCACGGGCGGCAGCCAGGTCGCCCGGGGCGTCCCCCACCATCAGGACGCAATCCTTCTCGTATTTCCCTTGCGTGGTCAGCTTCAGATGCTCTTTCTTGCTTCCCATTTCCTGCCCGGCAATCACCTCCGCGTACTTCGCGATCTCGTGCTCGCGCCATTCGCGCTCCAGGGCTTCGCCGGGCGTCGCAGACACGCAGATGATGTCTGCATTACTCTGTAGCTTTTCCGCGCTCTCCCGGAAATAGGGAAAGGGTGGAACGCCTTCCACCATGTCGGCAATGCAACGGTTGACGGCCAGGCTCCACTCGAGCGTCTGTCCCAGCACGGGATCTTCCGTCCTGGCGATTTCGGCTTCGAGCGCGGGATTTCCCAGCGCCACCCCGGAATCAATCCACGCCTGCAACGTAGTCACCTCGGGGATCTTTACGCCGCGCCGCATCGGTTCCGGCCACTCGCGCAGAAGCTGGAAAGTCCGGGTCAGCGCAGGAAAGCGATTGGTCCCCCGCCACTTCGAATAGAGGTTCACAAACTCCGCCGCCTCGCGCGCGTACTTTGAAATCGCCTGGAGCTTCCAGTACTTGATGATGTTGGGAATAAAGCATTCCTTGTGCTTGATCTCCATCGAGTCAAACACGCAGCCGTCGGAATCAATGCCCACAAAGAATTTGTGCTGCGGCTTGAAGGCAAGAAGGTCTTTAGGTGAAGTCATCGCATCATCTTTCCACTGTAGAATTTGGTAAATTGTGCATCTTAGCGCAATCGCGCTGGAGTGTGAAGAGCGATCCGCGCAGTTAGTAACAACCACGGGATCATTCCTGACGCTGATGTCGAGGTATCAGACAAATCTTTCTCAGTCTAAGGATGGGATCGGGCTTGTTCGCTAATCATTTGGCGTATGGCAGATCATTAAAGAAATCAATTAAAAATTTTATTGGATTCTTAGCTTGTAAAATCTCCTTTAAAGTGACTTGAGTGTAGAAGGAACTCCGCTGTGGCGGAGGGCAGGCAGATGGTCAACTTGGCCCAACGGGCGGCTTCGGCTAAGTCAGCACCCGGTTCAGGAGCTGGCTCACGGCGCGGTGGGATTCCATGAAGGCATTTCGATGGTCCATCGCTCCGGCCAGATCAGCGTGTGAGAAGGCGATTCTGCCGAAGGGCCCGTCGCGCAGCGCGTCGCGGGCGGCCGGCTTACCATCGAGCCCGAAGAAGAAGCCCGGCTGCGGGTTGATGAAGGCGTGGCCAAACCGGTTGAGCACAATTCCGGCGATGTCGCGCTTTGCGTCAAAGCCGGAAGCGCCGAACATTTCCATCATCTGCTCGCGAATCTGCCGCTCATAGTTCGCGAAAGTAGTGGACAGCAATTCCGCCCGGCCCATCTGGCCCTGGGCAAGCGCCGGAAGCCCCGGCTTTGCAAAATCCACGAAGAAGGTCAGGACCGTGGGCAGGTCGGGACCTACGGTGGGCAGATCGACGCCAAAGGTAGCGTCCTTGCGCACATTGACGTAGCGGCCAAAACCTTCGAACCATGATGCGCTGGAGATGCCCATGTCGTACATGAAGCGCCAGTTGCGAACCGCCACGTTGGCCGTCATGTAGGGCGCGTAGAGGAACTGGTCGTAACTCTTGCGCCGCGTTTCGTCGAGATCACGCACCACGTGCTTGGTGATCCACCCGCCGCCGGCCATCACCACGGTCCTGGCTTTAACGCGATACACCTTGCCGTCCTTCAGGTACATGACTGAAACCAGGCCCGCCTTCTCCGGTTCTCCCATGTGTTCCACCCGGACCGCAGTGGACCCAAGCCGGATGCGCACCGGCTGGCCGGATCGAGCGAGCGCCCGGAAGTTCACAGGATTGTTGTGGGTGGCGGCCATGGTCCGTGGTCCATCGATCGAGTCGGGAATCAGCGTCTTCACGATCAGCCGGGTCATGCCGGAGTTGCCGCCGGGAAACATCTGAAGCCCGGTTGCCATGCTGTCGTCAACGGTCGGAATCACCTTGGACCACATGTACTGAAGGAACGCCGAAAGCACGTCGGGTCCAAGTCCGAATCCTCCCGACGTCTCAGGAGTGACCAGCAGGCGTATGGTTTCGCGGCTCACGCCGTAGGTGCGCACGTAATAATCCTCGATGGTCATGCCGTCGAGCTCCCGCGAAACGGCGTCGCCCGGATAGTCGTAAACCAGTGGCGGCTTCACGTAATGATCCCCGTGGATGGCTAGCAATTCTTTACTGACTGATTCAGAAAAGGGACATCCCGCCAAGCCCTTGCCCCAGGGATCTTTGATCCAGATGCCAGGCTTCTTTCCAAACTTTGCGCCAAAAAAGAATCCCTCGGCCGGTTTCCCATTGATGTGCCCTACGCCGTACGGGCTGCGCGGCAAATCGATTTTCGGCGATGGGCCCTGCCACATCTGGTAGGACTTGAATGCATCCCAATCGAGATCCATGGCGTCGTAGACATGCTTCAGAAAACTGTCTGGATACGGAGGCTGAAAATGGACGGACGCCTGCGGAGCGAACAAGCGATGGCCGCCAACCAGGAATTCATTTCTCTTGGCGACGCCGCCGAAAATGTTTGCATTGTCCAGAATCAGGCAGGTGCGCTCGGGTGTCGTTCGCTGGTGGAAGAACAATCCAGCCGACAGGCCCGAAAAACCGCCTCCCACAATCACGCAGTCGTAGGTTTCGCCTGTTTCGGTGACGCCCGCAGGGACTTTGTCAAAGTCACCATCGCGGACTTCGTGGGCGTCATGGATCACCTGCTCGGTGTTTCCGGCCGAAGTTTTATAATCGCCCTCGCCCGTGTAGCCGGTCCATGCGGCCCAATCAGCCTGGCTGCCTCCCGCTGCCTGCGCGCCGAGGGGAAATGGGCACGCGGCGGCCAGCAACAACCCCGTGGACGCAACCAGTGCTCCGTCCAGAAAATCACGGCGAGTGATGGGCTCGTTCATGCCGAGGAGTTTATCGAAGTGCGGACATTTGCTCATTTTGTTTATTCCTTCCAGAGGCTCCCTTAGTTTTAGCGGAATGTATCAAGCTATTTCACCGAAAAAGTCTGGAGGCTTCTCCTGCGTGCCTATCGTGCTGCGGCTTTCCGCCACAGTCTACACCCCGCTGGTTTGATCGCAACCACAATTTTCTGTTTGCAGGGTTGTCTTGGCTAGTTTGTGTTTGTGGGTTAGAGTTGTTGCTTTGCAATCCTGGGCAGACATCCGCCGGAGGTTCTTTTCCATGCGGTCAATCTTTTTTCGGGTTCTGATCCTTATTCTTCTGGGCGCGCCTCCCGCCTTTTCCGCCGCGCCGCCCGCCGGCCCCGCCGCCGAACTACACACGCTGATTCAGGACGTTCGCGCAGAAATGCTGCCCGAGCAGGCGATGGAGTACATGCGAAACCTGTATTCCACCGACCGCTGGTTTAACTTCTCCAAATTTCAGGAGACCGCAAAGTATCTCAAGCTACAGATGCAGAACATCGGACTCGAGCAGATCGAGATCGGAGCGCCTCCCGCAGACGGCGTCACACAGTTCGGATTCTGGACCATGCCTTTGGCGTGGGACGTAAAACAAGCAACGCTGGAAATCGTTGAGCCGCAGGTTCCTGCTGAGCTCCGCGTTCTGTGCGACTACCGCAAGGTCCCCACTTCGCTCGGTGAATGGAGCGGACCGACGCCACCGGAGGGTATCACGGCCGAGGTGGTAGAAGTAAAAGACTGGCCCGCGGAGAAGATCGCCCAGATGGACTTGCGCGGCAAGCTGGCGCTGACGGACGAGAATCCGGCCGGAATCAAGTGGGCGCTGGCCAAGGCCCACGCCCTCGGTGCCATCAACACGGGTACAGAAAATCCCAGCCTGAGGGACGGCCGCCAGTGGGTCAATGCCTGGGGCGACAACGGATGGGCTTACATCAAAGGCAGCACTCCCCTCATCTGCTTCTCGATCACGCCTCGCGAAGCGGACCTTCTTCGCGGACTCCTGGCCCGCAACGGCAAGGTGCGCGTCAAGGCCGTGGTAGACAGCCGCTATTACCAGGGAGTCTACCCGTACACCACCGGCGTGATTCCCGGGACAGGCCCTGAAGAAGTCCTGGCGCTCGGCCACACGGCTGAACAAGGAGCCGAAGACAACGCCACCGGCGTGGCAGCCCTGATGGAGGCCATGGCAACCCTGAATCGCCTGATTGCGTCCGGCAAGCTGCCTCGGCCGCGCCGGACAATCCGGGTTCTCGCAATGCCGGAGATGTACGGATCGATGCCGTACATCGCGAACCATCGTGACCGAATCAAGCGCACCATCGCCGCCTGGTGTTTGGACACGCCCGCCGGCCAATACGACTTGCAGGGAACGGAATATACTTTCTATATGAATCCGGAAGTCGCCAGCTCTTACACCGACGCTTTTATCCTCAAGGTGGCGGAAGAATATTTTTCCGCGATCCAGCGACTCTGGCATGAGCACCCCTTCATGACAGGCACCGATAGCTATCTCGGCGATCCCACCATCGGAGTTCCCACCGTCTGGGCTTGCAGCGGCAGCGGCGTCGAGACCCACCACAACAGCGAAGACACTCCAGACCGCGTGGATTCCAGGTCGCTTCGCGATATCTCGACTGTGTCGGCAGCTTATCTCTATTACCTGGCGAACGCTGGCACGCCCCAGGCTGCCTGGCTGGCGGGAGTCAGCCAGACCCGCGGCTATCGCCAGATTCTGGATGCTGTTTCCCCTTTCCTCGATCGGATTGCTGATGCCGACAGCCAGGATGAACTCGGCCGGCTGCTACAGCAGGCGCTCGACGAAATCGACTATACCGTAGGACGCCAAACCCAGGCCGTTGATTCTGTGCTGCGCCTCGCTCCATCTGAAAAGCGCCAGCAGTTGCAGGGCTCCATCGCGCCCTTGTCGAAAGCAGTCGTCGACTTTGGAAATCGCCAGGCCAAGCGCGTTCGCGACGCTGCTGCGGATCGAGCTCGCTTGCTGGGCATTCAGACTCCCGTCCAGCCCATCCCCGAGGCGGACCCTGAAGCCGCGGTTGCCTCCCAGATCGTGGTCAAGCGCAAGCGCTTTGGGACCATCCCTCTCGATCAGATTCCGCCCGATCAGCGCCAGGGGTATCCCTCCGGCGCCTGGGCCGGCATTCCCATTTCCGCCCTCTACTGGTGCGACGGCCAGCGAAATCTTGAGCAGGTTATCCACCTCACAAAAATGGAAATGGGTCCCACCCGCTTCGACTTTGTGGGATATTTTCGCTTCCTGCGCGATCACGGCTTTGTGGAATTCGTCAAAGGTAAATAGCCGCGGGCACTATGGGAATCCGGTACGAAGCCTCGGGCCATCGCCGCTCTTCCCCGTGCTGAAGATGTTCCGTCAGCCGCCCAACCCGCAACGCCGCGCTTACGCAAAATTTCACGACTTCGCGTGATGTTCGATTGACAGCGGAAAACACCTTAAGTATCCTGTCGGCGATTTCGCGATGTCATTTTGCTCATGGGTTGGAGGGCTCAATGGGAAAAAACCTCTTGCCGTCACGCCGCAGTTTCCTTCGCACGGCATTCGGCACAGCCTTCGCCGGAGGCGCGCTGGCCCTGCCGTCTGTTGGAACTCCAGCAGACAAGGCCAGCCTCCAGGCAAGTGAGGCTACTGTGGTTGCGCGACTCACGCTGGACCACGATCTTTATGACCATGGCGGCGTGGCGAATGGCTCCATCTATTTCCGCCTGCCGCCGGCCGGCGACACAGAAATCGAGTGGATCGACAGCTTCGGCCGCGTGGCATCGCGATCGGCTCTTCCGCCGCCCTCATCCATTGACCGTCCTCAAATTTTTTCCCTTCGCCTGGACTCAGGGCTCACCTGCTGCAACTGGATCCGCCTGAAGGTGAACGGCGTTCCGCAGGCGGAGGGCGCAAAATTTCTCCTCGCGCCGCCTTCGCATTCGTGGGATGACTTTCACGTGGTGAGCTGGGCACATTACCCTGACGGATTTTACGATCTGCTGCGGCAGTCAGGAGTGGACGCCACCATCGCCTACCGCGACGGCGACTTTTCAAATGTTCTGGACAGCAATTTCAACTTCTACGTCGAGCAGATGGCGTGGGAAGTCTTCGCCATTTACCACAAGGACCAGCCGCTCTGGAAAGGGCTTATCGCAAAAGTTCAACAGGACCGCGATAATCTCAAGCTCTGGGTGCGCCAGCCTTGTCTGAACGATCCCAAAACGGACGAATACATCCACGGACATCTGCGACGCTACGTGCGCCAGCACCGCGCGTTTCACCCGCTCTTTTACAACATTGCCGATGAGTTGGGCCAGGGCGATCAGATCAAGCCCAACGATTTTTGCCATTCTGAACACTGCACCATCAAGTTTGCCGAGTATCTTCGCAATCTGTACGGCACTCCGGGCCAGGTGGAATCAGAATGGCAAGCGGGAAAAGAGATGACGCGCTGGGACGACGCAAGTCTGCGCTCCGGCGCCGAGTGGCAGGAGCGCGACCTGATGATCTCCTACACCACCACGGACCGTGCTTTCGATTCGATTGCTCTCGCCAGCTTCCACGCCCGGTATGGCGGCGTCGCCAATCTCAACAAGCAGTGGGGAACCAGCTTCCCGGAACCCCAAGGCGTCGGGATGAGTGTGCACGATGAATGGGAACCGGTTATCGGGCTGGCGCGCGACACGCGCTCCATCGTCACTCTGACCGAGGAGGCCTTGTCAGACGCGCTCGGTCCGCTGCCCAAAGCAAACGACCGCTGGGGCAGGCGCGCCGGATGGAAAGCCGTTCAGAAGCCCACGAATTTCCAGACCTGGTCCCAGGTCCTGGACTTCTTGAAGCGCTTCTACAAGGAACTGGGTGAGGTCAGCTCCACCACCGGATGGAATGTCTCTCCCTGGTGCGACTTCCGCAATTTTATGGATGCCACGTTTGCCGATGCGGTACTCCGCGCCGCTCAGGTTTGCAAAGCGGAGGACCCCAATGCCCGCTGTGCCACCGAAGGAGGACAGTGCCCGTTTCCCTTCGGCTGGTATAACTATGAGCAGGTGCTGCGGGCGGTTGATGTAATCGAACCCTACAACATCGGCAACAACGTTGAAGTCATCCGCTCGCTCAAGCCGGAGACGATCATGGTCTCAACCCACGGCTACGAGTACACGCCCGGCAAGCCGCTCAGCGCGGAAGACCGCATTCAGCAGAAGCGCGCCGTGCGTCCGATCTGGTGGGGAGTTTTCCACGCGCACCGGGGCAGCCTGATCTGGGATGACAATCTCACAAACTATCGCTTCGTAGACGAAAAGACGCGCGATTTAACGCCGGCCGCTGAAACGTTTTCAGAACTTTTCAAAGAGCTTCACCAGGGCATTCCGAAGCTGGTGGTGAACTCGCGGCGCATGCACGACGGCATTGCGCTCCACTACTCGCAGCCTTCCATGCAGGTGCATTGGCTGCTCAGCAATTTGAAGTATGCCCGCCAGTGGGTGGCGCATAGCGGAGGAGACCGCGGCAGCCACATCACGGCCGTCCGGAACGGCTGGACCAAGCTTATTGAAGACCTTGATTGCCAGTACAACTTTGTGTCCGGCTCGCAAATCGAAGCCGGAAGGCTCTCGAGCGGCGAATATCGCGCTTTTATCATGCCGCAATCTCTGGCCGTCAGCGCGCGGGAGGCGGAGCAGATTCGCCAGTTTGTCCGCGACGGCGGCCTGCTGATTGCGGATTACCGGAATGCCACCATGAATGAGCATGGACGTGACCTGGGCCACGGCCAGCTCGATGACGTTTTCGGCATCAGCAGGACCCCATCGTCTGCTCCCGTCGGTCGGCCGGGAACCGCGCGCGGCGTGGCCAGTCAAGGCTCGCTCGATCTTCAGGGAAAGCAGCTCAATTTGCTGACGCCCGGCGATAACGGCATCAAACCCAGCACCGGAAAAGCAATGGCGCAAAGCGGCAGCACCCCGCTTGTAATCCTCAACACATTCGGCAAGGGGAAGGCGGTCTTTCTAAACCTCGAAATCGCCGCCTACGCCTATCAGCGCCTCCAGGCCAGCCTGGCCTCCAGCCTGCCGGAGCTTATGGAAAGCGTGCTTGGCCTGGCAACCATCACTCCGCGCCTGCGCGTGCTGGGGGCTGACGGCAAGCGCCTGCCGGGCACGGAAGTGGTGGTCTATTCGAACGGCGGATGCGAGCATGTAGCGATCTTCCGCAATCCCCAGTTCGACGACGGCGGATGGGGCAGCTTTCCCACCATGGAAGCGCGCGAGTGGGCCGGCAGCATCGACAATTCCCTGGTTGAGAAGCCAGCCCGCATCCGGCTTGTCTGGAGCGACGAAAAGCAGACCTACGACGTCGGGCAGCGGAAGGATTTGGGATCCATCAAAAGCCTCGAGGCCTCGCTCGATCCCTGGAGTCCGCTCGTCTTTACACGCTCTGCGCAGCCGCTGCCCGACTTTCGGCTCGATATCCCGAATGAAATTAAAGCGGGCGCCATGCTGAATCTGACTGTCCACGATGCCGCACCGCTTCCCGAGGGCACCGCTCGAGTGGTCAGGATCGAAATCGACGATCCATCCGGCAAAACTTACGATCTCTACTCACGCAATCTTCTAATCCACGCCACGCCCTTCCGCGAAAGTATACCGATGGCATTCAATGATCCATCAGGCCGCTGGAAGGTCCGGGCTCGCGATGTCGCAACGGGCAAGGTGGTCGAGACGCCGTTCACCGTGGCTGCGTAAGGCGGAGCAGACGGAGTATCGGCAGCCCTTAGGCCCCTGCAAGAAAGGGTCACGGCTGTTTCTGAGGTCATCTTCGAACTGGTTTTCAGGAGAATGTGCTTGACAAGCCGAAAGTTTTCCGGTACCTCTTGCTTCAGACCACGTTACTTATGTGGGGTAGTTGCGGGCAGGATTTCATTTCGCGTCGGGTTTTGAAACTCGTTTCCTATCGGCTGTGAGAAGGGGCATAACCTAACAGTTTCAGGTCGTGGGGAGAAGAAAGCTAGATGCGCCGCCGCATGGCCATGCGGTCGGGTGTCGCGGCGGCGCCGAAGTTTTTGCGGTGCTTCCTGAAAGGCAGTGCATCGCCAGGCAGGATGCAAAGGTTACGAAACTAACTTTTCGTGGGGGAGAGCATGGAAACCAATTTACGGAGCCGCGTTTTGGACCTGCTGCTGCTTTTGGCCGTGGTATTGGCGTTCGGCTCGCAACGAGCGTGGGCGCAGGCAGGTCTCGCCACTCTCAGCGGAACGGCCAGGGATCAGTCGAGCAGCATCATTCCAGGCGTTGACGTAACCGCAACCAACACCAGCACTGGCGTGACCTATAGATCCCAAAGCAATGCGCAGGGCGTGTACTATATCGGCGCGCTGCCGCCGGGTCCCTACAAGATCACTGCGCAGAAAACCGGCTTTAAGCAGTGGACGCGGGATTTGCAGCTTGAAGTCTCCCAGAATGCCTCCATCGATTTTCAGTTGGAAGTCGGCAGCACCACAACCGTGGTTGAAGTTACTGGCGCCCCGCCCGTACTCAACACCACTGGCACACAGGTAGGGGACGTCAAGGATTACCAGCGCATCAACCAGCTCCCGCTCAACGGCAGGACAGTTGGCAATCTGTTTCAACTGACCCCCGGCGTCGAGGGCGGCGCTGGCGGCGCTCGCGTCAACGGCATGAAAGTCGGCTCGATGGGCATCCAGCTTGACGGCATCACGGAGCGCGACCGGTTCGGCGGCGGCATGGTTCGCGAGCAACCCGACATTGGCGAGATCCAGGAATTCTCGATCGATACAAGCGGCAGCGACGCCAAATACGCCAACCCCTCGACCGTGATCCTGAAAACCCGCAGCGGAACCAACGAGCTCCATGGGGAAATATTCGAAACCCACAGAAACAACACGGGCGGATTGCTGGCGCGCGTTCGGCAGCAAGCCGGCGACGAGCCCTTCCCGAAAGATATCCGCAATGAATTTGGCGGGGACGCAGGCGGTCCGGTTTGGATTCCGGGACTTTACAACGGCAAGGACAAAACCTTCTGGTTCTTCTCGTATGAGGGATTTCGGGAGGTCGGGCGTGAAGACAACCTGCCTGAGACCGATCTCGGCAACGTTGTTCCCACCGATGCCATGTGGAATGGCGATCTCAGCAACGCCTATGACCCCTCCAACCAGGCGCCCATTATCATCTATGACCCTCTTACAACGAATGCAAACGGCGTGAGGCAACCGTTCCCGGGGAATATCATCCCGCCCGACCGGCTCAGTCCCTTTGCAAAAGCTATGGCGGCCATCACGCAGCGACCCACCAACACGAACAATCCCTACGTGGCGGAGAATTTGACCAGCGTTTACCCCACGTTCGAGAGACAGACCAAGATAACCGCCAAGGTGGATGAGAACTTCAGCGCCAAAGATCGACTCTCAGTCAGGTGGACGCGTGACACACTGTCCAGCACGCAGGCTGGCGGCGCTTTCGGGAACCCCATCAGCCCCACCGACGGATTTGGCACTGAGCGCGAAGACTCCAGCGTAACAAACGTCAACGTGGACTACACCCGGACACTTTCAAACACCCTGCTGAATCAACTGATTGTCGGCGCCCTGCGGACGCCCACCAGTTCGGGAACGCTGGCTGACTTCACCGACTGGGCCGACCAGCTTGGCCTGCCGAATCCCTTTGGAGTCACCGGCTGGCCCACCTTCTGCGCCGATGACGAATTCTGCTGGGATGCGGACAACCGGAAAGACGAACACCTTACTGGCTACATTGTCGAGGACAACCTCACCTGGGTGAAAGGGAAGCACACCTTTGAATTTGGCGGAGCTTACCATAAGAACCAGGATAACGTCCGGGAGCTTCAGCAGGCCCAAGGCTCGCATTCTTTTGACCAGCCCTGGACATGCCAGTTCGACGGAGTGGGGGAGTGCGTGACTGACACCGGCAGCGGTTTCGCGTCCATGCTGCTCGGACTTCCGGATTTCCTTTCCAACCAGTATAACCGGGGCTACTTTTACTTCCGCCAAGGCACCTATTCCTGGTATGTCAATGATAAATGGAGAGTGAACTCGCGTCTGACGCTTTCGCTCGGTGTACGGTGGGACAAGTGGACACCCTACTCGGAGAAGCAGAACCGCATCGTCACGGCTCCACTCGATTCCATCCTTAGCAGTTTCCAGGTGATTACTCCGGACAACCACGCTATAAATGCGCTGCCCGGGATACCGCCGTCCGTGTTGGACTCTTGGGCCCAGAGAGGACTGAGCTATAGCACGGCGTCGGCTTATGGATATCCGTCCAACCTGTTCAGCCCCGACAACAACAATTTCGGCCCGAGGTTGGGCGCGGCCTTCAAGATCAATGACAAGACCGTGCTCCGAGGTGGATATGGCGTCTTTTATTGGCCCATGCCGCTGTCTCAAATCCTCCAGACCTCCCGGACGAATCCTCCGCTGAACCTGCGGTTTGAAAACGACTACTTTGGGCCGGGGCCGTTCGGTTATCCGACCGACCCCAACAACCCCGATTTCAACTACACCTTGACCAGTGTGCCCTCGGCGGACAACTTCCTGCCGAATGCAACTGTCAACACGAACGGCATCGTGCAGATCTCACCGAGCGCCCAGAGCATCTTTCCCTATGACGGCCGCCATTGGCAGAACGACAGAGTGCAGAACTGGAACATTACGCTGGAACGGGAACTTCCCCTGCGCACCACACTCAGGCTCAGCTACATTGGGAATCATGGAAGCGACCTTGACGGGCGAATTGCACTCAACAGCCGCCTGCCGGTGGTCACTTATGTCGAAACCACAGGACAGGCGCCTCCCACAAATCGAGACTTGCTGAGACCAAATCCGCAATGGAATCTTGGAAACGGATATGCCGCGACGAATGGAATATCGAACTCCAATTCAGTTCAGGTGCAACTGGAACATAAATACCACAATGGCATTGTCTTCCAGTGGTATTACGTTTACGCTCACGGGCTGAGCACGACGGACGTGGGCGGATTTACCTCCGGCAATTTTAGCCTCAATGGCGGCGGGGCGCCGGGCACCGGGGGCAGCGGGGGCAGCCTGATTCCCGAAAACAGTGTGATTCTCGGACAGCCTAGCCTGACGCCTGACCAACTCCGGCGTTTGGCCTACTTTAATATGCCGACCATTCCCGTCCAGCACTACGGCTGGAACGGACTGGTTGACCTCCCCTTCGGCAAAGGCAAGAAGTTTCTGGGAGGCTCCGGCGGCGCTTTGAACCAGCTTGTGGGAGGCTGGCAGGTCGCCTTTATCGGCAACTGGTATTCCGGTTTCTGGCAGAGCGTTAACACGAGTCTGCTGACGACAGGTAATCCCAGGTTGAAGTCAGACCAGCGGCTGAAGATGAATTATGGAGGTGATCAGCAGCAATTATGGTTTGCAGGCCATCTTGACTTGTCACAGGCGTCGGACATCCAGGGCGGCACGTCGGCGCTCACAAACCTGGTCGGAGCAGACGGCCGGAAATTCGTTTCCCCATTCGGTCCGGACTGCAGTGGGAGTTTCAGCGGCAAGATTGGCATTCCGAACGTGACGTTTAGTGACGGATCGGTTGGGTGTTATGATGCTTCCACGGGAGACTTCTATAATCCCAGCGCGAGAGGAAGCATACTTGGTCCGAGCGCTTTTACCATGGACGGTTCAGTTTTCAAGAACTTCAGCATCAAGGAACATCTGAAGGTTCGCTTCACCGCGGATTTCTTCAACGTGTTCAATCATCCGACCAACAACAACCCGAACAGTTCAACCGGCCTGATTGATCTGTCAACTCAGGCGAACCAGCCTCGCCTGATCCAATTCTCACTGCACGTGTTGTTCTAGGTTTAGCGCCACTCCCAAGGGCCTCGGACGAGCATCGCTCCATCGGGGCCCTTGAACCGTCCCTCCAGTCATCGCACAATGATGAAATTGGACCGATGGTTAAGAAGCTGCCACCTTTCTGGCTCGCGGTGATGATTGTTGTGTGCGCGGCCCTTCCTCGTCTCGCCGCGCCGCAAGGCTCTCCGCCCGCCAGTAACGATCTGCTCAAGCAGGGCATTGAGTTGCTTTCCAAGGGCAAGTACGAGCAGGCCGTCGGCGTGTTCAATCGCTCCAAACAGGATTCTCCACTTGATCCGCAGCCTTATTTCTACGCAGGCATGGCGTTGACACAGGCAGGTGAGCTCTCGCCCGCAGCCGTCGAGCTGAAGGAAGCCGTGCGTCTCCAGCCCGGCGATCCCGTTTATCGCATTTTTCTGGCCAACATCTATTCCCGTCTGAAGCAGAAAACCCACGCTCTCGCGGCCTTATCGATCGTTAACCAGGCCGGCTCCCTGCAACCGCTTGCCACTTCGTGGTTGAATCTGCTCGCCGACGTATATTTCCGGCTCGATCAGCCCGACCAGTCGCTTCAGGTGCTCAAGCTCCTCGAGCAGCGCGACCCTGAGAACGCCCGGACCAATTACGAACTGGGACGGGTTTACGCCTACAAGAACGAGCAGGACCAGGCCATCCAACATTACAGGAAGAGCATTCAGGAATCGCCCGTTAATCCCGATGCCTATTTCGCGCTGGGCAAGGCTTACTACCAGAAGAGCGATCTGCCCTCTGCCAAACAGGCTTTTCTCACTGCCGTTCAGCAGGACAAGGAGAACCCGGAATTCCTTCTAAAACTGGGCGACACTTGTCTCGCCATGCGCGACAGCGCTGAAGCTATCAAATATCTCAAACAGGCCGAGCCTTCCGCCGCTTCCTACCCGGAAATCTACTATGCGCTTGGCCGCGCTTATCAACGCCAGGGAGACCGCGCGAACGGCGACGCATACATGAAGAAATTTCAGCAAATCAGCACGGCCGAATCCGCAAGAAAGGAGACTGTGGTTTCTGTAGACCGCCTGATCATTCGCGGCCAGGATGCTTATGACGCAGGCAACACGGGAGAGGCGCGCTCGCTGTTCGAAGAGGCCGCCAGGATCGATCCGCACCGATGGGAAGCGCACGGCTATCTGGCGGAAATGTATCTGGCTTCGGGCGACTCGCAGCGCGCTTACAGCCATCTCATCTGGATGCAGAAAATCTATCCGCAATCAGTCGTGGGCAATTACCTGATGGCCCGATACTGGGTGATTAAAAATGACTACCAGCAGGCGCTGCCCTACGCTCTGAAAGCCAGGCATACCATGCCCGACAACTCCGAATTGCACTCGCTGCTGGCCTCCATTTATACGCACTTGGGCGAAAACGATAAAGCTGAGCAGGAATCCAAACAAGCTCGGCTTCTGGCGCCTGACAACCATCGCGCTCGGCAAGACGCTGACCAGCTCAAGACTCCCAAGTCGGAGTTTAGTCAAACGCAGCCGCCCCAGTAACGGCCGTTTGCGGCCTCTGACGGTTCATCAACGCCGCGCCGCCGCCAATTCGGAATCGGTTAGAATTTTGGTAACATGTCATGGGGCCGGGCCCGTTGCATTCATTGCGGCATACTAACTCCCCGTCACGCCAGCGGTCTGTGCGTGCTCGGGAAAACTGAGGATTGAGGCGAGGTCAGTGAATCACGTCGATGACCGGCAGGCTGATGCTGCCCAGACATGGTACAAAGATGCCATCATTTACCAGATCCACGTCCGCGCTTTTCACGACAGTAATGGCGACGGCATCGGCGATTTCAGGGGCCTCACCCAGAAGCTTGATTACATCCAGGATTTGGGGGCCACGGCCATCTGGCTTCTCCCCTTTTATCCGTCACCCCTAAAAGATGACGGATACGACATTGCTGATTATCTCAGCGTGCATCCCAGCTACGGGACCCTGGATGATTTCAAGCTGTTCATGGAACAAGCCCACTCGCGCGGCTTGAGGGTCATCACCGAGCTGGTGGTTAATCACACTTCGGACCAGCACCCCTGGTTCCAGCAGTCACGCAGCTCGCCGGACAACCCTTATCGCAACTGGTACGTCTGGAGTGACACGGATGATCGTTACCGCACCGCGCGCATCATTTTTGTGGACACGGAAATGTCCAACTGGGCCTGGGACCCGATCTCCAAGGCTTACTACTGGCACCGCTTCTTCAGCCATCAGCCGGACCTGAATTATGACAATCCTGAAGTGCGCGAGGAAATCTGGAACGTCATGAAGTTCTGGCTGGAGATGGGCGTGGACGGCTTCCGGCTGGATGCGGTGCCTTACCTGGTGGAGCGCGAAGGGACCAATTGCGAAAACCTTCCCGAAACCCACGAAATCCTCAAGACGCTACGCAAACGGCTCGACGAAAATTTCCCCAACCGGATGCTCCTGGCGGAAGCCAACCAGTGGCCGCAGGATTTGAGCCCTTATTTCGCGGACGGCAATGAATTTCACATGGCGTTTCATTTTCCGCTGATGCCCAGGATGTTTATGGCCGTCAAACTGGAGGACCGCAAGCCGATTATCGATATTCTCCAGCGCACACCGCAGATTCCCGAGAATTGCCAGTGGGGCATCTTTCTTCGCAACCACGATGAGCTGACGCTCGAGATGGTAACGGACCAGGAACGCGACTACATGTACGACGAATACGCCAAGGACAGGAGTATGAAGCTCAATGTGGGAATCCGCCGCAGGCTGGCGCCTCTTCTGGATAATGACCGCCGGCGCATCGAACTGATGAACGGAATGCTGCTCTCGCTGCCCGGCACGCCGATTGTCTATTACGGTGATGAAATCGGCATGGGCGACAACGTCTATCTTGGCGACCGTAACGGCGTCCGCACGCCGATGCAGTGGAATGGAGGGTGGAACGGGGGCTTCTCGATGGCCGACCCGGAACGCCTTTTTTCTCCGCTGATCTCAAACGCCGTTTACGGCTACCAGGGCGTCAACGTACTGTCGCAGCAGCGTTTTGAGCATTCCCTGCTGTCCTGGATGCGGCGCATCGTAAAATTACGAAAGGTAAGCTCGGTGTTTGGGCGAGGCAGCATCGAATTTCTCGATCCTGAAAATCACCGGGTGCTTGCCTACATCCGGCAGTGGGAAAACCAGCGCATCCTGATCGTCAACAACCTCTCGAGTACTGCCCAGGCGGCCGAGCTTGACCTCAAAGCTCTGCGCGGTTTTATCCCCATTGAACTGTTCGGAGGCAGTCCGTTTCCCCGAATCGGAGAGCTTCCTTACCTCTTGACGCTGGGGCCGTACCAATTCTACTGGTTTCGTTTGCGCAGGTTCTAGCGGTGCGTTCCCGAGATCGGTGAAACACATAAATCGCCCGCCGTCATGCTGAGCCCTTCGCCTGTCATCCTGAGTCCGCGGAGCGGGAGCAGGATCACGGCAGTTCACTCAGGATGACGGTCATCGAGTGTTACACTCGTTTCTGTAACACGACACCAGGGATCCGATTGCCGGCAGAGCTGGCACGGATTCCCAAGGAGCAGCATTGGCCGAGGAAACTTTTCTCTCCGACGAGTTTATCCGCAAGCTCACCGCCGTGGGCGAGGTGGACATCCTCGTCGCCGTGCCCACCTTCAACAATCGCCGCACCATCGAACAGGTGGTCAACGCCATCCAGTTGGGGCTGGTCAAGTACTTTCCCCGCGAGCGCGTGGTGCTCATCAACCCCGACGGCGGCTCCAAGGACGGAACCCCGGACGTGGTCAGAAGCTCTTCCATCGCGGACTTTCGCAGCCTCCTTTCTTTAAGCCCGCTCCGCACCATCCATCGCATCACCACCACCTATGGCGGCGTGGACGGCAGGGGCAGCGCCTGGCGCACCATTATGGCCGCCGCAGACCTGCTTCAGGCCAAGGCTTGCGCCGTGGTCTCGCCCGACCTCGAGAGCATCTCCCCCGAATGGATTGAAGCGCTGGTCCGGCCCATCTACAAGGAACAATGTGACATGGTCACACCCATCTACCATCGGCACAAATTCGATGGCATGCTGGTCAACAATATCATCGCGCCGGTCATCCGCGCGGTTTACGGCGCCAAAGTCCGCGAGCCGGTGGGCGGCGAGATTGGCTTCTCCGGCCGGCTCGCCTGCGATTACCTCGAACAGGACGTCTGGCATGAAGATTTTGTTCGAGCCTATTCCGAAATCTGGATGGTCACTCGGGCGATTGCGGACGGCCGCAAGTTGTGCCAGTCATTTCTCGGCCCTAAAATCCACGCCCAGGACCACTCCATCCAGAACGTCGTCGCCACCATTCAGGAATCCCTGGATACGCTGTTCCGCTGCATGGAGGCGCAGCAGGATTATTGGCTTCGCCGCACCGAGGCGCCGCAGCGGGCGCCCGTCTTCGGCTTCGAATACAGCTCCGGAGTCGAGCCGCGCCGCTTCAACAGGAAAAGGCTGCACACCATGTTCCAGAACGGCGTCAACCAGTTGACCCCCATACTGGAATCCATTCTTTCGCGAGAAACACTCGGACAGATTCAGGAAGTTTCACAGCAGAATGAAAAGCCCTTCCACTTCCCAGACGAACTCTGGGTGAAGACCATTTACGAATTTGCCGCTTCTTACCACCACTCGGTCATGAATCGCGAGCATCTTCTCCAGGCCTTGACGCCTATCTATCGCGGCCGCATCTATTCGGTCGTCCTGGCAAACCAGCGCGCAGACACCGAGCAGATCGAGAAAAGGCGTGAGCTTCTGTGCGAGGAGTACGAAAGGCAGCGACCCTATCTGGTGGAGAAGTGGACCCGGAAAGCGTGAGGTGAATTATGGGACATTATATTCTCAACACTCTGAGTCAGACACTGGGGAATTTCTTCACGGCGCTCGCCCTGTTCCTGCCGCGGGTGCTCTCGATGCTGGTCGTCATCGTGGCAGGCTTTCTGATTGCCCTCGTCCTCAAGGTGATCGTTCGCCGGATTTTCGGCATAGCGAGCTTCCGCAAATACTGCGACTCGGCGGGCCTCACCCTCATGATGCGCAAGGCTGCTCTGCCGCCTCCCGTCGAGTTCCTGGGCCAGGTCATTTTCTGGGTGGTCTGGATCGTTTTTATCGTCCTGGGAATCGATGCCCTCGGCATCGGCGCCCTTCGTGAGCAGATTTCCAGGTTCTTTCTCTTCCTGCCCCAGATTTTTGTGGCCATGCTCGTCCTGTTCATTGGTCTGCTGATTGCCAATTTCTTTTCTCGCGCCACCTTGCTGGCCGCCGCCAATGCCAACTATCCTTCAGCAAGACTGCTCAGCAGCCTGGTCAGATTGCTCATCATCATCTTCTTTGTCACCATGGCGCTGGAACAGATCGGCCTGGGCCGCAGGGTGGTCCTCATCGCCTTTTCCATCGCCTTCGGCGCTGTCATGATGGGCACGGCCATTGCTTTTGGACTCGGCGGCCGCGATGTCGCCCGGCGCTTTCTGGAAAGACAGTTTATGAACAACGAAGAACCCGCCGAAAAAGACGAAGAGATCTCCCCGCTGTAGTGTCGTGGTACAGGAAGGAGTTAACACTCCATTGACCGTCGCCCTGAGCGCAGCGAAGGGTCCCCCCGCGGCTGGCGTCCCGCTTTGCGGGATTGCGGCGGGTGGCGAAGACGTTGCGCCTTTTGCAATATCTGCGTTTCAGAACCTGCGAATGCAGATGGTGCCCTGCTCGCGATGCACTGCCCCGTTTCCCTCTTCTCTCAACCTGATATAATGGTTCGGCGGAGGCGTTCAATCAGAAATGAAATTAGGTATTGATTTCGGCACAACCCGAATTGTGGCCGCTTTCGTGGACCGCGGCAACTATCCTGTTGTGGTCTTCGAAGCGCCGGACGGAAACTCGCTCGAATGGTTTCCGCCACTGGTAGCCGTTAAAGATAATCAGCGGCGGTACGGTTGGGAAGCCTGGGCGGCGCAGGAGGAGCCCGGCTGGACTGTCGTCCGTTCACTCAAGCGCGGCCTCGATTATGCCGGCCCCGGCACGCTGGTCCAGATTGGTGATCAGGAAATCCCCATGTGGGACCTGCTCCACGAACTGGCGATGGCCCTCCGAAAGGCGCTGCTCGAAAACTCCACGCTGCCGGCCGGCGGCGAGGGGACCCTTGACGTGATGCTGGGCGTGCCCGCAAACTCCAACAGCAACCAGCGTTTTCTCACCGCCGAAGCCTTTCGCCAGGCGGGTTTCAACGTGCTGGGCCTTTTGAACGAGCCCTCGGCCGCCAGCATCGAATTCGGCCACCACAAACGCAGCTCGCATCAGTTCAGCGAAAAAATGCGCATCCTCGTGTACGACTTTGGCGGCGGAACCTTTGATGCCTCGCTGGTCGAGTTGGATGAGCGCGAGCATGTGGTGATTGCTTCTGAAGGAATTCCTACGCTCGGCGGCGACGATTTTGACGAAGCCCTCGCCGGGCTCGCTCTCGAAGCAGGCCAGATCAGCGTCATCGACCAGGACAGCCTCTCGCAGGCCGAGATGTTCCGCCTGCACGAAGAGTGCCGCCAGAAAAAGGAGAGCCTGCACCCGAACACGCGCCGCATTGTCATCGATCTCGGCAACGTGCGTTCCGGGTGGCCCCAGGTCACGGTGGCCATCAGCGATTTTTATGAGCGCTGCCGGCCCCTTGTGGAAGAAACTCTGCACGCCACCGAAGATTTGTTGGAGGCGCAGGGCCTTGCTTCCGGCGGCCCCGGCGCTAACCAGAACGAGGAGCCGCGACTGGAAGCGCTCTACATGACCGGCGGAGGAAGTGAGCTGCCGCTGATTGGCCGCATGCTTCGGGACACCTTCGGCCGGCGCGTTCGGAGATCGACTTACACGCGAGCTGCCACGGCCATTGGGCTGGCCATCCAGGCGGACGCCACCCAGGGCTACGTTCTGCGTGACCGGTTCACTCGCCATTTCGGCGTGTGGCGCGAGGCTGAAGCGGGCCACCGCATCGTCTTCGATCCCCTGTTTGCCAAGGGCACGCCGCTGCCCGGCCCGTCCGATCCGCCGCTGCTCAATTCGCGGCGCTATTATCCTGTCCACAACATCGGCCACTTCCGGTATCTCGAGTGTACGCACTTGACCGATGATGGCCGTCCGGCGGGAGACATCACCATCTGGGATGACATCCGCTTTCCCTTCGATCCCGCCCTGCGCGATAATGCCTCGCTGGACCAGGTAACCGTGGGACACCTCACCAACGGCTATCGCTGGGAGACGGAGGAAAGCTACGCCTGCGACCGCAGCGGGACGGTAACCGTCACCATCGCCAACCTGCCGGAAGGCTATAACCGGAGCTACCGGCTGGGTCGCTGGGCAACTTCAGACGCGCTGGTGGTGCCAGGCCGCAAGAAGCCGCGCACCCGAAAAGAGAAACGACCCAGTCAGTGACACGGGTGGCGCAAATATCGCGCTGTTTGCGATGTCTGGGGCGGTGGCCTGTTTGTGCTTTGCCCGCGCCATCTCAAAGAGACGACAAGCCCTCTCCGAGGGGAGAGACATCCGAGTTGTTTGGGTCAAGGATTTTTTAGGGATGACGGGTGGCGCAGACGTTGCGACTCTTGCGATGTCTGCGGCTCTCGGCGCCGGCCCGCTCTGCGGGATCGCGCCTTTTGCGATGTCTGCGGCACTATACTCTGTAGCGCGGACCTTCGCATTAGAGGTACGCGGCATTTCCCCGGGGAATAGAAAATGCGAATAGCCATCGGTGCCGACCACGCCGGCTTTACGATGAAGGAAGAGCTTGCCGCCGAGATTCGCAAACTCGGTCACGACCTTCTGGACGTCGGAGCGCTCCACGCCGATCCGTCCGACGATTATCCCGACTTTGCCGAAGCGGTCGGCAAAGCCCTCATGGAGGGCAAAGCCGAGCGCGGCGTGCTCATCTGCGGCAGCGGCGTCGGCGTCTCGGTGGCGGCCAACAAGATGCCCGGAATTCGCGCTGCGGTCTGCCACGACGCCTATTCGGCCCACCAGGGAGTCGAGCACGACAACATGAACGTGTTGGTACTCGGCAGCCGGATTATCGGCCCCGAACTCGCCCGCGAACTCGTTAAAACCTATCTCGGGGCCCGATTCTCAGGTGAAGAGCGCCACTGCCGCCGCCTGGCCAAAGTGGACGACCTCGAACACCGCTACCTCGCCTCCAGGTCCGTAGCTTCAAAATAGAGTGGCGGCCAATGCCGCACAGCCGTGCCCCGCCAGGCCCGCACGCCTCCAACCAGGACCTGATCTCCCGTCGATCCGCCCATTCGTATTCCACTACTGCCACTTCTCGCTTTTCGAGGTAAAGCGCCAATCGCCGGAATTCGCAGCGCCCGCCAGCCCACCTGCCGGAGTGCGACACACTCTTTGCAGGTCACAGACAGAATCCTGACAACTGTGCGGTATCAGCACGCTAGAATCGTAGCAAAAGCAGCTTAAAGGGTGTGGCTGATCCACACGGGGGTCTGAGATGGCTGACAAAAGGCTGGCTCGTGCTTCGACCCTGCTCTTGAAAGGAGCGGAGGTCACCGCCCGCAACGGCTTGAAATTTGCATTTACCTGCGAAACACTGTCCGATGGCACTCCGCGAACCATCTACGCCGACGTCAGGATCATGAACAGCGGCGAAGTCAATGTGTGCGATTACGAAGTATGGCGAGGCCAGATGCCCGGCAGGGACCTCGAACCGCCTACGCTGTTCCCGGACATTGACAGCGCGGACGAAAGCACGCTCGAGGGCTACTGCCTGGCTGACTTTGTCAGTCGCACCCAGTAGATCGGTGTCGCCGCGACGGCCCACTCCTCACTATTCACTGCCTCGTCATTCTGTGTCGCCGTCCTACGTCCTATTTCCTACTGCCTCTTCCCTGGCCGATCGTCTGCCATCCTTGAATCGCCTTGCCTTCCCCGACTATTCACTAATCACTGTCCCGCCCCTTTCGCTTGGTTCCAGCATGAAACAGTGCTACGCTTGTGGAAACGGGAGGACCCTATGCGCAGTCTGAATATCCTTCTATTGTCCCTGGCAATTTCATCCTGTGCCGCTGGCACCAACGCCTGGGCTCGAAGTGGCGGCGGTTTTCATGGCGGCGGGGGCGGTTTTCATGGCGGCGGATTTCA
The DNA here is from genome assembly GCA_036278995.1 of Terriglobia bacterium. GTDB lineage: Bacteria > Acidobacteriota > Terriglobia > UBA7540 > UBA7540 > SCRD01. The sequence continues at coordinate 65,245 of DASUJZ010000009.1, read as the reverse complement.
TGGTGGCGGAAGCTTCCACGGAGGCGGTGGTGGTTTCCATGGAGGTGGAGGATTCCACGGCGGTCGCGGCTGGTCTCGCGGCGGTTTTGGCGGAGGATTTTTTGGCCGTGGTGGTTTTGGCCGCGGAGGCTTCGGCGGATTTAACCGAGGCTTTGGCGGCTGGGGATTTGGGCGCGGCTTCAGGGGCCGGGACCACTTTCGTTTTAGCTTCGGCTTTGGATGGTGGCCGTGGGCCTACTGGCCCGACTGGGGCTACGGCTATTACTCAGGGTACGAATACCCCTACTACTCGTACTATCCCGGCTACTCGCCCAACGGTTGCTACCCCTACGGGCCATACGATTGCGCCGCCTCCGGGTACGGCGCGGCTTATGATCCGCCTGACCCGTCGCCTTCTGCGTACTCCGACTACGAGGATGCCCAGGCAACGGCGCCGGCGCCAACCCGCGCCCTGGATGCAGACGGCCAGTGGCACCACTTCGGCTCGCGGCAGACATCGGTCACGCGCCAGGCTGCGGCCCGGCCTGCGCCGCGCTCTCCGGCAACCAATCCGGCAAACACCTTTACGGCTGCCATAGCGGACGGCCAGTGGCACCGCTTCGGCCCTGCCCCGGTGACACGCGTTTCCTCGCCGCAAATGGTGGCCCGCTCTCAGCCGCCCGCTCCGGCTCGTCACCTATCGCTGATCACTGACCACTGATTTGCAGGCTGCACAAGCGGGGTAGCGCATCTATAAGGTTGTCGGTTCCGTCGCTCCTTAGAGACTCTACGGCTTTTCATCAGATTCGGGCAGGCGGCTGCCGCAGTCGGCCGGTTTTTAGGGTGTCCGGTCTCGCGAGGAGTTCTTCATTCTTGAATCTTGAATCGCTTCTGGCCGCCTGCTCCCCACTCGTCACTATTCACTAACCACTGCTTTCATGCTTTTCTTTGCTCATCACTATTCACTATTCACTAGCCGCCGCCCTCTTCACACCCACCGCCCCACCCGCGCCCGATATTTTTCGTATCGCGTTCCAAAAACCTGGCGCAATTTTTCTTCTTCAACCGGGATCACAATCCAGTTCAGGTACGCCAGAACGAGCGGCAGCAGCAGCACCGGCCAAAGCTGGCGAAGAATCCCGGCCTCGCCGAGATATGCAATCGTGAGGCCCAGATACATCGGGTTTCGGGTAAAGCGGTACGGCCCCCAGATCACCATCGTGCTGGAAGCCCGGCCTGGAACCCGCGTCGTCCTCGCCCTGCGAAACAACAGCCATCCCCAGGCCGCCAGCCCCGCCCCAGCCAGAAACACAAGCGCTCCGACTTCACTGATCAGCGGCGTGGCCGAAAAAAAGTGGCTTTGAAAGCAGACCGCCTCCAGACCCACTCCCGCCAGGTACGCCAGCACGAACACCCAGGGCACCGGAATGCGCATCAAGGCGCGGGAAAATCCTCCCAAACGTTCACTCATTTGCTCGGCCATTGTTCCTCCCCCGCAGCCACCCCTATCACCGCCAAAGCCGTTGATAACTATATACCGACAATTCACATCTGAAGAATTACAATCTGGAATTTTGAATCCGGTATCGCCTTCTCATCCCCCACTATTCACTATCCACTGCCCTCTTCGCTTGCCACTCATCACTATTCACTAGTCACTGCATCTTCCAGAGATGCCCCCCGGATGATACGATCTGTAACCAAACAGGAGGGAAGTCATGCTTTCACGACGCGAGTTTCTTCAGGCCCAGGTGGCCGGGATGGCCATCATCATTTGCAAACCGCTTCGAACAGTGGGCGCGCAATCTGCCACCACATCGAAACCTTTGCCTTGGACGCATTACGTCCGCATCTCGGGACACTCGCTGCGCCGCGACACCGCTGACCAGATCATCAAGGATGTCCAGGCGACGCACGTCTTCGGCATCGAGACCGACAATGACGTCGAAGGGCGCTACGAGAGCTTTCTTGATCCCACCGAAAAGCTGAAGGCGATCAAGGCGGTGGCTGACAAGGCGCACGCCATTGGGAATTATGCGTTTGTCTACGTAGCCGGGTTCGAATGCATCACCGGCAACGCCGCCAGCGCGGAGCACTCCCTTTACAAGGATCATCCCGACTGGGTGCAGAGGAACATCAAAGGCGAGCCGGCGCTATTCGGCGGCGGTATCGCGTTCTGGGTTCAGCACGGAGATGAAGACGTTTGGGTCAGTCCTTTCGTCCCCCAGTGGCGCAGGATTTATATGGAGCGCGTTCGCCAGATTGCCTCCACCGGCATCGACGGCATCTACGTTGACATTCCCTACTGGATGACTCACTTCAAGGGCTGGGCGACAAGCTGGTCGAGTTTTGACAAGTACACCGTGGCGGAGTTCAAGCGCCGCACGGGAATCGACGCCATGACGCAACTCAAGCTCGGTGATTTCTCCGATGCCAATTTCCGCCGCTGGGTTGATTTTCGCATCACCGCAATCACCGAGTTCATGAAGGAAGTCCGCCACAACATGAAGTCGGTCAATCCCAAGTCCGTGACCATCGCGGAAATCTATCCGGGCATCGAGTTCTGGGCGCCGCAATTCGGCTCGGACGCCTATCAGCTCTACGACGTCGTCGATCTGATCGCGCACGAATACAACTGGCAGGGCGCAGGTTTCCGCGCCGCTGACAAGACTGCGGTTGACTGGCTCCACTGGATGATCGGCATGTACAGCTTCCGCGCCTTTGCCGGCGAAAAGCCCACTTGGATGCTCAGCTATTCCTGGGACGGCGAGAAAGGCATCAGCCCCGGCGAGGAGATGCAGAACCTCTTTGCTTCACAGCTCGCGGCGGGAACCAACTGCTGGGATGTTGCCGGCCACGTGATGTCCGGCTCCAACGACATCGCCATGCGCAAAAAGATTTTTGCCTGGATCGAGCAGCACGACCAGACGTTCTACAACTCGCGCTCGCCCATTCACCCGATCGGCGTCTACTTCTCGCCGCGCACGCGCGACTACTTTTGTGACGACTTCCTTCCTGCCTATCTGGGACTGATGTCGCTCGCGATGCATTCCCACCGCGAGTTTCAGATCGTCACGCCGCGCACCCTTGCGGATTTTCGCGGGCCGGCGCTCGCCCTGCCGGACGCTCGCTGCCTCAGCTCGACAGAGCTGGCCGCGCTCGAGTCCTATGCGAAGTCCAGAGGCAGTTTGATCGTCACCGGCCAGTCCGGGCATTGCGATGAGACAGGCGCGGCGCGCGCGTCAAATCCCTTGCATCAGTTCCTTGGCATCCGCAATCCCCAGCAGAAGTCGTCAAGCGATTCCGGACCCAGGTACATCTATCTTCCGGACTGCCCTGGCCGGGCCTATTGGCAGGCGCTCAACAAAGAATTCAACCAGGCCAACACTCGCGGAGTTGCAATGGGCCAAACTGTACAGTCGCTCAGGCACGATTTCGACAGAGACGTGATCGCACCACTCCATCTCGACCCCGCAGTCGAGGTTGTGGCTTCTCCCTTCGTCATCGGCCAGACGGCGCGAGTTGACGGCAAGATTCACGTCTTCCTCGTCAATTTCAAGGGACTCCAGGCGCGCAAGATTTCAAAACAGATTCCGGAACGCAACGTCGAGATCTCCTTCCCGGCAAGCGCCGGAAGCAAGATCTTCATGCTGCCGTTCCTGGGGCAAGCCCGCGAACTTCCTGTTGTACGACGCGGCGACCGCATCCGCGCGGTTGTTCCCGAAATAGCCAAGGCCACCGTCGCCTGGCTCGAATGACCGTTTTTTTAGCGCTTAATCCCGAAGCCCTCTCCCTCCGGGAGAGGGTGGACGCGCGAGCGTCCGGGTGAGGGGCGTCTTAGGAGGGCCGGGCTTCAGCCCGGCCAACGCGCGACGGATCCTTCAGCGCTCTTTTTTGGAATTTTGAATCTGGAATTTTAAATCCTATGCGGGTGAGGGGCGTTTCGTAGCGCCGGCTTCAGTTTAATCCCGAAGCCCTCTCCCTTCGGGAGAGGGTGGACGCGCACGCGGCCGGGTGAGGGTGTTTTGTAGCGGCGGCTTTACGCCGCCATTAGGCCCAGACGTGGCGAGATAAACTCGCCACTACGGCACCACATCCGTCATTCTGAGGCCGATTTCTGGCCGAAGAATCTGCTTTTCAGTTGGTAGCGAGGACCTCCGCCGATGCGGTCCCCGGCTTTTCTGCGGACCCCAAAAAATCAGGGTCTGCGCCAGCCCCCGTACGTAGTCTTCTAACGATAAAGCCCGTACGGCGGTGGCAAGATTGCAGGGTTGGGTTGTCCCGGAGCCACCACCTGCCTTCCTAAAATTTGGGTGACCACGGGCTTACCTTCTCCAGCTTCCATGATGCGCTCTTTAAGGCGTTCACGTAGTTCGGCTACATCCGAACGGCTGCTGAATTCGTTCCAATTCCCAGTTTCCCGCCGACCAACCAGATTGAGCAGTTGGTGGGGATCAGAGGCCAGATCATAGAGTTGATATTCCTGGTAGGTGCTGCTGTTTGGAGCGGCCATCCCGTCTTTGTTGGGATCAATAGCACAATAGGTCCACTTGTCGGTGCGCAATGCGCGCCCGATTGCCGAATTGGCGAACTGGATAAAAGCTTCCTGTCGCCAAGACTTTCTGCCCTCTGCCGATCTGAGAACTGGCATAAAGCTCCTTCCCTGCATTGTGGCAGGAATCTTTACCCCCACGGCATCTAACAGCGATGGAGCAACGTCGACCATGCTTACCACTTCGGGAATCATGCCCGAATGATCGAATCCCGGGCCTTGAATCAGCAGGGGGATGTGAATCGAACTATCATGCGGCGTGCATTTCCATTCCGCATAGGTCCTGGTCAGGAAATGATTACCATGATCACTCAACATCACAACAATAGTGTTTTCAGACAGCCCCTGCTCTGATAGGGTTTTCAAAAGCACCCCAACGGAATCGTCTATTGCTTTAATGCCCCCGTAGTAATCGGGAAGGAGCTCCTGCCACATGCCCGGAAGGGATCTCAAGTCATGAGGGACAAAAGGATTGACATACTTTCCCAGGTACTTCTTAGGAGGTACGGGGCGGTCAGCATCGTTCTGCTCATGGGGTTCCAGTTGAGACACAACAAGCAGGAATGGTTTCTCGTGTTTTTGCCTGAGAAACTGGACAGCAAGTTGTGTGAGGTAGTCCGTGCGGTAAACGCCCTCGTAATGTATCACCTTGCCATGTGCGTCCCAAATGTTGCCTTCGTATGGGTGAGAAGTTATTTCGAGGACGTTCGAAGCTTCCCACAAATCAAGGAATCCCCCACGGTATTCGGGTGGGACATACCCAACTCCGTTCTTCCCAAGCGGATCGACTTCCTGGCTATGGACGCTGTGCGGAGCGAGGTGCCACTTACCGATGTAATTGGCTGTGTACCCCTGGCCACGTAGCACCTTGGCCAGAGTAGTTGCGTCAGGCCGCAGCCCCGGACTCAGGCGCCACACGCCGTGTTCAGTCCCATATTGACCGGTAAGGAGGCAAGCGCGCGAGGGTGAACACCATGGTTGATTTGTAACGGCGTTCTGGAAAGCAGCCCCCCGCCCCGCAATTGAATCGAGGTTCGGCGTGACATCCATCGGATTCAGTCCGTAGGCGCCAATGCAGTCCCACCGGAACTGGTCTGCTATCACAATCAGAATATTCGGGGGCTTTCCCGGTTTTTCCGCTTGTCCTTCCGCGCCTGAAACTCCGGACCGTCCACTCCCGGCCAACGCAGGAGCTGCCACCGTAGCTGCAGACCTTTTCAAGAACTCTCTTCGAGAAGTCTGTAAATTACGCGAGTCCTTGTCAGATAACGAATCCATCGTCGTTCAGGCCTCCCTTATCTAGGACTACTCGACAAAGGTCAACAGCTCAAGAAGAGCCCGCTTTGAGCTTTCAATAATAGAACTTCAGCGCAAATTGGATCTGGCGCGGGTCGTTCGGGCTATCAATCGTTGAAGTAATCCTCCCAAAAGCGGGACTCGCGAAATTGGTTGAAAAATTATTGGAAAAGTTCGGAGTATTCGTGACATTGAAAAACTCTGCACGAAACTCCAAACTCGTTCTCTCTGATGTCTTAAAGTTCTTGAAGAGAGAGAAATCCAAACGATGAAATCCAGGGCCTGCCGCCTGAGTTGGCGCACCGCCTAAAGGTGCGTAATCCGTTTGGCCGACAGTGGTGGCGGGCGCAGGATTGGCGAAGGCCTTCGGATTAAGCCATTGGTCAACATCGTGTGCTCCGCCAATTGGGTCCTCGCCCGGGACCAACAAGGCATTGCAATTAAACTCGGCAGCAGTTGATATTGTGCAGGGAATGGTCACAGGCATGCCATCTTGAAGTGTCAATATCCAGTTTGCCGCCCAGCCCCCAAAAATTGCGTTTGCGAAACCGCCAGCATTGGAAAAGAAATGTTTACCCTGCCCGAAAGGCAACTGATAGGTACCGCTCAGATGAACAATATTGCGAACGTCGAAATCGCAAAGGCCGTAATCCCCCTGGATTCCGAAGCCGGGAAGATAGGGTGCGCGATATCCGCCAATCCTGTTCACCAGATTGTCGCGTGCGTCGCTGCGACATTTTGACCATGTATAGTTGGCGAGCATTCCGAGCCCGCCGCTGAACGTGCGCTGATAATTCAACTGCATAGAATGATAGTAACTACTTGCCCCGTACGCCACATAAGTGAAACCTTCGGCTACGTCGGGATAGGGAAGATAATCTTTAACGTTGGCGGAGGTCGGGAGGATTTCAGAAACCAGGTTTGCACCGGGGGTTACTTCAAGATGACGCCCAAAGGTCCCTACATATGCGGCCTGAATTGACTGGTTAGGAGAGAGCGCGTATTGCAGGGTAACATTCATCGCCTGAACATACGGCTCCGGGAAATCGAATTGCCGTCCTATGGAGTTAAATCCCGCACCGCTCTTCAATGCAGAAGGTGTAAGCGCAATATTCTGCATCCCATTCGCCAACAGGCCAATCGAGTTGTCCGGTGTAATCGGGTGCGCCGGGTCAGCAGGAGTAAATGAGTAGTTAAAGAGGAATGGAAAACTATTCGTACCCCAGTGGTCTCCTCCAGAGCTGATTTGCATTCCTGAAAAAGATATACCGTAACCTCCGCGAACCACCAGTTTTGGCGTAATGCTATAAGCAAACCCAAATCGAGGGGCGAAGTTGACAGCGGGGGATTGGCCGGCGACATTATCGGTCAGATTTAATGCGATGCCGTCCATCGATAAAGTGTCAAGAAACGCGGCCGGAAGTGTAGGGTCATTCTTGCGACTCATAGGGTACAGGTATTGGGCCCCCGCAAAAGGAGGTCCCGGAATAAAGAGCGCCTGAGCATTGTATCGGTTTAGATAGGGACTGAAATATTCATACCGTATTCCAAGATTCAAAGTCAGCTTCGACGTGGTCTTCCAATCATCTTGGAAATACGCAGCATAGTAATGCCGAACTTCGGTAGTATTTACGGCATTACTGGCATTGACCTGGTTGGCTGCTCCCACGTTGTCGATCCCGTTAGGCACGGTTGTCGGAATTGGGATCAAGAGGAATTGTGCGGGGCCCGTAGTGTCCTCATTTGCCCCTGGGATTGATGTATAACGTCCATCGAACGCAAAGTTACCACGCGGGAATGGCGGTATAAGAATTGGAATAAAGTTGTTCTGGTACTCGAATCCCATCTTCAAAGTGTGTGAACCCTGGACCCGGGTCAGGTTCTCGCGTATGTCCCAAATGTTACTATGCTTAAAAGTCGGCAAGAACCCCCAGACTCCAAGACGTGTGTAAAATCCAATGCCCATGGTGGGCAGTCCGCCGTTGCCAGGAACTTGAGGAATACCTTGGATGCCAAACTGTTCTGGTATGCCCAGATTATCGGCTCCGAATTGCTTAAAGGGGGTGATAAGCCGGGTGAAGCCAAGTCGAAACTCATTGATCATCGTTGGAGAGAAAGTGTGAGTCTCGCTCCAGGCTCCCGTAAGGGCTGTGAAGGAGTCACTTGCCTGTGTGAAATCAGTGCCGCCGCTCGCAATGCCCGGGAATGGAGGGGGCTTAATCATGCCAGTGTGGTTGTAGTCGAAGGTCACGAAAGTCTGGTCACGGTCGCTGAAATTTTCATCAAGGCGCGCGTCAAACCGGTTCGTATCTCTTTTCATGACCGGACTAGCGGTGTAATTGTTGAATAGGCCCGGCGCCGTTGGCAGCGGAAAGAGATTGAGCAGCTTAACAGCGTTAGGATCGATTCGATCCGACGGGATGAAATTACCAGGAAACGGGTCGCGAACGTATCCTGTGTCTGATGCAACCAAGCCTGTGACGGGATCTACCTGTCCCCCATTGACAGCCCTGGTTGTAGCGGGATCGAACACCTGTCCCAGAGAAAATGTGCGGCCCAAAAGATCGGACCCCGTAGAGCCCGGCTGGCCGGCAACAAGGTCGGAAAGGTCAGTGAAACCACTCGCCCTTTCTGCTACGGTGGGGACTGTTTCGACCTCTGGAAGGCCTTGACGGATTCGGGTTCCTTCATAATCCACAAAGAAAAACGTCTTGTCCTTTCCTTTGTAAACCCCAGGTATACTTAGGGGCCCGCCTAATGTGACACCAAACTGGTTTTGTCGGTATTCGCTCTTTTGTTGATTGCCTGCATTCTCGAAAAAGTCAGCAGCGTCGAGAGCATCGTTCCGTAAAAATTCGTACACGTCGCCGTGGTACTCATTCGTCCCCGATTTCAAAGTGGCGTTGACTACAGCTCCGCCGGCCCTGCCAAACTCGGCGCTATAATTGCTCGTCTGCACAGTGAATTCCTGTATAGCGTCAATAGGTGGAAGAACCGCATAAGTGCTGCCGCCTATTAAATCGGGCTGTGTGTTGTTATTGTCTATGCCGTTGAGGATGTAATTGGTCTGCGCGTAGGTAGTCCCGTTGGCGGCAAATGAACCGCTACCTTGAAGCCCTCGATCATCCTGCTGCATCTGCGTCACACCAGCCACCAAGTGCGCCAGGAATGTATAATTTCTTCCGTTAAGAGGCAGATCGTTGATTTGTCTGGCACCAACAACCTGCCTTACCGCCCCTCCAGTGGTTTCGAGCAGTGGCGCTGGGCTCGTAACCTGAATTGTTTGTGTTACCGTTCCGGGATTTAAGGTGAACGGGACCACTGAATTCTGTTGAATGTTTACAGCTACACTCCGCTGTTCTACGGTGCTAAAACCTGTTTGCGATGCACTCACTGTATAGCTTCCGACCCTTACCGGGGAGAACACGTAGAAACCAGACGCATCAGTATCGACTGATCGCGATACATTGGTTCCCTCATTGGTCAATGTCACCTTGGCGCCCGGAATTACAGCGCCACTTTGATCCTTAACCGTGCCTGAAATGCTCCCGGTATCAGCCTGGCCAAAAATCAGAGGCGAATGCCATAGCAATATGGCCATACTCGCCAAAGCTAACGCGGTTATCCGCAAAAAGGCCTGTGAATTTAGCGTATGCTGGCTGTCCATGGACCCTCCTCTTGCAAACAAGGTAAATGGAAGTTCTTGTTTTGGAAGCTTTCAAACTATTTCTAACGACGTGGGATCCCGTCCTCGTAACTACAAACAATTGCCAACTAGTTCGGCATTGGAACGGTTTGCATTCGAAGCGACAAGTCCTGAATTTGGACGGCCTTTGTGACAGCAGAGGCGCTCTTAGACTTTGTGGTGACTACCAGAACTTTAATCAGAATACCCCGGAAGGCCACGACCGCATCTCCAGAACTCTGGGCCGCTGACCCGTTTTTTACTAAAAAGTCGATGAAAGAAACCAGTAAATCATGCAAACAGGTCATTGTCAAGTTGAAATTGGAAGGTGTCTAAGCGCTATAAGAAATGCGGACCTCTCTCTTAGCTCCCGCTTTTTTCCAGCTTTTGTTCGTCTTCATTCTTCGTCGTGCGCCTCGCCCGACGTGCCCCGGTTTGTGCCCAATTTGCAGGGGCACGGCTTGCCGTGCCCTTTTTGGGTAGGGCAGGCCCTACCTCTGCCGTGTTCTTTTGACCCGCGCGGGTAGGGCAAGCGGGTAGGGCAAGCCCTACCCCTACGGCCTATCCGGGTTTTCGGGATCTTCCAACCAGCATTGAGGATTATGAACGATATAATCCCGAATCATCTCCAGCTCCCGGACGTCGCGTATGATGTGCTCGTAAAAATTCCTCTGCAGAGGGCGTGCTCCGGCGTGCGACCCCAATTTGTTAAGGGCGATGGTGCTGATGGATTTAAACGCTCCCACCACGTCGCCCATGCTGTTACGGCGCGGCGTCTCCGGGGTTGTAGGGGCACGGCTTGCCGTGCCCTTTTGGGGTAGGGCAAGCCCTACCCCTACGTCGGTTTGCGCGGGCGGGGCAAGCCCCGCTCGGACGTTTGCGGCGCACGGTTGAATAATGGGGGCGCCGGTCGCCAAGGTCAGGGCCGGTTCCAATCCCGGTCCCGGCAAAACAAAAAATCGCGTGCAGATGGTTGGACATTATCTGAAATGCGTCGAGGACCAGCGACCCGAACCGCTGCGGCAATCCATGCCAGACTCGCTGAACAAGCCATCCGGCATCGTTCAAGATCATGCTGCCGTCCACGATTTCACCGAACAAGCATTTCCTGGCCTGGGTGCAAATGGTAACAAAATACGCGCCGCCTCCTGCGTAATCGTATCCGGGCAGGCGAATGGATCGTCGATGATGCAGGCGCGGATCGAATGCCATATCCGTATCTTGTAGGGGCACGGCTTGCCGTGCCCTTTTTGGGTAGGGCAAGCCCTACCCCTACGCGTGTTCTCGGGGGCAAGGCCTACTCCTGCACGCCGAAACCAAGCCCGGAACTGGCCGTGACCATCCGAATGACAACACCCTACCTCAAAGGCCAATAGCCAGCAAAGCTCTGCCTGCGGCTCGCCTCTCATGGGCGAACGGCAGAAAAGCGAAAGCCGCTCTTATCGGTGTTGATGGAGATGCAGGTGAAGCCGGCGGATTGGAGGCGGGCGGGCAGAGCGGCAGGGTCAACGGGAACCAGGGTGTCCGAGATGTGGAGCAGGCGCATCAGCCAGCCGTCCGCGCTGTCCACGCCGGCAAACACGCCGCCGGGGCGGAGGACGCGGCAGACTTCCTGGAACAGCCTGTTCTGGAGTTCGACGGAGGGGACGTGGTGGAACATGGTGAAGGCCACGGCGCCGGAAAAAGAATCGTCCTTGAAAGGCAGGGCAGCGCCGTCGCCTTGAATGACGCGCACGTTGGCGCCGCGCATCCGGTTGGCCAGCCGGCGCGCAAGCTGGCCGTCAATTTCAACAGCGGTAAGCTGAGGGAGCCGCACACGCAGCCAGTCCGTGGTGAGGCCGGGGCCGGGACCAACCTCCAGCAGGTTGTCGCCAAGATCGATGCCATTGACGACTGCGGGAAGGATCGCCTCTTCCAGCGCCTTCTTCCAGCGGGCGGACCGGCAAAGCCAGCGGTGCACTCGATTCATGGTCGCGCTTCCTCTATCATCAGGCCTGAAGGTCAGAGAGGCGGAGTATGCTGGATTCGATTCATGGTCGCAATTCCTCGATCATCAGGCCTGTCGATCAGAGAAGGGGAGTATACATCGAAATCCGGCGCTGGGCCCGCACCGGGGGCGACTTCACCGGGCGCTGCCACTCCAGACGGCGGGCACCCGCTCTTCGTAGGCCTTATTAAGTAGCCTAGCAACGCCGTCCCGAAGGCCCCGAATGGGACGTATGGGGTTTTCGCAGACAAAAATTCTCAAATTAGCAAGTTATTGATTCTAGGTTATTTATTTATGAAGCAGTTTTGGGCTTGCTACAATTTCTGTTCAGTATAGGCACAGTGGGTAAAACTTACAATTTGGATAAATCAGAAAATCCGCAGCGTTGAAACCGCGTGCTGGATGATGTCCAGAAACGGCCCAGGATAAACGCCGATCCACACCAGCAGTACGGTCAGCCCGGCCAGGACGAAACTGCCGGAGCGGGATAGCGACGGAAGTGCGGCGGGCACGGTCTTGGCCGTTTCTGCCAGAGACCTGTACAGGGCAACCAGGATTCGGAGGTAGTAAAAGAGGCCCACAACGCTGGTGACCACCAGCACGAAGACCAGACCATAGAGTGAGGAAGAAGTTCCCGAGGCAACCACGAAGAATTTTCCAATGAATCCGGCAGTCAGCGGAATTCCAGCAAGCGAGAGCAGCATCAGCGTGAAGATCCCTGCCAGAACCGGCCGGCGCCAGAACAGGCTTTCGTAGTCCTCTATTGAGTCGGCATCGCGCTCGCCATTGGAAAGGACGCTGACCACTCCAAACGCGCCAAGCGTGGTGACAAAGTATGCCACCAGATAAATCGTCACGGCCTCAGCAGCGCGGTTGCCTCCGGCCAGGAACGCCACCAGGATGTAACCGAGGTGGGCAATCGACGAATACGCCAGGATGCGCTTGACGTTGCTCTGAAGCAGCGCCAGCAAGTTTCCGGCGATCATGGAAGCGATGGCTATGATGCTGAAAACCACGAACACCGAGTGCAGCCGGTAGGCGCCGGTCTCATAAAAGTACCTGAGCAGCAACGCGACCATGCCGCCCTTCGAAACGGTGGCGACAAAGGCGGTGACGGGGGCGGGCGCTCCTTCATAAACGTCGGGCGTCCACATGTGGAACGGCACAACGGCAAGCTTGAAGCCGATGCCGGTGATCATCAAGGCCATACCCGGATAGATCAGAGATTTCTCGTACGCAATGCCGCCCATCAGCATGGAGGCAATCTGGCCAAACTGCAGCGTGCCGAGCTGCGCGTAGATCAGCGCCATACCGAATAGCAGGAAGGCAGCCGAGACGGCGGCCAGCACCAGGTATTTGATTCCGGCCTCAAGCGGAAGCTTGCGATTGCAGACGTAGGCGTTCATGGCGTAAAGCGCAACGCTCAGGATTTCCAGCCCCAGGAAGAATGACACAAAGTGATTGCTGGCAACCATGACCGATGAGCCCAACGCCGCTGTGAGGATCAGGACGTAAAGCTCTTCGCGGTATCCTTGCTGGTTTTCCAGATATCCGTAGGAGAGAATGACGGTCACTAGCGTGGCGGCGATGATGAGGCCAATGTAAAAGAGCGCGTAATCGTCGATGATCAGCAGCGGCGTCACCTGCGCCGGCGACACCGAAGCCGCCTTCCAGAGCGACACGAAAGCCACAATCAGGCCCGCAGCGGTCAGCCACACGGCCAGAAGATGGCTCCTCCGGATGCAGATCGCCACCATCACCACAACCGCCGCCGCGGTCACCACCAATAGGGGAAGCATCGCGATAAGATCAGTGGCGTTCAAGGTTCATCTCCGGTTTATTCCTGGAAGGCCGTTCTGGTCGTACGACAACTGATGCGTCTCCGGCACGGCTGTTAACACCGGCTGCGGAGCGGCATACTGCTGCAGCTTGCGCATGGCCGGCTCAAAGGTTCGGAAGAGCGGCTGCGGATAAAGTCCAATCCAGAGCAGGATCAGCATCATCGGAATCATCATCAGCAATTCGCGTTTCCCGAGGTCAGGCAATGACCAAACATGGGCATTTGGTCCATGGAACGCGCGCTGGATTACCTTCAGCGCATATAGCGTGGAGATCAGGATTCCGATCACCGCCGCCACCGTCACGCCAAGGCTCACCCGATAAGTTCCCAGCAGAGTAAGGAACTCTCCCACAAAATCTCCCAGACCGGGCAGGCCGATGGATGCAATGGCGAAGAACATGACAACGCCGCTCATCACCGGAACAGTAGCCCAAAGCCCGCGCAGGCGATCCATCTCTCGCGTGTGGGTCCGCTCCTGCAATCCGCCGACCAGCATGAACAGCGCGCCCGTGCTGATGCCATGAGCGATCATAACGATCAGCACTCCCTGGAGCGCAATGGGATTCCAGGCGAATATGCCGACCAGAGCGAATCCCAGGTGACTGACGCTCGTGTAGGCCACGAGCCGCTTCAGGTCCGTCTGACCAAAGGCCAGAACAGAACCGTAGATAATTCCAATCACTCCCAGCAGCATGGCAATAGGAGCGAACTGATGCGCCGCTCCGGGGAACAGCGGCACCACGAAGCGCAGCATTCCGTAGGCTCCGGTTTTCAGCAGCAGTCCGGCCAGGATTACGCTGCCGGCCGTCGGCGCCTCGGTGTGAGCATCCGGCAGCCAGGTATGGAAAGGAAACATGGGCAGCTTGACCGCGAAGGCAATAAAGAAACCCAGCATCAACAGCATGGCTGTGTGAGGTGTCAGCGCGGTGCCCAGCAGATCCTTATACTCATAACTATAAACGCCGGTAACGCTATGATGGATGAAGTAAAGCGTCAGGATGGCGATCAGCATCAACAGGCCGCTGATCTGAGTAAAGATGAAGAATTTGACGGCGGCATAGATGCGGCGCTCGTGACCCCAGATCGCGATCAGGAAGTACATGGGCACCAACATCAGTTCCCACATGAAGTAAAACAGGAAGAGGTCCACCGAGAGAAAGACGCCCACAATGCCAGCCAGGATCCACATCAGGTTGAGGTGGAAAAAGCCGACTCCTTCCTGAATCTCATTCCAGGAAGCCAGCACTGACATAATACCCAGGAGGAAGGTGAGCACAATCATCAGAAGGCTCAGCCCGTCCATCGCCAGGTGGAAATGGATGCCGTACTGAGGAACCCATGACCAGTCGACCTCTTTGAACCACTCGTTCTGAGTGGCGAGGGTGATCTCGGCGGAATGCCCCCGCCACAGGACCAGGGCAATCGCAAAATCGAGGATGACGGCAGCCAACGAAATGACCCTCGGCCAGAGCGTGCTGATGCGCCCGCTTATCTCGGCGAGAATGCCGGCCACGAGCAAAATCGCGATGAGCCAGACTAGAATCATAGGAACAACACAACCGCCAGAAAGATGATAGAACCAGCCGCGATTCCTGCCGCGTACCACCGCATGCGGCCGGTTTCAGTTTTCCGTACACCGTGGAATAGAAGCTCCGTGACCAGGGCGATTCCCGAGTAAATGTAATCCACAACGTCGCTCTTGTCGACGCGTGCGAACCAGAGGATGGGGCGGACGAAAACTCTTTCATAGAGCCAGTCCATTCCCCAATCGGTATACCAGAACCGGTGAAGCGACTTCGCGATCGCGGGCGTTGTAATCGCCTCCGCATACTCGCGCTTCCGGACAAAGAAAAGGTAGGCGACGTAGAGGCCGATCAGGAAAGCGACCGTCACCAGAGATTCTGAAACGATTTCAGACATTCCGCGCAGGGGGCCTTCCGTGGCAGGTGGCAGCGCCAGTTGCATGAATTCGCTGAACGGGTGGACGTTCCCGAAGAACACGGGCGCCTCAACGTAACCGCCAAGCACCGACAGGATTGCCAGCACAACGCAAGGCATCATCATTCTGAAGCCGGGACGCTTGTGGATCTGAGTCTTCTTTTCGCCGAAGAACACCAGGAAGATAAGGCGGAAAGTGTAAAGCGAGGTCAGCAGGACACCGAAAACGGCCGCCACCCACAACGCGGCGCTGCCGCGCGTGGACGACCACGTCTCCCAGATGATCAGGCCCTTGCTGTAGAAACCGGCGGTGATCAACGGCAGGCCAGCCAGCGAACAGCCCGCAGCCAGGAAGGTCCAGAAAGCCACGGGCATTTCCTTGCGAAGGCCGCCCATCTTGAAGATGCTGTGCTCGTGGTGGAGAGACTCGATGATGACCCCGGCGCCGAGGAAGAGCAGAGCCTTGAAAAAGGCGTGCGTCATGAAGTGGAAGATCGCCGCCGACCAGGCGCCAACTCCCAGGGCGAGGAACATATACCCGATCTGGCTGACTGTGGAATACGCGAGCACGCGCTTGATGTCCGATTGCGTGATCGCGCTGAACCCTGCCAGGATCAGCGTTGCCGCGCCCACCACGGCTACCGCAAGCTGCGCGGCAGGAGCCAGAGAGAACAGCACATGGGTACGGGCAATCAGGTAGACCCCGGCAGTCACCATGGTGGCGGCGTGGATCAGAGCGCTGGTAGGTGTGGGGCCTGCCATGGCGTCCGGCAACCAGGTTTGCAGAGGAAGCTGCGCTGATTTGCCAACGGCGCCGCCGAGCAGCAGCAATCCGGCCGCGACGGGCAGAACTGACCCCATCGGCCATTGCGCCAGCGCCCGGTGCATGAGTTCCTGAATGTCTAAGGTCCCAAGGTTGGCAAACAGGAGGAAGAGCCCGATGGTCATAGCCGTATCGCCGACGCGCGTAACGATAAAGGCTTTCCGCGCCGCGAGACCGTTCACCGGATCTCTGTACCAGAAACCTATCAGGAGGTAGCTGCACAGGCCGACACCCTCCCAGCCCATGAACAGGAGCAGAAGGTTTGATCCCAGCAGCAGGATGCACATCGAGGCGACAAACAGGTTCATGTAGGCGAAGAAGCGGCTGTACCCTTCATCTTCCTCCATGAACTCCCCTGAATAGAAATGAATCAGGAAGCCAACAAAGGTGACCACCAGAGTCATCAGCAGCGAAAGCGAGTCGAGATAGAAGGCGATCTCCGGCCGGAACCCGCCTACGTCGATCCAGGTCCAGAGGAGCTGCGTAAAATGGTTACCCGGCGGGGGAGAGCTGAGGAAGTTGACCGTGATGATGATCGACACGATGGCTGACAGCCCGACCGATCCCGCGCCAAGAACCGGGACCATCCTCCGGGGCATACGTTTCCCCAGAGTTGCCAGAACCACAAAGCTGGCAAGCGGGAACGCAGGGATCAGCCACAACAGGTGGAGCACGTTATCCTCTCATCTCGCTCACAGCATCAGTATCCAGCGTCTTAAATCTGTGATAGATCCTGAGGACCAGCGCAAGTCCCACGGAGACTTCAGCGGCTGCCATGGTGAGAATAAACATGAACACGATCTGGCCATCCGCCTGGCCCCATCGGGCGCCGGCTACCACGAAGGCCAGGCCGGCGGCGTTCAGCATGATCTCGAGCGACATCAGCGTGAAGACCACGTTCCGCCGCACCAGCAAGCCCAGCAGTCCCAGCGAGAACAAGATGCCCGCCAGAAGCAGTCCCTGATGCATGGGTACCGATGCCATCCTACTTCTCCGTTTTCTCCGGTGTACGCCTGCCCAGGTGGTACGCTCCCACGAGAGCTCCCAGCAGCAACATCGACGCCAGTTCCACTCCAATCAGATAAGGGCCGAACAGAACGATGCCCACCTGTTTCGGCTCGATAGCTGCGGTGCCGTAGGCCGCCATTCCCGGGCTGGCAACCAGGTAGGCGACCTCCGCAATCAGAATCAGCGCCAGGATCGATGGGCCGATCCACATACTTCCGCGCTGCCATTGCCGCTCCATATCAGCGGCTCTTTGGCCCAGATTCAGCATCATGACGACGAACACGAACAGCACCATGATGGCGCCGGCATAGATGATGACTTCCAGCGCGGCAACAAAGGGCGCGCCGAAGACATAAAAAATGATAGCGACCGACAGCAGCGAGAGAATCAGGTAAAGCAGCGCGTGCACAGGGTTTAGGCGCGTGATGGCCATAATGGTCGAGGCAATGGCTACAATGGCCGCAATGTAGAAAACAATTTCCATAACCTGGAGCTCAGGGCATCAGGCGGCGGAGGTCCACCGGCGGGGCTTCTCTTTCTGCTTCTCCCTTGTCTTTCCCGCCAATCTTGACACCCGCAACACGCCAGAAATTATAGCCGTGATACTTGCCTTCTCCGCTGATCAGCAAATCCTCTTTCTCGTAAACCATGTTCTGCCGGTTGTACTCACCCATCTCGAAATCCGGGGTCAACTGGATGGCGTAGGTGGGGCACGCCTCCTCGCAGTAACCGCAGAAGATGCATCGCGAAAAGTTGATCCGGAAAAAATCCGGATAGCGGCGCCCATTCTCGTCTTCAGTCGCCTGCAGCGATATGCAATCCACCGGGCAAGCCACGGCGCAAAGATAACAGGCAACGCAGCGTTCACCGCCATCGGGATCACGGCTCAGAATAATGCGGCCCTTGTGCCGTGGAGGGAGGTACGGCTTCTGCTCAGGGTACTGGACGGTCACCCGCCGCTGAAAGGTGTGCAGAAGCACATACCAAAGCGATCTTAGGACACTCAGCATCGAAACGACTCCATCGAACAGCAGCCTTGCCTCGCTACCTGAAGGCAAGCACAAGCGCCCCCGTCACCAGCAGATTCGCCAGCGCCAGCGGCAGCATAATTTTCCATCCCCAGGACATCAGTTGGTCAAATCTGGGCCTGGGCAGAGCAGCCCGCAACAGGATGAAGAAGCAAATCAGCAGAAAAACCTTTATCGCGAACCAGAGTCCAGACGGAAGCCACGGCCCCAGCCAGCCGCCCAGATACAGCAGTGTAATCATGCAGGAAATCAGGATGATTCCCATGTATTCGCCGACGAAAAACATGCCGAACTTCATTCCGGAATACTCCGAATGGAAGCCCGCCACCAGTTCGCTCTCCGCTTCCGGCAGATCAAACGGCAGGCGGCGGGTTTCGGCGATGCCGGCGATAAAGAACAGCACGAAGCCAAGGAACTGCGGGATGACAAACCATAGATGGCGCTGGGCCTCGACAATGTCCGACAGGTTGAAAGAGCCGGCCATCACCACAGTGCCCATCATGGCCAGTCCCATGAAGACTTCGTAACTCAGCATCTGAGCCGAGGCGCGCAATCCTCCCAGCAGCGAATACTTGCTGTCCGACGACCAGCCCGCGAGTACCACGCTGTACACGCCCAGGGACGACAGCCCGAGGAAGAACAGCACGCCGATATTCAGGTCGGCCACCACAAAAGTCGGCGCAAAAGGAATTACCGCAAACGTCAGCAGGACCGTCACCACGATGATGGCGGGCGCCAGCACAAAGACTGCCTTGTCTGCGAAAGGCGGGATCCAGTCCTCCTTGAAAAAGATCTTGATCATGTCGGCAAGGGATTGAAGCAGCCCGAACGGCCCCACGCGATTGGGACCGTAGCGGTCCTGCCAGAGTGCGAGCAACCGCCGCTCCAGCCAGATCAGGAATGCCGCCAGATTCAAAGGAATCATCAGGACAACGAAAACAACGATGATGTAATAGATCGTCTCGTTCATGGTCGTGAAAATCTGGCCCAGGCTGGCAGGCCCGTCCCCGCCGGCAGGACCAAACCTGCCGGAACGCCTGCAATCCCGTTTGGCAGATCAGGCTGAACCACCACCGGGAGCTTGTGGGAATTCCCGGCCAGGCTCAACTGAACCTCAGCACCGTCCGCCAATTGCAGCCGCCTGGCGTCTGCGGCGTTGAGCGCAACGTAGGGCTTGGGCGCCAATTGTGCGATCGCGGGCGACTGGCTGCTCAATTCCTCGGAACCAAACACGTGATAAAGCGGTACCAGCAGCCATTCATCAGCGCGAGGCTCAAAAGATTTTTGCGGCCCCGAGAAATACAACGCGCTGCCGCCCTGCGGTGGCTCGATCAGCCGAACTCCCGGGTCGCCGCCGCGGAGCGCACCGTTAATCTCACTCTGGAATTTGTTTACCGACTGGATGGAATTCCAGCCGGGGGCCCAGAAGAAAGGCGTCAGCGAACCTGGCGGCTGGGTGGGGGTGCCTTCCATAGAAAAGGCCAGCGCGGAATCGGGGTCCGAGGGCGGTTTCGGTTCGCTGACCTGGATGTTGGCCAGCATGGCCGTTCGGCCGCTGTATCGGTGTGGCTCGCGCGGAACCTTTTCATTCTTCATGCGAAATTTTGAAGAAGGCGCCGCCTCGGTAATTCTTTCGAGCGCTGGCACAGCACCCGCCGTGGCCGCTACCAGATCGTCCAGCGCGCTCCAGGAGGATGCCTGAGCATTGCCGGCCACCTTCATCAAATCGATGAGCCAGCGCCAGCTTTCCTGAATATCGCCTCCCGGAACATACGCCTGGAAAAACCTTTGAGCGCGTCCCTCGTTGTTGACAACGGTGCCGTCGGATTCCGCAAAAGCGCCCGCGGGCAGCACAAACTCGGACTTGGAGGCTGTCGGCGTCATGAGATGATCGAGAACAACCATGTGCCGGACCGCCTGCATCAGGTCGTCCACCACCGGGGCTGGAGCTCTGCGGTAAAGATCGTTCTCGAGGATGATAACGGTGTCCGCGGTCCCATCCTCGACCGCTTTGAAGGCCGCGCTCAGATTGCCTCCGCCCAATAGGGCAGTGCCAAGGCTGTTCACCTCCGGCATGGTGAAGCTCAGCCCCACTGTTTTGCCTTGCTTAACGAGCGCCCTTGCCACGTTCGCCGCCGCGTGGATGACGGCCTCGCTATTCAAGCTGGAGCCGGCAATGACCAGCGGGCGTTTGGCAGCCTTGAGCGCCTGCGCGATGCGCTCCGCCATCTGCCGAGCATTTTCTGAAAGCTCGGGAGCGGGCGGCGCTTCAGAATCAATCGCATGGGCCACGGCAAAGCCGAGCCGCGCAAGGTCCTCCGGAGCAGCGCGATACTTATCAGTTGCTATATCATCCAGCCGGGTAACATTGGGCGTGGCAATAAACAAAGGCCCGGTCTCATGCTGGACCGCCTCGCGGACCGCATGATCAAGCCAGCGGGGAATCTTCAGCTTGTCGGTCATTTCCATCGGCTGCTGCCGGACCGACTGCCGGAGCGCCAGGGCTATTCTGGGAGCCGTGTTGCTGACGTCTTCGCCCAGGACGACAACGGCATCGGAATTCTCGATCTCGCGGAGCGACGGCGACCGCGCCGGCCCCTGTCGCAGAATCTCCACCATCGTCGAAACCAGATGGGAAGATTCATCGGATAACCCGTTAAAGAAGTGCTCCGGCCCCACAAGCGTCCGGAGCGCAAAGTTGGATTCGAGCGACGCCCTTGGCGACCCGATTCCAATCACCTTTCTGTTGCCTTTCAGGATCTCGCTCAGTTGCTCAATCGCCTTGATCCGGGGCACCGGCTTCAGCTTGCCGTCCTGGCGGGAGAGCGTTTGGCGCACCCGCTGTTCGCTATTGACATATTCGTAGCCGAATCGCCCGCGGTCGCAAAGAAAATAGCCATTTACTTCGCCGTTGTAGCGGTTGACGATGCGGCGCAGCATTCCGTAGCGCTCGCCAGCCGAAGTGCTGCATCCAACCCCGCAATGGACACACACCGAGGGAGACATCTGCAGATCCCACTTGCGGGTGTAATGTTGCTTCAGCGTCTCGTCTGTAAAGACCCCCGTGGGACAGATTTCAACCAGGTTGCCGGCAAACTCGCTTTCCAGGATTCCGTCTTCCTGCCGCCCGAAATAGGTGATGTCGCGCAATCCGAATACCTGCAAATCCATCCCGCCGGCATATTCCCGGTAGTAGCGGACACACCGGTAGCACTGGATGCAGCGGTTCATCTCATGATTGATCAGGGGGCCCAGATACTGATTGCGGAAGGTGCGTTTGAAATAAGGCGTCCGGCGATAATTGTGGCCGGTCATCACGGTCATGTCCTGAAGGTGGCACTCGCCTCCCTCGTCGCAAACAGGGCAATCATGCGGATGATTCAACATCAGGCCTTCGATCACCCCCGCGCGAAAACCTGCCGCATCCGAGTCTTTGATCGAGATACGGGTGCCTTCGGCAGCGGGCGTCATGCAGGACATGACGATGCGGCCGCGGGTGTCGTTCTCATCCCTGAACTGCTTGACGGCACACTGGCGGCAGGCGCCGACCGAGCCCAGCGCGGGATGCCAGCAGAAGTAAGGAAGATCAAACCCCAGCTCCAGGCAAACCTGAAGCAGGCTCTGGTCCGGGCTCACTTCGTACCAATTGTCATCCACCCAGATCTTCGCCACCGCTATCTCCAAGGACACCGTTTTTCCCGGATATGCTGCTCAAAATCCTCGCGGAAATACTTCAGCGCGCTCTGCAACGGTTCGACCGCGCCGGGAGCAAGAGCGCAAAATGTGTTGCCGGGAGCAGCCATCCGGCAGACGAAAGCCAGCCTGTCAAAGTCGGATGCCTGGCCCTGGCCCTCCTCGATGCTGTTCAACATTTTCTCCGCCCACGAAAGTCCGCTCCAGCAAGGCGTACACCAGCCGCAGGACTCCTGCGCAAAAAAGTGTTCTAGGTTCTTCACGAACCCCACCGGGCACGTCCGGTCATCCATTACGATCATGGTTCCTGTGCCCATGCGGCTGCCCACCTTCTGAACTTCCGTAAAGTCCATCTTCACATCAAGGTGTTCTTCAACCAGAAAGTCCGTGGACGCGCCTCCGGGCAGCAACCCCCGGAACCTCAAACCTTCTTTCATCCCACCGGCATGCTCTTCCAGAATCTCGCGGATCGTGGTTCCCATGGGTAGTTCCCACAAGCCGGGACGCTTCACCTTGCCGCTGGCGCCATAGAGCTTTGTGCCGCCGTCTTCAGACTTGCTTAGAGCCTTAAACCATGCGGGGCCGTTGTTAATGATGTGATGGATGTTGCAGAGGGTTTCAACGTTCTGCACAATGGTCGGTTTGCCGAACAGGCCCGAGATCTGGGGGAATGGTGGCTTGGTGCGCGGGTTGGCGCGTTTGCCTTCTAGCGCGTTCAACAATCCCGTTTCCTCGCCGCACATATATCGCCCGCCGCTCATGTGGACGCGCATTTCCAGGCTGTAACCGGAACCCAGAATATTCCTGCCCAGGTAGTTGTGCTCGTAAGCCTCCGCCAGCGCTTTCGCCAGGCGCTCCGCTGAGAGCACGTACTCCCCGCGCAGGAAGATGTAAGCGACATCGGCCTCGATGGCACGCGCGGCACAGATCATCCCTTCAATCAACTGGTGTGGCGTCGATTCCATGAGCAGGCGATCTTTAAACGTGCCCGGCTCCATTTCATCGGCGTTGCAACACAGGTACTTGGGATGAGGAGCATCCGCCCCGGTAGGAACAAAGCTCCACTTCAACCCGGTCGGAAAACCCGCGCCCCCGCGGCCGCGCAAGCTCGACTGCTTGATGAACTCGATGACTTCCTTAGGCGCCATTTTCAGCGCTTTGCGTGCGCCTTGATATCCACCCGCCCGCTCGTACTGCTGAATATCAAAAGCCGAGCCGTCGGCTGGAACATCCCTTGTGAGAACTTTCTCCATTTCGGTTCTACTTGTACTGCTCGAGTATTCCGTCGATCTTTTCCGCGTCCAGATCCCGGTGCAAATCCTGGTCCACCATCATCGCCGGAGCATGATCGCAAGTGCCCAGGCACACAATGGGAAGCAGCGTAAACCGCCCGTCCGGGGTTGTCTCACCCATCTTGATACCCAGGCGGCTGGTCAGATGTTCCCGCAGACGGTCATACCCCATCACCCAGCAACTGATGCTGTCGCAGACCATAATCACGTGCCGTCCGACTGGTTGGCGGAAGATCAGGTTATAAAATGTGGCCACGCTGTCCAGCTCGCTGACCGGGACCTCCAGAACCTCAGAAATGTCTTTGAGGGCATCGTCGGAGACCCAACCCCGATGTTTCTGGACGATCCTCATCGCATCAATGGTCAGGGCGCGCTTGTCCGGGTAGTGTTCGAACTCGCCTTCGATCTCCTGCCGCTCCTCAGGACTTAACACCTTTATCAAGCTCCTTATCGGTCGATGTCCGCCAGGACGAAATCAATGCTCCCCAGAATCGCGAGCAGGTCTGAAACCAGCAGCCCGCGACACTGAAAAGGAAGTGTCTGCATGTGGGCGAACGACGGGGCGCGAATTCGGGTGCGGTAAGAGTAGGTGCTGCCGTCACTCACCAGGTAATAGCCGTTATTCCCCTTGGCCGCCTCAATTGCTCCGAGCGCTTCGCCCGGCGGCACGACCGGGCCCCAACTGACGCCCAGGAAGTGCGTGATCAGGGTCTCAATGTCGTGCATTGTGTTTTCTTTGATGGGCGGAATAGCCAGCGGATGATCTGACTTGTACGGACCAGACGGCATGTTGTTCACACACTGTTCGATAATCCGGAGGCTCTGGCGCATTTCCTCGACGTGGACCACGGCGCGGTCATAACAATCGCCGTGCGTGCCCGTCGGAATGTCAAATTCGAACTTCTCATAGCCGGAATAGGGCTGCTTCTTCCGAAAGTCCCAATCCATACCAGCGGCCCGCAGCATGGGACCGGTCACGCCCCATTCAATCGCCTGATCCACTGTCATAACGCCCACGCCCTGGGTCCGCGCCTTAAAAATCCCGTTTTTCATCACCACCTGGTCATATTCCACCAGGCGGGGCGGCAGATATTTCAGGAAATCGCGGAACATCCCCTCCCAGCCGTCCGGGAGGTCCTGCGAAGTTCCGCCGATCCGAAACCAGACTGGATGCATCCGAGCGCCGCAAACCGCTTCAATGATGTCGAAGGCGCGTTCACGGTCGTTGAAACAATAAAACACGGGCGACATCTGGCCCACATCCTGGGCGAACGTGCCATACCACACCAGGTGGCTGATGATCCGGAACAGCTCAGTCATCATCACGCGGATCACCTGCCCGCGCGGCGGGACTTTGATTCCCGCCAGCTTCTCAAACGCCACCAGGTAGGCAAGCTCGTTGACGACTCCGCCGAGATAGTCGATGCGGTCGGTGTAAGGTATGTAGGTGTGCCAGGTCTGGCGCTCACCCATCTTTTCCGCGCCCCGATGGTGGAACCCGATCTCCGGAACGCAATCGACGATCTGCTCGCCATCAAGCTGCACCGCGATGCGAATGACACCATGGGTTCCAGGATGCTGCGGGCCCACGTTCAGGAAAATAAAGTCCGTGCCATCTTCGCCGCGCTTCATTCCCCATTCTTCCGGCCGGAACCGCATCGCCTCCTGCTCAGCCTCTTCCTTTTCATGGCTCTGGCTGAAGGGACCCATTTCCGTTCCGCGAGCTGGATGGTCCTTGCGCAGGGGATGCCCGACCCAGGTTTTCGGCATAAGAATGCGGGCCAGGAACGGGTGCCCGTCAAACTTAATCCCAAACATGTCCCAGACTTCCCGCTCGTACCAGTTGGCCGCGGGCCAGACATCGGTGATGGTGGGCAGGCTGAGGGAATTTTCCTTCAGTGGAACCTTGATGCGTATGTATTCGTTTCGCTCGAAGGAAAGCAGATGGTAGATAACCGTAAAGTCGCCCGCCGGCAGTCCCTGGCGATGCTGTCGCACACGGTCGTCGGTGGCCGTGATGTCATAGAGCATGCGATAGGGCCGGGCAGCTTCGTTCTTGAGGTATTCGATAATTTCGTGAACTTTTTCTTTGGACGCCCAAAACGTGGGCACCTGGTCGCGGGCGGCATGCGGAGCAATGAAAGCCTCGCCAAACTTGTCCTGAAGCTCCTGAAGGATGGTTGCGTTTGCGATCATAGGTTGCGCGATTTATATCTCATTGGGCGGACGTAACCGGGTGGCTGTCTGCCTTTCGCTCCGCTTCATGTCACGCTGGGAAGGCATGGGAGCATGTTCAACGCCCTGCGGCCCCACCACCCAGCTTAGCGGGCGACGCTCCGTGCCCACCAGCTTGCTCAACAACGTTACGCCTTCCAGAAATGCGTCCGGACGAGGCGGACAACCGGGAACGTAAACGTCCACCGGAAGAAATTTATCCACGCCCTGAACAACGCTGTAGATGTCATACATACCGCCCGAATTAGCGCAAGAACCCATCGAGATGACCCAGCGCGGCTCCATCATCTGTTCATACAGCCGCTGAATGACGGGCGCCATTTTGATGAAGGGAGTTCCTGCAATCACCATCAAGTCAGCTTCCCGGGGAGTCCCGCGGATGACTTCGGCTCCAAAGCGCGAGATGTCGTAGCGGCTGGTAATGCTGGTGGCCATTTCAACGAAGCAGCACGAAAGTCCAAAGGCGAAGGGCCAGATGGAATTCTTGCGGCCCCAAGCTACAAGGTCCTGAAGGCGGGCGAGGATCAGACTCTTGCGAACGTTCTCTTCAAACGGCTCCGGAGCCGTGTTCGTCATCGGCATGGTCAGTTGCGGTTTGGTAATCGACCATTTCATAAGAGTCCCTACAGCTCCTAACGAGCTTTGCGGCGCGTTTGGGGTCCCCAGTCAAGGGCGCCGAGCCGCCACAGATATATCAGGGTAGCAATCAGGATGACGGTGAAGAACACGATTTCCAAGTATCCAGCCCATCCAACCTCACGCGCCGCGATGGCCCAGGAAATGATGAAAACTGCTTCCAGATCAAACACCACAAAGAACATTGCAATCAGGTAAAATCTTATGGAAAAACGCGCCTCTGCCGACCCCTCGGAAATGATGCCGCTTTCATACGGGGAGCCCGTGGCGTGCTCACTATGACGCTGGCCCAGAAGAGCGGAGAGGGCAATCATTCCCGCGGGAACCAAAAGGACGATGAAGAAGAATAGAACTAAAGGCCAGAGCACCATTGCGCGTCAGATATCTCCCAAGCTTTCCAGTTATTTTCCCCTCACGCGAGGATAACAAGTCGGTTGAGTTTCTTTCGGCTTTTCATCACGGGCGCCGCCGACAAATCCCGGAAGCACAAGGTGGCCAGATTCTCCACGGAGTTGCTATCGCGTCTCGAACTGCCGCTTAGCCCGCCCGGGCGCATGCACTTGTTCCCGTACCTATACCGGGCATCCTAAAGGATTTTTATGATGGCCCTGATAAATACTACCGGCATAGTTGAACCGCCGATTATAGCACAATCATGTTTTTTTTTGAATTATAGCCGAGAGGAAGAAGGAAGGGCAAAGCTTCCGCGCGGGCGCCTTGAGCGAGCGACGGCCCAACTTACACCGTTGCAGATGGTAAGGCCGTTCAGATATCGACGACCTGCTGTGCTGCGGCTCTTCCGGTGCGGATACAGTCGGAAATCCCGATTCCGGCATAGGCGTTTCCGGCCAGATACAGCCGTGGATATTTCTGCAGTACGCTCGCGATCCGCGCTATGCGGTCCTGATGCCCCACCGTGTATTGCGCCATGGCAGAAGGCCAACGCGAGATCAACGAAAATAACGGCGCTGTTTCCAGCCCCAGAATTTTTCGCAGCTCCTGCCGGACCAGCGGAATAATCTCATTGTTGGAAAGATTCATGACCTCCGGATCGCGCGTCCCTCCAAGAAAACAGCGAAGCAGGGCCTTGCCTTGCGGCGCCCGGTTCGGGAATTTCCTATGAACAAAGGTGCAGGCAAGCAGGCGACTGCGCTCCCTGGCTGGAACCAGAAATCCAAATCCCGGCGGCAATGCGGCTGCGACGTGCTCATCAAATCCCAGGTTGACCGTAATTGCAGAACTGTAGGGGACGGCGCGAAAGGCTGCCGTCAATTCCTCCGGCAGACTAGGAAAGAATGTGGCACATGCATGCACGGGTAGCGCCAGGATGATGGCATCCGTCTCGTAGACCTGGTCTCCTTCGCAGCGGACCGCGTAAGGGCTTTTCCAGTGGTGATCCACCTTTTCAATGGAGACGACGCGCTGCGCCAGATGAATCCTGGAAGCATCCAGGCGAGATTCCAAAGCTTTGATCAGATCACCCAACCCATTTTTCAAGGTCAGAAATAGCGAGTTGGCGCTGTCTTCACCATGCGCGTAGCGTTTGATGCTCTTCCTGGTCTGCCTGGCCGATGCCTTGGCGCCCCGGATGAGGCTTCCGTACTGGTTCTCCATGTCCCGAAACCTGGGCAGAACAGACTGCACGCTAAGAGACTTCGATTCGCCGCCATACACGCCGGCCAGCAATGGGTCTACGATGTTTTCCAGCATCGCTTTCCCGAAATGGCGGCGGACGAAGGTGGCAACGGATTCGTCATACTCCCGCGACTTCGTGGGTGTAACGAACCACTCCGTGATAATCATCAGTTTGGTAGAGAGCGGAATTAATGGCGATCTGAGGAACGGCCGGATGCGAGTGGGAGTCAGCAGCATCAGGCCCTCGGGGAGAGGAACCAGGTTTCCCTTACGTAAGATATAGGTGTTGCGCTCATCATCGTTCGAGCCCATCAACGAATTCCCGAGGCCTAATTCGCGGCAAAGCTCTGCTGCCTCAGGCTTCTCAGAAACAAAGCTGTCCGGCCCGCCCTCGAGGACAAACCCCTCAAGGTGGTCTGTTCGCACAACCCCGCCCAGCCGGTTGTCCGCCTCGATCAGAAATTCCGATATCGGAACGCCCCGTTGCCGCGCCTGGGCAAGCGCGTAGGCGGCTGTTAGACCTGAAATGCCGCCTCCCACAATAGCCACGCGCCGATATGATCCAACGTCTGTGTTCATTGTGTTCATGATGACCTGCCAGCAGCGATCTCGATTCGATTAGACACGATGGAAGCCAGGCATCGTATAAGCAGCGGGCTGGCATTCAGAGATTCCGGCCTCACGACGCAAACTCCCCTTTTTTGCCCGTATTCGCGGAAAGCGACATCGATATCATAGAGGATTTCAACGTGGTCAGATACAAAACCGATCGGCGCCAGCAACACCCGCCGGCTGCCTTTTTTTGCGAACTCGTCAATCAAGGATTCCACGGCGGGACCCGCCCACGGCTCAGAAGTCATGCCCTGGCTCTGAAAGGCAACCTGGTATCCCTTCAGGCCCATTGACTTGGCTAACAATCGAGCGGTCTCCTGCACCTGGCTTTCGTAGGGGTCACCCTCGGCGACGGCCTTTTCAGGAATGCTGTGGGCGGTGAAAACCACCGGGACAGGCTCGCCGGATTCCACTTCAGCCCCCGCAAGCGCGGCCGAAACCTTCTCACGGAAAGCGGCAATCAGGTCGGCATGGTCATGCCATTGCTCCACGAACTCGACGTGGAGCCCGGGCGCAAACTTGTCAACGGCTGTGGCGACATGGCGGTGGTACAGTTCAATGCTGGTGCGCGAACTCTGGGGTGCAAGGCAGACGGCCACCGCCTGGCTGGCCCCATCCTCCACCAACTTCCGCACAGCATCTTCGATGTAGGGCTTCCAGTTTCGCATCCCCACGTACACCGGGAGGCCAAGGGCTGTTGCCAGCCCATCGGCCTGCTGCTTGGTGACCCGCAACAGCGGCGAGCCGCCGCCGATTCCGGCGTAGCGGCGGATGATTTCCTGCACGGCATTCTCCGAGAGCCCGCACCCAGCCCGCACGTTCAGCAGGAATTGCGGGATGTCACCCAGGCGGTCAGGGGCGCCCTCGGCCAGCAGCAAAACCGCCCAGCGCGGTTGATCTAGCGCGCTTGGATTCCCAGTCAGCAACGTAGCCTCACGTTCTCAGCCGCCTCTCTGCGTGATTGTTCAATTCCGGCCTGCACTCAACTCATGGACCATCTTCACCAGCGCGATAACGTTTTCCTCAGGCGTCTCCGGCAGTATTCCATGGCCCAGGTTAAAAATATGTCCAGGACGCCCCGCCGCCTGGTTCAGAATATCCCGGATTCGCGTTTTGATGAACGGCAAGTCCGCAAACAGCGCCACAGGGTCCAGGTTCCCCTGCACGCCCACTCCGTCTCCGAGGCGGTCCCAAGCCTTTCGGAGCTCCACATGGAAATCCAGCCCGATGATGTCGCCGCCGGCATCTCGCATCTCTTCCAGAAACAGTCCTGTGCCTGTCCCAAAATGAATCACTGGCGTGCCGGGAGTAATCCCGCGCAGCAGAAGGCGCGTGTAGGGCAACACGAATCTCCGGTAATCTTCCGGTCCCAGGCACCCAACCCAGGAGTCGAAAATCTGGACCGCCTGGATGCCCGCCTCGATTTGCGCATTGACATACTTCGCCACTTCGCAGCTCAGCCGCTCCATCAGCGCCCGCCAGGCACCCTCGTCGCGGTACATCAGGCTTTTGGTGTGGCGAAAAGTTCTGGAAGCTCCGCCCTCGATCATGTAGGAAGCCACCGTAAACGGCGCACCGGCAAAGCCGATCAGCGGCAGGTCATGCGGCAGGGCGGCGCGCGTCCGCCGGATGGCCTCATAGAGGTAACCGAGAGACTCCTCCGGGTTCACGGTCCGCAACCGATCGAAATCGCCCGATTCGCGAACCGCCGGGCGGATCATCGGGCCATCGCCCTTTCCGTACTCGAGTTCGAGGCCAAGCGGTTCGATAATCAGGAGCAGGTCGGCAAAGATAATTGCTGCGTCGACGCCAAGTTTTCGGGCCGCGCTCACAGTCACTTCAGACACCAGATCAGGGCTCTTGCAGAGTTCGAGAAAGGGAACTCGCTCCCGAAGCTCTCGATACTCTTTCATAAATCGGCCCGCCTGCCTCATCAGCCAGACCGGAGTTGTATCAACGGGTTCGCGGCGGCAAGCCTTCATAAAACGCGAATTTTTCAGCGCTTCGCTGACAGTAAACTTGGCACGCGGCGGCTCCGCTATGGCCGCAGGGGAGGCGACTTTGAACCGCTCACCATCAGGATTTCCGCCGCCAACTGCGCCGCCGCGCGACTGGCGCCGTAGCAGTTCAGGGGCTTGGCGCGCAGCTTCAAGCACCAGAACTCCCATTTTGGGCGGCGACGCCTCAACCTCCACCGGGATACCCGCCGCCACCAGCGCCTCGCTGCATGTAGGGCCGATCGAGCAGACAATCGACTGTCGCAGGGCTTTTAGAAGGTCATCTTGCGCTGACTTTTCAGCCGCTACATGAAGGACGTTCGCCACCTGGTGTCGGCTGGTAATCAGCACGACTCTAGCCTGCCCCCCGACAATGGCATCGATTGTCTCTTTCAGCGGATCAAGGTTAACGGGAAGCGCCCAGCGGTAGACCGGCACGCGCATCGGCTTGGCGCCGCGCGATCTTAGCTCGTCAAGAAAAGCTTCGTTGGGCTCTCCGTATTCCTGAACGGCTACTGTGCTGCCTTGAAGGGTGAAGCTGCGGGGATTCTCATCAAGTTCCTGAAGGACTTCCTGCCAGGTGTTCGGCTCGGGCGCGATGATGGTGATCGGCACACCGAACTCACGAAGCGCCTGCACTGGCTTGGGCCCCCGCGCCACGATGGTTGTGGACGAGAGGCCGTGAACAATCCCTTCTATTGCATAGCGCGACTGCAGGGCCTCGAGCAGCGTCCGTGTACCAACGCCCGTCATAAAGACGACGCCCTGGATTTTTCCCGCCAGAAGCTGCTCGGCAAACTCGAAAACCGCCGGGTTGTCCTCCAGCGGGACTTCCCTCATACTCGGTCCAACGCGCGGAACGCCTCCGAAGCGCAAGATAAGCTTCGCGATCTCCTCGGCTCTGCGGCTCTCGAAAGCTGCGACGTGAAGGCCTCCGAAATCAGGTTTCGCGCCGTTTTCATCCGCCATACTTTTCCTGGCCCGTTCCGTGTCAGGGCTGAGCTCGATATCAGTCTATCTGCTTTCGGACAGGCGCGCTAGAATCCTGCCGATACCTTCGCGGAAGACCCGCTCATCCGTCAGCAGACTGATCACAAGGTGACCTTCGTCCGGAAAATCGTAAAAATGCCCGGGGTGAACGAGCACGCCATCAGCCGCGAGCAGGTCCACTACCCAATCCTCGTCGATGGCTGTCCCAGCTAGCTTCAAAACCGTATACCAGCCGCCCTCGACTTTCAGACGTGTGACCACCGAACAGGAAGCTACTTGCTGGTCCAGCCAGCACAAATTTGAGCGCAACCGTTCCATTATCCTGGGTTGGACCGTTTTGCGAAGCTCCAGAAAGGCCGGCAGAGCGTGGGCGAGCGGCGCGCTCACAGACAAGTAAGTATCAGCAATCACTTCGAG
Organism: Terriglobia bacterium; assembly: GCA_036278995.1. Classification (GTDB taxonomy): domain Bacteria; phylum Acidobacteriota; class Terriglobia; order UBA7540; family UBA7540; genus SCRD01. The sequence continues at coordinate 33,602 of DASUJZ010000009.1, read as the reverse complement.
GCGTTCCAGCGCCGTCTCCAATTCCGCCTTGGGCCCGCTCACCACCAGCCAGCCAAGCTTCATCTGGGGCAATGCCGAAATTTTTGACAACCCGCTCAGCGTGAATGTAAGCACCTCCGATACGGCTGCATGCGACGGAACACGATCATCGCCGGCTTCGAGCGCATAGTCAGCAAAAACTTCATCCGCAATCAATGCTCCCCGGCCATAACGGCAGCATTCAGCCAGAGTTTCAAGTTCAGGCAGCTTGACGAACGATCCGGTGGGGTTGTTGGGATGCACCACAATCATAACCTTGGGCCCCCTCGCCCAGCGGTCACTCACGTCCTCCAGGTCGATGCGCCATTCTTGCGTGTACTGCAGCGGGTAGGGAACAACCTTGAGATCGTTGATGCCGGCCAGGAATTCAAAAAGAGGGTAACTGGGCTGCGGTACGAGGACTTTGTCCTCCGGGTCGCCCAGCAGGCGAAATGCATAAGTGTATGCCTCGCTGGTGCTGGTGGTTAGGAATACCTGCTCGGGCGTGATTTTGGCGCCGCGATCCGAATAGTATTCGCAAATGGCCTGGCGCGCGCAGAGAGGGCCGCGGGGGTCAGGTTCATAGATCAGGGACCGCGGGTCCTGAAGCAGTTTAAGGATTCCCGGTTCAGGTGCGAAGCCACAACGGGTGGGATTCGATTCGGTAAGATCGAGGACAAGCAAACCCTGTCGGCGGCGCTCCTCGAGTTGTCGGGTGAGGCTGTTCGGCGCCAGAAGCCAGTCCGTGCGCGATGAGAACATGGTCCGTCGGTCGCGGTTTCACGAAGACTGAAGCAACCCCGGACTCCCCCGTCATCCGTCGCAGCAACTGACATTCCCTCCCGGGAACCGCGATTGACGGGGCCGCTCCATTTTGCCCTGCCTGTCCGGATGCCCGTCAGGCTTTTGCCGGACGGTACAGCCTCTCAGGCAGTTTCCTTAATCACTTTAAACAGGCCCATCAGTGATTCTCGAGTGCTCTCCACCTTGTTTCCGTCGGGACGCCGATAGTGCGTTTCGAGGGACATATCGCCCCGATATTTGTCGCGACGGAGCGCTTCAAATTGTCCCTTCCAGTCGATAAAACCGCCGCCGACGGGCGCCCATTGCAGCTTGCCATTGGGGCCTTTCCTGACGTCCTTAATGTGCATGTGCGGAAACAAACCCTTCACGTGACTATACCCGTCCGGATAAGGAGTCTCTTTCAGCATGGCCGCGTTGCCCGGGTCCCAGTTTCCGCGCAGAGAGGGCGAATTGACGTCGCGGAGAATCTTGCCCAGCTCTTCGCCCGTTCCGATGTTGCACTCATGCTCGTTTTCAAGAATCAGGACGACATCGTTCTCGCCCGCCAGCTTGGCGGCCTTCGCCAGTCGGTCGCGTACGTAAGGGTAGGCCTTTTCAGGCTCCGCCACGCGCCAGTAGCTGAAGATACGCACCTTGCGCGTCCCGAAAAACCTGGCCAGCTTGAAAGACTGGTGAAGCAGGCGGTCCGAATCCTGCTCAGTGAAGTCGGCCCGGAAGGTGTCCCGCTTCTCCCCCTTCTTGGCAGGCATTTGCGGCAGGTTGTACTTGAAAATCGGGGAGCCGATGTCGGTGACTTTCAGGTGATGCTTCTCGATCAGACCTTTGGCCTTGTCCAGGTCTGCCTGCGGCGAATTCATGATGTTTTTCCGCCACAGGTCGCGCAGTTCGGCATACCCGAGATCGTAGTGCGAGATAAATTCCAGCGCCTCTTCAAACTTCTCAGTGATTTCGTCGGTGATGATTCCGAGTTTCCAGCCCATAGCTCTCGAAGCTGCCGCCGTCTTCAAGTATGCCACACTGGGCAGAGCCGCAAGTGCAGCACCCATAAAGGTCCGTCGAGTCAATACCTTTCCCATTGATACTCCTCCACTGGGGCAAGAATCCAAAGCAAGATGACGGTGCCATCTTACCGCAAAAGTCAATATTTGCAACAAACAGGTTGGCCCGGAGGAGCGTTTTCCACAGGCATTCAGTGCGGGATCGTCGTCCCCCACAGGCCGCATCGCCGCCGACAGCAGGAACCCGAGCCAGACCTCATGTCGTGATAATTGACCGTGTCTGTTCGTCTCCGGCTGCTTGTTCAGTCGCAAAATTCGGAGAGGGCAAAAGATTGAAGGTTGGCCTATGCACGTAGCCCAAACCATCGAACTGAGCTTGGCGGCTGAAGGCGCTGCAGCCCGCGTTTGCTTTAGGCAGATACCCGCAACTAGACCCTCACGACAAAGATTGCTGGAAGTCCACCGCCTCATCTATTCCTGAGCTCATTTGTATGCCGCGACCTCGCCTACGTGCTTTACCTGAACATTCAAAGCGAAATTTACAAACCGGAGACATTTGCATGACAACGTTCGTTTCGCTTTTACTTAGGATCAAGTTACCTACTCAATTTGGGCGGAAGAAACGCCCTTCTGCGGCTCCTGCGACCTGGTTGCGTTCCGAAGGCATTGACTGAACGCTATACAAAGCTTCAAGGAGGTACGGAACATGGAAAGCAATAGTCAAGCAGCTCGTCGCCATACGATCATCAACTTGGTGCTCGGGGCGGCGCTGATGCTCGCACTGGGCTCGACGGCCTCAGCACAATACCAACAGACGAACCTCGTTTCCGATCTTCCCAATGTTGCCGTTCATCTGGATAGCAATCTCGTAAACTCCTGGGGTATCACTTTTCCGCCCACCGGACCTTTCTGGATTTCGGACAACGGCGCGGGAGTTTCCACTCTTTATAACGGAGACGGTGATCCGTTTCCGCTCGCCAACCCACTGATCGTCACGGTCCCACCGCCCGCCGGAGGCACCATATCAACTCCTACAGGAGTTATTTTTAACGGCACAACGGACTTCGTGGTGAGCGCCAACATGCAGTCTGCGGCCGCGCGGTTCATCTTCGCCACGGAAGACGGAACCATCAGCGGCTGGAATCCCTCGGTGGACGCCACCAACGCCGTTATTGCCGTAGATAACTCGACTTCGAATGCCGTCTATAAGGGCCTTGCCATGGCTGTGAAGGACGGGAGAAATTTTCTTTACGCCACCGATTTTCACAATGGTTTCGTCCAGGTATTTGACAGCTCTTTCAATCCTGCCGGGACGTTCACCGACACTGACCTGCCGGCTGGCTTTGCTCCCTTTGGGATCGCCAATCTGGGCGGGAATCTCTTTGTGACCTTCGCCCTGCAGGATGCCGATGCGCATGACGACGTGAAGGGACCGGGCAACGGATTTGTGGACATTTTCGATCCCGCGGGCCATCTGATTCGCAGGCTGATCGCGCACGGCGCGCTCAATTCGCCGTGGGGCCTGGCGATTGCACCGGCCGGTTTCGGACCTCTCAGCAAAAAGCTGTTGGTGGGGAATTTCGGCGACGGGAAGATCAACAGCTATGTTCTCGCTAGCGGGCAATCCACCGGTGTTCTCCGCGATACGGAAGGGGCGCCCATCACGATAGATGGTCTTTGGGCCTTGATCTTTGGGAACGGCAGCGTCGCCGGCCAAACTACAGACCTGTTCTTCACCGCCGGACCAAATGATGAGCAGGACGGGTTGTTCGGCAGAATTCGGTTCGAGCCCTCGATACACGGGCAGAATAGAAGCGGGCGCGGCGGGAACTGAACAGCCGGTGTTCCAGGGATGAGTTGGAGGACGGGCCGCGAATTACCGTCGTACTCACATGACTTTCACGCCATAGAAATATCCGGAGCGCGTGTGTACCTTCAGCCGGGGCCTCGAGACATCGAGTTGGATCTGGTGAAAGCCTTTTTCTTTTAACGTATCGGGAACATAGGTGAGGACATACTCGCTATTGATGTCCAGAGCTATCTGCTGAAGCGCGTCCTGGAAGGAATGCTTCTTCAACGGTGTATAAACCTTACCGCCCGTGTAGCTTGAATACGCAGCAAGCATGTTCTTCCGCAGCTCGGCCCTTATCACCTTCATGGCCAAAATAGCCACCGGTCCAAGGTCGAGGACGGGCTGACCGCCGCGGGCCGAGGCCGGCCCTGCCCCTGCCGGGGGCGCCGGGGCCGGGTAGACTACTTTACGCAAGCTGTCCATGTCGTTCTCGAATGCCTCTCTGCCCGGCTGGAAGCGAAGAGCGAAGATTTGCACATTTGCATCGCAGGCCGCACGCACAACCTGCTCGCCCTGCATAGCGCTGCCGCGGTTTAAACCATCAGAGAAGACGATAATCACTCGCCGATCAGCCTGGGTCCGGTGCGACAGCATCTGAATGGCCCGTGCCAGCGCGTCGTTGAGCCGGGCTTTCGATCCGTCGGCGTGGATCTCCTGCAAGGCTTTTTTGAGCATCGATGGATCGCTGGAGAAGGGCTCCTGCAGCATAATGTTGTCTGAATAGGTCAGGACTGCGGCCTCCCCTTTGCCGCCGAGCAGCATGTCTGAGAAAAGCGTTCCCAAAGGATGAACACTCGCCAGGAATGGGGCTGCTTTCCGATTGGCTTGAACCACGATAACGGCTGCGGTCGGCTGGGTTGCCATACCAAAATATCGGATCTGTTGTTGGATTCCGTCGTCGAAAACCCGGACTTCTTTCTCATTCAGGTCGTAAACAAATTGTCCTGACGGATCCACCACTGTAAAGGGGACTTCCACCAGAGGCGAGGCGACATGAATCGTGGTCCCCTTGGGGGCCGAATCCGGCACACTGTGGGGCTTTTTATTTCCAATTTTGTTCTGTGTTTCGGGTGCTTTCTGCGCTCGGCCGGTCAATGCGCAGACGAGAGTGATGATGACAGCCAGAAGGGGGAAGAATTGAATGAGCTTTTTTGCTCGCCCGCCGCTGGCACGGCTTTTCCGGCCCCGCGCTCTTTTGTGTATCTCGCGGGGAGGCTCAGTGCGCAGGCTGGCAGATGCCGGCATGCAGCCTCGTTACTTCGATGGCGCTGGGCCTCGGCGACTAACCAATTTTTCCTGAGCTGGCAGTGTAAGGCCCTCGATAGCATTATACCGGCTGCGCCGCCACTCCGAATATGCCGGTCATTAGAGAGGCGTCTGCCCGCCCGATAGAGGAGGAGAATCCGGATACCGGAGGCGAGCCGCCAAGTTACGTCGGTTCGCGTGCGGGATTCTAAAATTGCTTGTTTTCCGCCGCCAGGGATTAAAATGGCTGTTCGTCGTTTTAGGTTCGTGGTATGGAATCTGTGGGTTCACGGCATCCGGTTGATGGCTGAGCCGCAGGTGAAAATCCGCAGAGCGTCGCGGGGCGATGCTCTGGGGTACGCCGGCAGAGGATCATTTGTTTGGAGGGAATATTGATGCGCTTTTTCCGCTTTTACGTTGTTATCGCGCTCCTTGGTTTCACATCGGTCTGTTTCGGGCAGCAGCTGCCCGAAGGCCGCCTGATGCGTTTCCCCGATATTTATAAGGATCAGGTGGTCTTCAGCTATGCGGGGGATTTGTGGCTCGCCTCCACTTCCGGAGGAGAGGCCCGCAGGATCACCACCAGTCCGGGCCTGGAACTCTTCCCCAAGTTTTCACCCGATGGCAAATGGATCGCCTTCACTGCGCAATATGACGGCAACTTCAACGTGTACGTGATGCCGAGCGAGGGCGGCCAGCCGCGCCAATTGACTTATTTGCCGGATGTCGCCAACATTCCCGAGCGCATGGGACCGAATAACGAGGTGATCACCTGGTATCCCGACAGCAAGCGCATTCTCTTTCTCTCGCGGCGCTCCACCTTCAACACCTGGTTCGGCCAGCTCTACACGGTCAGCGTCGACGGCGGGCTGCCCGAAAAGTTCCCGCTGCCCAAAGGCGGGCTCACCACCTTTTCGCCTGATGGCAACAAAATTGTCTACAACCGCATCTTCCGAAATTTTCGCACCTGGAAGCGCTACACAGGCGGCATGGCGCAGGACCTTTGGCTCTACGATCTGAAAGCGAACACCATCGAGCAGTTGACGCATTACGTCGGAACTGACACCTTCCCTATGTGGCACGGCCACACCATCTACTTCACTTCCGACCGCGGCCCCGACAAGCGACTTAATCTTTACAGCTATGATCTCGGGAGCAAGAAAATCGCGCAGCTTACGCACTACACCGATTTCGACGTGATGTGGCCAAGCCTGGGAACGAATTCCATCATTTTCGAGAACGGCGGCTATCTCTATATCTTCGATATGAGAAACCACAAGGCCCGGAAGCTGACGGTGACCCTGCCCGGCGATCTCGACCAGAGGCGGCGTCGCTGGGAGAAGGTCAGCAAACTGATTAGCGCTTTCGACCTTTCGCCCGAGGGCAAGCGAGCGCTCTTCACGGCGCGCGGCGACGTTTTTACGGTGCCGGCCGAACACGGCAGCATCCGCAATCTGACCCAGACCCCGGGCATTCAGGAAAGGGACGCTGCCTGGTCACCCGACGGCCAGTGGGTGGCCTACGTCTCGGACCGCACGGGCGAAAACCAGCTCTACATCCGGCCGCAGAAACAGCCGGGCGATGAGACCGAGATCACCACCGATAATAAAGTATTCCTGCTGCCGCCCGTCTGGTCACCCGACAGCAGCAAGCTGATCTATGCCGATTCCACGCTGCATCTTTATTATGTGGACATCCACGATAAGCAGCCCGTCCTGATTGACCAGGGCAAGTATTCCGACCTCACCCAATACGTCTGGTCGCCGGACAGCAAGTGGGTGGCCTATGCCAAGTCCGACAGCAATAATAACGATGCCATCTACCTCTATTCGCTGGCGGACAAAAAGATCACCCCTGTCACCACAAGCTTTACCGAGAGCTCGAACCCGGCCTTTGACCCCGGCGGGAAATATCTCTACTTCCTCTCCAACCGCACCTACAACGAAGTGCTGGGACCCTACGACATCGAATTCTCAAATCCCAAGGCGGTGGGAATTTTTGCGGTCACGCTGCGCGCCGACTTGCCTTCTCCTTTCGCTCCCCGCAGCGATGAGGTCACCACCGAAAAAGCGAAGCCAAAGGACGAGAAATCCGAGGCAGAAAGCAAGGAGAAGGAAAAATCGGAAACCGCGGATGCAGCCAAGAACTTCAGGATTGATCTCGAGGGAATTCAAGGCCGCATAGTTGGCCTGCCTGTTCCGCCGGGCAATTACAACGACCTCCAGGCGAACAAGGACGACGTCTTCTACGTGTCCGCGCCGACCATGGGCCTGAGCGGACCACTGCCCGGCGAATCGTATGCCGTCCATGTTTTTGACATGGAAAAGCGCAAGGACAGCGCGCTGGTGGAAGGCGCGAACAATTACACGCTCTCATTCGACGGAAAAAAGCTGCTCTATTCGGCACCCAGCGGCGGCGAGGGCGGCGCAGCAGCAGCCTTGTTCGAGGAAGGCGGCAGTTCGCAGACCTTCGGCATTATCGATGCCAAGCCGCCGGAAAGAGGACCGCAACACGTTGGCACCGGGGCCCTGAACCTGGCCAGCATGCAGATGGAGGTGGATCCTGCGGCTGAATGGAAAGAGATCTTCGACGACATGTGGAGGCAGGAGCGCGACTACTTTTTTGAAAAGTCGATGAACGGCGTCGACTGGGCCAAAGTGCGGGACCGGTACGCCGCTCTGCTGCCGTATGTGGCCGACCGCTTTGACCTGAATTATGTGCTTGGCGAAATGGTGGGCGAACTGTCAAATTCTCACACCTACGTGGGCGGCGGAGATTCTCCCGATCTTCACCCTGTGAACGTGGGTCTGCTGGGCGTGGATTTTGAAGCGGACTCCGCCAGCGGATTCTGTCGCTTCAAGAAAATCTATCCCGGGCAGAACTGGGACCCGGCTGTGCGCTCGCCGCTCACCGAACCCGGCGTGAAGGCGACCGAAGGCGATTACCTGCTGGCCGTAAACGGCCGGCCGTTGCGCATTCCCGAAAATCCTTACCAGCGGTTCGTGAATACCGCGGACCAGGACGTCACCCTCACCGTGAACAGCAAGCCCACAACGGAAGGCTCCTGGGACGTGCTGGTGAAACCCATTCGGAGCGAATTCAAGCTCCGCGAACTTGACTGGATTGAAACCAACCGCGAAAAGGTGGACAAGGCAACCGGCGGGAAGGTGGGCTACGTTTACCTGCCCGACATGGAAGACACGGGCCTGAATGAATTTGTCCGGCAGTATTTCCCGCAGATCCGCAAGGAGGGCCTGATCTTCGACGTGCGTTACAATGGCGGCGGATTTGTGGACGAGATCATCCTCGAACATCTGCGCCGCATTCTCGCAGCCATGGAATCGGCGCGCAACTTTGAGAGCAATACCATACCCGACAACGCCTTCCACGGATATATGGCCGATCTGAGCAACCGGTACAGCGCCTCCGACGGCGATTTCTTCACCTACTTCTTCAAACAATACAAGCTGGGCCCGGTGATCGGAGAACGCACCTGGGGCGGCGTTCGCGGCATCCGCGGCTACATTCCGGAAATCGATGGGGGATACTTTACGCGGCCGGAATTTTCCCTTTACGGGCTCGGCAGCCACTGGATAGTGGAGAACCACGGCGTGCCTCCCGACATCGAGGTGGACAATCGTCCTGACCTGGTGATGAAGGGCCAGGACCCGCAACTGGAACGGGCAATCCAGTACCTGATGAAGGAAATTCAGGAGCACCCGAAAAAACTGCCGACTCGGCCGCAGGATTTGCCGGCTTATCCGCCGGCCCCGGGAGAGTAGCGGGCACGTTGCTTCCCGCCAGTCATCTTGAGTGTAGCGAAGGATCTGATTGACACACTTTGCTATGTCCGGTCCGCTCGTCCATGGGCGAATCGATGTTGGCGCATACATTCCAAAGTTCGGAACGTATGCGCCACCCGTCGAAAACGTATCCGCTCTCCAAAAGCCGCAGACCGCTAATACGGCGGTCTGGGCTATCTTCGCTTGATTAATAACATAAATCCGTCTATATTGATCCTCTGAAACCGTATGGAGGTGAATAGTCGATCTATGGACTATCTTGGCGTTCGCGAAGCCGCTCAGCGGCTGGGCGTCAGCTATCCCACGGTGAAGCAGTGGATCTACCGCGGCAAACTCCGCACGGTGAAGACGGTGGGCGGGCATCATCGCATCGCGCAGTCGGAAATCGATCGCCTGCTTTTCCAGCAGGGCCGGCAGGCGCAGCCAGTGCAACGTTCCAAGCCTCAGTTTCCCAAAGCGCGGCCCGCAGCGGGAGCCGGCCTGCAGGAATTCATCAGCGGCAGAAACCAGTTGGTGGGCAGGATTGTTGGGCTCAAGACCATCGGCCTGCTCACCAAAGTTTCGCTCGACGTGGGCGGGCAAATTGTCACCTCCGTCATCACTCGCGATGCCTGCCTCGATCTGAAGCTCAAAGTTGGAGAAACGGCCGCGGCACTGATCAAGGCCACGGAAGTGATGATTATCCGCCCCAACTGGAAAGCCTCCTGAGCCTTCACTCGCCACGGCCAGGGCCGGAGCGGCGTCAACACATATTCAATGGTACGGGACGCAAAACACTTCGTCATGCTGGTGGCCGTCGCTCTGATGTGTGGCAGTATCTCCTGCAGCCGTCAGGGTTCTCAGTCCACCGAGGGCAAAGAAAAACAAATCACGGTTGCCGCCGCCATCAGCCTGAAGGATGCCTTTCTGTCGATGGCGCAACTCTACCGGGAACATACCGGCGACAGGGTAAATTTCAGCTTCGGGGCTTCCGGCGAGCTGATGCGGCAGATTGAAGCCGGCGCCCCGGTGGACGTCTTCGCCAGCGCTGGCCAGCGCGAGATGGACGACCTGCAATCAAAAGCCCTGATAAAAGCCAGTAGCCGCGCCGACTTCGCGCGCAACTCGCTGGTGATTGTGAGGCTCGCCGGATCGACGCTCGATTTGAAGGCCGTCGGCGATCTTGCGCGTCAAGCCGTCAAGAGGATTTCCATCGGGAACCCCAAGACAGTTCCGGCAGGAATGTACGCACAGCAACTGCTGGCTCACACGCAATTGTGGCACAAGCTTCAGCCTCGCCTGATCTTTGCTGAAAACGTCCGCCAGGTGTTGGACTACGTAGAGCGCGGCGAAGTGAGTGCGGGAATCGTCTACGCGACGGACGTGGGCATCGCGCATGGCAAAGTGCAGGTGGCGGCTAGCGCCCCAGACGGCAGTTATGGCCCGATTCTCTATCCTATTGCTGTGATGAAGGGAAGCGCGCACCCGGGCGGGGCGCGGGAGTTCGAGCGCTTTGTGCTGGGCGCGGAGGGTCAGCAGGTGCTGCGAAAATTCGGCTTTCTCCCGGTGAAGTAAGAGATGATCTGGTCGGCTTTCAAGATTTCCGTACTGGTGGTGAGCGTCGCCACGGTAGCCGTGACGCTGGCGGGAACGGCATTGGCATTTGTTCTGGCGCGGCGCGAATTCCGCGGCAAGGAAGCGCTGGATTCGCTGGTGACGCTGCCGATGGTGCTGCCGCCCACGGTGACCGGCTATTATCTGATTCTTCTGCTCGGACGGCGCGGGCCGCTGGGCCAGTGCCTCTATGCGCTGACGGGCTGGACCGTGGCTTTTACCTGGGAAGCCGCGGCGATCGCGGCCGGCGCCATGGCGCTGCCGCTAATGGTAAAGTCAGCGCGCGCGGCGCTGGAATCGATCGACCGGCGCTACGAACTGGTGAGCTTCGGCCTGGGCAAGAGCGAGTTGGAAACCTTTTTCCGAGTGACGCTGCCGCTCGCCTCCCGCGGAATACTGGCCGGAGTGGTGCTCAGCTTTGCGCGCGCGCTGGGGGAATTCGGTGCCACGCTGATGCTGGCCGGCAACATTCGCGGCAAAACCCAGACTATGCCGCTGGCGATTTACGAGGCATTTATTTCAGGCGAAGACCAGAAAGCGCAGCTTATGGCGTTGATTCTGACGCTGACCTCGATTGCGGTGATCTACCTGGCCAACGTTCTGACCCGTCCGCCTAAGGCCGCATAATCCATGCTGAACGTCGCCATCAAAAAGCAGTTCGCCTCAAACGGCCGCGCTGGTTTTGCGCTTAACGCCGCGTTTACAGCCAGCCAGGGCATCACGGTGCTATTTGGCGCGTCGGGATCGGGCAAGACAACCACGTTGCGCTCGATTGCCGGAATGGTGACGCCGGACGCCGGAAGAATATCGCTGGGCGATGCGGTCTATTTCGACTCCACCACGCGGGTGGACCTCGCCATGCAAAAGCGGCGGGTGGGCTTTGTGTTTCAGGATTATCTGCTCTTTCCACACCTGAGCGCGGCTGAAAACGTCGCCTACGGGGCCAAGGCACGGCACGAGCGCGTGCGGCGGCAGCGCGTTGACGAGATGCTTAAACTCGTCGGTGTGGATTATGCCGCCGGACGCCGGCCCGCCCAGCTTTCCGGCGGCGAGCAGCAACGCGTGGCGCTGGCCCGCGCGCTCGCTTCAGACCCCGCCATACTGCTGCTGGACGAGCCGCTCTCCGCAGTGGACGCGGCAACGCGTTCGCGTCTTCTGGATGAAATGGTCGAGGTGCAACGGAAAACCGGCATTCCGTTTCTCTACGTCACGCACAGCCCGGCGGACGCGGTCCGCATCGGCGATTCGCTGCTGGCGATGGCGGAGGGCAGCATCGTCCAGCAGGGCAGGCCGCGGGAAGTGTTCAACGCGCCGCTCAATGTTCCGGCGGCTCGCGTGGTGGGAACGGAAAATATTCTGGTGGGACGGATTGCCGGGCACCAACCGGAAGAGGGCATCAGCGCCGTTGATCTGGGCGTGTGCCGGATCGCTATTCCTCGCAGCCAGCTTGCCGAAGGCAGCCGCGTGACGCTTGGAATCCGCGCGGAAGATATCATTGTGTCGCGGGAATGCATCAGCCGCACGAGTGCGCGGAACCTGCTGGCGGGGAAGGTGCGACATTTGCTGCGAGACGGGGAGAGCGTCGAATTGGTTGCCGATTGCGGAGTCGATCTCAAAGTGCGCATTACGCCGCAGGCCGAGCGCGCACTCGAACTCGTCCCCGGTGTGGAGATTTATCTGCTCATTAAAGCAAGCTCCTGCCACATCTTGCCGTGAATAGAACCTCCCGCGCTTTATTGTTGAAGTGAACGAGAAGGTAGCGAGTGGATTGGATCCTATGAAAATCGCGTGCGTTTCCACAGCAGCACGGCGCCGGCAACAAGTAGGCCGAGGGTGGCGGTCAGCAGGATGACGATCCAGGCGGGATGCATCTCGATAGGCGGGCGGGTGGTTCCGTGGGCGAGCCAGACGAAGATGCCGACGGCTGCGGCGACGATTGCGATGTCCCACCACCGCCAGCCGTGGGCACGCTCAGCCATGACATCCTCCCCCGCCTGGGCGCGAAAAACCTCTTCGTGGTTGAGGCCGTAGCGGTCGCACTCGCGCTCGATGGCCTGGCTCCATGCGGCGTGTTCCGTGGCAGGAGCTTCCGCCCGGCTGATGGCGAGCGCTCCAAGGATCATCACCGCGGAGCCAGCCACCACCATCAACTGCCCTGCCGAGCCGCGGCCGGCGAGTTCGCCGAAAACCAGGGCGCCCCAGGCGAGTCCCCAAATCTGATTGGTATTGGAGAGCGGAATGCCGCGACCGATGCCGATATACTTTGCTGCGTACTGCTGGAAAAGGTCGCCCAGCACCCAGCAGAAGCCGCCCAGAAACAACCAGAACAGCGCCGGGCGCGCCGCCGCGAGCTCCGTCAGCACAGGGTGCAGACCGCCGCGAAAAACCAGCGCCAGGGCCGCTACGGTCCCAAGCTCACCCACCGTGAAGACCGTGACAAACGAAAGAGGATTCATGCCGCTGAGATACGCCTTGCGGTAAGGAATATACATCGTGCCCCACAGCAGGCCGGCGCCCAGCGCCGCCAGGATCCCCGCCGTGGCGTGAGCGGACGTGGTGAGCGGAGCGCTGGCCGAAGCATAGGCCAGAAGCACCGCGCCGCCTGCAATTCCGACGGCCCCGCCCAGAACCTGTCCCTGCGCTTTCTTTCCCGCTCCGCGCAACTCCCGGAAAAAGAACCAGCCCCAGAACAGGCCCACCAGACAGTTGGTGTTCCACAGCGGGAAGGCAATGGAAAGCCCCACGTCGCGGATGGCGAACACGGTGAGGGTATTGGCCACAGCCCACAGCGCTCCGGCTATAATCGCCCACACAATCAGATGGGCTTTGTCGCGCAGGTCGATAAAGATGTATTCGGTGCCCTTCATGATGGTGGGGACGGTCCAGCGGGCCACGAAGACTCCGGCTACCATGCCAAGAGAAATGATGAAAGGCGAGATGCCAAGCGTGACCAGCTTGGTGGGCGCTTCCGCAGCGCCGAGCCAGGCGCCCGCAGCCAGCCCGCACAGCACGCCCAGCGTGTGCAGCGAGCGCGAAACTTTTGAAGAATGGAGTTCGCGGGCCAGTAGGTTTGCTCCTCAGCGAACATAAGCCAGCAGCAGAATTCCCGCCGCCAGCACTGCTATGGGAACCCAGAACTGGACGTCGGTAAGAATGGCTTTCGCCATGGATTGCTTCACACTACCCCCGATACGGTTGTCACACAGAAAGTCCTGCCGCGTGGCGGAGGAGATTTTACCACTGGACCTGGGAAGGAAAATACTTCGAAATCAAACCTTCGTAGTAGGGACGAAGCGCGCTCACGTCGGGACGTGTCTCGGCCTTCGAGTACAAGTCATATGGATTGAACTCTCGCACCCAGCGGAACATCGCCCGGTCATGGTCGTCCATCAGATAATCGTAGGCGCCTTCACGGTGCGCCGGATAGAACGAGTGGTAGCGGATCATGTAGAGCGCCTCTTCGGGCAGATAGTCTTTGACCACGTGATAGAGATACTCATCGTGCCCCCAGGACATGTCCACCTTGTCGAGCCCGCCGTTCTCCTGATAGATGCCCATGCGCGTCTGATATTCCGGCACCTTTGAGTCGGGATTCAAAGAGAAGAAATCGTGAAAAACGATCTTGTCAGACCAGGCGCAGCCCACCGGAAAGGTGTCGCCCACCACGGCCCATTGCGGCTCGCCCCAGAGGCAGAGAATTTTGCCCAGGTCGTGGATCAGGCCGGTGAGGATGAACCAGTCAGGGCGGCCGTCGCGGCGCGCCGCTTCCGAAGTCTGTAGCAAGTGCTCGATCTGGGAAAGCTCTGTGTCCGGGTCACTCTCATCCACCAGCGTGTTCAGATATTCCATGGCTTCCCAAATGCCCATCGTTGCCCGATTTTTTGCCAGGAATTCCTGCTTTTTGCCGAGCACGAAGTCCCGCGTCTGGTTCAGGTGGTTTTGCCGGTAAAACTCACGGACTCCGGGCGGCGTGGTGTCAGTATAATTCCGGAATTCTTCCTGCTGCTTGTCGGCCCGCGCGGGCGGAGAGATGGGAACGCTCTCGGGATAACGTGTCTTGACAAAATCATCCCACTCTTCCAAGTCCTTCAACGGACCCTGTTGAATTCGCAGATCAGGCTTTTGCCCCATGGCGGCACCTTCCTTTAACATCATGTGTAGCACACTGACCACAGTGAGTCAACGAGCGGCGCGCCGGGTCAGAAATGGCAATTCTTGTCGGTTTCTGCACCCGACTCCGTAAGGCACAGGAACTCAGACGCATAAAACTAAAGTCCCGGGAATAAATTTGGCCTGGTCCGGTATTATCGAGGTATGGGGACAGGAAGAAATCCAGCTGGGAAGCCGTCCGTGAAGGAGGGCTTGGCACGGCTGGAGATGAAGCCGAAACATCCTTTAGCCGTTCGATGGTTCCATTGGGTCAATTTTCCACTGCTGGCCCTGATGATCTGGAGCGGGCTCTGGATTTACTGGGCCAATGACGTTTATCGCGTTGGGCTTGGTTCCGCGACGCTGTTCAAATTTTTCCCTGAGGGCTTCTACAACACATTCGGCGTCAGCTATCATCTGGCAAAGGGAATGGCCTGGCACTTCTTCTTCATGTGGTTCTTCGTTATCAATGGGATCTTGTATATCACTTATACCGTATGTTCGGGAGAGTGGCGCCATTTGGTTCCCAACCGAGACTCGTTCAGGGAAGCCGTCTTCGTCACGCTCCATGACCTCCATCTCTGGAAGGGGCATCTCCCCGCGCGCAAATTTAATGGCGCGCAGCAGATTGCCTACACCGGCGTCATCCTGATGGGCGTCGGCTCCGTACTTACCGGGCTGGCAATTTACAAACCCGAGCAACTCGGCTGGCTGACGGCTCTACTGGGAGGCTATGCCGCCGCGCGTTTTGAACACTTTTTGCTGGCCGTCGGCTACGTGCTTTTCTTCGTGATCCACATCGCCCAGGTGGCTCGGGCGGGCTGGAACAATTTCCGCGCGATGGTGAGCGGCTACGAACTGGTTTCATCGAAGGAAGCAAGCAATGAATAACGGCAAGAAGCAACCCGACGGTCTGACAACGGAGCCGGAACTGAGCGCCGCCGGCGACTTGTCCGCGGAGAAAACTGAGGCAGGCAAGACAGAAGACACGCCAATAGTCTCTGCGCCGGAAGCGGTGACTGCTCCCGATCCCTCCGAAATTGAAAAGTGGAACGGGCAGGTGCGCCGCCGCATGCGGCGGCAATCCCGCCGCAGCTTTCTTCTGTGGGGAGCCGGCCTGGCCGCCGGAATTGGAGCGTTCGAGTGGCTGACCACCCGCCATCAAATAGGCGAGGTTCCCTGGCCGATTCGCAAGACCCTGGAATTGAACGAGCGGCTGGCTCGTGGATTTTACAGCGAGTACCGGCTTTCGCAGACGTACAACCCGGGCCAGGTGAGCCCGGATCGCGTGAACGGCGACGTCGGCCTCGATGAAGACGTGGATATCGCAGCCTGGAAGCTGAGAGTCGAAGGACTTGCAGCCGGAAATGGCCCGCTGATGCTCGACCTCGACGCCATCCGAAAGCTCCCGCGGGTAGAGATGACCACGGAATTGAAGTGCATCGAGGGCTGGAGCATCATCGTGCACTGGGCTGGCGCGCGCTTTACCGATTTCATGAAAGCCTTCCCGCCCCGGATGCGCAGCGGCGGCGCGTTCAGCCTCGACCGTGCCGAGGACCTGCCGGGCTACGTCAGCATGGCAACCCCGGACAACGGCTACTACGTGGGGCTCGACATGGAAAGCATGCTGCACCCGCAGACCCTGCTCAGCTACGAGCAGAACGGCGCGCCTCTTACGCAGGAGCACGGTGCGCCTCTGCGGCTGGTGATTCCGGTGAAGTATGGCGTGAAGAGTATCAAGCGCATTGGGATGATTCGGTATTCCAACAAGCGGCCCGCGGATTATTGGGCCGAGCTTGGATACGACTGGTATGTAGGGCTCTAGGGTATGAAATTGAAGCAAATTGAACAGGAGAAACACGCATGATCAAGCGAATCACAGTTCTGGCAATGGCTATTTGTATGAGCATGGCGGTGGCCAACGGGATGGCCGGGGTGGCTCTGGCTCAGCCTCAGAATGACAAGATGCAAGCCGGCGACAAAATGAGCGATCAAAAGATGGCCAGCCAGGACAAGACGGCCAAGAAGGAAAAAAAGCACAAGAAGGACAAAATGGCCAAAGACAAAATGAAGCAGGACAAGATGCAGAATCAGGATAAGATGGGCCAACCGAAGGACTAGCAGGGGGACCGAAGACCTCGAAAGGTGGGGCCCGGCGCTCCACCTTTCTTGCAGAGCTGCAGCGGCGGTGAGTCGAATTGTTCTTTAAGTCAACAGCCGGTTTAGGAGACTTCGAATCCGCTGCCATGCCACATCTCGCGGCCCTCTACAGGACCGCGAAATTCCTGGTTCGTAACCCCGTGGAGGCGGAGGACCTTGTGCAAGACGTCTATGTGGAAGCACTGAAGTCCTTCCACCGTT
The DNA here is from genome assembly GCA_036278995.1 of Terriglobia bacterium. Taxonomy (GTDB): domain Bacteria; phylum Acidobacteriota; class Terriglobia; order UBA7540; family UBA7540; genus SCRD01. The sequence goes on along the minus strand of DASUJZ010000009.1, from coordinate 16,779 downwards.
TTCAACCCGGCACTAATTGCAAGGCATGGCTCTTCAGTATCCTCTTCCATCGTTTCCACCACCTTCGCAGGCGATTACTCAAGTCGTCGCTTGAAGAGCCGCTCCCAGAGCAGGACGGCGTGGCGGCCGAGCCTCCTGTACCGCAGGAAATCAAAGATGAAGAAATTCTGGCAGCTCTCGACAAGGTCCCTCTCGCTTTCCGAGAGGTTGTTGTGATGGCGGACGTCGAAGAATTTTCATACAAGGAGATTGCAGCTACTTTGAAGCTCCCGCTGGGGACAGTAATGTCGAGATTGAGCCGGGGAAGGAAGCTGCTGCGCGAAAAATTGGCCGAGGTCGCGAAATCCTATGGCATCGGAATCAGCGCGAAGGACGCCGCCGAAGGGGGATCCGCATGAATGTGCTGAATTTTGATGCCAGACAATGTGAGCGGACCCGCCGGCAGATGGATGCCTACCTCAGCAATGAACTGCTAGTGGAAACAACCGATGAAATGCTGCTGCATCTGGAGAACTGCGCAGCGTGCTCGAGCGAGGTGGAATCACGCATGCGGGTCCGGGAAGCATTGCAACGGGCTGCCGGGCGGCATTCAGTGCCAGAGGAACTCAGCGAGGCCGTTCACCAGCGCCTGAAGAAAGCTCAATCGCCGCGCTTCTGGACGGCCCGAGCGCCTGCGTGGGCGCTCGCGCTGGCCGGTGTTGCAGTGATCGTGATCGTGGCGATTGCCGGACAGCGGTGGATGAGGATGGACCGCGCCAAGGAGATGGTGGCCGGCGTCCTGCAGCTTGGAGTTTCAGACCATCTGCATTGTGCTATTCGCGGCCACAATTATCCGGATGTCGCCAACCCGCCTGAAGCGCTCCGGAAGAAGCTCGGGCCGCAATACGCCCAATTGCTGCCGGCAGTCGAAAAAAAACTCCTCGGTTTTCAGGTACTCGAAGCGCACATTTGCAGCGTTCCAGACAGCCCGCGCAAGTATGTTCACTTCATCACCCGCGGCCAGGGCACGATCCTCTCGGTGATTCTTACCAAGCGGGACGGCCAAAATCTGCCCGCGGGAAGCTTCGCGACTTCGTCGTTGGGTAATGTGAATTTTTACGAGAAGCGACTCGAAGGGATGAGTGTTGCCGGATTCCAGGTGGGCGGGTATTTTGGCTTTGTGGTTTCAAACCTCGGCCAGCATGAAACGGACCAGCTTGCCGAAGGGCTCGCGCCTGCATTGCAAACGGCCCTAAATGCCGGAGCGTCGCGCGCCGCCCTGAGCGGCCTCGTCACCCTGCCCCAGGGATGAGGAACGTTATTGCTGCTACGTCCCGCCGTTATGATTGCCTTCCGTGACCGCACCATTCTGAGTGCCATTGCCCGAACTACAAATCTCTCAGCCGGAAGCGGCGCAGGGCGAGCCCGAGCGCCACAAGCAGATAGATGAGTGCATAGACGATCATTATTCTGCTGGGGACCGAAAAGGTGCCGAGCGGGGAGATGTTTAGAACGCTCGCCAGCGGCGACTGCATCTCGAAAGCAGCGCGGCGCCACAAGGCTTCACTCGGCATCAGGACGCTCGCAACGATGCCCACGTTGACGGCGCCCTGAGTGTGGGTAGCGGCGCCAATCTGCTCGATCCAACCTCCAAGAAATGCAACCCCGTGCATGCCGAGCACGATGACGCCGCTGGCGAGCGTGGAAAAGGCTGTGCCACAAACGAGAGTGACGTTCAACAGTAAGATGCTTTCCAGCCACACCAGGCCGAGACCGCGCCAGAAATGCTCGACGGTCGCCCCACCGATAACGTATCCGAGCAAAGCAACTCCACCCAAAAGAAAAAAGATATAGACCGTCAGCATGCCCATGAACCCGAGCCACTTTCCCAAGAGAATCTGGCGACGGGTTATGGGCTTGGTGGCAATGGCGTGAATAGTGCCGGAAACGATTTCTCCCGAAACGGTATCGGCGGCGATGAGGATGGTCATCAGGATCGTCAGCAAGTCCCCCGCGTAGAGTCCCAAGATGACCGATGTATTGAGAATCTGATGCCGGACGGCCTGATTGCTCACGTGGAGACCCGTCGCCTGGAAATGCATGCCCGTGCCAAAAACCGCGAGGAAGCCCGCCCCCGCAATAAAGGCCATCCAGAGCACCTTTTTGCGGGCAGCTTCACGAAACGTTACGCCGGCCATCACCCGCGTTCCCATCAGAGCCCTCCGTCTGCGCCCACAATTCGAAGAAAGATATCTTCGAGTGAAAGGCGTTGCGGCGTGACTTCATAAAGGTCCACGCTCTTGCCCACAAGGAAGCGCACGATGTCAGGCAGCGCGTCCATTGATGGGATATAGAAGGTCACCCCGTCTCCATTAGTTTTAAGGGATGAGACGCGCTGCGCGAGCATCGCCAGCGTTTCGGGGCTGAGATTCCCGGCCCGAATGGATACCGTGACTTCACCTTCGATGAGCGCGCCGAGGCGTCGCGTCTCAACGACCTCGCCGTCCTTGATGAAGCCGACGCGGTCGCACGTGGCTTCGACTTCACCCAGCAGATGCGAATTCAGGAACACGGTGGCCCCACGGTCGCGCTGGGCCTTAATGATGTCACGCACCATCTTTCGGCCGGCGGGATCGAGCCCCGAGGTTGGCTCGTCAAGAAAAATCAAGTCAGGCTCGTTGAGCAGGGCCTGCGCGAGGCCCAGACGCTGCATCATGCCCTTCGAGAAATCGCGCACTCGCTTGTCGCGATGCGGCCAAAGCCCGACTTCATTCAGCAATCCTGGAATGCTCTGACCAAGCTTTGGTTTAGACATCCCATAGAGACGCCCGTGTACTCTGAGAAGTTCCTCGGCCGTCAGCCATTCGTAAAAGCGGAAGTGCTCCGGCAAAAAGCCGATCTTGCGCCGAACTGAAACCTCGCCGGCTGGCGATCCTAAAACGAGAGCTTGGCCGCGAGTGGGTGCGATCAGCCCGAGCATCATTTTGATCGAAGTACTCTTGCCTGCTCCATTGGGGCCGAGAAAACCGAAAACTTCGCCTCGGAAGACTTCGAGTGTAAGAGCGCGCACCGCGACCTTGGAACCGAAGGTCTTGCCCAGCATCCGGGTTTCAATCGCGAGGTTAGTCGATGAGGGAGCCTGTTGCATTCACTGGAAATCCATCTGCTACCGGCACGCACAGGAAACGCCGTGCCCGAATCCCACACGAAAGCGGGCCATCAAAATTTTAGCTCAAAGTTTTTGCAAGTGCTCTGGCCTGTTCTGGTCCGCCGGAACCATGAATGGAATAGATGATTCCCTTTTTCACCCAGATCAGAGTGTATTCGGGCGGCTGGCCGCGGGATTGCCGGCCCGTTATCAGCTTTCCCGTGACGCCGTCTACCTGTTCTTCGGAGTAAGAGCTTGCGCGTCTCGGTATCGGGACCACCAGGGTCGATTTCCAGTCAAGCTTTGAGGCGAAGGTCCGGGCTTCTTCGGGGCTCATGCCTCCGGCCTGGAGAGCAATCTGAAAAAGCTGAGGAACATTCAGTTCGTGTGGAACACTGACAACGGGACTTGGCACCTCAGCGAACATGACGCAGCCGGAGCTGTCAGAAGGCTTCTTCTGATCCTCAGAACCGGCTTTCGACCCGGTGTGCTTCTCAGGGCAGTTGCCGTAGCGAAGAAAAACGGATTTGGGAATGTGCACGGCGATCATCTGGCCGTTGATGCTCTCCGGAACCTGCAAGTCCGTCTTGCCAATGCTGTCGACGATTGCCTGCAGTCGGCTCTGGTCCAGCTTCATAACGTAGGACTGCTCGCCAACCACTCCGATTTTTGGAGACTCCTTTACGTCGGTGAAAGTGCGCACCGGGAAGCCCGCCATTTGGGTTGCCTGGGAAGCGTCGCCAACGAACTGCGGCTTGCCCGCGGAGAGCGTCACTGTCACTTCATCGGAGATGACCTTGCGGACGAGCTCCTGAGTGTCGCTGTTCTTGTCGAATTTCAGATCCAGGGGAACGACGGTCACCTTCTCCACGCGCAACATCGCCAAAACATGTTGAGTCCAGCTTCGCGCCGGGGCAAACATCACCAGCACAACAATCAGCGCCGTCGTGGCCAGGGCGCCCCAGGCGGGAAGGGGATGTACCGAGAAGAATCCCCTCAAGAAACGGGGCCGGGCCGGCGCATTGCCTTCGGAAGCGAGCCGAGCCTGAAACCTATCAAACGCAGGCGCCGGCTCCGTCAGCTTTCGGGGAGCCAGCGACGCCAGGATGTCTCCTGTTTGCACAGTCTCGCGCGACATGCGCTGGAGGCGCGAGCGACAATCCGCACACTGAGCGAGGTGCCGGTTTGCGTCTTCTCGTTCCAGATTTGGCGACTCCTGGTCAATCAGGGCTCGGAGAGTCTGGTCGGTCAGGCATTTCATAACTCCTCCTTATTCCCATAAAGTTTCATATAGGATTTGCGAAAGGCCGCTTCCGCCCGAATCAGCCGCGTGCCGACGGATCCGGGTTTGACGTTCAATGCCGCAGCCAATTCCTGATAAGAGAACCCGCTCGCCCGCAGAATCAAAAGCTGCGCCTGGAGCGGCCGAAGAATGGCAAGGGCCTTGCGCACTTGTGTACACCTCTCGGCTTCAAGAACAGCATCCAGCGGATTCGGGCCCGAACCGGCAAGCAGCGACGAGCCTACCTCCTGCTCGAATCGTCCTCGCCGGGCTTCGGCTCGCAAGCTGTCGATGGCAAGCCGGCTGGCGGTGCGGTAGAGCCAGCCGTTTGGATTGAACGTATTGCCGCCGCAGGGCTGGCGGTAGAGTCGCCAAAAGGCCTCGTCCGTAAGTTCTTCGGCTCGCGAGTAGTCGCCAACGATGCGGAAAACGACAGCCGACAGCCGGGCATAATTCTCCAGGAAGAAGCGACGGAAGGCCTCCTCGGTCCATGACGAGCTCGCTCGATCCGGCCGATTTATATTGCCCAACTCGGCCTCGTTGAGGCCTGCCAGCACTGGAACATCCACTCGAAGCCTCCCGAGTCTACACTAGTGAAACGCTTGCGGGCGCCGAAATGTGACACCTGGCGGGATGAATGCGAGTAAGGGCGCAACCGCCCTGGAGATTTATGTCGTGACCTTCAGGGAATAGGCAATATCGCCGGTTTTTTCGGCGGGCATTTCGACCACAAGAGCATCGGCATCCTGGCGCCACTTAAGACGGGCATCGCTACCCAGTAAAGTGACATTTGAAATTCTGCCGGGAGCGCGTTTTGAACTTTTCCCGAGCGCTTTGATTCGTGCCTCACGCTCCGGCCACGCCATCAGGATGGCATAGATCGCGTCGCCTTTGGACGTGAAGCGAATATCCTGCGGCGTGAACTTCAATTTTCTGAGCTTCTCTTCACCAAAAGATCCGCTGGCCATCGTGGTGGGGCCTTCGCCATAGATTTTCCAGGGCCGCGTGGCATAAATGGCTTCCCCGTTAATGTCCATCCAGCGGCCGATGCCGCGGAAGACTGCTTCGGCTTCGGCCGGAAGCGTGCCGTCGGGCTTGGGTCCGACATTGAGCAGCAGGTTTCCGTTTTTGCTGACAATATCGACAAATTCGAGCACCAGTTCTCCAGGCGACTTGAAGGTGTCGCCCTCGATGTATCCCCACGATTCCCAACTGACGGAAGTGTCCGTCTGCCAGGGTAATTCACGGATGCCGCCTGCCAGTCCACGCTCGATATCCAGCACCGCAGCGTGTTCCGGATAGGCCTCGCCCTTGTAGGTCATCACCACGCCCTGGGCGCGCTCCGCGGCCACATTGTAGTAGTAGGCGGCAAACTGCTTGCGATAAGGTTCAAGTCCCGGCGCGATGTTTGCCCAGTCAAAATAGACCAGGTCAGGCTGATAAAGATCCACAATCTCGACGCAGCGCGCGAACCAGTCCTGCATAAATTCTGTTGACGGCTGCTGAACCAACTGGCCGGGATGATGATCGATCAGCGGCGTTGGTGCGTGGATAGGACCGTAGAGGCCGGCAAACAGAGGATTGTCCGTGTCATAGCCCTCGCCGAAAGTGTAATAAGAGAAGTGGAATCCCCGATGCGAAGAGATGTCGAGTTTCAATCCCTGGTTTCGCGCTTCGCGAGCCCATCCGGCGATGGTATCGCGGCAGGGGCCCATATTTGCGGCGCACCATTCCGTCAGGTGCGAATCGTACATGGGGAAGCCGTCGTGGTGCTCGCCCACCGGAACAATGTACTTTGCGCCGGCTTTCTTATAAAGCTCGACGAGCTCGTCCGGCTTCCAGTTCTGGCCGCGGAACATTGGAATAAAATCCTTGTAACCGAACATCGACTGCGGCCCCCAGTGCTGCCGGTGCCATTCGAAGACGGGACTCTCTTTGCGATACATCAGGCGCGGATACCACTCGTTGGCATGCGCGGGAACTGAGTAAACTCCCCAGTGCATGAAGACGCCCAGCTTGGCGTCGCGATACCAGTCGGGCACGTTGTATTGCGAGAGGGAATCCCAGGTGGGGGAGAAATGCCCCGGAAATGGTGTGCTGACGGCCTGCGCAATTCGCCCGGCCGAGCCCAGCGCCGATAATCCAGCGCCGCCCGCAACCGCCGTCTTCAGAAAATTCCTGCGCGAGCAAGTTTGCGTCATGAGCTTCCCCCTCCTGGTGGCTGATCTTGCGCCCCCTAAAATATCTCACCTTATTAGCCCGCGCAAAGCGTTTCCAATCAGCGGGCTTGAGCCTGGGCATCCGTGAGAATATGAAGTTGAAACTGCGGAACGCCATGTGTTATTACTAGCCGTCCATCGAGCGCGGCAATGAAGCCGAACGGCGAAGGATCCATTCCGCGCAGCCACAGCAAGATCAAATTGCATGGGAGGATTTATGAAGATGAAAAGCGCCGGTTACAGGCTGCTGGCTTTTGCAGCACTGATGGCCATGATCGCCTGCCAGGCACCTACCCCGCAGAAAGATGCGGCGCCGGCCGACACTGCCCGGCAAGTCCTCCACGCGCATTTTTATGACTCCGGCTTCAGCCTGGCCGACGACAATTACAACGCGTGTTTTCGCGCCAGCAACGGCAAAGTCTACTACGTGCTCTGCTCTGGATCGGTGGACGCGGGCGCACAGATGTACGCGCTCGATCCGGCCACGGGAAAAATCGAGCACGTCGCCGACTTGACTGAAGCCGCGGGTGAAAAGGGAATGCACGCCGTCCCGCAGGGAAAAGGGCACAGCCTGTTCGTGGAGTACAAAGGCAAGCTTTATTTCGCCACCCACATCGGGTACTACAATCCCGCTACTGCGTCCGGCCAGGAAGTGGCTGGCACGACGCCGCCGGGTTATAAGCCGTACCCGGGAGGCCACTTCCTTTCTTACGACCTGGCGACGGGCCACTTTGAAAGCCTGGCAAAGGCTCCGGTGGGCGAGGGCATTATATCCTTCATGATGGACCCTGCCCGCGGGCGGCTCTATGGCATCACCTGGCCGTCGGGATTGTTCCTCCGGTACGATATCGCGGCACACCAGCTTAAGAATTTCGGCCCTTACACATTGGGAGGCGAGAAAGGGATCCCGGGGAAAACCTTTCGCGTGATTTGCCGCTCCCTGGCGCTCGATCCCGATGACGGCTCGGTCTACTTCACCACAGCGGATGGAGACATTCTGCGCTACGACTACAATGCGGATTCGCTCCAGAAGATGGCGGAGTGCAATCTTCGTAAGGATATCTTCGGACAGATTGATCCCAGCAAGCCGGGCACCATGGGCTACAACTGGCGACAGACCTTGTGGTTTCCGCCGCAACACGTCTTCTACGGCATGCATGGGCGCTCCGGCTTCCTGTTCAAGTTTGATCCGCGGGCGCGCAAGGTGGACGTGGTGACCCGGCTGGTTTCCGACACCACATCTAAGAGCGGCATGTACGACGCCTTTGCGTATGGCTACCTGGGATTTGCTCTTGGCGCCGACGGACACACCATCGATTACCTGACCGGCGCTCCTCTCACGGCCACGGGTGGTGCGCGCGCCACAAGCAGCCCGGCGGACAAGGCCGCTGCCGGAAGTCAGGACGAAGACATTCATTTTGTAACCTATGACATTACGTCCGAGAGGCGAGTGGACCATGGCCTTCTGCAGTTGGATGACGGCGCGAGGCCTTTCTTCGCCCAGTCCATTGCCATCGGAAGCAAAAACATTTACACGATTGCCAAGGTCAGGAACAAAGAAGGGCACGTTCGCGTGGATCTTCTGAGTTTCCCGAACCCGGTCCACTAGGACGGCGGAATTGGCCTTGCGAAGCGAGCGCCCTGGTCGCCGTCTGCAGGCAGCTTAGGACGCAGGCGCTGCGGGTGGTGCATTCGGGTTTCGCTGCAGACCCAGCCGGTCGAGCGCGGCGAGTACCTTGCTGTTCAGGAAAAGCATGTGCTGCCGGTCGTGAGGATTGAGCTCCAGGCTGGCATCCCTGAGGGCAGATTCTTTGATGATGCCACGGGCCGACAGAAGCGACTTTTCCACGTGGTGGAGCAGCTCAAGATTTTGAAGGCTGAAGACAACCTGGGGCAGGACATCCCGGAACGCCTCGTAGGCTTTATCCTTCTGGCATTGTTTCGCCAACCGGAACACCAGTGCTAGAATGTCCGCCGCACCCAGGCTGGGCATCACTCCGCAGATCCCCGCCGGAATCAGCTCAAGCATGTACATTCCGCCCCAGCCTTCCAAGACCCCAATCTCGCCGGAGGTTTCCTGAACGATGGCTTCTATCTTTGAGGCCATCATTGGTTCCTCGAGCTTGATGTAGCGAAAGTGCGGATGGGTTCGGTGCAGGCGCGAGATGAAATCCAGACTGACCGTCGGCCCACCCGGATTGAAGTCTTGAATCAGCAATGGAACGTCAATCGCGCTCAGGATTCGATCGAAGTAGCGAAGAAGGTCCTGCTCTCGGAGCGGCATCAGCCGCGGGACGGAAACGGCGACTGCGTTCACCCCGGTCCGCTGGGCATTGAGCGCGCTGTCCGCTGCCTGCTTTGCGGAAAAGGCGTTCACCTGCCCGATGACCGGGAGGCGGCCGGAAGACTGCTGCACGGCTTCCGATATGGCGCGGCACCGCTCGTCTTCCGAGAGCTTGTAAAACTCGCTGGCATAAGCGGGCAGGCACATGGCGCAGGCTCCGCTGGCGCAGGCAAAGCGGACCAGCTCCCGAAGGCCATCCCAGTCAACTTCCTGGTTTCCACTGAACGGAGTAGGAATGATCGGAACTACGCCGTCCAACTGGAATGCCAGGTTCTTCGTCTTTGCTATTGGCATGAATCAAACTCCTGTATTCGTTGCATCCACCTGCCGCTTCAGCAACTTCGGGAAGATTGGCAACACGGCCCTTGCTTACATGCTCGTCCGCAAATCTTCTTGAGCCTTGCGCCCAGCCTGAAGCATGAGCTCGTATCGAGCTACATCGCGCGGCGCGAAGCGTAACGCTGCTGTCAGCAGGAGAATGCCGGCAGCAGCATAAACAAATCCGGCGAGCGAAATTGCGATGCCCAGGTTGTAGTGTACGGCTATGACGCCAATAGCGATGGGAGCGATCCCTCCGCCGCCGAGCCAGCCGACCATGTTCATGAATCCTGTCGCTGTGCCCCTGGCCTGTGCCGGGACCACATCGAAGACGGAGGCAAAAATGTTGGCATCGTACAGGCCCTTGAAAAGCCCCCAGGCAGTGAGCGCCACCACCACCATTTCAATGGATTTTGCTGCTCCGCAAAGAAACACGAACGGCGCGCCACAGAACAGGGCAATGGCCTGGACCAGCATCCTTCCACCGGGCAGCCTTCTTCTAAGCAGGTCTGCAAACCAGCCGCCGAGCGGAGAGCCCACCATGCTCGCCATTTGGACGAATAGCGTGGCGGAAAGCCCCGCCATCGCCAGGCCCATATGAAACCTATCGTAGAGAAACTTCGGCATCCAGGACAGCAGCACCAGCGCAACGAAATTGGCGCAGGCAAAACCCGCCATCAGCAGACCTACGCTAGGCGTTCTCAGAACGATTCCGAGAAACTCCCTGATCGGGATTCGCTTGCCAACATGCTGGTCACCTGCCGGAGCCTCTTCCGCCAGATCAGCCGCGCCGCGTTCCGGCTCTCGCAACAGCCGGACCAGTGTGAAGCCGAGGACGATCCCCAGGCTCCCAAAGACAATGAACGACCATCGCCAGCCATAATGTTCGCCGATGAGGCCGGCAAAGAATCCGCCTCCGATGGTGCCGAGATAGACGCTGGTCTGATGACTGCCCATGGCGCGCGACCGGGTCTCCTTCCCGTGATAATCGCTGATCATCGACATGGAAGCGGGATAGTAAAAAGTTTCGCCGAGGCCCTCAGCAGCCATAAAGGAGAACAACTGCTGAAAAGTGTGCGCTACCGGAGTGAGAATGGCAATCGTGCTCCAGGCGTAAAGCCCGCCCAGGATGGCCGTCTTGCGGCGGACGCAGTCCACGATGCTTCCGGCAAAGGGCGCCGTAAGACCGTACACCCAGGCGAAGGCGGAACCCAGCAGACCAAGCTGGATGGGCGTCAGGTGCATTTCCTGCTGCAGCAGAGGAAAGAGCGAGAAGATTGCCTCGCGGTCGGCGTAGTTGAAGAACGAGATGCACCAGAGCATCCCCACGACGTACCACTTGTATCTGCCTTTGTTGGTCAACGGAGGCTTCCCAAGATCCGCGTGGATGAGGATACCACCGGCGCGGCGCCGCGAGAAGTTTCCTTCACGAAAGATTTGCTGGTGGGCCCAGCAGGACTCGAACCTGCGACCAACGGATTATGAGTCCGCCGCTCTAACCGACTGAGCTATGGGCCCGAGGTGTGCGGCTGAACGCAGCGCCGGAGGCGCGCCGCAGATGCCGGTAAAATCTTACCACTCCCTTCAGGTCGTCAGCCAGCGAGCGGGCGATTGCTGGCTCTCCAGCGCCGGACGCATTATTCGCCGGGACGCGAGCGCCGCGGCCGCTTGTTCGCCTCCAGGATTTTCTTGCGAACTCGGATGGCCTTAGGCGTGACCTCGACGTATTCATCCTCCGCGATAAATTCCAGCGCCTGTTCGAGCGAGATGGGCTTGGCGGGCACCAGCCGGATGGCTTCATCGGCGGTTGAAGAACGCATGTTGGTCAATTTCTTCTCCTTGACGGCGTTCACGTCCATATCATCCCAGCGGGCATTTTCACCGATCACCATGCCTTCGTAAACGTCCAGTCCCGGCCCCACAAAAAGCTCTCCACGCTCCTGCAGGTTGAAGAGTGCATAAGCCGTGGTGCGCCCGGAGCGGTCAGCAATCAGCGAGCCGGTGAGTCGGCTTGGAATTTCTCCCTGCCAATCGCTGTAGCCCTCGAACAGAGTGTTCATCACCGCCGTTCCTCGAGTGTCCCTCAGCAGTTCACCGCGGAGCCCAATCAGCCCGCGTGACGGAATCACAAACTCCAGACGGACGCGCCCGCCTGTTGTACCGTGGCCGGCCATTTTGGTATTGACGCCCTTGCGGACGCCGATTTTCTGCATGAGAACCCCGACGAATTCTGCAGGGCAATCGATAATTAGCAGTTCCATCGGTTCCTGTACTTTGCCATTCAACTGACGAGTGACAATTTCCGGCTTGCCGACGGCGAGTTCATAGCCCTCGCGCCGCATCGTTTCAATCAGAATGGCAAGTTGCAGCTCACCGCGCCCGAGCACCTTGAAGGAGTCGGTGTGTGCTCCGTCTTCGACGCGCAGGGCCACGTTGGTCAGCAGCTCTTTGTCAAGTCTTTCGCGGAGGTGGCGCGATGTTACGTAAGTGCCATCGCGGCCAGAAAACGGAGACGTATTGATGGTGAAGACCATGGAGATGGTCGGCTCGTCCACGGGCACATGAACCAACGCCCGCGGCGTCTCTGCACTGGTGACGGTTTCGCCGATCGTGATGCCCTCTACGCCGGCGATGGCGACGATCTCGCCGGTCCCGGCGTGGTCAATGTCAATGCGGCTGAGCCCTTCAAAACTGTAAAGCTTGGTGATGCGTGTTTTCTGGTAGGTTCCGTCCAGCTTGACGATGGCAACTTCGTCGCCGCGATTAAGCGCGCCGGAAAAGATGCGCCCGATGGCGAGGCGGCCGTGATAATCGCTGTAATCCAGGTTGACTACCAGCAACTGGAGCACGTCGGCCGGATCGCCGCCCGGAGGAGGAATGTGCTTCAGGATCGCATCAAAAAGCGGCTGGAGATTCTCCGATGGGTCATCGAGCGAAGCCTTGGCGATGCCGTCCCGGGCAATCGCGTAAAGGATGGGAAACTCAAGCTGCTGTTCGGTGGCGTCGAGGTCGATAAAGAGGTCGTAAATCTCGTTGATGACTTCCTGCGGGCGCGCATCGGCGCGGTCGATCTTATTGATCACCACAATGGGAGGCAGTTTGGCCTCGAGGGCCTTGCGCAGCACGTAGCGCGTCTGCGGCAATGGACCTTCACTGGCGTCAACGAGCAGCAGCACGCCATCCACCAGCTTGAGGGCGCGTTCGACTTCGCCGCCGAAGTCGCTGTGGCCCGGCGTATCCACAATGTTGATCTTGACGTTGCGGTAAGAGACGGCGGTGTTCTTGGCCAGAATGGTGATGCCGCGCTCTCGCTCGAGTTCATTGGAATCCATTACGCGCTCGACCACTTCCTGGTTGGCCTTGAAGATTCCGCTTTGGCGCAGCATTCCGTCCACCAGCGTGGTCTTGCCGTGGTCAACGTGGGCGATAATAGCGATGTTGCGAATCGATTCGTTCATAATTTCAGAAGCTCAGATATCCAATTCAGAAGCTTGCGGACAGCCGCACACGGAAGGCCGCCCGACTGCCGGCCGCGAAACGTTGCCGCAGCCTGTATTGGCGAAGAAAGCTGACAGTTAACCGGAGCAGCAATCTCGAGCCAAAGACATTCAACTTTCAGCACGTATGCACTGCCGAAGGACCCTCCGGGGAGGAGGTGAAGCGCTGTTGCAACTCCACCTCTCCATGTTAATGCATGAAGACGCATTCGAGAAGGCTCGGCCAGCTCGAAGGCCTTGCTCCGCTCACTGTAAGTTGATGCTTCCCAAATCATACCAGCCGTCGGGCTGGCGGCCCTCGATGGCCAACTGGATGGCCGGTTGCCCGGTCACAGGGTCCAACATGCCGACGCGCAAACGATAGCCTCCAGCTTTCAGGCTTGCCGGCACATTGATCGTTCCGTCGAAAACCGCATCACCTGGGAGCCATTTGCGAACATCAACCGGCAAGGGAATGGTCGCACGGCCAGAATCGTTGATGAACTGCACGGCCAATGTGTATTTGCGATAGACCGGAGCAACGCCGGCATTGAGCCACCACATGTGAACCATGGCCATGGAACCCGGCACCACGGTCTGCGGATATTCCAGCCGGCGGAGAATGAATCGATAACCCATCCGCTTCTGGAACTCATCGAACTGCTGCTTCCATTCCTGCGGTATTGCCGAGGACTTGATGTTGACCGAAGAGACGTGCCAGCGGAGCGCCTGCGCGAGAATGTAGTCGATTTTCCAATCTTGCTTTTTCCAGTAGCCGGGCACCCAGCAGCTTTCGAGTGAAACCGGGCTCCTCTGCCACACATTCTGGATTCCGGCGCGAACGATCTGCATGGGATAAACGTCAAGCATTTCTGCCGGGAAGTATGGATCATTGGAATGGGTTCTCATATCGCCCCAGCAGTCCAGCCGCCATCCTGTTCCTTGCCGGGTGGCGTAAGTCAGCGCCTGCCGCTGGTCGAAATTCATCAGCAGGGGTGTGCGTTTGAAAGCGCTCAGCCAGACGTCGATCAGCGCCTTCTGGTAGCGGAACTCCGGCATGTAAGGGCTCCAGCCTTCACCCCAGTATCCGATGGTGGAAACGTCAACCGTGTCGAGATCAGGATTGCCGTCGTAGCGTTTTCCGGCGGCCCCGACCAGTTCGCCCCAGTACTTGAGATAGAGAGGATCGCTGAAGTCCGGCTGCCAGATGCCGCCATCTTTATCGGCGGGCTTGTTGGCGCGGCGCGCGCCGGAGTTCTGATACCACTCCGGGAGCGGGTGCCGCTCATCATAAGGCATGATGCGAATTGCCAGGCGCTGATGGTGCTGCCTCGCTTGCAGGAGCGCCAGGTCGATGATGTTCCAGTTGAACTGGCCATGCTGGGGCTCGATGGCAGACCAGAACCAGCGGCAGTAAGCGATTGAGCTGTCGGGAAAATCCGGAGGCGCCGCGGCGCCTTCCAATCGCGAGGTTGGTCCCGCTTCGGACCATTTCATGCCTTGATTAAGCGGCTGGCCGTTGAAGCGCTGGAAGGTTTGGATGCCTTTTCCAGGATTGACCAGAACTGAGTGAATTTCCCTGGGCCGCACGACTACAGTACTGGCCTGCGCAAGAGCCGTCGTGGCTACAACTGTGAGGCAAACGACCCATAAAATAAACGCGCGGTTGATCAAGATTCCACCTTTAAATACCAATACTTTCAGGTTTTTATCGCCAGGCCCGTCGTATGCTTCGGCCCCCGTCCAAGCTAGAAGTTTTGTTTATCATCGCGGTAAAGAATCATTCTAACTCAAGCCCTTGACTATCGGCCATGAGGCACGGTATTGTGACTCGCTCTCATTCGAAATAACTCTCGTCTGCTGGGACTTCGAGAATAGCAGAATTTCTGTACATGGAGGTTCGATGAAACCGAAGGAAGTGCTTGAATTTGCCAAGTCGAATAACGTGAAAGTCGTCGATGTGCGGTTTACCGACCTGCCCGGACTGTGGCATCACGTTTCTTTTCCGATACACCAATTGCAGGAATCCTCCTTTGAAGAAGGGTTCGGCATGGATGGCTCCAGCATTCGAGGCTGGGCAGCCATTCACGAAAGCGACATGCTGCTGATTCCTGATCCGGCAACCGCTATGCTGGATCCTTTCACCGATGTTCCGACGCTGGTCTTGATTGGTGATACGACTGATCCTGTGACCAAGCAACATTACCTGAAGGACCCGCGCCACATCGCAAAGAAAGCCGAAGCGTACCTCGCCTTTACCGGTATTGCGGACACAGCTTATTTCGGCGCCGAAGCCGAGTTCTTCATTTTTGACAACGTGCGCTTTGATCAGGCCCAGCAACACGGCTTCTACTACATCGATGCCGAAGAGGGTCGCTGGAATTCCGCGCGTGAAAAGGACAACCTGGGTTACCGGCCGCGGTACAAGGAAGGTTACTTCCCCGTTCCACCCACGGACCATTACCAGGATCTGCGCACCGAGATGATGCTGGCCATGGAGAAGGCCGGGCTGTCGATCGAGTGTCATCACCACGAAGTTGCGACGGGCGGCCAAAGCGAAATTGACCAGAAATTCAATTCCATGCTGAAGTCTGCCGACGGAATGATGATTTATAAGTACATCATCCGCAACGTCGCCCGCCAGTATGGAAAGACCGTCACCTTTATGCCCAAACCTCTATTCGCCGACAACGGCTCCGGGATGCACACCCACCAGAGCCTGTGGAAAGACGGCAAGCCGCTGTTTGCGGGCGACTTGTATGCCGGGCTCAGCCAGATGGCTCTGTGGTACATCGGCGGGTTGCTGCACCACGCGCCGGCACTTGCTGCGCTGATGGCTCCCACAACCAATTCCTACAAGCGCCTGGTTCCCGGCTTTGAAGCTCCGGTCAACCTGGCCTATTCGCGCCGGAATCGCAGCGCGGCCTGCCGCATCCCGATGTACTCACCCAGCCCGAAAGCAAAGCGCGTGGAGTTCCGGCCGCCTGACCCATCATGCAATCCATATCTCGCCTTCGCCTCCATGATGATGGCAGGCATCGACGGCATCGAGAACAAGATCGATCCCGGAGAGCCGCTCGATAAGGACATCTATGACCTCGGTCCCGAGGAGCTTAAAAAGGTCCCGTCACTGCCCGGCTCGCTGGACGAAGCCCTGTACTCCCTCGAGAGAGACCACGACTTTCTGCTGAAGGGAGACGTCTTTAGCGAGCAGCTCATCGAAACCTGGATCGATTACAAGATGAAGAACGAAGTCCAGGCGGTTAATATGCGACCGCATCCTTACGAGTTCGCGCTATATTACGACATCTAGTCGAACTCGATTTCAATCTGACTTGCGCGGGCTTTGCAATAAAGCCCGCGCTTTTTTTATGCGGGCGTCATGCTGATCGCGCAGCGCGGGAGAAGCATCCCCGTATTTGGCTGAAGAGAAATGCAGAGACCCTTCGCGCAGTTATCCTGAGCCCTTCTCCGGCCTTGCGGGATCAGGGCCGTCCGACAGTAGTGGGCGAACGGGCTCATGGTGATCGGCCATCGGGTGTTGCGGCCTGCCGGAAGGCGAGTTCCTGAGAGTCAAAACCCCGGGGGAACTTTCCCGGCGTTGATGCGTAATAGTGGTTAGAGACAGAGGAGCTCTCCCCGATGATCAAGTTTCTGCTCTGGTGCATACTCCTGGTGCTTTGCTGGCCGCTGGCGCTGGTGGCGCTGGTGCTGTATCCGATTGTGTGGCTGCTTCTGCTGCCCTTCCGGATTGTCGGCATTGCCGTGGGAGGGGTTTTTGCGCTGCTGGCTGCCATCATCATGTTTCCTGCCAGGCTGCTGGGCGGCGGGCCCCGCGCGGTGCGCGCCCGTTAGAGAGCATCCATCACGCCTTCGCCAGCCGACTGTCGAATCCTCCCCGCCAGACGGAAATGCAGCAGCAGCGAGTAAAATGATTGCCGCTCATTGTGCGCAGTTTGGACACCGGGCGAGATAGCCATCGGCCTTACCGGGTCAAAAAAAGGGCTAGCTGG
>DASUJZ010000008.1:0-12420 GCA_036278995.1 Terriglobia bacterium | reverse complement strand
ATCCTGAAGTGATCATAATCGGCGGCGGTGTGGCGGCGGCCGGGAACCTGGTTCTCGATGTTGCGCGCAAGACCATGAAGCAGTGGGGCCAGCCGTTGGCGGTGAAGCAGGTTCGCGTGGTGCAAAGCCGCCTGGGCACTCGGGCGGGGTTGCTGGGCGCAGCCAAGGTAGTGTTCGACGATTGCGACCGCCTGGCGGCGCTGAAGAAAAAACCCTCGAAGAGCAATCTCACGCCAAGGCGCTAAGCCGCAAAGGCGCCGGGTTGCCGCGAATTTATGGCCGACAACATTGAGATTCGGCGTTATGCCCTGGTGCTGACGGCCAACGCCTGCATGTTTGTGTTTGGCGTGGTGCTGCTGCTGATGGGATCGCTGCTGCCGTCGCTGGAAGTGAATTACATTCAGGCAGGCAGCCTGGGGTCGTTCCCGCTGGCGGGCATTCTGGCAGCGACCATTCTGGTGGGGCCGGTGCTCGACACTGCGGGAGCCAAGCCAGTGCTGGCCGCGGGTCTGGCGATGGTGGCGGGCGCGCTGGGGTTGATGCCGTTGCTCCACACCTTCGCGGCGCTGGCGGTGGCGGCGCTGGTTTACGGATTCGGCGGAGGCATTCTGAATACGGCAACCAGCGCCCTGGTGGCAGACCTGAGCGCTTCGGGGCGTGGCGCGGCGCTGAACCTGCTGGGATTCTCCTTTAGCCTGGGAGCGCTAACCGCCCCGCTGCTGATGTCCACCGTGGGCGGAAGGTTTGGAACCTCCACGGTGCTGCACATTCTGGCCGCAGGTACGGCGGTCATCCTGGTTCCGGTGCTGATTTTCCGCTTTCCGGCCGCCACCTATGCCGGAACGCGCCTGGCGGAACTGCTGCGGGTGCTGAACCATCCGCTGGTGTGGCTTTTTGGCGCGCTGCTGTTTTTTGAGTCGGGCAGTGAGAACAGCATGTTTGTCTGGGCGGGGAAGATTGTGGGCGGCATGTTCAACTCCGGACCTGAACGCGCCAACTGGGCGCTGGTGGGACTGAGCGCAGCCATCGGAGCGGGGCGGCTGGGAGCAGCTTTTCTGCTGCGGGTGCTGGGCAGCCGGCGGACCATCCTGATCTCCGCCGCCGTCGCCGTGACAGGCGCGATGGTGGTGTATAGCAGCCGAGCGTTCGCCATCGCGGTGCTGGGAATGGTGATTATCGGCCTCGGCCTCGCAGCTATTTATCCCACAGCGCTGGGCGTGGCCGGCGACCGCTTTCCGCGGCAGACGGGTACTGTGTTTGGCGCCATCATGGCCGTGTCGCTGGTGGGCGGAACGGCCGGGCCAAGCATCTGCGGCAGCCTGGCGGCAGCAGGGTTGCGAAACATTCTGTGGGTCCCCATGGTTGCCGCCGTGGCCGTGGCGAGCTTCACCATTCTGGCCACACGCGAGTCGCCGATGATGAATTCCAAAGATTGATTGCCCCTGGCAAGTTGTTGAAAATTGCCGCCGGGACGGCAGGGCTACAAATAGAGTGACGCACGGCCGAAGCGCCCGTATCTTGCAGGCCCTGAGAAATGCCGCCGGGACGGGGGGCTACATTGCAGTCCTCAGTAGAATTCCGGAATAAATCTCGGGAGTGGGGGTATTTTATATTTGAGCGGCTGCGACCCAGGAGCCAATAAGAGTCATCTCCGGTCGCGGCTGACGCATCTTAGGTGTAGGGGGCGGAATTATGAAATCTTCTTCTGGAGAAAATGAATCTGGCATGCGGGTTGGCCGCAGGGCGTTTTTTCAATGGTCCGCGACTGCCCTGGCGGGGTTTGCCGTGGCGCGAGAGCTGCGATCGAATGCGGCGTCCGCAAAACCCGCAACCAGAGGGAGAACGAAGGTGGTGCGAATTGTAGAGTTTGACGGCAACGGCATGCGTCGGGGCGTGGTGGAGGTTCCAACAGTGGTCAAAAGCGATGCCGATTGGCGCAAACAGCTTACTCCCATTGAATTCGAGGTGACGCGCAAGGAAGGGACCGAGAGGGCATTTACAGGCGCTTACTGGAACCTCCACCAGAAGGGTCTTTATCGGTGCATCTGCTGCGACACGGCGCTATTCAGCTCCAGCACCAAGTTTGAGTCCGGGACGGGCTGGCCCAGTTTCTGGGAGCCGATCGCCAAAGAAAACATTCGGGAAATTCTGGACTCGAGCTTTGGCATGAGCCGGACGGCAATTGCCTGCAAGCGGTGCGCCGCGCACCTGGGCCACGTGTTTGACGACGGGCCTAAACCTACCGGGCTGCGGTATTGCATGAATTCCGCGGCACTGCACTTTGTGAAGCTGGCATAAACGGGAGCACTGTCCTGTTTTCGAATCGTAGCGGCGAGTTCACCTCGCCATTTGGCGGCGTTAAAGCCGCCGCTACGCTCAAATCAGGACCGCACCCAGGTGGGTCGCTGCGGCAGCGGCCCGGACTACACGAGGGAGGCGGTTCGGCCGCTCCAAATGCTTGTAAGCCGCGAAAGCGAGATGATTAAAATGAAGAACTCATGTGGCAGTCGGTTTCAGAAAGCGATTCTAATGCTGCTGCCTTTGGCGGTGCTGGCGGTGGCGGGCTGCTCGACGAACGCGAATGGACAGGTTCCGGCGTATGCGGGGCCGACCAATGTCTCCGCAGTGCAGGGCAAGGAGACGGCCGTGCTGGCGGGCGGCTGCTTTTGGGGCGTCGATGCCGTCTTCAAGCACGTGAAGGGTGTTGAGAGTGTCGTCTCCGGCTATTCGGGCGGAGACGCCGGCACGGCGCAGTATGAAACGGTCAGCACAGGATCGACCGGCCATGCCGAATCCGTGAAGATCACCTATGATCCGTCACAGGTTGGGTTCAGCGAACTGCTCCGAGTCTTTTTCTCGGTGGCCACCGATCCCACCCAGCTCAATCGGCAGGGTCCGGATGTCGGCTCGCAATATCGCTCGGTGATTTTTTATACCAGTGACGAGCAGAAACAGATCGCGCAGGCTTACATCCAGCAACTCGACAAATCCGGCGCTTTCAAACGCCCCATCGTGACCCAGGTGGTCGCTTTCAAGGCTTTCTATCCCGCGGAGGCCTATCACCAGAACTTTCTCGAACGCCATCCCAATTACCCGTACATCGTCTTCAACGACCTGCCCAAGCTGCGATCGCTGAAGAAGGAATTTCCTGATTTTTACAGGAAATAGTTGCCCTACGCGCAATCAGGGATTGGGTGAAGTTTCAGGAGAGCGAACTGCCGCGATCCTTGGCCCGCTGCGCGAAATCAGGATGACAGCCGCAGGGCTCAGGACGACAGGCGAGGGGCTCAGGACGATATTTCCGTCAAAAGGCCCACTAACTTCGAGGCAGGCAGCAGCCGGTGTGGCAGGCGTCCGGCCAGGCGCCAAGAGTTCCCAGGCTCGGGCGATCTGAATTCTCATCGATTCTTTCCACAATCAATTCGCGGACCAAATGGGCAAAGCCGCGGTTGGCGCCCACGGCCGCGGCGCGGACCATATTCATTCCGAGCTCCTGACAGCGTTGGCGGGCTTCCGTATCGAGATCGTAAAGCACTTCAATGTGGTCTGACACAAAGCCGATGGGAACGATGGCCACGTCCTTTACCTGCCCGCTGGCCCCGATGGCGCGCAGGTGCTCCAGGACGTCCGGGCCAAGCCAGGGCTGCGCGGGAGGACCACTGCGGCTCTGGTAGACCAGCGGATCGTCCGCCCTGCCCAACGAGGCTGAAACGAGGCGCGAGGCTTCAAGCAGTTGCTGCTCATACTGGCAGTTTTCCGCCATTGTCATCGGAATACTGTGCGCGGTGTAAACGACGTGCGCGGCGACTCGGCGTTCAGCCGGGATTTGAGCGATCGCCTCTTTCACCTGCTCCGCCATGGCGGCGATGTAGAGGGGATGATTGTAGAAGGGCCGAATTTTGTCAATTGCCGGAGCGCCGCCGCCTGCGGCGGCACGCGCGTTTTCAATGTTCTCGAGGTACTGGCGACAACTGGAATAAGAGCTGTAAGCCGCGGTGGCAAAGGCGAGCGCGCGGTTGACTCCATCGGCCTTCATTTTGGCCACCGTGTCGGTGAGCAGAGGACGCCAGTTGCGGTTGCCCCAGTAGAGGGGTAGGCGCGGGCCGTGGGCGTTCAGCTCGGCTTCAAGCGCATGAATCATCTCCCGATTCTGCTGGTTGATGGGGCTCCTGCCGCCGAAATGGTAATAATGCTCTGCGACCGCCAGCATGCGTTCGCGGGGAACGTTTTTGCCGCGCAGCACGTTTTCAAGAAAAGGAATAACGTCCTCTTCTTTTTCAGGCCCGCCAAATGAGAGCCAGAGGATTGCGTCGTAAGTCATGGAATCATCTTAGCCCGACCGCAGCCAGCGGGGCGAAAGAGAACATCGTGAAAGAGCAATCTAACGCAAAGGCGCTCCCCGATTACCACGCCCTACACGCCCGCGGTCACGACACTGGTTCCGGGCTGACGCGCTGTTTCGCCGGCGGCCAATTCCTCCCGGAATCGCAGGTGCCGAAGGCGCGTGGGCCGCAACTCAAACTGAGTCAATTCCAGCGAAGGCGCAATTTGACTTAACTCCGGCCAGCCTTTAGAATCGAATGTTTATCCAAATGTGAAAATTTCCTTTTGAGGGGGTTGCGAATGGCAGTGAAGGTAGGTATCAACGGTTTTGGTCGGATTGGTCGCAATGTCTTTCGTTCCGCGCTGAACGACCGGAACATTGAGGTTGTTGCAGTGAATGACATTACGGACCCGAAAACGCTGGCCCACCTGCTGAAGTATGATTCGGTGCTGGGGAACCTCGACACAGAAGTGACGAGCGGCGAAGACTCCATTACGGTTGGCGGAAAGACCGTCAAGGTGTTCAAGGTCAAGGACCCTGCGCAGCTCGACTGGTCATCGCTGGGCGCCCAGATTGTGGTGGAATCCACGGGACTGTTTACAAAGGCGGAGGATGCCGGGAAGCACCTTCGCGGCACTGTCAAAAAAGTGATTATCAGCGCGCCGGCCAAGGGCGAAGACATCACCATCGTTCTGGGCGTGAATGAAAAGTGCTACGACCCTGCGAAGCACCACGTTATTTCGAACGCCTCCTGCACCACCAACTGCCTGGCGCCTGCTGCCAAGATTGTGGATGAGAATTTCGGCATCAAGAAGGGCGCCATGACCACGGTACACTCGTACACCAATGACCAGCGCATTCTTGACCTGCCCCACAAGGACCTGCGCCGCGCCCGCGCCGCCGCCCTCTCCATTATCCCCACCAGCACCGGAGCGGCCAAGGCCGTGGGACTGGTGCTGCCGAAGTTGCAGGGCAAGCTCGACGGCTATGCCATGCGAGTGCCCACGCCCAACGTTTCACTGGTTGACCTGGTTGCGGTGCTGGAAAAGCCGACCGATACCGAGGGGCTCAATGCCGCGTTCAAGAAGGCTGCCGATGGGCCGCTGAAGGGAATTCTCCAGTACTCGGAGGAGCCGCTGGTTTCGATTGATTTCCGTGGAAATCCGTACTCGTCCATCATTGATGCCCCATTCTGCAAGGTGATTGATGGCGATCTGGCGAAGGTCACCGCCTGGTATGACAATGAGTGGGGATATTCCTGCCGCGTTCGCGACCTGGTCAATTACGTCGCAAAGAGCTTGTAAGTAGCAATCAGCCATCAGCAGTCAGCGGTCAGGTAGGCACCTTTGGGAGCAGGACTAAGAAGTCATAACCTCGTTGGCTGACTGCTGGAGGCCGAGGGCTGAAAGCTAACGGCTAATAGCTCTCGGCAAAATTTCCGTGCAGTTTTTGGACAGCCAACTGCATAGTGCCCCTCTGATCAATCAGGAGTGAAAGTTTATGTCGAAATTGTCGATTCGCGATGTTGATCTGAAAGGCAAGGTAGTCTTCATGCGGGTTGACTTCAACGTGCCGCTGGATGAGCAGGGAGCGATTACTGACGACACGCGGATCCGCGCCAGCCTGCCGAGCATCAGGCTGGCGGTTGATCGCGGCGCGCGGCTGGTGTTGGCGTCTCATCTGGGCAGGCCCAAGGGGAAAGTTAACCCAAAAATGAGCTTGCGGGCGGCTGCCGAGCGATTGGCTGCGCTGCTCAACAAGCCGGTCAGCTTCGCCACGGATTGCGTAGGCCCCGAGGTGGACAAGCAGGTGGAGGAACTGAAAGATGGCGGCGTGCTGCTGCTTGAGAACCTGCGCTTCCACAAGGAAGAGGAAGCGAACGACCCGGAATTTGCAAAGCAACTGGCCGGCAAAGCCGAGGTTTACATCAATGACGCATTCGGCTCCGCGCATCGCGCGCACGCTTCAACGGAAGGCATCACCCACTACATTGCGGTGAAAGCCGCTGGCCTGCTGATGGAAAAGGAACTCGACTACCTGGGCAAAGCACTCGACAACCCGCTGCACCCTTACGTGGCCATTGTGGGCGGCGCCAAGGTTTCTGACAAGATCAAGTTCCTGCAGAACCTGATGGGCTTTGCAGACACCATCCTGATCGGCGGGGCCATGGCCTACACTTTTCTGAAAGCTGAGGGCGTGGAGGTGGGCCTGTCAAAACTCGAGGCGGACAAACTTGACCTGGCGAAGGAACTGCTGCAACAGGCGAAAGAGAAGAAGGTGAACTTCCGTCTGCCCCAGGACCACGTGGTGGCCGAAAAGCTGGACCCCTCGGCCAAAGCCGAGACGGTCAATTCCCCCAGCATTCCCGCCGACCGCCTGGGCGTCGATATCGGGCCGAAAACCCGAACGGATTATGCCGCCGAGATCAAAAAAGCCAAAATGATCATCTGGAACGGCCCCATGGGCGTATTTGAGATTGACCAGTTTGCGCAGGGAACCATGGAAGTGGCCCGCGCGGTTGCCGAATCCGGAGCCGTTTCAATTGTAGGCGGGGGCGATTCGGTGGCTGCGGTATACAAGGCCGGCATCGAAGACAAGATCACGCACATTTCGACCGGCGGCGGCGCGTCACTCGAGTTCCTGTCAGGGCTCAAGCTGCCCGGCGTGGAAGCCCTGCCGGAAAAGCGGTAAGGGGAAGGCAGTAGGCGGTAGGCAGCCCGCAGTTGGCAGTAAGCAGTTAGGTAGTCACCCGAGCGCAGTAGACAGGAGAAAACACAACAAAAGATATTGAGCGATACTTAGGAAAACTGGGATAAAAGCTACACATGCGTAGACCTGTCATTGCTGGAAACTGGAAGATGTACAAGACGCGCGGTGAGGCGGCGGCGTTCATCAATGGGCTCAAGCCGTGTATTGCGGGAGTGCAGCACTGCGACGTGGTAGTGGCACCTCCATTCACGGCACTGGCAGAGGCCGCCGAGGCCGCCAGGGGAAGCGACATTGGGGTGGCGGCGCAGAATGTCCACTGGGACACCGATGGAGCGCACACCGGCGACATTGCTCCGGGAATGCTGGTAGATGCGGGCTGCTCGCATGTGATTATCGGCCACTCGGAGCGGCGGCATGACCACGGCGAAACCGATGAGCAGGTGAACCGGAAGCTGAAGGCCGCGCTGGCTGCCGAGCTGACTCCGATTGTATGCGTGGGTGAAACGCTGGATGAGCGCGAAAGCAACGAGACGCAGAAGGTGCTCGAACGCCAGTTCCAGCGCGGTTTCGCCGGGTTGACCCCCTCCGAGTTTTCCCTTATCATTGTGGCTTATGAGCCCGTCTGGGCTATTGGTACCGGCCGCACCGCTACTCCGGAGCAGGCACAGGAAAGCCATGCGTATTTGCGTGGACTGGCGCGTGGGCAGTTTGGTGAAGACCAGGCCGAGGCAGTGAGGATCCTTTACGGCGGAAGCGTCAAGCCCGATAATGTTAAGGGCCTGATGGCGCAGTCGGATCTCGATGGGGCACTGGTGGGCGGCGCAAGCCTCAAAGTTGATTCCTTCGCGTCGATCATCAATTATCCTTCGGCCTGAGGATGTGCCCGGCGGCGCGCAGTTTGAAAGGAAGTTTTTATGGAATTTGCAGTTACGGCTCTCCAGATCCTGTCGAGCATCCTGCTGATTGTAGTGGTGCTGATTCAGGGCGGAGAGAACGTCGATATGGCGGCGGCTTTTGGCGGCTCGAGCCAGGCGGCTTTTGGTCCCCGCGGCGCGGTCACGACCCTCGCCAAGATCACCTGGGTGCTGGGCTTTATTTTTATGGCAACTTCGATAACGCTGGCCATCTGGGCGACGAAAGCGACATCAAATTCGGTGATGCAGAACGCGCCGGCACAGACCCAGACGACCCCGGCGGTCCCCATTGCACCGGCCGCTCCAGCCAAAAAATGAGGAACAGGAACGGCCTGCACGACGCCATGCTTCTCAGCATGGGTCAGTCAAATTTGCCTCCCATGCGGAAGTGGCGGAATTGGCAGACGCACCAGCTTGAGGGGCTGGCGGTCGCAAGATCGTGGGGGTTCGAGTCCCCCCTTCCGCACCATACCTCGCGATGATCAGCATTTCCTGACTTAAGTGCCGCAGGTCACAAGGGCCTGCGCTACAGGGGTCCGACGCGGGCCACGGTTCTCATTAGCCGCTTGTTTCTTGCGTTCACGCCAGAATGCTTTAACGGCACCAGGCGGACGCCCGATCAGGGCCAATTTGCGTCGGTTACTCCCTGGGCTTCCCAGAACTTCGCGAACGTCGTGAGGTCACCAATCCACAAGTCCAACCCCTGGTTCTGAATCTCAGCGAGAAGCTGCCGAATAACCTGGAAACGCGCAGTGGTGTCGATGGGATGAAGCAGCAGGACGGTGGGCGCGTTGTTGTCATAGTTGAACTTGATGACTTTCATCCATGCATCGACGTATTGGCTGACCGTGGTCGTGTTGAGACCCGTCAGGCCGGCAGCCGGCGACGCATCGTCTGAGATGGACATGGGATATTCCATCACGCGATAGGTGGTGACAGTGGTTGGCGTGGCGCTGGTATCTAGCGCGAATGTCACAAACGGGAAAGCCCCACGCGCCAGGTCATTCAGATAGCTCAGGTCGCGCTGGTAGCCCGTATCTGAAAGCCCCTTTAGGAACATCGCAGGAATCTCGGTGTATCCAGCCCGGAAGGCTGTGATCGGAATATTGAAGTCATTTTCCAGCAGCCACTTGCTGACTCCGGCTTCCCCGATAATGCTCTTGCCGGTGGTGCAGCAGTAAGGAGTGGAAGAGAGGAAGTTGAAGATGGGCTGGTAGTTTGCGGCGGTCTCCGAGGGCGGGTCCGTCAGGCTGTAGAGGGCGGATTGGAAATCCGGAAAATGTCCGAAGCTGTGGCTCTGGACGTCGAATCCATGATCGAGTGCGTACTGGATGTCCTGATGTCCGGCGGCGTTATACATGCCGCCGATCCAGCCGTTGTCGTAGGGACTGGTGGTGAACAGGTAGGTCGATTTGATTCCCAGGCTGTTCTCGAAATCAACTCCGGCCGGAACGTTCTGGTAGGAAACGGTGGCGTCCACATCGTGCGTAATAATCAGCGCAGCATGATGGCCGCCCGGCGCCCACTGGCGTTCTTGCGGATCGGCAGCGTAGGCTTCATAGCTTGCGCGCATCATGAGTCGGCAGATATCCGCGTCCGGAACAATGGCATTGACGCCCTGCGGCCCGGTATCATTGGCCAGTTGGAGCTCCGGCAACTCGATCAGCGGCCGAAGCCTCCAGCCGAATACGTACGCCCGCCCGGATCCAATGTTGCACCTCAGGGCGGCGGCATCGCCCGTGCTCCATGCGGCCAGCGGCGTGCACGTGCCGCTTGCATAACCGCGCGTAACGTCGCTGACGGGGAAGAAGGGCGCCCAGTTGATCTCCTCCGGCGCATCAATGTACTTCAGGAGAGGATCGTTCTGAGCGGTGTCGAAGGCGAGCGGGCGTTGCTCATCTGCAAGGTTGATGTAATCATTCGGAGGCGAAGAGATGCCGAGTGCCGCCAGCAGGCCGCTGACATTTGGCTCCCACAGGTAAAGCGTTCCCCCGCCATTGACGTAGCTGGCGACATTGCTGATGTCTGTGGGCGACAGAGCTGAGGGAGTATTCAGGACGCCTGCCACTACCAGGAAGGGATTTGCGGCGGCGGCGGCGAAGTCGGTGGTGTCGATGTTGGGGATGCCCATCTCCGCGAGCAGATGGTCGGCACTGATGACGTCTTCGGAATCTCCCTCATTGTCCTTTGAAGTCCAGTCGAGCACGGATACCAGAGTCCCATTGTGAGGAACCTGCGGGAGCGCTGGCGGAGGGCCGGTAAGGACGCTGCCAGCGCCGCTTCGCGGATAGCCGGACCAGACGGTCAGGTTCAGCGCGGTGGACGTGCCGCCGCCGGGCGCCGGAGTCGCCACCGTAATGCTGAATGCGCCGGTCGAGACCAGCATCGAGGAGGGAATCGCGGCGGTTAGTTGGGTTGCGTTTTGAAAGGCGGTGGCCAGCGCGCTGGAGCCGAAGTAGACGACGGACTGCGCGGTGAAGTCCGTCCCGGCCAGCGTGAGGGTGGTGTCGGGATCGCCGGCGGCGGCGAAATTCGGTGAGATGGAATAGAGCGCAGGCGCGGGATTCAGAACGGTTACTGTGGCATTAGCTGACTCGTTTGAATCGGCCGCGCTGGTTGCGGTGACGCGGACTATATTCGGCGAGGGAGGGATTGCTGGCGCCGTATAAAGCCCCGCTGAGGTGATGGTTCCGACGGTGCCGTTTCCTCCCGCCACGCCGTTCACTGCCCAGGTAACGCTCTTGTTGAGTGAGCCGGTGACCGTGGCCGCGAACGTTGCCGTCTGTCCGGCGAGTAATGACGCGCTGCCCGGAGATATGGATACCCTGACCGCAGCGGGTGTTAAAGCCGCGCTTCCGCCGCCGCAACCATCAGACATCGCAATCAGAAACGCCAGGAGGATGACGGACGTACATTTCCAAAACATTGACAAGATTTCCCCCTCGCGCCAGCCCGAGTTCGGCGAACTTTGCTTCTGCGCCGCTGGGTACGCAGCACGGACGCGTCATTAGCCCGCGATTCTGGCCGACAAGCGGCTGTGATAGGAATCGGCGATTTTTCTATGTGGGTTTAACTGCAAGTTGCGGGACGAGAGAGACCTCACCACGGCTGGCGGAGTGCTGGCCGCGGAAGAAGGCTCGGGCGGGCGTGCTCAACTACGGTTTGACGAAGAGCGGCTTGAGCGGAACCAGTCCACGGTCTTGCGCAGTCCCTCCTCAAACCGTACTCCGGGTTCGTAACCGAGCAGCTTGCGCGCCAAAGTAATGTCGGCGTGCGAATGCTGGACATCGCCCGCGCGCACCGCGCCATAGCGAGGCGTGAGTTGCCGGCCGAAGATCCTGTTGAGGATTTCGATGGTTTCATTCAGCGTGTGGCGGTCTCCCGTCCCGACGTTGATCACCTGGCCGGAGGCTTGGGGAGCGGTGCAGGCGCGCAGGGTGGCGTCAACAGCGTTTGCAACATAGGTAAAGTCGCGGGACTGCTCGCCATCGCCCAAAATGGTGGGGATGTTTCCATTCACGTAGGCGGAGATGAACAGTGACAGCACTCCAGAGTAAGCCGAGTCCGGGCTTTGGCGCGGTCCGAAAATGTTGAAGTAGCGAAGCGACACCGTCTCGAGGCCGTAGACCTGAGTAAAGATCTTGCAGTAGTACTCGCCCGCGAGCTTGGTAAGCGCGTAGGGTGAAAGCGGGCGAGGCTTCTGCGACTCGACGCGCGGAAGCGCAGGATGGTCTCCGTAGGCCGCGGACGATGCCGAAAAGACAACCCTCTTTGCCCCTGCGTCCCGCGCTGCCAGCAGGACGTTCAAGGTGCCGTCGACGTTTACGGCGTTGGACGTCAGCGGGTCTTCAACGGAGCGGGGCACCGAGGGGATGGCCGCCAGGTGGATGACGTAGTCCACACCCTCGAAATCCGGCCGAATGTTTTCAAGGTTCCGGATATCGGCTTCATGCCACTCGATCTTTTTCCTGAGGGAGGCGAGATTTTCGATGTGGCCGGTAGCAAGATTATCCAGCGCTCGGACTGCTTCACCGCGCCTCGCAAGCTCTCCGATAACATTCGACCCTATAAAGCCTGCTCCTCCGGTAACCAGATACGTGGGCATCGTTTCAACTCCGATCGTCTAATCAAGATTTGAACTGACCAGGATTTACCGTCGTTTGCAAAACGCTTTGCATAAAGATTGTGGTTGGACTACTCTTCAGCATCGAAGAAAGAAATACAATAGATGAATCTGTCCCGAATGGATGCAGATGTTCCGGGGCGCGAGCTCGAAGCGGATGATCCCCGGCCGTGTTCAAGTTGAATTTCTATGAGCCTTCGCCACCCCTTGCAACACTTCACAAATGCCCGCATTACCAACTTTTATTATTCTTTTGTTTTCCTGCCGCCAGAGAAGCGGGAAGCGATCGAGGCTGTTTACGCCTTTGCCCGGCGCAGCGACGACGTAGCCGACAGCAACCTCCCTGCCGA
>DASUJZ010000007.1:0-26715 GCA_036278995.1 Terriglobia bacterium | reverse complement strand
ACCTCGGTAACGCAGCGGGACAGGGCTGGATAACCAACGTCTCGCTCGACCGCGTATTTAGCTTCTGGAACGGCGGCTATGGAGTGAAGGTGGGCAGCACGTTTACCGGCCATCGGCTGGAGAACATCAGCATTGACGGGGCTGAGCTTGAGAATAACGGTGGGCCGGGAGTGGGGCTTGTCGGCGCGAATATACAGGGATTTTCACTGACCAATTCGATTGTTCAGTGGAACAACGTTGCGGCAGCCAATCCTGAAATTCAGATCACCTCTACGTCGGTTTCCGGTTGCCGGATACAGAGCAACTACATCGAAGGCGCAATTGCAGGAACCGGGAGCCAATCGAACAACTGGATAACGCCGAATGTGACGAGCTGCGTCACGCATCCGAACTATCTCAACGGTTTTGGGAGCACGGCGAATGCGGGGCTTTCGGCCTCGTGGCTGACACAATCTACTCCAGGTACTTTTGCATCTCTTCCCGCGTGTTCGGCCACGTATGAAGGAACTACGGCAGCGATCACCGATTCGTCAACTGCCACTTTTGGAGCCACGATCACAGGCGGCGGTGCAAATCATGTTCTTGGCTACTGCAACGGGACTAACTGGACGGTGATGGGGGAATAAGAGATTGGCGAGTGGTGATTGCACAATGCACGGCGGCGATCAGCAACCACAAATCACTCAATCGCAAATCGTGAGGGGAGGAAATTATGGCAAACGTTGACGCAACAAAAATTCACCAGGGACCGGGAAGGCTGTGGCTGGGCGTGTCGGTGCCGACGGCGGGCAACCGGCTGGTGATCGATTCGAGCGGAAATCCCACGGCCGGAACGCCGCTGTTTGCGGGCGCGACGGACGGGGCCGCAACCATGGTGCTGACTCCGAAGCTGACGGAAATTACGGCGGACCAGGTGACCGGCCCGGTAGACGTGGTGATGACGGGCGAAGCCGCATCCATCGAGGTGACGTTGAAAGAATCGGACCTGGCGAAGCTGAAGAATTACGTTGTACACGGCAGCTTCTCGACGGGCACGGACAGTTCACTGCCGGCAGGCTCGCAGAGCTACGAGGAGATCTCATTCGGCGGATTGATGGCCATTCCCAAAACGTCGGTGGCCGTGATCTCGGCGCGGCGGGATGCGACGGGAAAATTCGTGGTGACGCAACTCTATCAAGCCTATCAAGCCGAGGCCGTGCAGTTGCCGTTCCAGCGCGCCAAGGAGACCACGTACAAGATCAAGTTCGAAGGCTTGGCCGATGCCACGCGCGCTGTGGGCGACCAGGTGGGGAAAATCTACAGACAAATTTAACGATTGAAGCATTGGCTGATTGATTCATTGAAAAGATCGCGCGATGAGCCAATCAGAAATGAGCCAATGCACCAATGACGGGAGGTCGCATGAGCAAGGTGAACGGAATCGCTACAAGTGAAAACTGGCGGCGGGCGGCGAAGGCGGACCGCGAGTCGCGCGCGGAGCAACTGATCTTGCCGAGCGGCGCCACCATCCTGGCCGCGCGGCCGGAGCCGCTGGAGTGGGTGATGAGCGGGCGCATCCCGCAGGGGCTGCTGGCGATTGCGCTGGAGGATCCCGAGTCGCCGCGGGGCGGCGGCGATCGCGAACTGACGCGGGAGGAAATTCTCGACCTGGCCGCCTTCGCTGCCCGGCTGGTGGAGGCCAGCGTGGTGGAGCCGCGGATCGGAGAGGGGCCGGACGCGATTGCGCTGGAGGACATTCCCATCGGCGATCGCGCCTTCATTTTTGAGTGGGCGTGCCGGGCGCTCGATGGCGATGACATGGGCGGGTCGGCGGATGACGCGTCGAACAGCATCGCCCATCCCGCAAAGGAGGAACCCTCCAGCGCTTCGCTGGAGAGATTTCGTCAGAAGTGAAAACTTTGTGCTACTGGCGATAGCGGCGGAGAAATTCGGCTGCCGGCCGAGCTGCATGGTGGGGCTGAACGATCGGGTGCTGGCGCTCGATTTCGATTTGGCGGCAGCGGCGAAACTGCTGGGCGCGGAACGCGCGGCCGCGAACGCCGCGGCCGAGGGCATCGACGAAGCAGGCGGTATCCGACGCTCGAAAAACGTGCACTGGTAGAAAGCTGAGAGGACGATGGCTACGAACAACGCAGCAGAACTTCTGATTCGCATTGCGGCCGATCCTTTGCAGGCCGAGGCGAACATCCAGTCATTCCGGTCGATCGTCAGCGACAATCTGGGCGGAATGAGCAGCGACTTGGCGCAGTGGGCGAGCCGTGGGACCTCGAGTTTCGGGAGCGTGCAGAAATCCATGCAGGGGTTGACCAGCAATTTCGGGCTGAGTCTTAGCAGTCTGAACGCTTCGCTGAAACAGAACGGGCTGGCCATTGGGCAGTGGGGCAGCGGGGTCAGCAGCACATTTTCAGGCGCGCTGAGCGCTTCGAACGCGCTCCAAAGCAGTCTGCTGGGAAGCTTCAGGATGTTTGATTCGGCGCTGGTGCGAAACGCCGGCAACGCAAACGTCTGGCAAAAAAGCATCGGCCACGCTTTTGAGAAGGCCGCGCTCAGTTCCATCGGCGCAATCGCCAAAGAAGCCGTGGTGCGGGCAATCTATTCAACCGCGCTCGGCTTCTACCTGCTGGCGGTGGGAGACTTTGCCGGCGCAGGCCAGGCGTTTGAATCAGCGGCAGTGTTCGGCGCAGTGGGAGGAGCCGCAGGGCTGGCCACCAAGGCGCTGAGCGGAACCGCATCGAGCGGCGGCACGGGGCAGAAAACCTCGACGAGCAGCTCATCCGCGGGCAGCAAATCATCTGCAACGCAAGCCGCGGCCGGAGCGCAGAAGCAGCAGACGGTGCAGGTGATCTTCCAGGGACCGGTCTACGGGGGCCAGGCGGGAGTGGACGAACTGGTGCGACACATTTCGAAGGCTGTCGTGGAACGCGATGTGAACCTGGTTGCCTATACCGTGGTGCGGCAGCCGGCGACACGCGCCTAGAAAGGAGCAAGAAGTCAGAAGACAGAAGCCAGAATGAAGGCCGTCTTTCTTCTGTCTACTGGCTTCGGAATTCTGGTTTGATATGGCAAATCCCAAGATTGTTTACACGCCCGCAGGCGGGGCGGAGCAGATTCTGAGTTTTACTTCGGCGCCGCGGCAGCAGCCAGGCTATTCAAAGAGCGCGGTCCGGCATGACAACATTTCAACGGCCGGAGTCCGCGAATCCGTGCTGGAACGCATCGACACTCTCCTTGAGATCAACGTCGATTACATCCAGGCGGGGAGCGACCTGGCGGGCTGGTCGGCGTTTCTGGATTTTGCGCTCACGGGCGCGCCCTTCGCGTATTACCCCGACTCTGCGCAGGCTGCATTTATCAACTGCCTTCTGGAAGGCACCGATGAGACCGTGGCGTACGTGGCGCCGGGCATCTACAGCGTGAAGATGAAATTCCGCCAGCAGGTGTTGTGAGCACTGGCGACGGCTGAATTCCTTAAGGATGGTGCAATCGCATGCCGGTGACCACAAATCCGACTTTTGACTTGAACAACGCGGCGCTTGCCAAGCAGCCGCTCTACGTGGTGCAGATTGAAGGCATCCTGGACCCGTTAACGACCTTCCGGCCGGAAGACATGAACGTGGGACACACCGGCTACGGCATGAATCCGTACGGGACCACCGGCTATGGCTACTGAATTTAATGATTGGGCGATTGAGTGATTGGGCGATTAAAAGCCGGATTTCCTAAAAATCGATCGGCGAAGGTAAGGAGCTACAGATGGCAGCCGTTGGCGATTATTATTCCGGAGACCTTGCAGGGGCACTGGGGCATCACTTAGCGTGGATTCAGAGCCAGATCAACGCGAACGTCTCGCCATTTGCGGGCGCGGCGTTGACGACCGAGACCAGCGCTCCGTTTGTCGAAGGCGCCGTGATCGCGGTCAGGGGCTCTTTTTCGAGCCTTACGCAGGATTCCCTGCCGAACATTGTTCTCGATCCCATTGCTGGAGTCAGTCCGGATGATCAGGCTGGCCCTGATGGATTCCCGGTCAACTATTCTGCCACTCCGCTGCTGTCAGGCAGCCTGCTGATCAACATTTTTACGCTGAGCACGGCCAGCGACGTCAACGGCCGCGTGCTGAATCTGACCCAGCCAACGTCTGCATACCGGGTGGACGTCTATTCCTTCACCGACAGCTTCCATTACCAGGGCTCGGCCACGGTTGCGTTTGACGGCACCTGGACAGTGCCCTCCGTGCAGCCGGGAACGGTGATTGCCTTTCTGATGGACGCCGGGACGGCGCAGCCTTCGCCGGGCTCTTCTACTGACTCGGTGACGGGCTGGATGGCGCATTCCAACATGGGAGTCGGGAACAGGCTGCGGGACTATTTCGTTCGCGTTGCCGCAAAGACGTATGTCGAGTCTGTGGTGGAAGACAACATTCCCATCATCGTTCAGGACTCGACGCACGCGCGATTCGGGACAAGCCTCACCATGGGCTCAGGCACGCTGGTTGCCCATGTGTTCTACAACGATCCGACGCTAGGTCCGGTCGATCTTTATTCGACGTTACAAAAGCTGGCGGCTTATCCTGACCTGCCGCGCGAGGTTGATGTGCCGCCAGGCGATCCCGACTTCATCACGGCGACGCAACTGACCAGCTCGAATCTGCCGGCCGTTCAGAACCGCTGCTGGATCTACAGCGCAGCGCTGGCCATCATCAGTTTTTCCGTGGGAGGCCTGTGGGACGCCGCGGCTCGCATCATCATCCAGATTAACGCGCTCATTGAAAGTCCCGGCTATCTGCCGACCATCGTCCTCGAAGATGCCCAGGATGGGACGACATCGAGGTGGTCACTCCAGTCGGGGGAGGGGTCGGCGACCAACGCTCTGGACACAGCCGAACCCCCAGCAGCATCCGGCGGTTCGAAAGTGATTTACTTCACGGCCGCCACGGCTCCAGCGCGCTGGAGCTTTGCAGGCGTCGGCCTGCCTGACATGATCGACTCGCTTGTCGAGTGGCGGTTCAAGACCAACGTCAATTTCAAATTCACTGTGGGTCTCACGAGTTCCGGCGGGCGGGTGACGTCATTCTGCGTGGTTTCAGCGGGAACGGCCGAATACGACGCGGTAACAAAAACAGTGACCGCGGTGGCGCCGCTCGAGCTCAACGCCTGGCGAACTTACCTTGCCGACCTGAACGCCCGCATTGGCCAATACCTGAACGGCGAGACCGTGATGTCGATCAACTCGTTCACGGTTGAACTTGAATCCCCCGGTTACCTGAGCCTGGACGACCTTTCGGCGGGCGCTCCAAAGCCTGCGGGGTCGCTGATGGATTCCTATGACGTTTACAACGGCCAGGCCGACCAGGCGGTCATCCGGGCTGGAGCGATGGCCTGGGTGGCCTACGCCTATGGCATCTACATGGAGCGGACGGGAGATTACGAGCGCGCGGCGGCGGGCCTCGAGAGCATGCTCAACCTCCTCTTCTTCCTGCAATCGACCGCCACAGACGCGCGCCAGAACCTGATCGCGGCCGGGTGGGGAATCTATCAGGACCCCGGCTATCAGTACGTGCCGGGGCAGATTTCAAATGTGTACACCGACGACAACTTCATTTGCTGGTTCGCTTTTGAAAAGGCAGCGAAGGTGTTGCCGGCAGCGGCACAGACAATGGTGGCGGGAGGATTGATCACACCGGACGAATCGGCCCTGCTCAGCGCGGCAGCGAGCAGTGCCTCCACCAAGGCATCACAGATTCAGAGCGCAGTTCTGAGCCAGTTGTGGGTTCCGGCGTCAGGAAACGTGAAGGGACATTTTGCGCGCGGCGCTTCCAGCGCAGGCCTGGACACCTCGTTAGCGCTGGACTCGGCCAGTTCGTGGGCGGCAATGTTCTGCCACGAAATCGGAGACGACGCCAAGGCCGTCGAGTGCCTGGAATTCGCTTATGAGAGCTTTTTTCTCGCCAACCAGCAGATCGTCACCAGCGCTGTCGCGAATTCCTACAATCAGGCTTACCGGCAACTGACGCCCTTTGACGGGTTCAAGCCTTATGCGGACTCGACGGGCGGTTACTCAGGCTCACCGGCGTCGGTATCAACGGAGGGAACGCTGGCAGTGCTGGCCAGTCTGCTGCGCCTGAGCGATAACACGGAGCTCGAAACTTACTTCAACGCAAATTACACGGGCGGCCTGCCTTCATTGATCGGTCGACTGGTGGACAGCATCAAGGTCGTGGCAAGCACCAGCAGCTCAGACGGGTTGCTGGCGTATTCCCTGGCGGCGAGAGCGCTGCCCTGGGAACTTGCGGTTCGCAAGACAATCTCGTCGACCGCATGGTTTTGGCTGACGGCGCTGCGCAATGACATGCTGCTGGCAACGTCTTCTGCCGATCTCGGCCGCCATCCATGCTTGAGGGTTCCGCAGGGAGTACACCAGAGCATCCAGCAGTTGCAGGGACAGAGCTCGATTGGCGCCCTTGAAATTGATGCCATTGATGACAACGGCTTCCTCACCGCGCTGGCCAGCGGCGGCAAACTCGTTGGCCGCCGGCTGACCCTGAGCGTGGGTTATCCGGGCATGAACTCCTCCGATTTTGTGACGGTCGCCACGCAGGAAATCGAAGGGGTTGAGGTGCTGCCCGACGGCGACGGTTATCGCCTGGATTGCCACGACCTGAATCGTTACGCCAAGTCGCAAATCTTTTCGGTGGGCGATGATGGGAACGCCGTCTCGAACCAGCATCCGCGGACGCTCGTGGCCAATCCGATGGATGTGGTTCTGATCGTCGTTCAGAACGAACTGGGGCTTGGGCAGTCGTCCCTGCTGGAACTTTCGACCTGGAAACTCTACGATCCCACCAAGTGGGATGCCATGAACACTACGAACCCAACGCTGATCAGCCCCAACCCTTACCTCGATGTCGATCAGGTGCTCTTCTACCGCAACAACATTTTTGCAGGGTACCTTTTCGATTTTGAGTTCAAACAGCCAGTGGAAGCGAAGCAGTTTCTGGAATTCGAGATTTTTCATCCGCTCGGCGGCTACGCAGTGATTCTGGCAAACGGGCGCATGTCTCCGCGGTTTTTTGTTCCGCCGTATTCGTTTGCGGGCCTGGCCTCGCTGAACGAGCGGAACATTACGGCGCTCCCAGGCGTGAAGCCGGAACCCCTGATCAATCAGGTGACGTTTCGGATGGACCACGACGGGAGCGAGTTCCAGACCGAGCTGCTGTTTCTCTCGTCTCCTTCATTGCAGCAGTTCGGTCTGGCCGGGGAAGACATCATCGAGTCCAAGGGGATGCGATTGGAGCGCGGTGGCGCCGCGCTCGCGAGCATCACGGCCAACCGGATTTTCCAGCGCTACGGCGGCATCGACCCTGTGTCCGGCTCTCCGCGCGGCGGCGCGCCCGCGCTCAGCGTAACCAGCCAGTTTATGAACCTGACGATTGAAGCCGGTGACTTTGTCTATTTTTCTCATCCCCTGCTGCCCAATCTTGAGGCCGGGACGCGGGGAATCTACAACCGCATCATGGAAGTGGTGGACAAGCAGCCCAATTACACCCAGGGGAACATGGCCTACCAGTTGCTGGACACCGGCTGGATGGGAGCCAAGGTACTCTCGCGGATTGCTCCAGAGGGCACGCCCGCATGGAGCGCGGCTTCAAGCACTGAGCGCGCGCGTTACATGTTTATTTCGGAGGACGACAACGGCGCCTATTCAGACGGCACGCCGGGAAAAACAGTCTTTTAGATTGAGTAATTGCGCGATTGAGTGATTGGGTGATTGAAAGGCTTGAAACCTCACCAAGGGGGAGAAGAGGCAATGGCACAAATGACGTTCGCGACAACTCCGGGCTTTGTGGACCTTCCGGACTCGGTGCTCCAGGCGGACCAGCCGCTGACCGATTACGATCTCACGAAAATCAACAACAACGCGAAGTTTGCGGCCGTACGGCCTGAGGTTTTTTACGGCTGGTACAAGAACGGCGAGACGGTGACGATTCCGGTGAGTCCGGTGGATGGCTATGTTTACGCCCGGCAGGAACTGGAATACGAGGTCGCCGCATGGTGCTCGAGGTCTCCAGCCAGCGGCGCCGCGACCAATGGGGCGCCTATCAAGCCCGCGCGCGCCAGTGTGAATGACGGGCCGGGGAGCCTGTTCCTGATGGATTTCTGGGTGGAAGAGAAGAACGAGGCTAATCCCGGACTCGTCCACTGCGACGTTCACTACTGGGACGGCGGAACTGAAACGCCAACTTCAGGCGGGTTTGTAAAGGTGCGAACAATCGCGATGCGATTGAGCGAATGATCGATTGAAGGATTGACCGATTGACTGATTGAGTCAAGAAGAGCGAATTGCGAGTTGCGAATTGAGGAAAGAAGGACTTTGCCCCATTCGCTTATTCGCTACTTACGACTCGCTCTACTCTGTAAGTGCAGCCCTCGATCTTTCAATCAAAAAATCAGCCAATGAGGAAATCAAAATGGCAGTCGTGCGAACAGTCCTACCCCGCAAGGGAATCATCGAGCCCCAACACGGGGCCAACTACGAAACCGATCTCGATACCAATTGGCAGATCATTGACAGCCTGATGCAGGACGCCAATGACGTACAGACGGCCCTCCAGGCTGCTCCTACAGTGACGGCGTGGGTTTCAGACCGGGGCATCGCCGGAGTGGTCAGCGGTTTTGCGCTTTCGACTTCTGCGACGCTGACGCCAGGCCTTTCCGCAGGGGCGCTTTACGCCCAGGGACTGCGTTATGCGCCGGCGTCCGCGCCGGGGCTTGCGGCCGCTCCGGCAAGCTCGACCAGCTACGTTTTTTACAACTCCACAGGCGGGTTCTACTACAACCTGACCGGCTCGGCCAGCACGCCCGGCGACGCTTTTATCGGAATCGTGGTGACCAATGCGACTGCCGTCACTTCGGTGGCGCAGGCCACAAAGATCTGGGGGCAACTGACGGTAGCGCCGGGAGGGGTGGGCAATTTTACGGTGCCGCACCTGCTGGGCCGGGTGCCGGTAGGGACCCTGGTTCAAATGACCTCGAGCGGAGCCATCTGGTTCCAGGCTTCGACGATGTACGACAACACGAATCTCTATCTGGTCGCCTCGGATCCGACGGTGACCGCAAAGGTGGTTATATGGTGAAATGTGCGAATAGCGAATCGCGAGCAGCGAATAGGGCGCGAGGCGCTGGCAACTTTTTGCTTTCCCTATTCGCTATTTCCTATTCGCTAATCCCCGCCTTTCCGCAGCAGCCTCAGGCGCCTGCGGGAACGCCGCTGTACTCGGCAAATGCCAAGTACGTGAACGGCATGGCGCCCGGATATTGGCCAACGGCGGGAAGTGGCCTGACGCTGAGCCTGAGCTCGGGAACGGCCTATTGCGGTAATCCGCCCGCGCCGGTCAGCTATCCCGGCGGATCGCTGGCGCTGGCTGCGAGCGCAACAAACTACATCTATCTGGATCCCTCGAACAACTGCGCTCCCGCGGCCGGCACTTCCGGATTTGCGGCGGGACAGATTCCCATCGCGACGGTAGTGACCGGGGCGACCTCAATCACCTCCGTTACCGACGCCCGCACATGGTTCCAACCGCAGCCCTGCGTGGCTGGTTCAGGAGGAGATCTTCATTGTTCGTCGCTCGGAACAAATCAGAACATTTCTCTCACGCCCAGCGGAACGGGCGCATCGGTTATTGCAAACCTTCACGATAAGGGTGGGCAGGTCTTTAACGTGAAGGCCTACGGCGCAAAAGGCGATGGAACGACGGACGACAGTGCCGACATACAGGCTGCCTACGCAGCCGCAGTGGCGGCGGGAGGAGGCATTGTCTACTTCCCTCAAGTCAGCTCTTGCTATTTGGTTGACACCACCATCAATGCGACTGGTGACGGCCACAAGATCATGTTCGAGGGAGCAGGCGGTCCTGGGTACGCGGCCTCTGGAGTTGCCAGTGCTTTGATCTGCGGGAATACCGGCGGCGCGGTGTTCGACATCACGATGGGCTTTAATCGCAGCTTCTTTAACCTTGCCGTGACCGCGCAGAAGGCCGGCCTCAGCAACCCCAGTTCGATTGGCATTCTCGCCGGAAGGAATACCAGCGGGCAGGCCGGGCAGGACACCCACATCGTGAATTGCAGCTTCATGATGCCCCTTCACTACAGCGGTACCACCTACTCCTTCGGTCTATATTTCTTCGGTGAGGAGATAGCGTTTGCCAGCGATACCTCCATCGTGGCCGATTATCCGCTTGTTGTCACGAGCACCAATAATTTTAATGTAGCCAGCACCTATGTACCCTTTGGCGGTGGCACCTACTCCGAGACCGGTGATTCATTTACGAATATGGAGCTTTACACTTCGGGCCTCGGCCCCGCCATCTACCTTTACAACACTGAGGATATGAGGATTTCGGGCCATAGTTACAACGGAAGCCAAGCCAATCCGTATCCGGCGGGGCTCTACAACTACGCTATATATGAATATAATTGCAAGACCCTTACGATTTCACCCTGGCGCCAGGAAGGTTATCCGGGCTTCATGTACGTGGACAGTGGGCTGCTCGATAGCTATATTCTCGGCACACATGGGGCCGCGCCCACGCCAACACTTCACGCAGTTGAGTTCAACGACGCGAACAGCAGCGTTATTGATGTTGACTTTCAAATCCATGACCTCATCAACACATCATCGAATTGGTATTATGATGCTACGGATGGCTCGCCAACGGGTTTGTGGGCGCTGGATAGCGTTCACTTCTACTGCGGAAAGGAACCTAACTGCGTTGATATACCGATTGGGAACGGGGCCGGTGCCGGCAGCCATTACTGGCACAACATCAGCTGGTCAGGGTCGAGCACTAATATTGGTCCTGTCGTCCGGCTTGACGCTGGCGGGTTTACACTGCCATTAGCCGGCGGCTTCACCATCCCAACCAGTGCAGTTGCCGCCAACAGTTGCTCGACGCTGCCATTGGTAAGCGCTGCGGGCGCGCCTGCGCTGGCGACAGTACAAATGCACCCTCAAACCTGGTACGGCCTGCTGGTAACAGCCTCGTGGGGCACGGGTGGGTTCTTTCCAATGCTCTGTAATCCTACGAGCTCTGCCATAACTCCAGGCTCCGCGATCGGCGCGACGTTTAGAGTGGTCCAGTAGCATCGGACAGCGCCGCGACAGAAGCGCTAACGGGTGGAGTTTCCATGTTATATTGGCTTCGATTCCTTTTCCATCATGTCCCAGGAACCATCGACATCGAGCGAGAAGCTGCTGGAGTCATTAGCCGTGATTTCGGGCGTCCGCTGGTTCCACCTGTCAGATCCGTCATCCCCAGCGCTTGATCAGTTGGCGGCGCATTTTGGTATCCACCCCTTGCAGGTGGAAGATTGCCGTCATCCTGGCCAGACCGCCCGGGTGGAAGAGCACGACACGTACACTTTTATTATTGTTAAGGCGCTGGCGCCGGTTCCGAGTGACAAGCGAACGGGCGGGAGCGGCGCCGTTTCCAGCGTTCAGCAGCCTGCAAGGAGAAGTGCTGCGGATTCCGGCGGCCCTGATGCGCGCCAAGTATCGAGTGGGGGCGGG
Source organism: Terriglobia bacterium (assembly GCA_036278995.1). GTDB lineage: Bacteria > Acidobacteriota > Terriglobia > UBA7540 > UBA7540 > SCRD01. The sequence goes on along the minus strand of DASUJZ010000007.1, from coordinate 15,150 downwards.
AGCCACCTGAAATTCGAAGATTTTGATGTTTTCCTGGGTTCTGATTACATTCTCACGGTAAGCGGCGGAGCCTCCGAGTTGGTATCCTCAGTGGCCGCGCGAGTGCGCTCGGAGGACGCTCTTCACAATCCGGACCGCATAACCCATGCGCTGGTTGATTCCGCTGTTGATCAGTACCTTCCCGCGCTTGATCGTATCGGGGACGACACCAACCGGCTGGAAGACCGCGTCATCCGTAATCCTGTTCCGCCTACGTTGCGGGAGATTTTTCACCTGAAACGTGTTCTCCTGGATTTCCGGCGTGTGGCCACTGCTATGCGCGAGGTGACGAACGGCCTGGTGAGGCGCTACGATGCTCCTCGTCCTGGCGAGCGCGGCGATGTTGACCGCGACCTGCGCTTCTATTATCGCGATGTGTATGACCACGTTGTCCGAGTGATCGATTTTATTGAAACCTATCGGGACCTGTTGACGGGGTCAATGGACATCTATCTTTCCGCCGTTGCTAACCGTACGAATGAGGTGATGAAGATTCTCACCCTGTGGGGCACGATTGCGCTGCCTCTGCTTGTTCTCACCAGCTTTTATGGTATGAACATCCCGCTCCCGTTCGAGCACAGCCGCTACGCGCTGATTCCCATCGGCCTGATTATGGTGGTCTCCACGATCATTATCTTCATCTACTTCCGAAGGAAACATTGGTTGTAGCCAGCATCTCCGCGCCTTCGTTCCCAGCCGATTCAAGCTTTCCATCGACAATGACGATCAAGATAAAAATATGCCGCTGCGAATTTTGCGTGGGGCTGAGCTGAGGCGTGAGTTTCCTGGCGGTCGTTCTTGCCACCAGGTTTCGTTCTTCGCAAGGTAGAGTTGTGAATATGGTTGTTAGCGTCAAAGCTTCAATGCGCCGCAGTACCCGGGTTCAGGTGCGCATTCCCGTGGTGGTCACGGGAACCTTGCCGAACGGAGAATCATTCACGGAACAGACTTACGTTGTGACCGTCAGCAAGTTTGGCGCGCGCCTCAAATGCAGCTACGGCTTGACCCCAGGCATGGAGATCAGGGTCAAACCGAAGGCCGGAGATGAGGACGCGCTGTTCCACGTGGTGTGGGTTGGCGGCAAGTCGGGCAATTTGGGCGAGGTGGGAATCCAGTACGTGAAGCGGGTAAACCTTTTCGGCATAGCTTTCCCCGATTAGTCTGGAGGTTGCAAAATCTCGGCTGGCGAGGTAACGGCGCGCACTTTGCCGCTGCCCGCTGGCATCTCAGCCAGATTCGCATTAAAATCGGCTTCGTGGACGGAATCTTCAAAACGGCAAAGCTGACACAGCCTGCCGTATTCGTCATGGCGATGTTGCTGGGGCTTGGCTATCTGGCAATTCCAATCTGCTCTCTATCCTTTCAGCGCGAGAACCCACCGCCGCAGGACATCGCGTTCTCGGTCAGCGGAGCGATTACAGAACAGTCGCCCGGAAAGCTGACCGTAGATGGCGGGCAGAACATGCTGTTCACGGTCACGTATGATTCCGCAACAACGATTGAGCATGAGGATGGCAAGGCTGCCAGCCCTTCAGACCTCCGCGTCGGGATAACGATTCTGGCTAAGGGCAGCCTGACAGAGGCGGGCGACGTGATCGCAAAGTCGATTACCATTCAACCCGGAACAAAGGCGCCGCCCAAGTGAGACGGGACTTTCCTTATCGGGGCAGTTCCTCCCAGATGGCGAAATGCTTCCCTTTATGCTGTTCAAGCGCCGCGCGATAGATAGAGCCGGCGGCCATCACATCCCATATCGCAATTCCGCACGACTTGAACACCGTGATCTGCTCGCTTGATTCACGTCCGAGTCTGGTTCCGGCCACGAGGTCTTTCAATTCCACCACGTCATTCCAGCTTTTGCCGGCAGCCGCGAGTCCCTGGATCAGGTCGCCTGCTTCTCCGCGGGCCTGGTCGGCGGAATCAACTGCAATAACTTCGGCGCGCCGCAGCACCGCGTCATCCAATTCCAGGCGGTTGGTCATGTTGACTCCGATGGCGTTGACATGCGTTCCCGGCTGAAGCCATTCTCCCATCACCACGGGTTCCTTCGAGGTGGTCGCGGCGATCACAATTTCGCCGAAGCGCGCAGCTTCCTCGGCGCTTGCGGCAGGCTCGACCTGGAACTTGAGGTAATCCGTCATCTCTCGGCAGAATTCCTCGCGATGCGCTTGGTTCCTGGCGAAAACGCGTGCTGCCCGGATTTTACGAACACCGGCAACCGCCTCCAATTGTGTCCGCGCCTGGCGCCCGGCTCCGATCAGGCCCACCGCGGAAACATCAGGGCGCGCCAGATATTTGGTTGCGACGCCGCTAGCCGCTCCAGTGCGAATGCGGCCCAGATGGTCCGCTTCGATAACGGCGAGCAATTCGCCCGCCTTGGCATCGAAGAGCAGAACCAGAAAACGCGCCGCCCCGGACGTGATGGTGTAAATCTTCATGCCAGCGAGACTTTCGTCCGCCAGGGCCGCTGCCATGTAGTGGAGTGAAAATCCGGGCTGGAAAAGCCGTTGGCGCGATTGGTTGAGGGCCCTGCCGCTTTGTTGCGCCACAAAACTGGCCTCGATGCGCTCGAGCGCCTGCTTCATTGGAAAGAGTTCCTGAACGTCGTTTTCTAAGAGAAAGAGCGCCATGATTCTCCACTGATTCAGTAAAGCCACTGCAGGATTACCCACACCGCCAGCCCGGCTGCCACAATTACAGCGATGCGGAGAAAAGCTGTGCGCAAAAATGGAATCTTATATAAGAAAGAGGTCTGCCGCCATTTTCTGTTGTGGCTGTCCAACACCGGCTGGACCAGTTCCCACACCACATCAAGAAACATGCGTTGCGCGGCGTCGCCCAATTCTGTGCAAGCGACTGAAGGCGCTCCAATATAGCCCATCCGGTTTCCCAGTTTCAAAGGGTAATTTCTGCGGATCGCATCGATGAGCTTGAACTTTTGCGCTGGCAGCCCAAGATAGGCGGGCTTTACCAATTCCGGACGGTTCAGCAGGACGAGTGACGTTTCCCACATTCCGGCATGGGTATCGCCATCGAGCGCTTCGCGTTCCGCTGGCGTGAACGGGCGTCCCAGGATGGTTTCAATACGATTTGCGTACTGGCCGCGCATAAACCTCCACAGCACAGGCCCACTGACCGAGAGCATGCGAACCTTATAGCGCCTGGACACGACAGCGGCAGCCTCTTCAAGAGCCACGAGATGGCGCAGTCCTCCGTGCCCGTTCAGGACCACGATGTAGCGAAAACCATGGCGGGCAAGACTCGCGCCGTAATCCCGGGTTATGTCACGAACCGTACGAGCGCGTGCCAGCAGTGTTCCAGCGCGATCGAACGCAGAGGCCCCGACGGTAACACTCGGACCGATCAGAACTGTCCAGCCGGGCTTTGTGTCGAGGATTCGCTCCGCCAGTTTTGCGCAGATCGCGGCCGAGGTTATGAGATCGGTCCCGACAGGGAGATGCGGACCGTGTTCTTCCAGTGGGCTGACGCTAAAGAGGACAGCCACACGGGTGCGGTCCAGCGCCTCGAGTTGAGTGTAGGTCAATTCCTCAAGACGAAAGATTCCCCCATGTTCAGGTGCGGACGCTGTTCCGTCGTTGTGCCGCGGGACTTCATCCATGTGAGGCCGTTATTCGGCCACGCCTTGGGATTCGACGTTCCGGACGCTGGAGGATTGAGCGGAACGCTCGATCTCGCGACCGAATCTCCGCAGGATGTTTTCTCTCTCTCGCGCGACTCGGGACAACCGCACAGAGCGCAGCGCCTTGCTGATCAGCACATGGACCCGGTGGCGGATGAGCCATCGATAGCGCCACAGATAAGTGCCTGAAACAGGCAGGGTCAAAGCATAACCGCCGGCGACCGCTCTTCCCCACCAGAAGTTGACCAGAAAGATCTGAAGGGTATAGGAACCTAAGACCGCGAAGATCCGCTGTAGCCACACAACCTTGGGGTCCTTTTTCGGCGAACTCCTGAACAGTCCGGTAATCGAGAGAATGGCAAGTGCCGGAAGATGGTTGATCAGGCCATAGAGCGCGGCAGGAAGTCCGAGCACAGTTTCGACCCATGCCGCAGCGACCCTACGCGGGGACGACTGCCACGCACCTGAAGCCTCAACCATCAATGCTCCCAGTGCGGACTGCCGGTGCGCTTCACGGTAGGCGTCCAGCGATTCACGCAGCTCAACCAGTCGCGCAGGGTCGGTATGGTTCTGGTCGACAATCCACTTTCTGGCCAAGTCGCTGAGTTCCAGTTCTTCCGCGCGCTGTTGCCAGTCGGGTCGCTGCGACCATTGCTGCCGGAGGTGTTGGCGCGACAACTCCTCCAGTTCACGGCTAAAGTGTTCCAGCTCTGGAGCTGCAAGGCCGAAAACGTTGGCCGCAGTCGCGCTCTGGACGGCCTCCGCCAGGTGTTCGGATGCTTCAGCCACGCCTTCGCCCACCTTGGGCAGAAAATCGCGCGCCCAAAGAGGGAACTCGATACACATGAGAGGTTCGGCTGCCCGCCGCGCTGTGCCGAGCAGCCAATGCACGGGATATATTCCGGGTTGAACCTGGCTCTTGCTTTGCAAAATAGCTTCCACGGTCAGCCGGACGGAGAAATCGACGACGGCCCGGCGATGACGCCGGTTTCGCGGATGTCGCGGGGCGAAGAGCGCAATTGTTCCACGATTTGCCAGAACGCCCAGGCAGGAATTCAGCCACAAATTCTGTTCCTCCCCGGTGCAATCGAAAGCTTGGATTTCCAGCGCCCGCGCCACCAGTTTGCGAAAGAAACCATGAAGCTCGCCGGAGGGAACCATGCAGTGGACCTGGCGGTCGAGAGCGGAAATCAGAAGCAACGCAACCGGCAGGGTCCGCGGATGAGTGATCACCAGAACTGCGGGGGCACGCCGTTCAATTCTTTCCAGGCCGAGCACTCGAAGCCGAGGGAAAAAGATCCGGAGGCCCAACCGAACCACCGCCCGCACCAAACGATATCCGGTCGGAACATCCCGACCTCGAACGTGGACGTGAATTTCTGATTCCAAAACCTTCCCCCTCAAGAGTGTTCGGCTGCGCTGGCCTCATTTTCGACCCTGCCGCCCGGGTATGGCGGTGCTCTCCCATCCCTGCAACGTTCCCACTGGCCGCACGATGGTCTGAAAGAGGCCATATACGCTCTGAAACTTGTTCCCTTTGCGATCCATCAGCCGCAGACGAAAATACGGATCGTTGCCAACGTGCTCAACCTGAATTGGAAAATTGCCGTTGAGACCGCTCTTAACGAATGACGTAACATAGTGGTGATACTTGCGCGACCAGGTGAAGACGCGGATGTGAGTGAAATCGAATTCGACGGAGCCCTCACGGTCCGCCGTCAGATACTGTGGGACGCTTGCATCTCCATCCTGGACGGTGTTCAGGACAAACCACGCCACGACATTGCGACTGGCAGCGTATGGCGAAATTCCTTGAGGTATATCCAGCGTCACCAGGCGGCCCAGCACCCATCCAGCCCTTGAACCTGCCTCCACCAAATACCAGGCGTCGTCCGCTGCATGGGACGCTGTCTCTGCTGGTGTACTCCCGGCCGGCTTTTTCGCGACGAGCCGGCGGTCAAAAACTTCCAGGTTCTGCCCTTGCGTGAAGATTCCGAGGTCCGGGGCATTTCGACGAGGCTCCAGGTGAACGTTTGCGGCCAGAACGGTATGCCCGGCCGCCTGTACCTGTCTACCCCTAAGTTGCTGGACAAGTTTCTGGCCCCCTTCGTAGACGCTGGCGGGAATCAGCTCCCGGGTGGTCACCCAGCCTTCGCTGCCGTTGCCCGTCCGGACCTTGACCCAGCTTTCTCCTTTTTGCAACACTTCAAGCCGGTCGCCGTACTTCAGAACCTGCGTGACGTTGTGGACAACGGCGGTGGTGTCCAGCAAATCCAGCGACGGGGAAGTGACGTAATCCAGCTCGAGGTAATCTCGGGACGTGCGAATCGAATGATAATAAGCTCCACTGATTGCGGCCAACGCAATGGCGGATATGATGATGACGATGGACTTCCTTTTAATGGCTCCCTCCGCGAAAAAAACTCACCCTGTAGTTTACAACTGCATGCGGGGAAATGTTACGCGTTTTACGGCCCGATCCCGACGGCAGTGCATTCCAGATTTCACCCTTTAGCGTGGTGCGTCATCCGAGTCTTTGCCAATGGGTATGGCGAGCGGACGAAGGCACGCCAAACTCGGCAGCGGACGGGAGTTGACAGGGGAGCTTTCCACTGCCTAATGTGACAATTCCAGGACGCGATGACGAAAAGGCAACCCCCGGAGGCCGCCACGAAGATCGAACGATTGACGATTCCCGGACCCACAGGAAATCTTGAGGCGCTGCTCGAGTGGAGTCCGGAGTGGAACCCGCGCCAGCTCGCCGTGATCTGCCATCCCCATCCGCTTTATGGCGGCTCGATGCACAACAAGGTTGTGTTCAGGGCGGCCAAAGCCGCGACCAATACGGCCATTCCCGCGCTGCGCTTCAACTTCCGCGGGGTGGGGCACAGTGAAGGAGAGCATGCCGGCGGCATCGGGGAGCGCGACGATGCCCGCGCTGCGCTGGATTACCTGACGACGCGGTTTCCACGGACACCTGTCGTAACCATGGGATTCTCGTTCGGGTCGGTCGTCGCTCTGTTTGTGGGTTCATCGGACCAGCGAGTCAACAGCGTGGTGGGGATCGGACTCCCCATTAATTCTGCGGATTTCAATTTTCTCCTGGAGGTCCGAAAGCCTAAATTGATTGTGCAGGGCACGCAGGATCGGTTTGGCTCCATGGATAGAGTCTCGCAACTGTTTTCGTCTTTGAAGCAGCCTAAGCGGCTGCGTTTCGTCGACGGCGCCGACCATTTCCTGACCGGCAGATTGCACGATCTGGGGCTGGAGATAGAGGAATTTCTCCAGGGCATTTTGAATCCATTACAATAGGAACGTTGGCAGTCACGCTCCCGAGTAAATCAACTTTCGAGGTGGACTGATGGAGAACCTTGAAGAAGCTGATGTCGGATCATACTACTGCCCGCAGTGCAAAGTTGAAGTGGAAGATCCCCTGACATGTGGTGATTGTGCGGCCGTAATATGCCGCCGGTGCGGAACTCCGCTCGAAAAAATCGATGAATTGGGAGTTGGCTGAAGCCGGGAGCTCCTGGCCGTTGTTCCCCCGCAAGTGCATCGTACATCCAGTGCGAAAGTCCACGGTGTTTGCCAACCGGAGAAGCTCCTCCACTCCCTCCAGCATATTCCCAGCATTCAAATGAAGGGCACCCAAAGGAAAACAGACACCAAGCCGCGCGCCAAGGGGCCACGATTCCATGAGGGAGAAGTGATGAACTGAAAGAACTGGCGGAGAGGCAGGGATTTGAACCCTGGGTACAGGTTTTCGCCCGTACAACGGTTTAGCAAACCGCCGCCTTAAGCCACTCGGCCACCTCTCCGGCGTTTGAGGGTTAATTTTAACCCGCGCCGCCCGCCTATGGCTAGTCTAAACCAGCGCCGCTGAAACCTGCCAGACGCAGAGCTGCGCCGCGATTTGCTGAACGTTATACTGAGATAATTCGCGGAGTTTACGTTGATTAACTGTTGCGTGATCCTTCTTCCGCTTCGCGTGATCAGGATGACGGGCGAAGGGCCAAGCGCGACCGATTAGCCGTTTTCAGCATCCCGCTGGGCGGCCAGCAGTCGATTGAATCGTTCCGGATCCTGCGCCAGTTGCCGCGAGAAAGTTGCAGCCTGGCTGAACGTGTAGAGCAACTGATCGCCGGGCCGGAGGTCGAACACAGGGCCATTCTTCGCCGCCGCATCGCTGGCGCGGCCTTTGTTCCAGGAAGCCTCCATTTTCTCGAGCAGCCGCTGGTCGCGTTCAGCGATGGTTCGGATCAAGCCCGCCGACGATTCAGGTGTGCGCTCGGGCTTCGCGCCTTGTTCAACCAGGACCGAAATCCGCCAGAAAACGTGCTCCATGTATTCGGCGGAAAGCCTGAAGGTGAGAAAGTCGTCCAGGTTGTCGCGCACCTGAGCTTCACTGAAGACAAGCTGGCTGAGCAGCCGCCGGAAGGGCGGGGGATTCAGCATGCCGGAACCTGCGGCCGCCTTCAGTTCGTCCTCGTTACTCCAGGGAACCGGCAGCACGGGCTGCATCCAGCGGGGCGAGCAGGAGGCGCGGTTGGGCGTAATTTCATAAAGTGTGGTAAAAATATCGGACCAGTTTTCATCCCATTCCGAGCGATAGTGCTTTTCCACGAAGCGCCGGAAAGCCGAAGCGCGCGCTGCGGCGCTGCCCTCGTTTAAAGCGACCCCGGTGTAGGCGAAGGTGTCCCACATCGAGCCCTGAATGTAGCGCGCAGGCACCCAGTTGGTAACAATCACGCCCAGCACGCGGTCGCTCTCGATGCGCCTGTAGGCGTCCGCAAAGGCATCAATGTTGCGCAAGGCATTCGCGCCAGCCCGCAATCCCCAGCGGCAGGAAATGATGGATGGGGCGCCAATCACCCTCAGCCCCGCATCGATCACCTTGCGCGCAGCCTGCTCCAGCGGCCGGGGATCGGTGACGTAGTATTGCCAGTCCATAACGATGATGTCCTTGTTGAGCCGCGGCAGAACGCCCGGCTGCTTGTGCAGGACGAAGTCGCCCCAGACGATCAATTCCTTGCCCAGCCCGTGCGCGATTCCATCTAGCGAATTCACGTACTCGGCCCAAATTTCGTCACGGGACTTCTTCTTCAGCGCCTCGCGCGATAGCTCAGACCCGCCCCAGTTGACTTCATCGCAGCCGCCGTGGAAATAGCGCGAAGGGAAAACTTCCGCTGCCTCGCTATAAAGATCTGAGAACAGCTTCAGGGTTTCGGGCGCCACCGGAGTAACCGCGGAAAAATTGCTGCGCCCTCCCTGCACGGCGTCCTGCAAATGGGCGTACTGCGCGACGCCGGTGATAAATCGCGTGTGCCCGAATGACTCGATCTCGGGGATCAGCTCCACACCGCGCTGGCGGGCGTAATCGGCGAGTTCCCGGGCCTGATCATGCGTGAGGGCGTTTTTATGAGTGATGAGTTCAGGATGGCTCTTGAAGCGAAAGGCGCAGCCCTGGTCGTCGGCCAAAGAAATGAGGTAGGCGTTCATGTTCCATTCTCGGCAGAAATCGATGGCCCGCCGATAGTAGGAAGGATCTTCCGGAACGCGGCCTGCATCAGCCATCAAGCCGCGCAGCGGGCCGGCATCCTTTTTCGCGCCTTGCGAAAGGCCTTGTGCGGAAGCTGCTGCAGACTGTCCGGACGCCCCGCCCCCCGTCGATCCATTGGCGACCTGCTCCGCCAGCAACGAAGAGCCGGCCAGACCGGCGATGCCGGTGGCAAGAAAATCCCGCCGAGACTTTTTTCCTGCACTGCCTGAGTTGTGGCTGTTCAAAATCTCCCCCTCGTCAAGGCATCTTAACCCAGCCGCGAGAACGGGAACCCAAATTTTGCAGCGATGAGTTCCCGGCCGAATTCATCCGGCGACGGTTAGCCGGTGATTGATTGCCGATCTGCCGGCGTCCGATCGGCGGTATTGTTGTGGAGCGGGAATCCGCTTGACACTGAGAATCTGCAACACCTAGACTCTTTATTTGCGGGCTTAACCAAAAATTCACATTTTATGTAAGGAGTGCACGATGTCACTACGCCTCAACGACACGGCCCCGGACTTTGTTGCCGAAACCACACAGGGACCCATCAGGTTCCACGAATGGATCGACGACGGCTGGGCCATCCTGTTTTCCCATCCAAAGGATTTTACTCCGGTGTGCACCACCGAACTGGGATATATGGCGGGCATGCAAGCGGATTTTGCAAAGCGCAATTGCAAGATCATCGGCCTTAGCGTTGATCCCGTGTCGAGCCATACCAAGTGGGCAGTCGACATTGAAGAGACGCAGGGCCACAAGGTGAATTACCCCATGATCGGTGACCCGGAACTCAAGATCGCCAAGCTTTACGACATGCTGCCTGCGGATGCCGGTGAGACCTCTGAGGGCCGCACCCCGGCCACCAATCAGACCGTTCGCACGGTGTTTGTGATTGGTCCGGACAAGAAGATCAAGCTGATGCTCACTTACCCGATGAGCACCGGCCGCAACTTCGATGAAGTGATGCGAGTGCTGGATTCGATTCAGCTCACCACCAGGCACAAGGTCTCCACGCCCGTGAACTGGAATCAAGGTGATGAAGTGATTCTGTCCGGTGCGGTGTCAGACGAAGAAGCGAAAAAGCTCTATCCTGGCGGGTGGAAGTCGCCTCGCCCCTATATGCGCATCGTTCCGCAACCCAAGTAGTTTTCACTTTTGGCAGAAGGTCTACCGCGCTGCGGTTCTTTAAAAATAGAGCTTGCGGCGCGGTAGACCTACCCCCACGTCGCGTTCGAAGCCCCAAAACGTTGTCCGAATCGAGAAAAATTCACACTCGCAGCCGAACATCTATTCCGCCAAGGGTGAGTCGGCGGCGCTGGCCTGTGTGGTGGAATTCTGCCGCACGACCCCGGTCTGGTCCACAAAATAAAAATTCAGGCCGGTTGTTCCTCGCGTAATGGGGTCTGCATTGATGGCGAAGGATAGAATCTGACCGCCAACGGCAACGCCCGGAGAGTAGGTAAACAAGTAGCCGCTCTTTATGGACGTCATGGCTGCTGCTCCTCCAGTCGCAGTTCCGGACAGCACATTATCGACAATCGCCGCATGGGTGGCGTCCTCGAGTGAGCCAGAGGATGGAGGTCCCAAGTGGCCCAGCGTCGCTGTATATCCCGCATTGTAAGTGGATGAGTATGTAAACTCGGCGGTGCTGAGCGCCCGTAGAGACTCCACCGCAGAAGCCTGGTTGGCTGCCACCCGCGAGCGCAGAAAATTCGGAATGGCAATGGCAGCGACAATCAGGATGATGGCAACCACAATCAGCAGCTCGATAAGTGAAAAGCCATTCGACTCGGTTCTCATTGCCACACCTTGCGACACTGGATTCATTCGGCGAGTCGTGCTCTGAGGTCTCGTTCCACCAGGCTTCGCGAATCTCATGTAGCATATCGGGCGCTGATGAGAATGACTTTATCGGCAGGCCCCGCCCCACAGAAATCGGACGGCCGGTGGGGACAGTTTCTTTGTGTCGCCGCCTCTCGAAGCTGCCCACTGGCTGATTCATGTCTGAAAAATTCGTAATCAGGGCCGGTTCTGCGTCAGACGACAATGAGGTTTTGCCTCTTCAGCTCATTGCATGGACGTCGGCAGAGGTATTGGATGTCAAGCGTGAAGGGTTTTTAGGAATTATCGTCCATCAGCGGAATCTGGTTCTGTTACTCATTTCTTTTGTTTGACATAATCTCCTTTCTTGACATATCTTGGAGCGTAGTCTACTTTGCGGCCCTGTAGTTAGGCTAGGCCCCTCAGTGCAAATAACGCGGAGTGCCTGAGGATATTTCAAGTTTTGGGAGGTTGACCTGATGAACCCGCGACGCAAATTTTCGCTGGCGACGGGAATCTTGCTTGCATTGTTGGTCGCCGTGGCCGCCCCTTTGTACGCGAAAAAGGGGCAAGCGAAGCTGAGAATTGAAGTTAAACCGAGGCAGGCCTATGTCTTTCTGGATGGCGCCGCTATAAAGGAAGGCAACTGCCTTTTCGACCATATGTGTACCATCTGGGTTGATCCCGGCGAGCACACGATTACCGTCCGTAATTACGGTTATGCTCCGCAGTCAAAGAAGGTGGAACTTGTAGCCGGCAAGGTTACCAAGTTGCAGTTCACGCTGAACCCTGTGGGCGGGCCGGTCTCGGGTCCCTGGGGAAGAATTCAGATTGAAGGTCCGCATCATGCGGCCGTACTGCTGAACGGCAAGAATCCCGACTTTTTCGTTGGGCATGTCGACGAATTCAACAATGGTTTTATTTGGCAGCAGCGGCTGCTGGTGCATCCGGGCACCTACCAGGTGACGGTGACGTGGTTCGGGAATGATATCTGGTCCGGCCCCGTTACCGTTAAGGCCAACGAAAAAGTGGTCGTCAAGGTAAAGCAGAACGGCGCGGCCAAGGACCATCCTGCCAAGTCGCTTGCGAAATTGACTTCGCCGCTGCCTCGTTTTAAGGCGGGAATGTCGACCACCACAGTGGCCGTTGCTCCGACCACGGGCCAGTTCTCTGTCAATCCCACCAGCATCAAATGCAGCCAGTCCAGCGAGCTTACCTGGTCTTCGGCGGATGCCGTCGAGAATACCATCAGCGGCATCGGCAAGGTCGAGGCCAATGGTCACCAGAGCGTCACGCCCAAGCAGACAACCACGTATGATTTTACAGCTGCCGGACCTGGCGGTATTGTCAAACAGAGCGCCACGGTCAACGTTGATACTTCGGTGCAGGCTTCTCTCACTATGAGTCCCACCGAGGTTCGCTACCACAAGGTTGGAGATCAGGTGGTCGAGCAGGGATCAGCCACTCTCTCCTGGTCCTCCACCAACGCCCAGTCTGTTTCTATCGATCCCTTAGGCACCGTGGACGACAGCGGCAGCAGAACGCTTACGCCGACGCCTAAGCAGGCCGGTTACGGGCCTGTGGATGAGACAGACACCTACACCCTGCACGCCACCAACGACTGTGGCGGCTCTGCAACCCAGACGGCTACCCTGCACATCGTGGGCCTCATCGAGCGCGCTCACGTGAAAGTTGAACTGAGCAGCGTCTTCTTCCCGACTAACTGGCCCAATCGACACCACCAGGATCATGGCCTCCTGGCGAGCCAGAAACAAGCTCTGGATAAGCTGGCCCAGACGTTTATTGATCATCACCAGGCCGAACCCGATTCACGGCTGGTGCTTGAAGCTCATGCTGACAGGCGCGGCACCACACGCTACAACCAGTCGCTTTCTGAATGGCGCGCCAACATCGTGAAGAATTACCTCGTCAGCAAGGGTGTTCCTGCAGACCTGATCGACATCAAGGCCTTCGGAAAAACCCAGAACCTCAGGCAGAACGAGGTGCAACAGCTCGAGGGTCAGAACCCGAACAAGCCGGCCAACGTCCGCCGTTGGATTGATGAAGTGCTGGCTCACAACCGGCGGGTTGATACGGTCCTGATGCCCGACAACCTGCGATCAGCGCCGACTTACCCGTATAACGCGCCCGATGTGACGATTATTCACATGAGGCCGATGCCCTCGCTCAGCAGGGTCCAGAAAGCTGAATAGCGAGAGGATTGAGCTAGAAAACAATTGTGCCCTGCCGTCCTTTGGGGATGGCAGGGCACTTTTTTTTCACGGGAGGCTGAACGCATTGTCCCGGCCGGCAGAAGATTTCGTTTCTCTGCTTATCGGCCCAGTTGAGTCATCTTTTCAGGTCGGGCCTCTAACCCTTTGTTTCTGATCTTCGCCCCGTGCTCCATGCCCCGCTGCGATCGACGGACTGGCGCTCGAAGACAGGGACTATCAGAACCAGGATTAGGCCGAGAGCCAGGACAAGGATTTCGGCCGTCTTTGTGCCGACTGCCAGGCGGCCTGCGTGATGATGAACGGCAGTCCACCAATCGCTGTACGCAAGACAGAACCCGATCACCAGCATGACCGTTCCACCCAGGTAGAGCGCCACGAAAGTACACCAGAGAAGAAGAGCCGACAATTTCTTGCGTATAACCGCCATGGGCAGTGTCCTGTCCTTCGTTGCACCAGCCGTGCATCGCACAGAACCAGATTAGTCGCGGCTTTCCTGGAAACACCTGGTTCAGATTCCTAACCGTTTTTCGTCAGATCATTCCTGGAACTTGAGGAATTTCCGCGACGACAGGCGTGCCGTCAGTAGCTTTATATGGTATAGCTGATCAAAGAGCCGTCTTTTCGCGAACGCCCAGGTGAAAGGGGAAGAACGATGCGACTCATCCATCGAAGCCACACGCCCCGGTGTTTGGATAAACTTTCTCGCGCCACTCATCGCACCAGGAGGTTTGCGGCCGTTCTGCTCTGCACGTTCCTTTTCGTGCTGCTGGCGGTGGCAGCGGTTTCCTGCGGAAATTCCTCGCTACGGTCTGCCCAAAGGTCGGACCCTTCACCTTCGGGATTTCGGATCGAGAGCGCCGCCTTTAAGCAGGGAGCTTTTATTCCGCCGCGCTTCAGCTGCAGTGGTGAAAATGTTTCGCCCCCGCTCAAGTGGAGCAATCCTCCGGCCGTGGCGCGCAGCTTTACACTGATTGTCGATGATCCGGACGCACCAGCGGGGACCTGGACTCACTGGGTGGTGTTCAACCTGCCCGCGCAAACCAGGGCGTTGGACGAAAACGCGCCAAAGCAGGACAAACTGCCAAAGGGCGGCCTCCAGGGGTTGAACAGCTTCGGCAGCGTAGGATATGGCGGTCCGTGTCCCCCGCCCGGCAAAACGCACCGTTACTTCTTCCGGCTCTACGCACTGAATACCGTGCTCAGCGTGCATCCCGGAGCTGACAGGGAGGATGTCCTTTCAGCGCTGAAGGGCCACACGCTCGGCGAAGCAGACCTGATCGGGCGCTTTAAGCGATAAGAACTCCTTGTGGCGTCCGAGGTATTGAGGCTTTATACAGCATCTAGCGATTCCAGGGCTGGACAAACGCAATACTTTGTGCTCCAATGGCGAAGGGGGAGGACGCTGTGAGTAATTTTGAATTGGAGCAGTGGACTAAACTCCACAACTCGGTTCCGCCCGGAATCAAGTTTTTGGAGCACACCTTTACCGAGCCTGCGTCGTTTCGACTGCGATTGTCGCCCGTTTCGCCCGGCGTTTACGCGATCTTGATGCCGAACTGTTCGGGCGAGGCAACATACGAGGTCATCTATTTTGGGGAATGTGATGACTTCTCCCGTCACGTAGGCAGGACCCATGAGCATTATCGGGATTGGGTGGAGGAAGCAGCCGGGCTGGATAACCTCCACGTGGCCTACTATGCCACGCCGTTCCTTTCGGAGGGCCAGCGCCGCGCTATGAGGAATTCTCTGGTTGAGCACTACCACCCGGTTTGTAACGAAAAGACAGGGAAACATTTTTCCTTTGGCGCATTGCTTGGCATCGGTCGTTGAGAGAGCTACGGGCGTAAGCCCGGAGTTCTCTTAGTCTGCGGGTA
>DASUJZ010000006.1:0-3209 GCA_036278995.1 Terriglobia bacterium | reverse complement strand
TTATCATTCATGGAAGGGATTTTCTTCTTGCGTCCCGTTTCGGGATCTTCCTTAAAAATAATAATTTTGGCATCTTGCCCGCCCAATTCCACCACCGACCCGCACTGCGGATAAAGGTGCTCAACCGCCAGCGAGACGGCGTTCACTTCCTGCACGAACTTGGCCCCAATGCGCGGCGCGATCCCGCTTCCGCCCGAGCCGGTGATGAAGACGCGCGTTTCTCCGCTTTTGATCCCGGTATCGGCTTCCATGCGCTTCAGGAATTCCAGGCATTTTTCGGGCTGCTTGGTATCGTGGCGCTGATAGTCGCTCCAGACGATATTCTGGTTGGTAAGGTCCACGACGACGGATTTTACGGTGGTCGACCCCACATCCAGGCCGACCATCAAATCTTTAGGGCTGGGAATATTCATGATTCCTCGATTCACGAAGAAGATTAGACGGGGTTGCGGCTACTTCTGGGCGGCGGCGAGTTGCGCAAACGCCGCTTTGCTGCGGCGCTCCATTTCCTCAGGAGCAACATCCTCAATGTGTTGTCCCAGCGCCCAGTTGTGGCCGAACGGGTCCCTGAGATGGCCGTAGCGGTCGCCCCAGAACTGGTCCGCAAGTGGCCGGGTTACAGTCGCTCCGGCCTCAACCGCTTGGTTATACAGGGAATCGATGTTCTCCGCATAAATATTGAGAACCACGGGGCTGCCGCCCAAAGTCTCAGCCCCCTTGAATCCCATGGCCGGGAATTCGTCTGATAGTGTGAATTGCGAATCCCCGATGCGAAGTTCCGCGTGCGCCACCCTGCCGTCGGGTGTCTGGTGAACGCCTTTAACTTCCGCTCCAAACGCCTTCTTATAAAAATCGAGCGCCTTCGAACCTCCGCGCACCACTAAGTGCGGAGTAAGAGTGTGCATACCTTCTGGAACGGCGTTTACATTTCCGGCCATGGCTTGCTCCTTTATCCCTGCGCCAGAGCTTGTAGCGGCGACCTCTGGCCGCCGGTCCTTAATGGCCACAACCGGCGGCCAGAGGCCGCCGCTACAGCCTGCGCTTACACTGCCACGGCTTCCCGCATTTCAGCCTTCATGCGCTCGGCGGCATGCAGGACGAAATTGGCCGCCACGCCCACCACGCCCTTGCGGTGGCCGAATTTATACATCGGCTGCTGCATTTCGGGGTGGTCCTTCACAAAATCCTGAACTTCTTCAAGCGTGTAGCCGGTTTCGGAGAGGACCGCTTTCATCTCGTTCTTGGCCCTTACCTTCGCTTCGCCCAAGGCCATTTGCACGCGGCTATGAGCGTTCACATCGCCTTCGCCGGAGGTCTCGATGGGGAGGAAAATCATATCCCTATACTGCGAAACCACTGCTGATTGGGCGCCATCCGATTGCGTCGAAGGCATGCAGCCGAAGGGCTTGAGGCTGAGCACCATGTGGCAAAGGTCTTTGTTCGAGTAATAGATGTTCTTAGCCACTTCCAAGTGCCCCTCGCCCCCTCCCGCCCGCGAGTTATAGAATGGGTGGCCGAGGCGCTGCATCTCGTATTGGTCGGTCAGGTGATGCGCCATGCTGCCCAAAGCGTCAATCAGCTTGTGATATTCGCGCTTGAAGACGGCTTCCGCAAAGCCCAGCTTGGCCAGCTTCTGTTTGGTATCGAGGCGGCTGCCAAAGAGCTTCGCCAAGTTCCACTTCGGCACGTGGTTCATGATGAGGTCGAGGCCCTTTTCATCGGTGATCTTCTGCTTGGCCTGATGAATCATGTACATGATCCACGTACCGATAGGCTCAACCAGCACCTGCGCTCCTTCTTTTTCAAGGAAGCGGAACATGTTGAAGTTGCCGTCGCCTTCGGTCGTTTGCGCCCAGAACTCACCGGTGATCTTCACCAGCGGTTTTACGCGGGTGCGGTCCACCGGAATAGCGTTGAAACGCTCGCGCACTTCGTTCAGCGCCGCGGTGTAGTCATCGCCGTAAAGCTGATTCAGGAACTTGCCAAGCAGCTCGGCAGTCCCGGAGAACTTGCTATTTTTCAGGACCGATCCCAGCTTGCCTTCGAGCGTGTAAGGCTGTTTGCGCCGCATCACCTCGTGCAGCAGGTCCATCGACTCATCCATCACACGGTCCGTTTCACCCGGGTTCACTTCGTAGGGGCGGATCTGGTAGGCCACGTCATTGATAACGTCGCCGATGTTGAGCGCGTTCAAGATGCCTAGGAAGAAGTCGAGATTCATTTCGAGGCCGGCCGCCGCCTCCGCCTGGTTCAGTCCGCCGCCCTGCTGAAAGAGCAGTACCCGGAACCCGTCAAAACCGGCATTGCGCAGCGCCAGGCGATACTCCGCCTCATACATTCCGAAGCGGCAGGGGCCGCAGGCGCCAGCAGTAAAGAAGACGTAGCGGTCAATGATCTCCTGCTTCGTCAGACCCTTTTCTTCGAGGCTCTGGACATATTCCACGAGATTACCCACTGTGAAGTATGTAGGATTACACTGGCCGTTGTTGCCATACTCTTTGCCCAGTTGGAACGCCTTCTTGTTCGGCACGGGCAGGGCCTCGCATCGGTATCCCAGGCTTTCGAGGGCGCCGTGCACGAGCTTTTCGTGCTTCCAGGTGAGCCCGCCGAAGAGAATCGTCGTTTTGTCTCTCTGCGAACGGACGAAAGGGTTTTCCACAGGACGTTGAAAACGGACCGACGCCCGGTTTTCAATTCCCGCCTCCTTTTCGAGCCGCTGCCGTTCCCTTTCCAAACGCTCTTGGATTAGCTGTTCTTTGGAGCCGATTTGAACCAGCCCGTTGGTTTCCGGGGGATTCGCGAAGGGCATCGTGCTCATAGTTCACCTCATTTTCCTAGAATTAGCCTTGCTAAGCCAGTTCGGGAGATGATATCGAGGACTTGGCAGGAACGCAAGCGGTGTAATTGCCTCGATGAAGCTGCTTTCTGGCAGTCCCGCGAAATCCGAGTCCGTCCTAAGCCTCCTCAGGTCTCCCGAAGAAGATCGAACTTGCACACCACCTGGAATCATATAACGTGGGGATTATTTAATAATTGGCTTTAGGAAGTGAAACGGAAGCCACCGAACGGTGAATATTATCGACTCAAGTGGGTTTCCCCGCATCGGCTGGGTTACCGCTTTGAAGCCAAGTTGCTATGGGCCAAGGCTGTTGCCGGTTGCACATTAGAGGCGGGTTGAATTGTCCGGCAGGTGCAATCAGCCCGGTGCG
>DASUJZ010000005.1:0-79615 GCA_036278995.1 Terriglobia bacterium | reverse complement strand
CATTGCCGCTGTAAGAAGGAGGATGGTTTGTCAGGAGGGCAGAGCCTCACCCCCGCCATAGCCGTCGTGGGCTTTTTCTAACCGATGAAGCCACGGCATAAAGTCGATGCAGTGGCTACCAACTATGTACCTTCGCTTTGTGGTTGAGGAACTTGACGACGATTCCGAGTTCGAACTAGGCGTGTTCCAGGCGGCGTTCGACCTGCATGACAAGGGCAAGCTGTACCCCTATGAAGAACAGCATCTCGACGAACTGCGGCAATGGTTTGATACCCACCTGGAGAAGCCGACCCGCTTCACGACCGCCAAGCCACCTTATTACCGAAAAAGGAACAGGGCGATCTCTTGGTTCAAAGATTCTGCGCAGGAGCACATCGCGCGAGTCCGCGAGATCTCAGCGATCCTTGAAAACCACGGGGTGCCGGTCCGCATGATCAAATCTGATCGCGTCGGTTACGTGGTGTATGAAGATGAACACCAAATCGTCGCTGAACCGTTTTCCGACCTACCTTGCTGATCCCTACCCGAGTCAGTCGAAATTCGGAGATTCTTCGCTCCTCTCAGAATGACAGGGAGAGGACGTCACCCTGAGCAAAGCGAAGGGCCCCGGCAGTTCCGCTGCCGCACTCCACAACTACGTGATCGGCGCAGAGGCGGTTTGTGTTTTCCTGCACAGTTTTAGGTTCCAACGCTTGAAGGTGGTTATGCCCGCTGATGGAACGCCGCTCGATTTCTCCCCGGTGAACCCCAAAGTTTTCTGCAACGAGACGTGAGATTGGTTATCGTTGCTGTGGCCTTACCTTGACGCTCCTGGTGAAGGCAACTAAAATTGAACCTTTACCTTCCGAAAGGATTCCAGCAAGGGGCGCCATGCTTGATGGTTCCATCCCCGAGGGACTTACATTTGATGACGTTCTCCTTTTGCCTGCGCGGTCGGGTGTGCTGCCGGCGACGGCGGACACCCGGACGCAACTGACTGCTCGAATCACGCTCAACATTCCAATCGTGAGCGCCGCCATGGACACGGTGACGGAGTCGCGCCTGGCGATTGCGCTGGCGCAGCAGGGCGGCCTGGGCGTCATCCACCGTACCCTGCCGATTGAGAGGCAGGCGGTTGAAGTGGACAAAGTCAAGCGCTCTGAGAGCGGCATGATTGTTGACCCCATTACCATCGCTCCCCGGCAGAAGATTGCCGAAGCGCTCGAGATCATGGCGCAGTACAAAATCTCCGGCGTCCCCGTCACGGAAAACGGCAAGCTGGTGGGCATCCTCACCAACCGCGATCTTCGATTTGAAAGCCGCACCGACCTCAAAGTGGAAGAACTGATGACCCGCGAGAACCTGATTACTGTTCCGGTGGGGACCACGCTGGAGGAGGCGGAACGTATCCTTCACCAGCACCGAATTGAAAAGCTTCCCGTGGTGGATGAGAACTACGCGCTCAAGGGGCTGATCACCGTAAAGGACATTCAGAAGAAGATCGAGTATCCCCGGGCGGCCAAAGATTCACACGGGCGGTTAAGAGTGGGTGCCGCGGTCGGTGTGACGGGAGATTTCCTGGAGCGGGCGCAGGAGCTTGCCCGCGCGCAGGCGGACGTGATCGTTGTTGACACAGCCCATGGCCACTCCGAGCGCGTGCTGGACGCCGTGAAGGCCATCAAGAAAGCCTTGCCCGACGCCGAGGTGATTGCGGGCAATGTGGCCAGCCTTGAAGGAGCGCGCGATCTGATCGAGCTTGGCGTTGCGGGAGTGAAAGTTGGAATTGGCCCGGGGTCCATCTGCACCACGCGGGTGGTTTCCGGGGCCGGCGTTCCCCAGATCACGGCCATAGCGGAATGCGCCCGCGCTGCGCGCAAGGCAGGCGTCCCGCTGATTGCGGATGGCGGCATCAAATTTTCCGGTGATATCACCAAGGCCATCGCAGCCGGGGCAAGCGTAGTGATGGTCGGCAGCCTGCTTGCCGGCACTGAGGAAAGCCCGGGGGAGACCATCCTTTACCAGGGGCGCACATTCAAATCTTACCGCGGGATGGGTTCACTGGGGGCGATGCAAGAGGGTTCCCGGGACCGCTACGGCCAGGAAGATTCGACGTCCAAACTGGTTCCGGAAGGCATTGAGGGCCGCGTGCCTTACAAGGGACTGCTGGCGGACATGGTGCAGCAGCTTGTGGGAGGGCTCCGGTCCGGCATGGGATATTCCGGCTGTGCCACGATTCCTGAGCTTCAACAGCAGGCCCGGTTTATCCGCATTTCTTCGGCAGGACTCCGCGAGAGCCACGTGCATGACGTCATCATCACCAAGGAGGCTCCGAACTATCGCCTCGAATAACACTTCCAGGCCTGTCCGGGGCGAAACAAGGCTGCAGGCTTTCCTGTGGTGGGTGCCGGCTATCATCTGGGCGGGCATCATCTTCGACATGTCCACCCGAACGTTCGGTGCATCTTTCTCCGACCACCTCCTCCACGACATCCTGGCCATTTTTCATCTGACGGTTTCTCCGCACGCATTTGCCTCATTGGCTACGATAATGAGGAAAATGGGCCACTTTACGGAGTATGCTATTTTCTCCATCTTCCTCTATCATGCGCTGGGCGCTGGTCGTCGCCGCGTGTGGAATCCCAGGAAGGCGCTGACCTGCATTCTGCTCGCTGGGCTTTACTCGATGACTGATGAGTTTCATCAGCGGTTCGTGCCCGGCCGCGGACCCTCGATCCTGGACTGCGGCTTTGACACAATTGGTGCAACGCTCGGAATGCTGATTGTCTATATCGCGGGGAAAAGGCGCTTCAAACGCCCTAGCGACGTACTGGAAGAAACATCCGGTGAGACAAACCCGTTGTGACCTGGGCGGCCTATTCTGCCGCTGAGCGCGAGGTAGCGTCTGCGGGGCCCAGGTTCACAAGGTCGAAGACCATGGCCACTTCATCACAACGGAAATATTTTTCGCACTGCAGGCAGTCACGCCAGACCTTCTGGGGCAGCGCGCCGCGCTCGACGGGATAAAAACCCATTTTAGAAAAAAAGTCAGGAACTACGGTGAGCGCGAAGGCCCTGCTGAGACCCAGACTCGCCGCCTCGTGCATCAACCGGTTTGTGACCGCCCGGCCCAATCCCGAGGTCTTCTGTTGGGGGTCCACGCACAGCGAGCGGACTTCCGCGAGTTCTTCGCTGTACACGCGGAGCGCTCCGCAGGCGGCCACCTGCCCGTCGATCTCCGCCACCGTGAATTCCCAGACGTTTTCGTAGAGCTCGGGGAGGGCGCGCGGAAGCAGGACCTCCTCAGCGGCGTATTGATGGATCAGCTTAAACAGGGCAGGAACGTCGCCGGGGCGCGCCTTGCGGAGGACTGGCGGACTCGTGCTCTCATTCGACTTGGAAGCCGTCATAGGGGCCTCCACTGGAGACGGCGTGATGGTGACACTTTCCATGCTCAATGAGACTGCATCAACAGCAGGAGAAGCGCCTTCTGAACGTGCAAACGGTTCTCAGCCTGATCGTAGACGAGGGACCTGCAGGAGTCGATGACGGCGTCGGTGACTTCCTGCCCCCGGTGCGCCGGAAGGCAGTGGAGGAAAACGGTGTCGGGCCCTGCGGCCTGCATCAGGCTTTCCGTCACCCGGTATGGGGCGAAGACCTGTGTCCGGAGGTGCGCGGCGTACTCCTGACCCATGCTGGCCCAGACATCGGTGTAGACCACCTGAACCCCGGCAACGGCCTCGATCGGGTCGCGGAACATCTGGATCTTGGCGCCCGTCGTGCGAGCGAGCGCTCTGGCCTGCTCCACCATTTCTGTTTTGGGTTCGAAGCCGGAGGGTGTCGCCACCCGAACGGTAGCGCCCAGCCTGGCGCCTGTGATCATAAGCGAGTGGCAGACATTATTACCATCGCCGATAAAGGCCAGCTTCAGGCCCTTCACGCGGCCGAACTTTTCCGTCAAGGTAAAGTAGTCGCCGAGCGCCTGGCAGGGGTGCAGCAGGTCCGTGAGGGCGTTGACCACCGGGATGGAGGCGTTCTCGGCCAGCTCGACAACGGAATTGTGGGAGAACGTGCGGGCCACGATACCGTTCACCCAGCGGTCCAGGTTGCGGGCAACGTCTTTGATGGATTCCCGTTCTCCCAGGCGCGGCTTGGAGTGGTCCAGGTAGACGGCAAATCCTCCCATGCTGGTCATGCCCACTTCGAAGGTCACACGCGTGCGGAGCGAAGGCTTTTCAAAGATCATCGCGAGTTGCTTGCCGGCCAGCGCCTGCGCGTATGCCGCGGGCGAGGACTTCACTCGAGTTGCGAGGTCGAAAATCAGTTGAATGTCGTTCGCAGTGAGGTCCTGGTCAGCGATTAGATCATGAAGGCTTAGCTGTTCTTGTTTTTCCATAGTCGCAACGGGCGTCATGCGCGCACCCCTTTCGTTTCAATGCGTGATGCAGAAATTAAAATCGAGCGCAACACCTCAATCAGTTGATCGACATGCTGCCGCTTGATCACCAGCGGAGGAAGAAATCTCAAGACGTTTTCCTGCGTGCAGTTGAAGAGGACACCGGCTTCCACTCCCTGCTGGACGATTTCCTTACCGGGGATTGAGAGTTCGGCGGCAAGCATTAGCCCCTGGCCGCGAATTTGGCGAATAACGGGCAGTTCATGTTGAAGGTTTGACAACTGATCCTTAAAATATGAGCCAACCTCGCGTACGTGCTCCAGGAATTCCGGCCGTTGGAGAATTTCAAGAAACTTCAGGGCCAGGCGGCCTTGCAGCGGGCCGCCGCCGAAGGTGGTGCCGTGCATGCCGGGATGGAACGCCTGGGCCACTTCTTCGCGCGCGAGGATGGCCGCCAACGGCAAGCCCCCCGCAAGAGGCTTGGCGACCAGAACGATGTCCGGCTGGAGGCCGATTTGCTGATAGGCAAAGAAATTGCCAGTACGGCCCATGCCGCACTGGATTTCATCACAGATGAACACTGAGCCGTGCTGGCGGCAGAGTTCCTGGCCGGTTCTCAGGAACTCCTCATCGAGTTCCACGACGCCGCCTTCGCCCTGGACAACCTCCACGATCAGAGCGGCAACGTCCGGCGAAAAGTTTTGCTTGAGCTGGCCCACGTCATCCTGTCGAATAAACTTCACCCCCGGCGGCAGAGGCTCGAAGGGCGCGCGGTACTTTTCAGGCCAGG
This sequence comes from Terriglobia bacterium, assembly GCA_036278995.1. Taxonomy (GTDB): domain Bacteria; phylum Acidobacteriota; class Terriglobia; order UBA7540; family UBA7540; genus SCRD01. Next base: position 74,453 of record DASUJZ010000005.1, on the reverse strand, counting down.
TTACGGCCAGAGCCCCCATGGTGCGCCCGTGGAATGAGTTTTCAAGGGCCAGGATGCCGGTGCGGTCCGGCGAGCGCTCGCGGCCGTACGCGCGGGCCAGCTTGAGAGCACCCTCGACGGCCTCGGTGCCTGTGTTGGCAAAGAATACGCGGTCGAGTCCTGAGAGCTTGGCCAGTTGGTCCGCCAGCGGCGCCTGGAAGCGATGGTAGATGAGGTTTGAAACGTGAAGCAGGCTCTCCGAGGAATCGCGCAAGACGGTCATCATTTCCGGGTGCGCGTGGCCGAGGGCGTTCACTCCGAGACCGCCCAGGAAATCCAGATACTTCCCGCCCCGGTCGTCGTAGAGATAGCAGCCCTCGCCGCCCACTGCCAGAAAAGGCAGGCGCTTGTAAGTGGGAACGAGCCTGCGTTCTTCGAGTTCGGCGATCTGTTCGTAGTTCATCATGACCTTACGATCCGTGTGCCCACACTCTCACGTTTGATGACAGCCCGCAGCAAAGAGTTTTGCTCGTCTGGAGAAAGGATGTCGATCTCATGGACACCCTGCCGAAGAGTTCGCGCGCAAGACCGCAGTTTCGGAATCATTCCGTCCCGCACCGTGCCGTTGAGAATCAGGCCTCTAATGTCCTTGGCATGCACCAGCGGAAGCACTCGCTGTTCTGCGTCCCACACGCCGCCGGACTCCGTCAGGTAAAGCAGCCGGTCAGCTTTCATGGCTGCTGCCAGCGCCGCTGCCAGATCATCGGCGTTGATGTTGAGATACTCGCCTCCGGCGCTGAGTCCCAGGCTGGCCACTACAGGCACAAAGCTCTTGGAGAAGGCCAGGCTGAGAATGGCGGTGTTGATTTTTACCGGACGACCAACATACCCCAAATCCTTTTTCGTTCCGTTGGCGGTTGCTGTCAGCCGGCGCGCCGTCACCAGCTTGCCGTCGCCGCCGCAGATGCCCATGGCGGACTGTTGCTGCTTTTCGAGTTCGGCCACCCACTGCTTGTTGACGATACCAGCCAGCACCATCAAGGCAACGTCGCGCGTGGCGGCGTCGGTCACCCGCAGACCGTTGTGAAATGCCGTCTCAATTCCCAGGCGTTGCAGCGTGCTGGTGAGCGCCTTGCCGCCCCCGTGCACCACCACCACGCGATGGCCGGCCCTGGCCAGACCAGCGATCTGGCGCGCCAGGTGCTGGCGCCGAAGCTGTTCTTCCGCGGAGTGGCCCCCTACCTTGACAACAATTTTCAAATCAGCGCCGTTCCTTCGGCAAAGCCATACATGACGTTCATGTTCTGGATGGCCTGCCCCGCCGCTCCTTTAACGAGATTGTCGAGGGCGGAGACGATGATCATGCGCATGCCGTCTCCATCAAGTGAGAAGCCAATATCTGTATAGTTCGTATGGGCGACGGACTGAATTTCCGGCATGCCGGCGTCCAGCACGCGGACAAAAGGCGCCCTGGAGTAGAAATCACGGTAGAGAGCAACCACTTCCTCATGCGTGCGGGACTTTGACAGGCGGACGTAGATGGTGCTCAGGATGCCGCGAGTAATCGGCAGCAGGTGCGGCGTGAAGATGAAATTCTTCTCGGCGAGCTCCAGCTCTTGCAGCATTTCCGGAACGTGACGATGGTTGAAGAGTCCGTAAGCGCGGCAGTTTTCGTTGACTTCCACAAAGTGGAGTTTCTCGCTCACGCCCCGGCCCGCTCCGCTGGCGCCGGACTTGGAATCGGAAATCACGCCTGCCGTCGCATCAATCCAGCCTCTCTTCATGGCAGGCGCGAGCGCGAGGATCGCCGAAGTGGCGTAGCAGCCCGGGTTGGCAACCAGGCGCGCCTTTGCGATGCTCGCGGAGTTCAGCTCCGTCAGACCGTAAACGGCCTCTTCCAATTCTCCATGGGCGGTGTGCTCAAACCCGTACCAGCGCGGATAAATGGCGGCATCCTTCAGCCGGAAGGCGGCGCTCAGGTCGATGACACGAAGATCGCGCTCCAGCAGTTGAGGAGCAATTTCCAGGGCTGTGTGGTGGGGAGTGGCGAGAAACACCACGTCTACTTCCGAAGCCGGCAAGGCTTCGACTGAAAGCGGCTGGCAGGGGACCGAGAACTTTCCCCGAAGGGAGGGATGAGAGTCCTCGATGGGAAAATCTTTTTTGCCGTCCCGTCCGGAAGACATCAGCCTGGTAACGCGCGCACTGGTATGGCGGCTCAGCAGGCGCAGAAGTTCAAGCCCCGCATAGCCCGTAGCGCCCGCAACAGCTACTCGGACGATTTTGGGTGAACCTTCGTGTTTGCCTGGGGACCTGACGATATCGGTCTCGGTTAGCGCCTTCACAGATTCGCCCGATGGGAATATTTATGCATCATACGCATAATTATGTTTCTACTTGAAACGCCGCGCCCTGTCAAGGGAAAATAGTACCTGCGGGTGAGACGCTGCCAGGCAAAGCCGCAGCACAAACGGGGCGGGTTCCGACATATGAAAATCGCAATTTCGATACCTGAGAAAGAGAAAGCAAAAGGGCAGGAGTCACTTTATTTCAAGGCTCTGGTGTCCGCCGGGGCCCGGCCCGACGAAATCCAGATGATTATGCCGCCTGGGAACGGCCTTCCATCTTCCGGTGATTTTGACGGCATCCTGCTGGCGGGCGGGGAAGACGTTGACCCGGAACTCTACGCCGATCATGTGAAATACGACGGCGTGAAGATCAACCGCGCTCGTGACGATTTTGAAATGGCCCTGCTCCAAAAAGGGCTTCGGTCGCGGCTCCCGATTCTGGGGATTTGCCGGGGAATCCAATTAATCAACGTGCAATTTGGCGGAACGCTCTACCAGGACTTGAAAAGTGAAACCGCTCTCGAACTCGATCACAAGCAGGAAGGCAGCCGCGGCTCTGCCGCACATTCCGTCACCGTGACGGAGCCGGACTCGATTCTGCACGTTTTTTTTACGGGCATGTGCCAGGTGAACAGCTTGCATCACCAGGCGATCAAGCGCCTGGGCAGGGGCTTGAAGGTCACGGCTCATTCGGAGGATGAATTGTATGAGGCCGTCGAACTGGCGGAGGAATACCCGTTCTTTCTGGCCGTCCAATGGCACCCAGAGGAGATGGTTAGCGCACACCCTGAACAGTTGAAGATTTTTCAGGCATTTGCCGCGCAGTGCCGCGACCGCGCGGACAAGAAAGCTTCATCTCGATAGCCGCGCTTCCAGAATTTTTCAGCGCCAGACCGGACACTGAGGGATCGTGTATCCCGATTTACCAGACTATCTTCGCCCAGGATTGAGGCTCGTGTTCGTCGGGTTGAACCCCGGCGAGCGGTCGGCCAGGCTCGGGCACTATTACGCGGGCCGGGGCAACCAGTTCTGGAACTTTCTCTTTGAATCCGGCCTCACGCCCGTGCATCTGAAGCCGGAGGAAGACCACCGCATCCTCGAATTCGGCATCGGCTTGACGGATGTCGTCAAACGCTGGTCCAACTCCATCAGTAGCTTGACCAAAGCAGACCTTTGCCGCGGCCTGCCCGCACTGAAAGACAAACTTTTGCAGGCTTCTCCAGCAGCCATAGCGTTTAACGGCAAGACAGGCTACGGATGGTTCCAAGGCGGCAATGCTGAACTGGGCGCGCAACGCTCCCTTTTTGGAATCTCGCGAATCTACGTCCTGCCCTCAACCAGCGGACGCAACGGAAGCCTTTCGCGTGCCCGGAAGCTGGATTATTTCCGCGAACTCAAGCGCTGGCTGGATTAGCGTGATTTTGATGATACTGCTTCCGGTGCAAGCGCCATCATCAGGAACAGGTTTTAAGCGCTGGCGTCACGCTGCCACGTCAGCTATCCTTGCTTTGAATCGAACTTGAACGGCCAGAGGAATCATGCCGGCCAGGATCTACTTCAGCAAGGGCGACATCACGGAGGTCGATGTTGACGCGATTGTCAATGCGGCCAACAACGAGCTGATCCTGGGAGGAGGAGTTGCAGGCGCCATCCAGACCAAAGGCGGACCGCGAATCCAGGAAGAGTGCGACCGCATCGGGCCCATCGGGCTGGGCGAAGCTGCCGTGACTACGGCGGGCAACCTGAAGGCTTGCTATCTAATCCACGCAGCCAGCACGCAGATGGGTGGGACGACGACTGCTGATTCTTTGCGCAGTTCGATGCGCAACAGCCTGCTTCGCGCCGAGGAAAAGGGCTTTAAGACAATTGCATTTCCTGCGATCGGCACCGGGATCGCCGGTTTTCCCATGCAGGATTGCGCGAACATCATGATCGGTGAAGTGCTTGAGCACCTCAAGTCGCATAGCAGTTTGGAAAAGGTCCACTTTGTGCTCTACGACGATGCAGCGCTCAAGACGTTTGAAGAGGCTTACCAGACATTCACCAGACGTCCCGCAGCCGGCAAAGCAACGTAAAGCCTGGCCAGAACCCGAAGAGAGCTTACCCAGGCTGGGTTGCCTGGCTGAGGGCGCGGTTTTCGTCCGAGTATGGCTTCTGGATGTACTGCTTGGCCTGTTCTATGGCGCCTTGTGTGTCGTCCCTGGTCTGTAAGGCCCGCTGGTATTCATTCAGCGCGCGGTCTCTCTGGCCGGTGGCGTCGAAAATCTTGCCCAGGGTGAGATGGGCCCAAACCTCAATCCATTTGGGTTGGAGATTTCCATCGAGGGCGCCCCGCATTTCCTCAGCGGCGGCGTTGTAATTGTGAAGCCGGAAGTAGATCTGGCCAAGACGGTAGTGGGCCAGTGAATTGTTCTTGTTCTGCTCAACCACCTGTTGGTACTGCTTCACGGCTTCCAGGTAGGCTTGTTCGGCAACGAGCTGATCGCCGCGGGCAATCTCCACCTCGGTACGGATACCGTCAGTCATCTTGAGGATATGGCTGCCGGGATCGATCTCCACCTGGGTCGGCCTGGTGACCGTGTTGACGGTGAAATCGGCGGTGGTTCCCACCATCTGGATGCGGTCACTGACCGGCCTGCGGCCCTCAGAGTTTACGCGCACCTCCACAGGCATCCGGAAAATGTCGAGGTCCTGCTGAATCTTGCCGACCACCTGATAGTGGCCTCCGGTGCGGTAGATGGCCCAGGAGTCCTTAAATTGCGGCACGCCTGTGGAACTGACCCACTGGGCAAAGAAGTAAGTCAATTTCTCATTGCTAGCCTGCTCGACGACATTTTCAAAATCTCGAGTGCTGATGGATTTCCACGCATATTGCTGAACCACTCGCTGCAGGCCCTTCGTAAACGCCTCGTCGCCAATCACCCAGCGCAGCATGTGGAAAACCATGGCGCCCTTTTGCGCTACGATTGACTCATACTGCGGCGTGAAAGGCTGGAGTGACGCGGCCTGGCTGATGGGCGTCGACTCTTCATGGGTAAGGGCCCCGATGGCGGTTGTGTGCATCAGATTTTCAAATGCCGTCTCGCCCTGCGATTGCTCGACATAAAGCGCCGAGGAGTAGAGCGAAAGGCCATCGTCCAAAAACGAATCATCGGGCGCTGCCGGGCTGACATAGCAACTCCACCATTGGCGCGAGATTTCATGCGCCAGCAGTTGTTCGTTCACGGGCGAGGAGAATCCGCGCGAAGCAAGCGCGACAATGCCTGGAGAAGAATATCCACCCACGGTGTCATCCGCAATCTCAACCACCGCCAGGTTGCCGTTCGGCAATGATCCGAACCTGCCGGAGAAAAAGCTCATGATCTTTGCAGCGGTTGCTCCGTAATCCGCCGCAAAATTCTCGTGGCCCCGCTTCAGGAAGAGGTAAATGTTGGCTCCAAAAGCGCTTTCGTGTTGGACCGAATAGTCCCCCGCGTAGAAGGTGCCCGGAAAGGATGCCTGGGCAAAGTCGAAGGAGTAGGTGGTGTTTCCGGCCTCATTGACGGCAGGCGAAGGAGTTCCCGAAGCTACGACGGTCTCACCGGTTGGCACAGTGACGTGCAGGGCGGCAGTGAATCGGTTCAATCCGGGCCTCACCACCGGGAACCAGCGCCCCGGGTAGAGGAGATAAGAGCCCTCCGGTCCCACATAGGAGAGCTTTAGTCCCTCGACTGGACTTCCTTCCGCTGTGCCAAGCCCACCCTTGTAACTCACGGTGATCGAAGATGGCTGCCCCACAGTGGCAGGGCCGGGAAGCGTGACTTTGAGTCCCAAACCGTCCTGCTGGTACTGAACTTCGGTGCCAGATGAGTCCACGATCTTCTGGACACGCAATGCGCTATTCAACTCAAAATTGAGCTGGCTGGTGCTGGTCTGCGGTACGAAATCAACCCTGGTGGTAGCCTCAAGGATGTGGGTGGTGGGATACAGTTGGACCTTGATATCGTATTTCTTCACCTCTAGCTGCGCAGGGTCTGCAGCCCGCGCACTTGGGATCCCCGCAAGAAGGGCCAGTGCCATCAGGCCGGCCATACTCGCGCAACGGCTATTGCAGACGCCAGGCGCCACAGCGCTCCTGAATCTGCGGACCAATGAGGTGTACTTCATAGAGGATTCAAGCCTTTCGTCGACACAGGGGCCACCTATTTGATAATACAATCCCCCGGCGGGGTGGTGGTACTGTTGCTCACAAAAAATCTGAGATGTGACTCCCCCGGCTCGATGGACCCCTATCACAGGGATGCTTTATTGGGCGCGCAGGGATGCCTTGGTCCCTTGAAGGTGGCGGACCACCGCGTCGGCAGCCCGGTCCATTGCACCTCCCTTACCCAGGCGCTCCCGCACTTTTCGAAGGTCTGCCACCATCTTGTTTCGCGTCCCGGCGTCGTCGAGCAACCGCTCCAGGGCGGCTGCGAGGCGGGCGGCGCTGAAGTCGCTCTGGATCAGTTCCGGGACTGCGGCATGACCAGCCAGGAGATTGACCATGCTGTAGAAGGGAACATCAATCATGACCCTGGCGCACATTGCGGTGAACTGGGAGACCCGGTAGACGACAATCATGGGACACTCCCGCAAAGCCGCCTCAATCGTAGCTGTTCCACTGGCGACCACAGCAGCGTTCGAGTATTGCAGGGCTTCCTGTGTCGAATTGCTGAGCGCCCGCAGGGGAGCCTTGGCTGTATAGCCGCGGGACAGCAAAGATCTCAGCCACGCGGAATCGATCGTCGGCGCGGAGGCTACGACAAACTGAACCTGCCGGGACCGCGCCACTCGGTCCGCCGCCGCCAGAATAGTCGGCAGGTTGGACTCTACCTCCATCCTGCGGCTGCCGGGCAGCAGAGCGACGGTCGGGATGTACGGGTCGAGCTTGGCGCGGCTGAAAAACTCCTCACGTGATTGCCTGACCAAGGCCAGATCCACCAGAGGGTGGCCGACGCATTCCACGGGTACGCCGGCTTTTTCATAGATTTCTGTCTCAAAATCGAACAGGCAGAGCATCCTGTCGACATAAGCCTTGATCTTCTTGATTCTCCACTTTTTCCAGGCCCATATCTGGGGGCTAACAAAATAGATGACGGGAATGTTGTGTTTCTTCAACCGCTTCGCCAGGCTCAGGTTCAGCGATGGAGAGTCAATCAGGATTGCAGCCGCGGGCTTTCTCCGCGCGGCTTCAGCCACAAGGTCCCGCATGGCACGATAGGCTTTCGGTAGCCCGGACACAACCTCGGAGATTCCAATCAGCGCCACCTGATGGAGGTCCACGATGGTTTCCACCCCGGCCGCTCGCATGGCCTCGCCGCCGCAGCCGAAAATCCCGGCACCGGCGATTCTGGTGCTCAGCGCCTGGGCGAGGGCCGCACCATACATGTCACCGGAGCGTTCTCCGGCGACTATCAGGAAGCAATCTCCGGGCATGATCCTCTGGCCGGGCCGGCGGAGGCCAAGAGCTCCTGGTCCTTGTATTGAAGCTGATATAGTTTGAAATAAATTCCCTGCAAACGCAGCAATTCCTGATGCGTCCCCACTTCGCGCACGCGTCCCTTGTGCATCACAAGGATCTTCGAGGCGTTTTGGATCGTGGAGAGACGGTGAGCAATAACGAGTGAAGTTCGATTTTCCAGCAGCGTTTTGAGACCTTCGCGGATCAGATATTCAGTCTCTGGGTCCACACTTGAAGTCGCCTCGTCAAGGATCAGTATCCTCGGATCGTGCGCCAGTGCGCGGGCGAAAGAAAGCAGTTGTTTCTGCCCCGACGAGAGCGTGGCTCCTCTTTCCCGGACCGGCTCATCAAAGCCGCCGGGCAGACTTTCAATGAAGTCCAACATGTTGACGCGCCGGACCGCTTCGCGGACCTGCCGATCGGAAATGCCTTCAGTCCCCATCCGGATGTTGCTGGCGATGGTGCCTGCGAAGAGGAACGGGTCCTGCAACACGACTGCGAAATTGCTCCGGAGCTCGCCGAGATTCATCTCGCGAATGTCCACGCCGTCGAAAAGGATAGCGCCCTCCTGCACGTCGTAGAAGCGCAAGAGCAGGTTGGTGAGAGTGGTCTTCCCGGCTCCGGTGTGGCCCACCACGGCGACGGTTTCTCCCGGGTCAAGAGTGAAAGAGACGTTCTCCAGAACGCGATGATTGTCCCGGTAAGCAAACCCGACATTGCGGAATTCAACGCGACCCCGGGGCGACTCCAGCCCAGCCGGTCGAGCGGAGTCGGAAATGCTAACCGGGGTGTCCAGCAACCTGAAGACGCGCTCGGAACTGGCCATTGCTGCTTGCAGGATGTTGTACTTGTCGCTCAGGTCCTGAATGGGCCGGAAGAAGCGTTGCGAATACTGGATGAAGGCGATCGCGGTTCCTACGGTCACTGACCCGCCAAGGACCATGCTCCCGCCTTTGTACAGAATGATGACGATGGCCAGCACGCCAAGGAACTCAACGGTGGGATAAAAGAGCCCGTAGGCCAGAATCGAGTCTTTGTACGCCTCCATGTGGGCGCTGTTTATCTTCTCGAATTCTTCGAAGCTCTTGTTCTCACGGTTGAAGAGCTGCAGCACAGACATTCCCGTAAGGTGTTCCGCCAGGTAAGCGTTGATGCGGGCGATGGCCAGGCGGATGCGCCGGTATGATTCACGTACGGTCTTGCGGAACAGCGCCGTCACTATAATAATCAAGGGCAAGACGGCAAAAGTGAGCAGCGACAGCCTCCAATCAAGCTCCAGCATCACCACCATGATGCTCGCCAGGGTGAAGAAATCGCCGAAAACCGCGACGACTCCGGAGGCGAACAAATCGTTCAGGACATCGATATCCGTGGTCACTCGCGTAACCAGCCGGCCCACCGGATTGCGGTCAAAGTAGCTCATTTGTAGCCGCTGAAGATGCTCAAACAACTGCTTGCGCAGATCGTACATGACTTTCTGCCCAACCAGTTGCATGGCAAACGTTTGCGCAAATTGCAGGATGAACGTCAGCAGGACGGCAGGCACAAAGATGATAAAGGCGATCTGAAGGATTCCGGTGCGGGGATCCGAACTGAGAAAGTGCGCGAGAAAGGGCAAAATCGGCTGATGCTTTGTGGGATCGAGATAACGATCGATCTCCACCTTCATCAGGTATGGCGGCACCGCCTGGAGCAGACCAAAAAAGAAGATAGCGATCAGAGCAAAGAACACCACACGCTGGTAAGGACGCAGATAGGCGAGCAAGCGCCGCATCAGGCGCCCGTCATACGCTTTTCCGAGGACTTCCTCTTCGTGAAAATTGTCTGCCATCAGATTGCCGCTTCAGGTTTCCAATTCGAGCGATTCTTCAATCAATTGCTTGTTGTAAAGCTCCGTGTAATGACCGTTCATGGCCAGCAACTGTTCGTGGGCCCCACGCTCCACAATCGTGCCATCCTGCAGCACGACAATCTCGTCCGCGTTGCGGATCGTGGAAACGCGATGTGATATCAAGATGGTGGTCCTTCCCTCCATCACCTCGGTCAGGTGTCGCAGAATCTTTTCCTCCGTGAAGGTGTCAACGCTCGAGAGCGCGTCATCCAGAATCAGAATGCGCGGATCGCGGATAATAGCCCGGGAGATGGCCACCCGCTGCTTCTGGCCGCCCGAGAGCGTCAGGCCTCGTTCTCCTACCATGGAATCGAAGCCTTCAGGGAAGCCGAGAATATCCGGCAGAATGTTGGAAACCTCAGCCGCGCGTTTCACCTCATCGTCAGAGGAACCAGGCGCACCAAAGCGAATGTTCTCCCGGATGGAATCGCTGAAAAGAAACGTTTCCTGCGGAACGAACCCGATGTGCGATCTCAAAGTGTTGAGAGGTACATGGCGAACCGGAATTCCATCGATCAGCACAGACCCTTCAGGCGCATCAAACAAACGGGGAATCAGAGCGGCCAGCGTGGTCTTGCCGGAGCCTGTCCCACCCACAATTGCGACGGTCCGGCCGGCGGGGATGTTCAGGTTGATGTTTCTGAGGATTGGGAATCCGTTGTAGGCAAAGGTCAGATTCCGGAACTCAACAGTACCCTTAAGTTCCTCGACCGGATTTGGGGGAACCAGGCGGTCATCGATTGCCGGCTGGGCGGCGAAGATGGTCCACAGCCGTCCCAAAGAGGCAAGTCCCCGCTGGATGATGTTCGTCACCCATCCCAGCGCGATGATGGGCCAGATCAGATACATCAGGTAGACGTTGAACGCGGCGAAAGTGCCGATGGTGATCTTGCCTGATAAAACATGCTCTCCGCCGACAACCATGATCAGCAGAAATGATGCCGAGAAGAGCAATGCCAGGGCAGGCCACAGGAAGCTCGAAATCCAGATCAGGCCCTTATTGCGTTCCACGTATAACTTATTCATTTCATCAAACTGCCACATCTCAGGCTCTTCCTGGCGGAACGCGCGCACCAGCCGGACTCCGGAGAAATTTTCCCGAACTTTTTCGGTAAGCTCCGAATACAGGGCCTGAATTCTCTCGAACCGCTCATGAATTCTCTGCCCGAAGAACTTGACTGCAATAGACGCCAGCGGCAGCGGCGCAAGCGCGAGGAGCGTCAAGTGGAGGTCCAGATGCGCCATCAGAGCGATGGTTGCGATTCCTGTCACCACCGTGTTGGCAGAGTACATGATGCCGGGTCCAACGATGTTTCGTACGGCGTTCAAGTCATTGGTCAGCTTGGCCATCAGATCGCCGGTCCGGTGTTCGTTGTAGTAACGGGCGTCCTGGCGCATCAAGTGTTGGAACAAGTCATTGCGGAGGTCATATTCAACGTCGCGGGAGATGCCGATCAGAATCCAGCGCATCCAGAATTGGAAAACCGCTTTTGACAAGGCAATGCCCAGGAGCAAAACGGCAAAAAAAGCGAGCTTCCGCGCGGTGACTCCGGTGGTCAGAGCGTCAAAGACGTCTTTGATGACCAGGGGAACCGTGACCCCGACAACCTGGGTAAGGATGAGGGCAGTAAAGCCAATGACATAGCTCTTTTTGTACTTCGCCAGGTACGGGAAAAGGGGTCGCAGAGGATTTCGCATGGTTACCTATGCTTGATGGTGGCCGAAGTCAGGCAGCGGGCGTTGTTTCGCCCCCGAGAAATACTGATTATAGCTGAACCACGCTACGGCCTGCCAGCCTCAGGTAAATCCCGTTGAGATGCTGCAACCCTGATTTTTCGCTCCAAGCGGTCCCACGGAATCGACCGGCCCTGCTGGTTGCATCCTGTTTCAGGTTGACCTTGCAGGAGGGTCTACGTAAAATCTGGCTAGGCTGCTTACCTGGTGGGATGGAAGCGAGAATGAGGCAGCCTAAAGGCAGGTAAATTTGGACAAGGCTAAACTCCTGTTTCTTATCCTGTCTGTCGTGATTGCTCTTGGGTCGTGCAGTTCCGGCAGGAAGAAAAGTGCGGTTTCGCCCCCAACATCCGTTGCCCCACCCCCGGCAATTCCTCCCGTCCGGCCGCAGGCGACCCACCCGCCCACTCCAAAGCCCCAGCCTCCCGATCCGGAAACGGTGCTGATTTCCAAGGTCGATAAAATCTACAGCGAGGGTATGAAGCAATACCAGGCCGGGAAATTGGAGGAGGCTAAGAAGGACTTTGACAAGGCATTGAGCCTGTTGCTCGAGTCCGGGATGAACATTCAGAACCACAGCCGGCTAATGGCCGAGTTCGACAAGCTGGTTGAGACGACCTACGGGCACGAGGCTTCAGCATCGGCAAATGGTGACGCTTTAAGCCAGCGTGAGTATGAACCTCCGCCAATCGAGTCCTTCGCCGGGCTTACTTTCCCCGTGGACCCGCAGGTCCGGCAGCGTGCCGAACGCGAATTGATTTCCGTGCGCTCGGACCTTCCCTTGGTCACAAACGACTATGTAGCCGGTTTCCTCACCTACTTTCAAAACGGAGGGCAGGGCTACATCGAAAAAATCCTTAGCCGGGTGGGGATGTACCAGCCGATGATGACTAGGATCCTGCGAAAGTACGGACTGCCTCAGGACCTGATATACATGGCGGCGGGGGAGAGCAGTTTCAGCCCTCTCGCAGTTTCAAGCGCCGGTGCCACGGGAATCTGGCAGTTCATGGCGGCACGAGCGCGGGAATACGGGCTCAAAATGAATCAGTACCAGGACCAGCGCGAAGACCCCCTGAAATCGACGGATGCAGCCGTACGCCACCTACGTGACCTGTATCAGGAGTTCGGCGACTGGTATCTGGCCATGGCAGCGTATGACGCCGGCCCCGGTGCAATCCAGAGGGCTATCGAGCGAACCGGGTATGCTAACTTCTGGAAACTCCGGGAGCTGCACGCCCTGCCCATGGAGACCCAGAACTACGTGCCTATCTTCATCGCAACTGCTCTTATTGCAAAGGACCCCCGCGCCTACGGGTTTGAGGTCCAGCCTGACCCACCCATGGACCCAGACCAGATAACTGTGACGGTTCCAACCGATCTGCGGCTTGTGGCTGAACTTATTGATCAGCCTGCCAAAGAACTGGAACGCCTTAACCCAAGCCTTCTGACCTGGGCGACCCCCCTGGACGAGAGCCAGTTTGAGATTAATCTTCCGCACGGAACGAAGGAGCTCTACGAGAAACGGATTACCGAAGTGCCTCCCGAGAAGCGGGTATCGTGGAGGGCGGTGAAGTTGGACGAGTCAGACACGCTGGACGCGATAGCACGCAAGTATCGCATCACCCGGGCCGAGCTGGCGCAAGCCAATCATCTTGACGCTGGGGATGACCCGGAAGCGGGCGCGTACCTCATCCTTCCCCTGCCTCCGGGTCGCGAGCCTGCTTACCGGCGAGGCCGCTATTATCGTTACCGCATACGGCGGGGGGATACACTGGGCGGCATTGCCCGCCGCTTTCATGTCTCGGTGGCAAGCCTCCGCACCTGGAATCGTTTGCGGAGTTCGCGAATCGTTACTGGCAGGACCTTGCATGTTTTCGCTCGTGGGGTCCCCGGGCCGAAAACCTCAAGCGAATACCGAGCAGAGACACGCAATGGCGTTGAAACCTACCGAATCCAGCGGGGCGATACGCTGGGAACTATCGCCCAACATTTTCATGTCAGCGTAGAAAACCTTCGCCGCTGGAACAATTTGCGGGGTTCCACCATTGTCGAGGGCCGAACCCTCAAGGTCAGCAGCGGGGGCCGCAGCGAGAACGCTGCCCCAAATCGTTCTGCCGCCGATAATCAGAAAGACCGTAGCTCCGTTCTCCATTATCGAATCCGCAAGGGCGATACTCTTGGCGTGATCGCAGATCATTTCAATATTAGTGTCGCGCAGATCCGCGAATGGAATCATCTGGACAGTTCTCTGATCCTGCCCGGGCAGGTTTTGTCCCTGTACGGGGTTGCGGAGTGATACCAAGGCCGCCATCGCGATGAATCCCTCTTGACAGCGCTTGTCCGGTAGTATACATCTGGGCCAAGAGAACTTTTATTTCCGATCCAATGTGTCAATCAAGCGGGATCTGGTTTCTGACGGGAGACGATGCTAAGAGGAGGATTTCATGCGGTTCAACGACGAAGTAAATGAGTCCGGCGAAGAGTTAGAGGAGTTCGGGGATGAACTCTCTTCCGACTTCGAAAAAGAAGAGGAAGAGAGCCTGGGGGATGACCTCGAAGACCTGGACGAGGAGATATCCTATGAATCCGAAGATGTGGAGGTTGGTCCCGTAGAGATGGAAACTCCAGCGGCTCCAATCCCCACTGCGCCTGCTCCCGCCGAGCTGCCGGAACCTGCCCGGCCTAAGGTCCGGAAGCCAAAGACCAAGCAAAAGCCGAAAGCAAAAGCAAAATCAAAAGCCAAATCAAAAGCCAAATCAAAAGCAAAGCCAAAACCAAAGGCGAGTCCGAAAAAGAGCGCGCGACCCAAGAAGTCTGCCAAGCCAAAGAAGTCCACAACAACCAAGAGGTCTGCGAAGCCCAAACCGCCGTCGAAGTCCAAGGCGGCCAAAAAGCCGGCTGGCAGGAAAAAAGCGGGCCGTCGGCGTTGAATGTGGTGGCGCCCGAGAAATTCGAAATGGCTGCACCGGTGAAATTTGAGATGCTGGCCCGGGGAGTATTCCCGACCTTGCTTGCCGTCTTTGCTTGAGCCGGAAAATCCCCTACCCCGAGCGGGGACTGGTCGACTGTGCCGGAGGGCGCTTCCGCGAGGGGACAAGACCCTCCCGCACGTGCTGTGAATCTTGTAGAAGAGGTTGACACTTTCCAGGGATGCTTGAAGGTCCCGGCAATTTCGGTTCTGGATTCCACTCAGAGGAAACCTCGGCTACATCGTCTCAGTGTTTGCAATCCGGCCAAGACGAATCATTCGAGGCCCGGAAGGTCGAGGCCGTGGAATGTATCCGTCGGATGCGGGGTGGTTCTCAGCCGTTTCTGATGGGTTGCGACGACGGTCAGGCCTACGTCGTAAAGTTCAGGAACAATCCTCAGCACGTCAGGATTCTTGCCAATGAGATGTTAGCCGGTCGGCTGGCTGCCCTCATACGATTGCCTGTCCCCGGCGCGGCGTTCGTCCAGGTATCACAGAGGCTCATTTCCGGAACGCCGCTGCTTAGGTTCCAGACATCGGGGCGCGAAGAGCCGTGCGCCGCGGGGATGCATTTTGGTTCCAGGTTCCCGGGCGCACCCAGCCAGACGCTGGTGGTGGATTTTCTCCCTGACCGGCTGCTGCGCCGAGTTTCCAATCTGGCATCGATTTTTCTTGGCGCGTATGTGCTGGACAAGTGGACGTGCAACTGCGACGGCCGCCAAGTAATCTTCTATCGGGCCGTGGACGAGCAGGGAAGCCGTTATTCTGCCACTCTCATCGATCAGGGATTCTGCTTTAACGACGGCGAATGGAACTTCCCGGACAGCGCCATCCGGAGCCTTTACCCGAGGCGTTTGGTGTACGAGAGTGTCCGCGGTTTGCAATCATTTGAGCCTTATCTGTCCCGGATTGAAAACATCAACGCGGCGGAACTCGATGAGTGCCTTCGCGGAGTTCCGCGTGAGTGGTGTGGTGACGAGACAGATCGGCTCTCACGTCTTGCGGACCGGCTTTACGACCGGCGTCGCCGGGTGCGCCAGTTGATTATCGATGCGAAGCAATGCTCTTTAAGGCCTTTCCCGAATTGGGAGTAGACCGAAACGATGGTCCTATCGGGTTCCCGGTGTTGGCATGGCTGATACTGAAAAACTCAAAGAGTGTTCGCTCTACCTGGTCCAGTATGTGCCGAACGCTGTGCGGGGCGAGTTCCTGAATATCGGCTTATTCCTGTTTAGTCCCCATGAGAATTATCTAGGCTGCCTGTTTACGGATGATTTCCGCCGCGTAAAACGCTTCCATCCTCAGGCCGATCTGGAATTGCTGCGGGAACTGCAGCAGGATTTCGAACAGCAGATCGATGAGCATAGCGACGAACTGCCGTCCTATCTTCGCTGGATGGAGCAATCGTTTGCGAATATGATCCAGATAGCTCCTGTCAGGGCTTGTCTTCTTCGTGATCCGGCCACCGAAATTCAAGACCTTTTCAACCGCTATGTGGGCGCCCGGCTTGAAGGCCCCCTTCCGTTCGATACGCGGGTGCGCATCAAACAGCGGCTGCGGCTCGCATTTGTGCACGCCGGATTGTGGGACCAGCCTGCGCTGGAGAGGAATATTCCGGCTGCACAATGGACTCAACCTAACGATCCATTCACATTTGATTTTGGGTACCGTCCCGCTAGAGCTGCAGGGAAGCCGAATGGCCACATGAAGTTTGTTCACGCACTGTCACTCAAGAGGGATATTGAGCTTGCCAAGGTGCTGGTTTACACCATGGACCACGTCCGCCGCAGCGGACCGGTCGAGCTGACCGCAGTGGTCGAGGGCCTGGCGGGGGGAGATGATGAGGCGGCTGCTCTTTCACAAAGTATTCTGTCAGAAGCTGGGATTTCTATCCAGCCTCTTGTATCAGCCGACGCGTACGCCGAGTCAATCCGCCGCGAGTTGGCACTTTAGAACTGTGGGTTGGCGATGCCAATCTCGCTCCACGTTGAATGCTATTCCGGTTACAAGGCTGACCAACGGCCTCTCCGTTTCCATTTCCGCGAAAACGATTCGCGAACCGTTGAGGTGGTGGAAGTTCTCGATCAGTGGTACGGAGTAGGATATCGTTGTTTTAAAGTTCTTGCCGACGACCGGAACACCTACATCCTGCGCCATAACGAGAAGGCCGATGAATGGGTACTCGACTCATTCCGCCGGACAAATCCCTGACAAGGCGTCTTGCGCTTCCATGACAATCTTTGCGGCTCGTGATTAAATGATGGATCATGAGGCCTCAGACCGAGCGAGAAGCCTTCGGGAGATTCCCGCACCAAGATGCGCAAGGGTGAGTTCATCATCTCGACACTGCTCGCCATCGTGGCGTTCCTTGTCGTATTGGGTCTGCAGCGTGACTGGAAACCGTC
This sequence comes from Terriglobia bacterium, assembly GCA_036278995.1. Lineage (GTDB taxonomy): Bacteria > Acidobacteriota > Terriglobia > UBA7540 > UBA7540 > SCRD01. The sequence continues at coordinate 57,649 of DASUJZ010000005.1, read as the reverse complement.
CAGCCTGAAGGAGGCTGCAACCTCCGCCGAGCAGTACGTGCTGGGGAAGTCGGGAAGGCCCGGCGCTTACCCGGATATTCCGGGCTTCGAGCGCATCAGCGCGTTCGCCCTTGATCGACACTACCGCGCCGCCCTCTACCGGTCCAATTCGGTTTTTCTGGGATTTGCGCCAGGACGACTGGTTATCTACGACCAGGACGATGATGTTGCCTATCAGGTGGACACTCTGGAAGGCGCCAGGGAACCGTGGACGGCGCTGTATGATTTTGCCGGGCGGCAGGGACTTCCGGCTGCGAACGGCCGGCCGCGCCCGGTTTATCTTCGCGATCTGACGGGTGACCGTAAACCCGATCTGGTGATTGGCCTTTATTCTGGAGGCAATCGCTGCTGCACCACCATCAACGTTGTGCAAGTTGACCAGGGCGCTCTTGAAGCTGTCGGCCATATTGACGGATTGAAAGGCTGGCCTTTTGAAGGGCTGGAGATTCGCAGGATTGGTTCAGACTCTGTCCGTGAACTGGTGGTGCACCGGCCTCATGTTACGGCATGTGGATCGAATGAGGAGGCGGCTGATGTCATCTCCGTTTACACCTTTTCGGGTGGTCAGTACGTGGACGAAACCGCGAAATTCGGTGACTTCTTACAGGCCGTGCTCAAGGACAACATTGCCAAATGGTCCCGTGAAAAAGAGCCTTCGCTGGGCCTGCTTCAAACCGTCACCGCACAGTATGCCGAGTTGCGCGAGCCCGATCGCGCCAAAACTTTCTTTTCGCACAACCTTAGCCAATTCCTTCCCCACATGGCGCAGCAGGGGTTTGATGGTTCGGACTGCCGGGACGATTTGAACAACCTTGTTGACCGGTTGTCGAGTTCGGAACCCCAATAGGTTGATAAGCAGCGTTTTCCCGGTATTGAAATGCTACAAAACGGGCTCCTGCCAGGTTTCGAGGCGGTTTTTCAGATAGGCCATGAACTGGTCGGCGACGGCGCCATCAATAACTCTGTGGTCGAACGTCAACATCAAATAGGCCATCGAGCGGATCGCAATCGCGTCGTCGCGGATCACCGGCCGCTTTTCAATCACTCCAGCTCCGAGAATAGCGACCTGAGGCTGGTTGATGATTGGCGTTCCGAATAAGCTGCCGAAAACGCCGGGATTCGTTATCGTGAAGGTGCCTTCCTGCACTTCATCCACGTTCAGGTGCTTTGAGCGAGCGCGGCTGGCAAGGTCCTGGACGGCGCGGGCCATTCCCGCGAAGTCCTTCTCTCCCGCGTTTTTGATGACCGGGACGATGAGCCCAGTTTCCAGCGCCACCGCAATTCCCAGGTTGATGGCCTGCTTGTAAACGATGTTTGTCCCCTCAACCGATGAGTTAAATATCGGGAATTGCTTGATTGCCTCGACGGCGGCGCGTGCAATAAACGGAGTGTAAGTCAACTTGAGGCCTCGGGTCCGCTCGAATTCGCCGGCCATTTGCTCACGGGTGTTCACGACGCGGGTCATGTCAACTTCAAACACGGTGGTTACGTGCGCAGAAGTCCGCTTGCTGGCGATCATGTGTTCGGCAACCAGGCGCCGCTGGGGACTCATGGCGGCCACATGGGTTGGCCCGCTAAAGGGGATTACCGGTTCGTAGGAGGGGGCGGGCTTTTGCGAAGCCGCCGGTTTTGCAGCCGGAATTTCCGCGATGGCAGGCGTGCGGCCTTCCAGGAATTTAATAACGTCTTTCTTGCTGATCCTGCCGCCCAGCCCTGTTCCTCTAATCAATGAGAGGTCCACGTTGTGTTCGCGCGCGATCCGCCGGACGAGAGGAGAGGATCGGAGCTTCTCACCTGCCTGAACTGGGGCGCGCGGTGGCGCCGTGGCGGCGGGAGAGGATTCCGCTCGTGGCTTAGTGGACGTTGCTTTGGGCATGGGTTTCACTGCCACTGTCGACGTTTCCGGCACAGCCTTTGCAGATTCTGGGGCCCCTTGCCCATCGATGATGGCAACGACGGTGTTGACCGCTACCGTTTCATTTTCAGAAGCCAGGATTTTTGCCAGGATCCCTTCGGCGGGAGAGGGGATTTCCGCGTCCACTTTGTCTGTGGTGATTTCAAACAGAGGCTCGTCGCGCTCGACATGATCGCCCGGCTTTTTCAGCCATTTAATGATCGTTCCTTCGGCGACGCTCTCCCCCATCTGGGGCATCACAACATTAGTCGGCATCAGGATCCTCGACGCATGTTCCCGTTAACGGAGCTATTCGACAATTTCTAATAGGCTGCAAGCTGCCGCGCTGCATCTGCAATCTTCTGGACGTTGGGCAGGTAATACTCTTCGAGCGGCGGCGAAAACGGAACTGGAGTATCCGGCGCTGTAACCCGCACGATCGGGCCATCCAGATCGTCGAAGGCCTTCTCGGCGATCAGCGCTGCGATTTCACCTGCGAGACCACCAATCCGCGTGTCTTCATGCAGCAACATCACTTTGCTGCATTTACGCACACTGGAGAGCACGCACCGCTCATCGTACGGCAACAGCGTTCGGAGGTCAACGACCTCAAGCGAGATGCCTTCGTTTGCAAGCATGTCCGCCGCTTCAAGCGCCGTCCAGACCATCGCTCCGTAGGTGATCAGGGCGATGTCGGCGCCTTCCCTGCGAACGGCCGCCTTGCCCAGCGGCACAACAAAGTCTTGCTCTGGCACATCTTCCTTGATTCGCCGGTAAAGATATTTGTGCTCGTAGAAGATCACGGGATTATGGTCGCGAATGGATGCCTTGATCAAGCCTTTGGCGTCGTACGCTGTCGAGGGAGCCACTACTTTCAGCCCCGGTACGTGAACAAACCACATTTCATTCGACTGAGAATGGAACGGCCCGCCGTGTACGCCGGCACCCGACGGACCTCGAATCACCATTGGCACGGCGGCACCCCAACGGTAGTGGATTTTTGCCGCCATGTTGACAATCTGGTCGAACCCACAGGAGATGAAATCCATAAATTGCATCTCCGCCACGGGACGCATTCCCATCAGAGCCGCGCCAATGGCAGCGCCCACGATAGCCGATTCAGAGATGGGTGTGTCGATCACGCGGTCCTCGCCGAATTTTTCCAGCATCCCAGCAGTCACATTGAACGCCCCACCGTAGGACCCAATGTCCTCGCCCAGCAGGAAAACCGAGCGATCGCGCTCCATCTCTTCCCAGATGCCCTGTCGAATTGCTTCAAGATAAGTTAGATGCGGCATGGATTTATGTCTTATTCAAGAGGCGTGTTTTTCCACCAGCAATCGGCATCGCAATAGACAGCTTGCAGGGCCTCAGCACCTGCCGGGAAAGGGCTCGCTTCAGCGCCGGCGATGGCTTCATCGACCTGCTTCCTGATCTCTCCATCCAGAATGTCAATCTGTTTTTTGTTCATCACATTTTGCGCCAACAGAACCTTTTGCAGTCGTAGGATCGGATCCTTCTTCTTCCATTGTTCAAACAGTTCCTTGGGCACGTATTCCGCTGAATCGTGCGCCGAATGACCCGTCATCCGGAACGTCTTGCATTCCACAAAGCTGGGCCCCTGTCCCGAGCGAGCGCGCTCGAGGGCTTTTCCAATCGTGGAATAAACCGCCAGCACGTCATTGCCATCCACTTTGACTCCCGGCATGCCGTAAGCCGCTCCGCGCACGTCAAGGTCCTTTATGGCGTACTGCTTTTCCGTGGGAGTGGAATACGCATAGGCATTGTTGTTGCAGATGAAGATGACAGGGAGCTTCATGACGGCGGCCATGTTCATGGCCTCGTGGACATCGCCCCGGCTGGAGGTCCCCTCGCCGAAGTGGACGAGCGCGACATTTCCGCTTTGGCGCCACTTCAAAACCATGCCCACGCCGCAGGCAACCGGACACGTATCACCAAGGTGCGAAATGATCGGAATAACGCCCCGGCTCATGTCGCCGATGTGGAGGGTATTGTCGCGTCCTCGGCAGGGTCCGTTGCTTCGCGCCATCCAGTTGCAGAAAATCTCCCGGAGAGAAAAACCACGGATGAGGAAGGAAGAGAAATCCCGGTGGCTGGGCAGGACAACATCGCCGTCCAGAAGCTGGATGGCAGAGCCGACACCGATCGCTTCCTGGCCGCGGCCGACGTAGACGCCACCTACGATTTTGCCCTGCCGGTAAAGCACCTGCTCGATTCGCGTCTCGGCCTCGCGAGTGAGCTTCAGATAATAGAGCATTCGCTCAAGCGTTTGAGCGTCAGGGGCGGGAATCTTATTCTGGCTCTTGGTGGATTGGGCTTCAGCCATATCGTGCCAGTGGAGTTACTCCTGGCGTTATAGAGGAACCGGACTTGCCTCTTGTCCGGCTCTCGATGCCGGTTGTTCGGGATTCTTGATGTCTGATCCGAAAACTGCCCCAAACTGCCGGATTACAAGTTCAATCACACGGTCCATGGAAACGGGCCGGCCGAGTAGTTTCTGAAGCGAGGTCACTCCCTTGCCTTCGAGGCCGCAGGGCACAATCCAGTCGAAAAAGCGCAGGTCCGTGTTGACGTTGAAAGCAAAGCCGTGAGACGTAACCCAGCGCGACACATGAACCCCCATAGCGACGAGCTTGTCGTTCCCGACCCAGACTCCACGCGCGCCTTCAATCCGTCCGGCATTTATTCCAAATTCTCCGGCTACGCGAATAAAGACTTCTTCGAGCGAATGCATGTACCAGGCAATATCCCGCCTGTGCTGGGTGAGGTCAAGAATAGGATAACCGACAAGCTGGCCAGGTCCGTGAAAGGTGACGTCGCCTCCTCGGTCGGTTTCATAAACCCCGGCGCTCAGGTGGCGCAAGTGCTCTCGAGAGAAGAGAATGTTTTTGCGGTTAGCGTTGCGCCCCAGAGTGTAAACCGGCGGGTGTTCCAGCAGAAGGAGTGTGTCGGCGATATCGCCTGCCTTTCGCGCAAGCACCCTCTCATGCTGGAGGTGCAAGCCTTCCGCATAGTCCAGAACGCCCGGTAATTCAACCTGGCAGATCATTGGCATGCTGAGCCTCACCTCGCCAGTCGAGCAGCGACGCCAGATGCCCAACGGCGAATGACCACTCCCAGCTAGATGTGGATTGCCATCCCGTGCACCGCATGGGCGGCTTCAGGGACTGCTTCCGTGAGCGTTGGATGGGGATGAATGGACCGCTCCAGATCCTCAACCGTCCCTTCCAGTCGCATCACGACGACCGCCTCGGCAATCATCTCAGTGACGCGCGGCCCGATCATATGCACGCCCAGGATTTCGCCATAGCGCTCATCGCTCACGATTTTGATAAAGCCTTCCAGCATGCCCAGAATGGTGGCCTTGCTGTTTCCCACAAAAGGAAACTTTCCAACCTTCACGTTGTAACCGGCGTCGCGGGCCTGGCGTTCAGTGAGTCCTGCGCTGGCGATTTCAGGCTCACAATACGTGCAATTCGGAATCTGACGATAGTTGATGGGCTCGACCGGTTTCCCTGCGGCGTGGGTTACGGCGACAATTCCCTCCATCGATCCCACATGGGCCAGCAGGGGGCTTCCGGCGACGATATCTCCAATTGCATAAACCCCGGGCTCATCCGTTCGCATGTAGGGATCCACCTTGACGAAACCGCGTTCCAGCCTGATGCGTGTTTTTTCAATCCCGACGCCTTGCGTGTTTGGAGCCCGGCCCACAGCCACCAAGCACGTCTCTGCCTCAAGCTTTTGAGCTTTGCCGTGGGCGTCGGTAAAATCCACCGTAACGCCTTTGGCTGTTTTCGAAACTTTCTCCACCTTCGCCTGAGTGTGAACCGCGATGCCCTGTTTCTTGAAGGATTTATCGAGTGTTGCAGAGACCTCTTCATCTTCCAGGGGTACGATGCGCGGCAGCATTTCGATGATGGTGACGTCGGTTCCAAATCGCTTGAAGATGGAGCCGAATTCGACTCCGACAGCACCCGAGCCAATGATGATCATCGACTTGGGCAGCTTTTTCAGGCTCAGAATTTCCTTGTTGGTCAGGATTGTTTTGGCGTCCGGTTCCAGCCCGGGAAGCATCTTGGCCTCGGAGCCGGTGGCCAGGATAATGTTCTTGGCCTGAATCTCGCGGGTCTTCTTGTTCGCGTCCGTTACGGAGACGCAGCCCGGCCCTGACAATTGCGCGAAACCCTGTACCACCTCAACTTTATTTTTCTTCAGCAGGAATTCCACGCCTTTAGCCAACTTTGTGACCACCTTGTTCTGGCGCGACTGGACGGCTGCCCAGTCGACGGAGTATTCCTTGCATTCAATGCCGAATTCCTGCGCGTGCTTGAAGTAATCGTAAACCTCAGCGTTGAGCAGCAGGTCCTTGGTGGGGATGCACCCGACGTGCAGGCATGTTCCGCCGAATTTGTTGTCTCTCTCGATCAAAACCGTTTTCAATCCCAGTTGACCGGACCGTATGCCGGCCACATATCCGCCCGGTCCGCTTCCAATCACTGCAACATCATATTTCGGCGCTTCTGCCAAATTCACACCTCCCCGAGGCCCTTGTCGTTATGTTCCACTTCACAAAATTACAACGGGAATCTTACATGATGCCAGAAAGGCAAACAAGTTTGCGCTCCACTCCATCTCCGTCCTGCGTCCACTTGAAAATTGGAATCATGACAGGAGGCAATGCCCAGGATTTACTTTACCATAGGGCGGCGTGAGCCCGGCCAGACGCGGGGGTCACCACTCGCGATTGGGCTGTGTGATTAGCGGCAAGGCTCAGTTGGGTAGACAACTTTGATTCGGGGCGCAGTCGCGGGATTGTGGCTTCCATGCACACTGTGATAGGTTCAAGAATCAGGCTGTGCCGCTCGAGAGTAAAAAATCTTCGAAAGTGCTTCTGGAGGCTGAGTAATGAACTGGACCGCCGATCTTTCCCGTGAAGTCACTGGACAGGTTCTTCTCGACGACGGTTCACGCGAAGCGGTGTCCACCGATTTCGGGCGCATCATTGTGCGTAAACCAGCCGCGGTGGTCCGGCCGGCATCGAGCCAGGATGTTGCCACCGTCGTCAAGTTTGCGGTGCGCAACGGTCTTTCGGTTTCGACGCGCGGCGGCGGACATTCGCAAACCGGGCAGTCCCTTTCCGAACAGATCGTGTTGGATATGTCCTCGTTGAAGGTCATTGCGGAGGTCAGTCCCGAGAGGGGAGCCGTCAACTGCCAGGCGGGCCTGAAGTGGCGTGACCTGGTGTATCATCTCGCTCCACAGCGGTTTTCGCCCCCTGTGCTGACCAATAATCTTGACGTGACCATCGGCGGGACACTTTCCACAGGAGGTTTGGGCGTCGCCTCCTGGCGGTACGGAACCCAGGCCGACAACTGTCTCGAGCTTGAAGTCGTTACCGGCCAGGGAGAAATCGTCCGTTGCTCCGGCCAGCAAAATCAGGAGCTTTTCAATGTCGTGCGCGCGGGCATGGGCCAATTTGGCGTCATGACGAATGCCACCCTCAAGATCCGCCATCACCTGCCGCGCTTTCGCTCATATTACCTGCTTTATGACGACATGCCGGTCCTGTTGAAGGATTTGGAACTGTTGATGACCGATGAAAGGTTTGACTTCCTGGAATCGTGGTGTACTCCGTGCCCGCAGGGATTCAAACAGGTTGGAGGGACGCGCCAGGCATTTGCCCACTGGTTCTACCCGCTGCACGCTACTATCGAAATTGATGACGGAACGAGCGCTTCAACCGACGAAAAGCTGGCCGGTCTTAAGTTTTACAAGCACGTGCATACCGAAGAAGGAAATCTGGTGGATTTTTACGCGCGGCTTGATGCTCTGTTCGCCATCTGGCGGCGGGCCGGCTTCTGGGAGTATGCCCATCCCTGGATGGAGTGCGTTCTTCCCTGGCAGACCACGCCGCTTTATATTGGCCAAGTCCTCCAGAACCTGCCGCCACAATCGGTGGCCGGGGGCCACATCCTGTTGTGGCCGGGCCGTGGCAACTCGTCATCGGTGCCTCTGTTCATGCGCCCATCGAGTGAGTATGTGATGGGGTTCGGGATCCTCCCTGCGGTTCCTCAACGTTTTGTTGAGGAAGTGCTTCCGCGCCTCAACATGGCGAGCCAGGCCTCCAGCATGATGGGCGGCAAGCGTTACCTTTCAGGCTGGATCGCCTTTGATGCGGCTCAGTGGAAAGCCCATTACGGCGACAAGTGGGCGGAGGTGCTGCAGATGAAGAAGAAATTCGATCCGAGCGGGGTTTTAAATCCAGGTTTTGTGCGGTATGAGTGAGCCGTGCGGGGCGCTGCACTGGGCCTGCATTCCTTGACACATGCTGGAGCGGCATGCTAAATTTTAAATCTTTTGTAATCCCGAAGATTCCAATCTGCAGTACTGACGTTTATGGGTGAAATCGCCAGCCAGCTTGGACAGCTTCTTGTCCAGTCGATCCCGACGATAATCTTCGTCCTTTTTCTCGTGGCATTTCTCAACCGGCTGTTCTTCAAACCCCTCTCCCAGACACTGGATGCGCGCGCAAAAGCAACAAGCGGGGCTCTTGCCGAGGCCCGGGAGCAGGCGGAAAGAGCGGATGCGAGGGTTGCTGAGTATGAGAAGGCGATTCTTGAGGCCCGCCAGAAGATTTATCAGCACCGCGAACAGCTCCGCCGGGAGGCCCTGGGTCAGCGTGACAGCCGCGTCCAGGATGCGCGCAATCGTGCGGATTCGATGGTGACTGAAGCTCAAGCCAGCCTGGAACAAGAAGCGGCCCTGGCCAAGGTGGAACTCCAGAGCGCCGTGGATTCGCTGGCCATTGAGGTGACTGACGGCCTTTTTGCTCCGCGTCTCGTGCCGAGCGGGCAGGGAGGTGCGCAGGCATGAGCCGAGCGTTACGTGGAAGCCTTCTTGCCATGCTTCTCTTGGGTGCGCTCCATGTCTTCCGAGCGCCCGTTCTGGCAGCGGCCCCCCCAGCGGAACAGGCGGAAGAGGGCACGACAACTCATGAAATGCTCTTCGAAGCTCTCGATTTTGCCTTGCTTGTCGCCTTCCTGATCTATCTTTATAGAAAACGCGGCAAAGGTTTTTTCAACCAGCGTACGGAGACCATTCGGAAAAGCCTTGAAGAGGGACGCCAGGCTCTCGAACGGTCGCAGGCCAGGCTCGCTGAGGCAGAGCAGAAGCTTACAGGGCTGCAAAGTGAAGTACGGGCGCTCAAGGACCAGGCTGAGGCTGAGATTGCCAGAGAGCAGGAAAGGATGCGGCAGGCCGCCGAGGGCGAGGCCCGCCGGATTGAAGAATTTGCCAAAGCCCGGATTCTGGCGGCGACGAATTCCGCCAAGCTGGAACTCAAAGACTATGTTGTCAAGCAGGCCCTCGAGCAGGCGCGCGGCAGGATCCAGCAGCGACTGGATGAAGAGAGCCGCAAAAAGCTGGTCGAACTTTTCCTCGCTGACTTAAGTTCCAAGGCAAACCGTAACTAGACGGCGTATTAGCCTCAAGGCGGCAAACTCCGCCGGGCATGTTGAGACGGAACGGTACAGAATTATGTCAATGGCCATTGCCAACCGGTATGCGCGAGCTTTAGCCGACGTGCTGGGCCCACAGGGTGACTTTGGGGCAATGCAAAACGAGTTGGAGGAATTCGCCGGCCTCTGGCGCGAGAGCGATGAACTGCGCGAAGTCCTGGTCAGCCCTGCGATTCCGGTTGAGCAGAAGCGAAGTGTTCTGGACACCCTGATTCAAAAGCTGGAGCTTTCGACAACGGCCGGAAACTTCCTGCGCGTGCTGCTGGTGAACTACCGGATGGCTTTGCTGGAAGACGTTTTGCAGGCTTTCCAGAAGGTTGCCAATGACCGGCTCGGCATTGTCGAAGTGCAGGTTATATCTGCCCAGGACCTGACACCTGAGGAGAAGGAAGCGCTCCGGGGGAAGTTTATCGAGTTGACCGGCAAGAGCGTGGAAATGAAGTTCCGGCGCGAGGAGAAATTGCTGGCCGGTATTCAGGCGCGTGTTGGCAGCAAGATTTATGACGGTTCCGCGCAGGGATACCTCGAGCGACTTCGTGGGCAGTTGACGTCCGCTTAATTTAGGCGAGCGAAAGCATAAAGACATGGCAAAAATCAGACCAGACGAAATCACAGATATTATCCGCGAGCAGATCGAAAACTTTGATCGCACGGTAAGCGTCAGCGAAGTGGGCACGGTGATGTCCGTTGGCGATGGCGTGGCGCGCATTCACGGTCTCGAAAATGTGATGGCCACCGAGCTGCTCGAGCTTCCCCACGGCGTTTCCGGCCTTGCCCTGAACCTGGAAGAAGATCAGGTTAGCGCTGTGCTGCTTGGGGACTACACCAAGATTGAGGAAGGCGACGTGGTGAAGCGGACCAAGCGCATCATGTCGGTTCCGGTGGGCGACGCGCTCATCGGCCGCGTCGTTAACGCTTTGGGACAGCCCACCGACGGCAAAGGCTCCATTGCTACCACGGAGTTCAATCCCCTTGAGACGATTGCGCCGGGCGTCGTTGACCGCCAGCCTGTCCGCGAGCCGCTGCAAACGGGCTTAAAAGGCATCGATACCATGATCCCCATCGGCCGCGGACAGCGCGAACTGATCATTGGCGACCGGCAGACCGGCAAGACCGCTGTCGCCATCGACACCATACTCAACCAGCGTGGCGGGGACGTCATTTGCATCTACGTTGCCATCGGTCAGAAGCGCTCGACTATCGCCCAGGTGGTCAAGATTCTTGAGCAGTATGACGCCATGAAATTTTCGATTGTGGTTGAGGCAAGCTCCACCGACCCGGCGCCGATGCAGTACCTGGCGCCATACTCCGGGTGTGCTATCGGCGAATACTTCCGTGATCGAGGCCGTCACGCGCTGCTGATCTACGATGACCTTTCCAAGCACGCCGTCGCCTATCGTGAAATCTCCCTGTTGCTGCGCCGCCCCCCGGGCCGCGAGGCCTATCCCGGCGACGTTTTTTACCTCCATTCGCGGCTGCTCGAACGGGCCGCGAAATTGAGCCAGAAGCTCGGTGGAGGGTCTCTGACCGCCTTGCCGATTATCGAAACGCAGGCAGGCGACATTTCGGCTTACATTCCGACCAATGTCATCTCGATCACGGACGGCCAGATCTATCTTGAAACGGACCTGTTCAACAGCGGCATCCGCCCCGCGATCAACGTGGGACTCTCGGTCTCACGCGTGGGCGGCAATGCCCAGATCAAGGCCATGAAGCAGGTAGCGGGAACGCTTCGGCTTGACCTCGCGCAGTACCGCGCTCTGGCGGCCTTCGCTCAGTTCGCCAGCGACCTCGATCGGGCCTCCCAGGCGCAGCTCCGCCGCGGCCAGCGTCTGACGGAGATTCTGAAGCAGGATCAATACCAGCCTTTGCCTGTTGAGAAACAGATCGTCATTGTGCTTGCCGGCACGCTGGGTTTTCTTGATGGCCTTGAAGTGGAAGAATGCAGGTCCTTCGAAGCCGGACTTTACCAGTTCATGGATTCTTCCGCCCCGCAAATTGGAAGGAAAATTCTCGAGAAGAAACAGCTTGATGATTCGCTCCGCGCTGAAATCAAGAGCATGCTTGAAGAGTACCAGAAGAAGTTCAAGGCAGAGCGCGAAGCCGCAAAAGAGTAATTGTGAGGCGAGAGGCAATTGGCAACCTTACGGGACATCCGCCGCCGTATCGGCTCTGTTCAAAATACTAAGCAGATTACCCGGGCCATGAAGGTGGTGGCAGCATCCAGACTACGCCGGTCGCAGGAGCGCATCTTTAATGCACGCCCCTATGCTAATCAGATGATGGCGATGCTGGAAAGCGTGGCCTCCCGCCTGGACGAGCAGCAACACCCCCTGCTGGCGCGCAGGCCTGAGCGAAACATTCTTCTGGTCGTCGTAACAGCCGACCGCGGCTTGTGCGGCGCCTTTAACGCTAATGCTATTCGTGCCGCCCAGAACTACCTGCGGGAAAGAGGGCCGGATAAGGTTTTGCTGGTGACCATTGGACGCAAGGGTCGCGATCATTTCCGCAGACGATCGGTCAAGATTGTGGCGGAGTACGTCAATATTTTTCGCCAGCTCGAGTTCTCCCATGCCAGAGAGCTGGCGGACCGGATCATCGATCTGTATACCAGCGAACAGGTTGACGCGGTCGACGTTATCTACAACGAATTCAAGTCCACCATGGTCCAGAACGTGAAAGTTGAGCGTTATCTTCCGATCGAGCCACGCCTTGCGAATGAGGGTGAATACCACGCGGACTACATCTACGAAGCGCCGCCGGAGGAGATTCTGAACACGCTCCTGCCGCGCTATGTTGAGGTCGAGGTGTTCAGGGCCTTGCTGGAATCGCAAGCGGCCGAGAATGCCGCGCGAATGACGGCCATGGATGCCGCCACCAGTAACGCGGACGATCTGATCGAATCGCTCCGCCTGAAACTGAACCGCGTGCGCCAGGCCGGCATTACCAAGGAGATCATTGAAGTCGTAAGCGGCGCGCAGGCATTGGAGTATTAACAACAGGGGCTCCTGTCGAAGCAAGCATCGGTTGACGGAGCGACAGGGCTCCAAAGGGAGAATCATGACGCAGGAAAATAAAGGGAAAGTGGTGGAAATCATCGGGCCTGTTGTTGTAGCGGCTTTTGAAGAGGCTGATCTCCCTCCCATTTACAACGCCCTTCGCGTGGTGTCGGATGGTTTCGATGTTCCCCAGCCCATTAATGTTGTGGTCGAAGTTGAACAGCATCTGGGCGAGGGCCGGGTAAAGTGTGTGGCCATGGCGCCTACCGATGGCATGGTGCGGGGAATGACGGTTCTCGACACCGGACAGCCGATTACGACTCCCGTGGGCAAAGCTACGCTGGGTCGCGTGATGAACGTCATCGGAGAACCGGTGGACAACCTGGGACCGATCAACGCCGAGACGACTTTCCCGATCCATCGCCACGCTCCCGCGCTCGAGGACCAGAACACCGAGTTTGAAATGTTCGAGACTGGTCTCAAAGTCGTGGACCTGCTTGAACCCTATTTGAAAGGCGGCAAGACCGGCCTTTTTGGCGGCGCCGGCGTCGGCAAGACCGTCATCATCATGGAACTGATCAACAACGTGGCCATGAAGCATGGCGGGGTTTCCGTCTTCGCCGGTGTCGGCGAGCGTACCCGCGAGGGCAACGACCTTCTGTTGGAAATGACGGAGTCGGGCGTCATCCATCCAGGTGATCCTTCAAATTCGAAAGCGGCGCTGATCTACGGCCAGATGACCGAGCCTCCCGGCGCGCGTCTCCGCGTCGGATTGACGGGGCTCACGGTGGCGGAATATTTTCGCGACGTCGCCGGCCAGGACGTGCTGCTCTTTATCGACAACATTTTCCGTTTCACGCAGGCCGGCTCCGAGGTGTCCGCCTTGCTGGGCCGCATGCCCTCGGCGGTAGGTTACCAGCCGAACCTTTCCACAGAAATGGGCGAACTGCAGGAGCGTATCACCTCGACCAAGAAGGGTTCCATCACCTCTGTGCAGGCCATCTATGTTCCCGCAGACGACTTGACGGACCCTGCGCCGGCAACTGCCTTTTCGCATCTGGATTCTACCACCGTGCTTTCGCGCCAATTGACTGAGATCGGCATTTACCCGGCCGTCGATCCGCTCGAATCCACTTCGCGAATTCTTGACCCGCGCGTACTGGGCCAGGAGCATTACGATGTCGCGCGTTCCGTGAAGGCCATTCTTCAGAAATACAAAGACCTTCAGGACATTATCGCCATTCTGGGTATGGACGAGCTATCCGAAGAAGATAAGCTGACCGTAGCCCGCGCCCGCAAGATCCAGCGATTCCTCTCGCAGCCCTTTTTTGTCGCGCAGCAGTTCACCGGACTCGAGGGCAGGTACGTCAAGCTGGAGGACACCATTCGCGGTTTCAAGGAGGTCGTCGACGGTAAGCACGACGACATCCCCGAACAAGCCTTTTACATGGTGGGGACTCTCGAAGAGGCCCTCGAAAAAGCGGAGAGGCTGAAGGCGCAATAAGCATCGAAACTCACCTCTGGGATTTAGAGTTCTCCTAGGGTATCGTTTATGGCTGATTTACTTCCAACTTCTATTCAGTTGCAGATTGTCACTCCGGACCGCGAGATTGCCGATGCGGAAGTGGAAGAAGTTTCGATCCCCGGAAAAGAAGGCGATCTCGGGGTTCTTCCGGGCCATGCCCCGCTCCTGACGGAACTTCGCCATGGAACGCTCGAGTACCGGCAAGGCGGAAAAAGGCACTATGTGGCCATTCACTGGGGTTTTGCCGAGGTCCTGTCGAACCGCGTGATTGTTCTGGCCGATCTTGCGGAACGCGCGGAGGAGATTGACATTGGGCGGGCTGAATCCAAGCGGCAAAGCATCGAAGAATATCTGAAATCGCATCCAGGTTCTGACGACCCTGAAATCGAGAAGGCTCGCGACGATTTGCGCAGAGCCATCTGCCGGGTGGAGACCGCCCACCATGCGCGGGGGTGAGTTCCTGCCTCCATCTTGTGGTGATCCATGCCCCGAGCTCGTGGTGGAGTGATTCACGCCTGCCGCAGCGGGTGGAGAGATTTTACAGGTGGGGTGCGGCGTTGCCGCGCTTCAATGGACTGAAAAAGTATGACACGAAAAATCCGGATGTACACAACCCATTGGTGCCCCGATTGCTGGCGCGCGAAACAGTTTCTGAGGCGGCACGGCCTGGAGTTCGAAGAGATTAATATTGAGGAAGTTCCCGACGCCGCCGAGTTCATCATGAGCGTCAACGATGGCAGGCGGCGGGTTCCTACCTTTGAACTGGACGGACGCACTTTTTACTGCTCCCCGTTTGACCCTTCTTTGCTGCGGCGCGAACTCGATATTGCCTTCGAGTGATGCCATCCGTAAGCCCGACCCCCTCTTCGTGAATTTCTGAAGCGAAGAGGCCGGAGTCCTGACGCCCTCCGCGCCTTTTCCCCAAGATTCCCGTCCAATGCCTGTGAACCGAACCCCGCCGCTCGAAACTCCCGGTTCGCCTTGCCCTGGCGGTTTGAAACTGCTATCTTTGGGGTGTAGTGGACACCATACGCTCCATCGGCGTTGCAATCGGCCAGACGGCTCCCGTTATCAGCGATGAAGCCGCGCTCGTCGCCGAGTTGAAGGCGGGTTCTGAGGAGGCGTTTGCCTATCTGCTCGCTATCTATCAGAATCCGTTGTTTAACCTGATTTCCCACATGGTGGCTGAGCAGGGTGAAGCCGCCGATGTTCTTCAAAATGTTCTGCTCAAGATTCTCAGGGGCATCCGGCAGTTCAACGGCAGAAGCAGCCTGAAAACCTGGATTTACCGCATTGCCGTGCATGAGGCGTCGAACCATCGCCGCAGTTGGCGCCGGCGCCTGATCCACGAGCCTTTCTCCATGGACGACGAGGCCTTACATTTGAGCGTCAAGTCGCCGATATACAATAGCGGGCGCGAAACGCCCTACAGCGTTTATGAAAAGGCAGAGTGCCAGGCAGAGGTCAAACGCGCTCTGGCAGACCTCGCGGAACCTTACCGTGCGGTTGTGGTTCTGAGAGAAATTGAGGGCCTCAGCTACGATGAAGTTGCGGAGGTGCTCGGGGTTGCCGAAGGGACAGTCAAGTCCCGTTTGCGACGGGGGCGGGAGATATTGAAGCGCAAACTTGCCGCCCGATTGAGCAGGTCCCTATGATCTTCGAAACGTGCTCGGAAATCCGCGGCCACTTTTCGGAATACATTGATGGGGCATGCGCGGCGGATGCTATTCACTCGATCCGCTACCATCTGGCTCATTGTGTTCCCTGCACATCGGAACTCGAGCGGTATGAGGCCCTCCAGACGGAGTTGCGCGGGTTGTCCCGCCAGCAGGTGTCGCCCCATCTGGCTTTACGACTGCGCGTCCAGCTATCCCAGGAGTTGCACCGCAATTTCTTCCAGCGCCTTCTGGTGCATCTTGAAAATATTTTCCGGCCCGTGTTGTTCCCCTCAGTTGCTGGATCCCTGTTGGCCCTGGTTTGCATTGCTCTGATGCTGGGCGCGGAGGCGCCCCACGCAAGCAGCGTGCCTGACGTTCCCTTTGTGACGCCTCCTCGCGTTCAGGTCCTTCCGCCGGTGAACCTGGGCACTGGGGCGCAGCCGCTCGTCCTGGTGACCTTTATCAACGCGCAGGGCCGGGTTACGAATTATAAGATCATCTCCGGTCAGCAGACTCCCGGACTGATTCAGCGGCTTGACCAGATGATGTACTACAGCCTTTTCCAACCTGCCACCTCCTTCGGCGAACCCACCAGCGGACAGGTGGTTCTCTCATTCCGAACTATCACGGTGCGAGGTTAGGGCGCTTGCATCTGAGACGCTCGAATTCTCTGCCAGCCAGGCTCCTCGTGTCGAGGCTCCCAAGGCAGGAAAAGCACTCCATCCGTTCCTTCCGAACGGCAGCGAATCTGGCATTCTTCTTGTTCCTTCTGGCAGTGCCTTCCCCGGCCCAGCAGGGAAAGGTGCTAGTTGAATCGAGTGAACAGCTATTCTGCACGCTTGCGGCGCTCAACGCCGCAGGCTACCAGGCGGGCGCACCCAGCGCGGCAGATAATTCCGTGCACGCCTACTTCGCCGGCAGGCAGATTCCGGTCATTGCTGACATCCGGACGTTCTATGAGGCCCACAAGGTTGGCGATCCTGGAAGGAACCTGGGGCAATATATTTCACTGGCCCTCCTGCTGGGGCCGCCTCCAGACTTCAAATTGACGGTTGCCTCTGCTGATCTACCCCCGGATGCCAAAAATGTGGCTGGCCTGGTTCCATTGCTCAAACTGTTTTACAAGCAGGCGGAAATGGCTAATCTGTGGGCCCGCGCCAAGGTCGATTTCGATTCTGCCATCGAGCGCTACAGCGCTCCGGTCCGCCGGCGCATTGAGCTGACCGATGCCTATCTGCGGTTTCCCGCCGGCTCTTACCTCGGCCGGACCTACGCCATCTATATGGACATCCTTGGAGCACCAAACCAGGTGCAGGCCCGCATCTATGGCTCGAACTACTACCTGGTGATCACGCCCTCTGAAAAGCTCAGAATTCATGATATCCGCCATCAGTATCTTCATTTCCTTCTGGACCCCCTGGCGGTCAAATACAGTCCTGACATCCAGCATGCCTCGGCACTTGAAGCAGTGGCAAGAAAGGCGCCGGCGCTCGGAAGCGACTTCAAGTCGGACTTCTCGCTGCTCGCAACCGAATGCCTCATCCGGGCCGTCGAGTTGCGGATGGACAACGTTCCTGCGCCGGAAGCGACCAAGCAGATTGAGCAGTTGACGGCCTCGGGGCTTATCCTGGTCCCCTATTTTTACGATGCCCTGCAGCAGTTTGAAAAGCAGGACGCCTCAATGAGCAACTACTATCCGCAGATGGTCAAGGGCATCAATCCTGCCGAGGAGGGAATTCGGCTGGGCAAGGTGAAGTTTACCGAAGCTCCCCAACCGACCGCGGTGGCTGCCGGACGCACAGAGACCGAGCGGCTGCTCGACGAAGGCGACAACGACATTTATGCCGGCAATTACGACGGCGCCAAAGCGGCCTTCGAGCAGGCGCTCAGCAAAGATGCAAAGAGCGAGCGGGCGCTATTCGGAATGGCCGTGGTGGCCAGTAATACCCGCAAGCCCGATCTCGCCCGGAAATATTTTGAAGAAACTCTCGCCGCCGCCAGCGATCTCCGCATTGTGACCTGGTGCCACATCTACCTTGGGCGTCTGGACGACATCAGCGGCAGCCGCAACCAGGCGCTTGCCCAGTACCGGGCTGCCTCGCTTACCGCTGGGCAGTATCCCGAAGCGATGCGCGCGGTTGAAACGGGCCTGCGCCAACCTTTCGGAATAGAACCTCACCCCTCTCCGTGACGCACTACATTAACGCCGTAAGATAGCTGCGGATCACCACACAATTCTTACCAGCAATCAGTAGCTCCGCTGATTCCCGCGGCCGGCCTCGGCCACGGCATCAGCAATTCTGACCGCTGGTAACATCTGTTCCACATCGTGTACGCGAACAATGTGGGCGCCGTGCAGGATGGCGATGGCAACCGCCGCCGCATTGCCAAAGGGCAGGGCAGAGAAGAGTTCTCTGCTGGCGTCGCGAACTCGCACGCGGCGGCCTTTGGCGGAGTGATGCGGCACAAGCCCTTCGCCGCTGACGACTGCCCGGATGAACGACTTTCGCGAACTACCCACCACGATGGGCAGTTTGAACTTTTGCAGGCGATCAAGCTTGGCGAGAATTTCAAAGTTCTGCGCCCGCGTTTTTCCGAAGCCCAGGCCGGGGTCGAGGATCAATTGCCGGCGCCGAACGCCTTTCTCGAGGGCGCGGTCAATCGAGCGCGCCAGGCCCTCTTCAAGCGAACGCCAGATCGATCTTGCGAACGGCTTCTTCTGCATGTAGCCCGGCCGGCCGCGAATGTGCATCAGAATCAGCGGCGCTCCGGTTGTCTGCGCCACCTCCGCAATGCCCGGATCAAAGCGCAGGCCGCTGATGTCATTCAGAACAGCGGCGCCTGCCTCGACGGCTCTCTCCGCCACCA
Source organism: Terriglobia bacterium (assembly GCA_036278995.1). GTDB lineage: Bacteria > Acidobacteriota > Terriglobia > UBA7540 > UBA7540 > SCRD01. The sequence goes on along the minus strand of DASUJZ010000005.1, from coordinate 39,125 downwards.
ATCCTTTGCTGGTGTCAATCGAAATGGGCGTCGAGGGCAGCCTTCGGCGAAGTCCTTTGATCACCGGAAGCACGCGCGCACATTCCTCTTCAGCAGAAACGGGACGCGATCCCGGGCGCGTTGATTCGCCGCCCACGTCGATCCAGTCGGCGCCCTGCCGCGCCATCTCGACTCCGCGACGAATGGCCGCAACCGGGTCAAGATAGAGTCCGCCATCGGAAAACGAATCCGGTGTGACGTTCAGCACTCCGATGATGATCGTTCGCGCGGCCAGTTGCACTCTGCGGCCCATCACGCTGATCTGTAAATGCGGTCGAGTCGTCATTGGCCCGATCTCTGTCCCCCTCGACTGTCCAATCACGGCACTGTGGTTGCAGGGTCCTTAGGAGAAATCTCATTGGGATCGTTATACGTTGCCCCGTGAGGCGCCGGAACCGGGCCGCGCAGCAGCGGATCGTTGGTCGCGTGCATCCATGTATCCATCCGCCGCCGCATTTCGTCGAGCGTGGACCGGTGGGCGGGATCGTTCGCCAGATTATTCCGCTCGTTGGGATCGAACACCAGGTCGTACAGCACTTCCGGCGCTACCTCCTGTTTGGCCCATCCGTTTTTCAGCCAATAGCTTTTGGTCAGGCCGTCATCGCAATTGGGCAGGACGGGATGCGTGCGGCCGCCGTAATGGCGGATGTATTTCCATCGTCGGGTTCGCACGGCGCGCTTGGGTTCGTAGCTGGCGTGATAATTGACCTCTGAAAAGACAGCCTCGTTAATCTCCTCTTTCTCGCCGCGCAGCACGGGCATGAAGGAATGCCCCTGGAGCCAGCCGGGTGCCTCAATCTGGAGCAGTTCGCAGAGCGCGGGAAAGATGTCCAGTTGCGAAATCAGGGCGTCGCATACTTCGCCGCCGGTAAACCCACCGGGGCCGCGCATCACCAGATGCACGCCCATTCCGGCGTCGTAGAGATTGCATTTCATCATGGGCCAGGCGATGCCGTGGTCCGTGGTCGAAATCACCAGGGTATTATCGGCCAGCCCCGCCGCCTCCAGAGCCGCCAACACTTCTCCCACGCCCCAGTCGAGCGTGCGGACGGTAGCGTGGAAATCGGCCATATCCTGGCGGCTGGCGGCAACGTCCGGGACGGGCGCGGGCGGCTGAATATAGCGGCTGTCATCAGCGGGCGCGGCCTTGTGATAGGGGCGGTGGGTCTCAAAGAGGCCGACCGTCAGCCAGAAGGGCTGCTGCGGTTGGCTTTCGAGGAACCGAACGGCATGCGGGGTCACTTCTGCCACGCGATTGCCGGGAACGACTTCGAGGTGGTCGTAGCCAATCGTGTGGGGGTCTCTGGCGATGTGCTGCAGGCCGATCAGCGCGGAATGATATCCGGCTTCCTGCCGCAGCGTGCGGACGATGTGGTGCCGGTAGCCTTCAGGCGTCATTGCGAAGCCGCGATGTGCCAGCCCCAGCATACCGTTGCTGTGGGGGCACTCTCCCGTCAGCAGGCTGGCGCGGCTGGGCGAACAAGTGGGGGCGGCATTGTACGCCTGCCGGAATAGAATGCCTTCTTCCGCCAGGCGCTGGAGGTTGGGTGTGGGCACTGCGTAGCCGTACGGGCTGGTCATGCGCCCCGTATCGTGCGAATGGATGTAAAGGATGTTGGGTCGCCGCGCGGTCGCGGGCAGAGGGCTTGAGCGCGCCCCGGCTGGAGCCATGGCCGCTCCCACGCCGGCTACCGAAGCCTTAAGAAAATCCCTCCGGCCTGCAACGCCGCGCGGACTGAAATTTCGGTTGTTCACTTCGTCCATCAATTTACTCCCTTTGGACGCGCGCCCCGCGGCGTGATATAGCCCGGCCGCAGGAGAGCAGCGGTCGCCAGCGTCCGGAGCATTCACACCGTTTTCTCTGAACATGAGCTAGCATCGACTTCAGCCGGGACTATTTCGCGGGAGTAATCACGACGTTCCGAAATGCCACCCGTCCCTGCTCGCCGCCCTGGAAATAAATTGGTCCTGGCGACGCTTCATCGCTATCGAGTGCGCCGCCGGTAATGCCCGGAATCTCACGCTGGTCAATGATCGTCTGGGCATCGTGGACCACGGTCAGGGTGCGTCCAACCCAGGTGATATCGTAGGTTTGCCATTTTCCCGGATTGGGCGGAACAGCCGGTTCCGGCACAAGAAAACCATAGACCGCTCCCATACTGCGGTTGGGAGGAAGCTCTCCCGAATCCGCCGCGATCTGCACCTCATACCGCCCTCGCAGATACACACCACTGTTGGATTTGGGGCCGGGATTAAACTCGACGTGCAGCTTGAAGTCCTGGAACTTGGAAGTCGAGATGATCTCAGAACTGTTTTTGTCCTTGACCATCGTACCCTTTTCGATTTTCCAGTCAGGGGTTCCTTTGGGATTGCTGAATCTCCAGCCGTCGAAATTCTTGCCGTTGAACAGCCGGATGGATTTTCCCCATTCCGGAGTGCCTTGTCGTTGGAGGGTTGGCGCTCTGCGGCCGGTCCATTTCCAGGCAACCCCATTCGCGTTCGTGGCGGTGCCCGAAAGCTGATCGCCGGAGAGCTGCCCCTCGAACTCGGTGCCGTCGCTATAACCTGTACCCCTCGGCGCGGTAAACTCGAGCTTCCCGCCCTCCACCCGGAGATTATCCGGGGGAGTTGCATGGCCGCCAAATCCAACCATCAATCCCTTGGGCTGGCCCTGTTCCTCGGATATTTCAATCCAGGATGGGCGCTGCCGGGTCGGAGTCGTTACGGTCAAATCCCAGCGCCCCAGGAACGGCTTGATCGAGTCGGCAGCACCTGAAGACGAGCCGTTCGGCGAGTTGTTGGAACATCCCCAGCTAACCGCCAACGCCATCATCAACAGGACCAGACACAACTTCCTTTGGCCTTTCATCTCCACCTCCATCGCTTTTAGCTACTCCGATTCGTCCTGATCAGTCAATGAAGTACCGCTCATCAGGGTCGGATATTTTGTCAGCTTCGACTAATGTTACGTCCGCCGATTCTATCACCTCAGGCCCCGATGTGCAGTCCTCCGATGATTTTGTCCCAGCGAGCAGTTTCAGATCTGACGCTGGTTTTTATCGCGGGTGGCGCGGCGCCTCCGGGATGGGGTAAGATGCGAACCAGAAAGCTGCACGGGCAGGCAACCTGGAAATGCCCGCCAAGGGTCCCCTGCTGGCGCCCTGAATCCCTCGAGGATCGTTGGTGAGAAGTTCAACCAAAATCAGGATTGGCAAGCGCGTGGCGCTGGTCAGCATCGCGGTAAGCGTCATCCTTGCGCTCGTCAAGATCACCGTCGGCGTCGTAGGGCGTTCCGCTTCGGTACTGGCTGACGGCGTCGAATCGGCGGGTGATGTAGTAGCCGCCACGGCGGTCTTCTTCGGCTTTGCGATCGCTTCGCGGCCGGCCGATGAGGAGCACCCGTACGGCCATGGGCGTTATGAGACGCTCACCGGGTTGGTGGTGGGTTTCATCCTTTTCGTTGCCGGTATCGGCATCTGTTATCGCTCGCTACAGGGCGTGGATCGCGTTCACCAGGTGCCTGCCTTTTACGGAATCTGGGCGCTTGCCGCCTCGATGATTGCCAAAACCATCATGTCTGCCGTCAAGTTTCATTACGGTAAGAAGATCCACAGCGCCGGGCTGACCGCCGATGCCTGGAACGATTTTGTGGATATTCTTTCGGCCGTCACGGCTCTCACCGCCCTCGGGCTCACACTGCTCGATCCCGAGCGTTTCCTTGTGGCGGACAGCTATGGCGGGTTTGCGGTGGGGCTGTTTGTCATTTTCACGGGCGTGCGCGTCGCCAAGGACACTTCCTCCCGGCTGACGGATGAAATGCCGGACGACGAGATGATGTCGGCAATTCGCGAAGCGAGCCTCACCGTGCCCGGCGCTGTGGGGGTCGAAAAATGTTTTGCCCGCAACGTAGGGCTGCAGTATTACGTTGATCTCCATCTTGAAGTGGATCCCGACCTCACGGTGAGGAAGTCGCACGACATCGCCACTGAGGTGCGGTTCGCCATCCGCAGAAAGCTGGACTGGGTGGCGGACGTTCTCGTGCACGTCGAGCCGGCCCCCGACGCGCCACAACCCGTCGCGCCAGGGCACTCCAGGACGGGCCCGGCGCAGTCGCCTGACTGATGGGCGCGGCATTCCCTTTTTTGATCACTTTCCGGCTGCCGGCCCTATAATGTAGGGCATGAAAGCTGACCGCAGATTGCGGGTGGCGCTTCGTTTGCTGCTCCTGGCGGCCGTTCTGGTGACGATTTTCACTATCTCCGCCATCATCACCATTCGTCTCACCATCCATGGCCGACAGGAAACCTTGCCCGATCTGGTGGGAATGCCGATCGATCAGGCCAGAAACACCGTGCGTAAGCTGGGCCTGAAGCTCGACGTTGAAGACCGACTCTATAGCGACAAAATTCCTGCCGAGGCCGTTGTGTCTCAGATGCCGGCCGCCGGAACCAGCATCAAGACCCAGCAACAAATCCATGTCCTGTTGAGCCTGGGGCCGCAGAAGGTCAGCGTTCCGGACCTGATTGGGCGCAGTGTTCGCGCAGCCCGGATCACGGCTGTCCAGCGCGGGCTCACCATCGGTGATGTTGCCGCACTTTACTGGCCGGAAGTTGAGCTGAATCAGGTGGTGGCGCAAGATCCCCCTCCGGCCACGACTGACCTGCAAAGCCCGGCCGTCAATTTTCTCGTGTCGCTGGGTTCCACCCCGGTCGCCTATCTGTGCCCGAATTTTCAGGGGAAACCCGTTGGGATCATCCGATCTGAGCTGGAGCAGGCTGGATTTCAAAACATCAAGGTAACCCGGGTTGCTGTCCCCGGAGTATTGCCAGGAAACATCGTCCGGCAGCTTCCTCTTCCCGGAAGCAAGGTCACTCCCAACACCGTTTTTGAACTTCAGGTTGCTCAATAGGATTTCCCCGGTTGGCCAAAAAAGAAAGGCCCCGCACCAGCGAGGCCTTTTTGTCCACCTCAAATACGGCCTAAGAGCCCGAATTCGTGGTCAGGACGTGGAGCGCCGACATCTGCTCGCCATGTGCAGCCTGAGTAAGGTTCTCGATGATGTTCGCCATCTGGTTGGCATTCTGGTAAATCTGGTCAATGTTGTTCGGGTACTGCATCAACCGCCGCCTGTCGCGGTCTTGATGGCCCGCCAACTTGTTTAACGCTTGTTCCGTCTGATTAGCCATCTCACGGGCGTTCGGAGTTATCCCGGCGACCAGGCGTTGTTGCCACGGCTCCAACCGGCCTTTCATCTGATCGAGACTTTTTAAATCTTTCCCGATAGCATTAACGTGGTTCTTTACCCTCCCAAGCCTTTCGGCGTGGTCGCGCCAGTTGATCTCATAACCCTGCACTTGAAGCGGGCCAAATTCTTTTCTAACCTGCCGTGCGCGGGTGTTCATGCTGTTGAACAGGTTCGCCGCCTGTTCCACGTCGTACCAGTTGGCGCTGTTCGATGTTGTAGCGGCGGGCTGGTTTGATTCGTCCGCCAGCAACACCCCGCAAGGCATTATCAAAGCAGTCATTAGAAGTATTCCCGCTGTCCTGAAATGTTTTAGAGCCATAGTGTCTCCTTTCTGCAAAATCACTTTCCGGGCTCTACTTACAAGGTTCTGTCTACTTCCTGAACCCCACATTATTAAGATGCACGAACAGCCGTGATCGTAAATTGAAGATGTACGATTTTGCGCGAAACATTTTAGAGCTGGCGAAAAGCAGAACAGCCACGTCACTGATCAGTTACAGCTACTCTGCAAATTCCGCTCCGGTCGGCTGCAAGGTGGATTGAAACTTCCTTGCGAGGTATGTCTCCGCCGAGGACCCGCGACCGCCCCTGCTCGGTCACAAAGGCCCCATCCGAGGTGGGTAGAAAACTGCAGGACGCTAATTGCGGGAGCTGTGAGGCCATTCTGGACAGCGCCTTCTCGTTATCCGATGCGGAAGACGACGCTTCAGGCCAGCATCCCGCGCCTCCCTACACACTAAGATGCGGCGTCTGCGAAACACCGTTGCTTGGAGACGGGAAGAATGGACGGCATAGAGGCAGATTCCTCAGGCCGGAAGGGACCGGCCTTCGGAATTACGACTGCATGTAAACAATTGCGCGGCATATCACTCTACGGAAGGTCGACGAAGGGCAGCAGCAGAGGCGGTTGCACCAGAAAGGGAAGCCGCGCTATTTCTCGCGCGGCGGCGCGTACCCGAGCTTCTGCCGTCGGCTCAAGCGTCATCACAAACGGCAGATGCTTCTTGGGCATGGCGGGTTCCTGAAGGACGGAATCAATGTTGATGCGATGGCGTCCAAGCGCAGCGCACACGCGCGCCAGGATGCCGGGGTGGTCGCGCACCACGAGGCGAAGATAGGAGCTGACGAGTTCGCCCGCGGGCAGGCCAATTTTATCCCGGTGCCATTCCGAATAGCCGAGCGGGGTGCTGCCGGAGCCTCCCGTCGCAATCACCCGCGCAATTTCCACCACATCGGAAAGAACGGCGACACCGGTGGGCTCGCCTCCCGCGCCTCGGCCGGTCAGTGTGGTGGTGCCTCCCTTGTTGCCCAGCAGCAGAATGCCGTTGGTGCTTCCCCATACGTTGGCAAGCTGGGACGATTGCGGAATCATGATGGGCCGCACGCTGATCTCCAGCTTGCGGTTGCGCTGCCGGCGGGCGGCGGCGATCAGCCGGATGGTGCGGTTCAGCCGGTGGGCATAAGCAAAATCCACCTGCTCGATCCGCGTGATTCCTTCAACGGGAATCTCGTCCACCGGGACTGCCTGGCCAAAGCAGACCATGGTGAGAATGGCGATTTTGTATCGGGCGTCAAAACCTTCAACGTCGAAGGTGGGATCGGGCTCGGCATAACCGAGTTTCTGCGCATCCGCCAGCGCCTCGGTAAATGAGACGCCGCGCTGCTCCATCTCCGTCAGGATGTAGTTGGTGGTCCCGTTCAGGATGCCATAGACGGCGGCAAAGCTTTCACCGGCAAGGCCAGACCGAATGGCGTGCAGGATGGGAGTTCCGCCCGCCACGCAGGCCTCAATGCCCAGCTTGACGCCCATCTCGAGGCTGCGGCCCACCAACTCAATGCCATGCTCGGCCACCAGTTGCTTATTGGCGGTCACCAGATGCTTGCGCGCGTTCACAGCGGCAAAGGCGATGGCCCGAGCGGTAGGAAGCTTCCCCACCAGCTCCACCACAATGTCCACGGCCGGATTGTGGACCACTTCTTTCCAATCGGTAGTAAGCGCGGGCTTGCTCCTGATCCAGGAGAAGTCCTTGCTGTGGATGCTGCGTGAGCAGATCATCTTCAGTTGAAGCCTGCAACCGAGCCGGCGCTCGATCTCCGCCTGGTGCTCCTGCAGCACCTTGATGGTTCCCGTGCCCACGGTGCCGACGCCGATGATTCCAAGCCCGACGGGCCTCGATGCTCCTGCTGCGCGCGGCTGCTTTTGTGCCTGTGGTGTTCGTTTCATTTGTCTGTTCCGGTATTGCGTGGCGGCCCGCACGGCAGGCGGGCGCAAGTAATGCCGGTCGGCAGGTGAATGATCCAACCGGAAAGACTCTATCCTACCATCCAAATTCTATCCGAGTCCGGCGAGTTGCGTACTCCTCGTAAGGAGCCACGCGCAGCGTCCGGATGTGCCCGGGCTGGTTGGTATACGCCAGGACAATGATCAGGATGTTTTTCTGGCCTGCTTCGCTCGTGAACCAGGGTTCGGGAAGGTAAAAATCTCTCTGCGGACCGATGGTCATATAGCGGCCCACGAAGCGGCCGTTCAGGTAGAGCAGGGCATCGCGCTCAGCCTCAAGGGTGAGCTTCCAGGGAGCGAACCATTCTTGAGAAGGCTGCTGGACACCGAACTCGGCGCTGCACCAGGTGAAGAACGGAAGCAGTTCTTTACCTCCGCCCGTGCCGATCGCTACCGGCGCGCTCCAGCCTCCGGGAGCCTGCGTCGGATCAATCTTGCCCCGATCCTGCGCGGGAGCCGGGAATCGCTGAATTTGCCAGTGCTCAACCGGCGCAGCAGATTGCGCATCAGTGCCCATTCTCACCGACTGGATGCCCTTTAGTTCGCCGATGTTTGCGCCGAAATTGGGAGAGCCGAAAAGCTCGTATGAAATGTCCAGCGTATTGGCGCCCTGTTTCGCGTATTTCGCAAGCTCAATTTCCACCTGCTTCTTTTTGTTTGAAGCCTCGGGGACCAGTTTGCCGTTCAAGAAAACTTTTTTCGCATCATCGGCAAAAGTGGAAATAAACATTTTGCTCTGGCCGCTGTAAGCGAACGGCCCGGAACGGTACTTGACGTAACCGTAGGGAATGGGACCGAGCTCTTCAAGCGGCCGCAGTATCGATGCGACCCACTGGCCGGCATCCTGCCCGGAGAGTTTTTCGATCCACGTTTGGACCTGCCTGATGAACACCGGCTGGCTGGGGAGCTCGGGCGTTTGAAAACTGATGCGCGCGGTACGTCCCTGGCGCGTATACCGGAGCTCTGTTTCGCTGCTGTCAACGTGGCATTTGGCCGGCACGGGAGGGAGCAGGGCAGTTAGCTCGTGTTTGCCGGGGCGGAATTGCAGGTCAACCCAGATGCGGCTCCGCTCGGAGCCGCTCGTGACCAGCAGAGCGGCGTCTGAAATAAAGGGGATGGAAACGGGCTTGTCGCCTTCCGCGCCAGCAAAATTCTTGATGGGAAAACCCGCGATCCAGGTCCGCAGCGCTCGCTGCCGTGGAGCGAGGATCACGACCAGGTTATGATTTACAATCAGGGTCTTTTCGTCCTGGTCGAAGCGAACGCCGAACACCACAGATTGGTACTCGCGGTCCCAGTAGATGTAAGTGGTATCGCCCTCCACGTGGGGCTCATCTTCCGTGGCGAGGGAAACTTCTGCCACTCGCCCAGGGTCGTCATAGAGCACCAGATACCATGTGTCCAGGTTCAGGCCATGGGCCAGCACTTCCGCCGTCGAGTAGCGAAGCGTGGTTTCGCCAATCGGCAGATAGATAGGCAGCATCTTCATTTCACGCGCGCCAATGCTCAACTGCCCCTGGCGCGGCGCCGCTATGGTGCGGTGCGAGGGGCTTGCCGGGTCCGTGAACGTCAGCTTGAATTCCTGCTCGGCATTGGCGTTTTCCCGGATGAAGAGGAACCCGCTCTTGCCGGAGGAGCGTTGGATGGCGCTGACCGCCGGGTTCGTCGAATCCACTGCGCCGGGCTGCATGTCCGCGCGGGCGAGTTGCTCGCCAAACATACCCAGTGCCAGACTGATGCCGCGGGCCTCGTAATATTTGCCCCACAACCCACCCGGCTCCCGGATAGGCGCGGCGTAATCGTACGTAGTGGTCAGGTCTTTTGCCGCCCACTCGAAATTGGTGCCGCCAAGACCCATGTAGTAGCAGTAGAAGGTGGCGCCCTGCTCGATTACCGTTTTGGTGAGCGTATTGAGCTGCTCCGGGCCAACGCCTTCCTGATCAACGGAAAGCTTTCCGCCAAACTTGCTGAACCATCCTCCCTGCAACTCCGTAACGCCGGCGGGCGATGATGGCTCCTCGACTTTCAGCCTGGCAAGCGCGGGTAGCACTTCATCAGTAATCTTCCAACGCGGATAGAAGTTGCAGAAGTCGGCGATGCGCGCCATGTTCGGGTCGGAATTTTCGCGGGACTGCTGCGTCCAGCAGGTGATGAGCGGGACGTCGATTCCGCCGCTCCAGGCCGTCTGCGCCAGCGTGGTAATATAGGCGCGCTTCTGCGAGTCGGAAACTCCTTTCCAGAAGTTGTACTCGTTCTCAACCTGCACCAGGATGACAGGCCCGCCGGCGGTGATCTGGTTTTTGGCGATGATGGGCAGCACCAGGCTGTACCAGTGCTGCGAAGCTTTGACGCTTTCGGGATTATCGCTGCGCAGCGGAAACTGCCTGGCAATCGCCCAGTGGGGAAATCCGCCCGCATCCCACTCCGCGCAGGCGTACGGACCGATGCGCGCGATCAGCCACAAGCCCATTTCTTTGATCAGTTGGATGTAGCTCTCCAGCTCGCTGAAATCGGCACGGCCTTCTTCCGGCTCGTGGTAGTTCCAGAAGATGTAGCTCTCGACGGTATTGAACCCCGCACGCTTGAACTTAAGCAGCCGGTCTCGCCAGAGGGTTTGAGGGCAGCGAGGATAATGGAACGCTCCCCCGTTCAAAAACGTGTCGCGGCCGTTGATGGTAAAGCAATGCGAATCGTAGCGGATGATGTCACGATTCTGGAAAGACATCTGGCCGGGAGGCAGCAGCAGGGACTCCAGCGATTCAGAGGCGGGGCCGCCCAGCGCCAGCGCCATCGGCGCCGCCAGAGTGGACTGCAGGAACTTGCGACGGCTAGAGTTGATAAATGCCTCCTGACGGAGAAGCTGCGGTCAACTGGTGAACTGGCGCATGTGCCAGTCTTTTTCCCACATGTTGAAGAAGCCTTCCTTGTAGGGATGCTCCTTGATGAGGTCCTCGTTCAGTTCCACGCCGAGGCCGGGCTTCTGCGGTGGGTAGAAATAACCGTCTTTGGGCCGCGGCGTTCCGGGGACGGCGTCCACCACCCACGTCTCCGAGAAATCGTCAAAGCATTCTTGAATTTTGACGTTGGTAGTGCAGAAATCAAAGTGGACGCTGGCAGCGGTGCAAACCGGGCCGTTGGAATTGTGGGGCGCCATCACCATCGAGCGAACGTCGCCCATGGCAGCGATCTTTTTCATCTCCATCAGTCCGCCCGCGTGGATCACGTCGGGCTGAAGGATGTCGGGCGCGGTGGATTCCAGCACTTCGCGAAAACCGTAGCGCGTGTAATAGCGTTCTCCGGTGGCGACGGCCAGATTGACGTGCTTGGCCACCTTGACGAGCGAGGGAATATCTTCCGGCGGGCAAGGCTCTTCGATCCAGCCGGGGTGGTACGGTTCCAGCATGCGCGCAATCTCAATGGCGGTGGCGGCGCTGAAGCGGCCGTGCATCTCGACGAAAATCTCAACGTCGGGCCCGACCGCCTCGCGAATGGCGGCAACCAGTTTGACGGACTTCACCTTTTCAGCGTGTGAAATCTCAAGCCCGCCCGGCCCGAATGGATCGACCTTAAGCGCCCTGTAGCCCTTGTCGAGCACCACCTTCACCCGTTTGGCGAATTCTTCCGGCTTGCGCTCAACCGTGTACCAGGCGTTAGCATAAGCCTTCACTTTTTCATGACACTGGCCGCCGAGAATTTTCCACACCGGCTGGCCGCAGGCTTTGCCCACGATGTCCCAGCAGGCGATCTCGATTCCGCTCATCACCGTAGCCGCGATGGGGCCATTGCGCCAGAACTCGTTTCGGTACATACGGAGCCACAGGTCTTCAGTATTGAACGGGTCGGAGCCGATAACGTGCCGGCGGACGGCTCCCGGCAGGTAACCGAGAATTCCTTCTTCGCGGTTGTGAAGCGTACACTCGCCGATTCCGACCAGACCCTCGTCGGTCCTGACCTTGATAAAGATCAGGTTCCGCCAAGCGGCGCCTAGTACGACGGGTTCAACGGCTGTGATCTTCATGGCATGTCGTCTCGATGACTGGATTTCTGCTGCGGCAGCTTGCGCCACCTACGCCTTTCGGACTCTTTGGGCGGACAGGCATTGTACCGCAAAGAAACAAGCGCCACAACAGCTCGAATCGAGACCAGTAAATTAGTTGATGAGTCTGGAAATGTTGACCGATTAGACTGCCTGCCGTGCTAAGAGGCTTTCTTGGCAGTCGCGCCTTCATCCGCTGCGGGTGAACCCTCCCACGGGATGATGGTGATCTCGCCGCCGCGCTCGAGCACAGCATATTTGATTTGGTCGAGGCGCTCGATGCCCTGTAGCTCGCGCGCCGCTTCCAAAATGTCTTTCTGGTCCACGCGCACTTTGTCGAGCCGCACCTGCAACACTTCGCCGTGGCGCACCAGGATCAACGGCATGCCGTCCAGCAGGCGCTCCATTTTCTCGGAGCGCTGCTTCCAAAGCGAGAGCAGAACGTCCACGAGTACGAGCGTAGATATCAGGACGACAGCGTTGGTGAACGAGTAGTCGTTGGCGGTGATGCCTTGCTGCGAGCTTTCGCTGATGATCAGCAACAGCACGAAGTCGAACATCGTGATCTGCGCAAGCGAGCGGTTGCCCGCAATGCGGAACACCAGGAGCAGCACGAAATAGATGCCAACGGCGCGGAGTACGGTGTCCATGATTTAGGGATAAATGAACTGCCAGTAGCGGACCTCACTGCCGCCGTCAAGGCCGACGTTGGCCTGGAGGCGCGACGTCTGCTCCGGCTGCAACTCGAAAGTAACCGCACGGTATTCGCTACCTGGATCGATATTAAAGTCGAAGTAAATCTTCTCGCCGCCGAGATCAGTGCTCGACGGCTGCGGGACGATCTGCTGCACACCGACTTCGTCGAGGTAATCGCGAGAAATCCAGAAGCGCAGACGCCCATCCCTTACGGCTTGCGGGGAAAAATATAGGACCAACTCTGATGGCGCCTGGCGGCGCGCGAACCGCTCGTACTCCACCCTGAGCCGGCCGTCGGCGCTTGCTGCACGCGCATGACTCGCTGGACCCATGCCGAACAAGCCGGCGAGGGCGAGCAGGACGAATAAGCCCAGCGCAATCCAGCCAATACGCTCGAAGCTCCACTGGCGACGGTGAAACCTTAACCCCTCAGGGCTTTCCAGGTCGCCGATGTGGTGCTGCTTCGGCATGTCCGGATGGGTGCAGCGCGTACCCAGCAAGTTGGCGAAAGTAGATGCAGACCTCGGTAAAAACGCGGGCGGCGGAATCGCAATCGTGGTGCTCGGCCGGCGATTCCGTTAGTTCCTGATTCTTAGTTCTTCGCAGTTGAGGCAACACTCTGCCCAAGGAATCGCCTTCAGCCGGTTGGGAGAAATCTGTTCTCCGCAGGACTGGCACTCGCCATAAGTGCCCCCCGCCACACGCTCCAGTGCGTAGTCGATCTGCCTAAGCATGCGGCTGCGAACACTTGCCGTTGTGACGTTGACGTCCTGCTCGACGCTACGCACGGCAAACTCCATTTCATCGGCCGCCTGAATCGCCGACAGAGCCTCTGGGGTGTTTCTGGAGCCACTCAAAAGTTCCTGCCGCTTTTTCAACAGCATCGCTCGATAGGCGCTCGTTCTTGCTTTCACTGTTACTGACATTGTACGAACCTTCCTTATGGTCGTGTGTATACTTCTATTCTCTTTCCGGAGTTTCTGATGGTTTGGAAAGGGCGAAGGTTGCAAAAAAATTTAGCATGGAGCGAAAAAAATCGCAAGGAAGCAATTGAGTGCAGATGAGAGTCGCAAAATCGGCATGTGGTACAATCTCAGCCAACCGGCTGCAAGAAGGTCGGGTGGCGGGAGCGTAGCCAGTGTCAAGTCGCGACGAAATGCTCGGTACTATTCGGAACGTACTGAAAACACAGGAGAAAGGTGCGAGTTTTACTGCTGAATCCAGATTGCCTCCTCCCATTGTGGACATCATGCCGCCGATTCCGCCCGGAGAATTGGCTGAGCGGTTTGAATCGGCGCTGCAGAGTCTGGGTTGCAACCCGTACCAAGCTTCGACTTTGGAGGGATTGGAGGAGACACTTTGTTCAATTTTGGAGCAGACCAAGATTGGAAGCGTTGTTCTGTCGCGTAACCCGATCCTTGACCAACTGCAACTTGGGAGCTTGCTTGGGAACCGAGGTATTCGGGTTGTAGGATGGCCTGCAGGTACAGAAGAGCCGAAAGCAGGCAGTTCATTCCGCGATGAATGCTTTGCAGCGGGTGCAGGCATCACCGGCGTAGACTTCGCTCTGGCCGAGACCGGCAGCCTTGTCCTGACCAGCGCCACAGAAGGGAGCCAACTCGCCTCGCTGGCTCCCCCCGTCCACATTGCGCTGTACCGCCGCAGCCAGCTTCGCGCCACGCTTGACGAGGTCCTCCAACATCTCCCGGTCTCGCGTGATCCTGGGCAGGCCAGCCCCGCACGCTCAGTTGTGTTTGTTTCAGGCACCAGCCGAACAGCCGACATCGAACAGATCCTCGTTCGCGGCGTGCATGGGCCGCGCAGTGTGCATGCTATCCTGGTGGAGGAATCCTGCCTGCAAGGATAGGCCGGCATACACGCTTTATTCCTTCTAGTTACGCCGTCGCGCAAATCCCTCCGCCGCATCTAATGAAAAAAGAGTATTGTTAGTTCTATTACCTTATGGCAAAATAAGACCTGCGTTTGTCGCTCTTGTATCCCTTTCGAGTTGTACTCAAAGGCTGCGAGGGAAGATTGCGGCTGTTTGTGTCTTTCAGCCACGGAAGTGAAGCACAGAACTGACGGCGCGAACTATCAACAAGGAGTAGAAGTAAACGTGAGTAACAATCGTGAGCAAGGAACCGTTAAATGGTTCAACGCCAGCAAGGGGTATGGTTTCATCCAGCGGCAAGGTGGTGAGGACGTCTTCGTCCACTTTTCTGCGATCCAGGGAGACGGTTATCGTAGCCTTCAGGAAGGTGCGCCCGTCGAGTTCGAAGTCGTAAGGGGACCGAAGGGACTCCAAGCGGCGAACGTCGTTCAACTTTAACACCCGCCGGGGCCGGACAACCTCCGGCCCCAGCTTTTTTCTCTCCCACCCCGATTCTTCCGCTTTCATCAGAATCATTAGCGAACCACGGAACATTACCAGCGATCCGCAGATTTCACCGCTGCCCATTCTTATCCGCCCTCTCATCGTATTGCGAACCTCTGCCTTTGCTAACCGGCAGCTTCTACGTGCGCCGAGGCGTTTACTGCCGGCATTCGCAATCGAGTGGTTTTCAATCTTCTGGTCACAGTGCTAGAATCGCCGGGTAAGTGCGGCGCGCTGTGAAGAGAGCGAGTAGCCGGGCTGGGTGCGATAGCCGGTACGCGCCTCGGCACGCGGAATTTATCCTGAGCCCCTTCTCCCGCTCTGCGAGATCAGGGCGGTTCGCAGGCGGAGGGCGAACGGGCTCAGCAAATCCAATGCACGAGCCGACAACCATGACTCCTCTGATGGAAGAAATCCTGCAGCAGCCGGACGCGCTTTCGTGCGTTCGCAAATACTATGCCAGCCCCGGCGCCATTCCGATGAGCACGCGCAAGAAGCTCGGCATTTCACGCGAGACGCTGGTGGTTTTTACGGGCATGGGCTCTTCGCTTCATGCCGCTTATCCGGCGCAGGCCTGGCTGACGGCGATGGGATACCGCGCCATCGTCTGGGAGGCGGCCGAACTGCTGCACCATCATCTGAGGGTGCTGAGCCCAGACACTCTGCTGGTGGTTGTATCGCAATCGGGCGAAACCGTGGAAGTGACCCGGCTGCTTGAGGTCCTCCCGAAAAAGATCAGCGTTGTCGCCGTCACCAACGTCGAGGGCAGCCATCTGGCCAGGGCAGGGAAGCTGCTGCTGCCGATGATGGCCGGTGTCCAGGCGGCAGTGAGCACCAAGACCTATACCTGCGCCGTGGCGGTGTTGATGTACCTGGCGTTTGCCATCGCGGGAGAACTCAACCGGCCGCTAAGCCAGGCGCTGCTGCACGCCGTGGATGCACAGGAAAAAATCCTGGAACGCCGTGACGACCTGATGCTGCCCACGCTCGAGTTCTTCAACCATCCGCCCTACGTCGCTCTGCTATCGAGAGGAGCGGACATGGCTTCAGCGTTCCAGGGGGCGCTAATGTTCAAGGAAGTCGCCCGCCTCGCCGCTGAGCCCATTACGGCGGCGCAATTCCGCCACGGCCCGATTGAGATTGTCAATCCATCGCACTGCTACATTATTTTTGCCCGGCACACCCAGCCCGATGCGGCGGCGCCGCGCACCCGAAAGCCGGCCACGCTGCTGCTGAAGCTGGCCGATGACATCCGCTCCCACAAAGGGCGGGTGCTGCTGATTGCTGATCGCGCTGTCGAGAACGTCCACGACATGCGCCTGATCCACGTCGATCCCATCCGGCTGGGCCTCGGGACTTTGGTGGATATCCTCCTCATCCAGCTTCTGGCCCACGATGTCGCGCAGCGCGCCGGCTTCGAGCCCGGCAAATTCTGGATCGCCGAACGCGTCACCCGGCAGGAATAGACATGGACGGCCCGCTGCATGGCGGTATCAGTGGCTATGATTTCCGCGCTCGTGGCGCACCGCAGCCAGCATTGCTGCCAGTGTTCCAGCGCGCGGCATGTTCGACTGCATCAAAGTCTTGCCGGCGGCAGGTCACTTAAAAACAGGCTAGCTTGTCTCGGGTTTGTTCCTGGGGTGATTTCCGGTTTGTTTCCGGTTTGTTTTTTCCACAGCTACGGTGTTTTCAACAACTTCTCCGCTTTGTTTTTCGGTTTGTTCCGGTTTGTTTTTCCGCCCGATCCTTTGTTTTCAATAACCTCTCCGGTTTGTTTTTTAAAAAAGGTATTCTTTTGTCTTACAATCTTGTCGTCAACCTCTGCCGACTGGCCGTTTCCAATGAATTGGAACCTGTTCAGACTAACCAATTCCATCGCGCGTCTTTCCGCTGTTTACAGAAGAAGGCTACCACGACTAGCCTACGAAAGTCAAGCGAAATCGCCTTTTGCCAAATCGGCGAAAATCGCTAAATTCCAACGTGCTGGAACCTGGTCGAGATCGCTTCACAACGGGACGGGCCGCGAAGCATGGCTTGGGCTTGAGGGCGTTAATTCGTGCGCGGCTCGGACTGGATGTTGAATTCCAATGGGAAATTCGTCGTAAGTCTTTCCCTGCAGCAATCGACCGGCGGCCGATTTTCTGACTCCGCCCCACTGCTTGAAGAAGAAAGGGACATGCGCCGCGCGGCACTGTTCTTTGATGGACAAGACCCAGTCTTTTTTCATCGGGCGCGCTCCGGGGCCGCTCTCTCCACCCACGATCACCCAGTGGATGCCATCCAGATTCAATCCACCCAGGTCTTCCAGCAGCGGCTCGATGGAGAGGAAGCGAACAGTTGCCGGGGCGGAGCGGAGATGATCAATTCGCGGCAGTCCGTGTTTCCGGTTCTCGACACTGACGCCCCACCAGATGTGAGGTTCGGAACCGAAGGAACGGAGTTTTGTGGAGAGAAGTTTGCGGAGGCGGTCAGCCCGCTTGGTGAGCACCTGGAAGGTGTGCCAGTTTGCATGGGCCATAACTTGGGCAACGGCGATAATGTAATCGTCGGAAACGCCGACTTGAAACAGATCGCTCATCGAATTCACAAAGACCATTTTCGGCGAGCGCCAGCGCAGCGGTTCGCCAAGTTTTTCCGGCACCAGACGCAGATCAAAACCCTGCTCGTAAGGATGCCCTTTGACGCCTCGGAACCGCTCGGCGAATGTCTCAGCGTAACAATGCTTACACCCAGGACTGACCTTGGTGCACCCGCGAACCGGATTCCACGTGGCGTCTGTCCATTCGATTGAGGATTCAAACGACATTGCTATTCTCCTCGCCTTCGACGCTGCTCGAAAATATGCTCGGGCATTAGATGCTCTCCACTCTCATGGAAAGAGCTCACGCTGGCCATGGAGATTAATTCGAGTAATCTTGTGCCAGAAGTCGTTGCCCCTCGGATGCTTGCTAGCGTACAGGAGGTAATAGATTACTGCATTTTGGTCTGTTCGCACCGGTATCCAATCGCTGTCCAGCGAACGATATCCCAGCGACTCCAGATTCGCCAAGTATTCCTTAGCTATTTCTGAGCAAACCAGGTCAAACGATGTTGTTGATTGTTGATATCGGGTTTTCCACCTCTCGCTCCCCATGAAACGGCTTAACGCGTTGGTCTCTGTGTCTGTGTACTGGTGGAGATTCATGCGAATTCCCATGCCTTCTGGAAAATTTATTATCAAGTCGACCTTACGACCAGTGGTCAGCCTTCGGATCGTTTCAAAAGGGATTTGTGAAATTCCAGTGGGATCTATGAAGGCGACTCCCAAGCCTTCCAAGGGCAGGTTTGCGCGTTCAATCGTGTCGCTGCAATCCCCCAGTATTATCTGCAACTATTCTATTTTATTCGGTGCTCGTGCCTTCGCCCTCGCATCCAGGGCGTGAAAGCAGGCAGGCTCGGACTCGAAGAAGTAGTACTTCGCAAAATCAAAATCCGTCAAGGCGATCAGTGGAGATCCGTCGAACTCCTTTTTGGTCCCTCGAACACGGCACCGACCGGAGCCAGCAAATAGGTCGACGTAATACATCCTTCCGCCCCACTTGTTTTTCATACCGTTTGAAAAGATATCCAGGTACCGGCGAAGATAGTAGAGCTTTTCCTCAGCCCAAGCTCCGCTGCTGCGAACCGGCAGACCATCAACCGTCGAAATTTCTTGTTCATTCATTTTGCCCGCCAGCACCGTGGTTTCGTTCCTAGCTGTCGCACTTCTTCAAAGAAACAAGTCGTATGTTCGCTTTTTATTCGCCTTATGTCAAGCGAAGGCGGCATAACCTTAACTCTGCCTGGACATGTTGTAAAGTCAAAGAGTTGTGATTTGGCAAGGCTGAAGTGTGTTGGAGTTCTGGCGGTTGCGCACCTGATATAATCCTTCCGCGCTGCGACTTAAATTTGCGAAATGGAGAAACGGGGGATGGGAAGTGGACCGGTTGAAAAGCTGGCGCATTACACGGCGTACCGGGCGGCGGGGGCGATCACGGTGGACGGCAGGCTTGATGAGCCATCGTGGGCGATGGCGCCGCGTTCGAGCGCTTTTGTGGATATTGTGACGGGTAAGCCGGCGTGGTTTGATACACGCGTCGCGATCCTGTGGGACGACGAGAACCTTTATTTCGGTTTCCGCGCCGAAGAGCCGGACGTTTGGGCCACGCTGACCGAGTGCGACTCAAAGATTTACGAGGACAACGATCTGGAGGTCTTCATCGCCGGCCAGGACGCTTACTACGAGTTTGAGATCAACGCGCTCAACACGGTTTATGAAGTCTTCTGGATCTGGAAAGACCAATTGAAGTCGGGCGGGAAATTCCACGGCAAGCCGGAATGGGACCCGGCGCGGCACAAGGTCATGGAGATCGAGGGGATCGGCGGGCACATTCATCCGCGCGGCTGGCGCTATGGGTTTCTCGACTGGGATTATCCCGGCCTCCAGCATGCCGTACACGTGGACGGCACGCTCAACAAGCGCAACGACCTGGACAAGGGCTGGACGGTAGAACTGGCGTTTCCGTGGAAAGGGCTTGAGCTGCTTGCCGACGGCCGCTCACTGCCGCCGAAGGATGCAGACGTGTGGCGGATTGACTGCTCGCGCTTCCAGCAGGTGAACAAGAAAGGCGAGCGGCTGGAAGTGAGTCCCGGCTGGACGTGGAACAAGCACGGATACTACGATTCTCACATCCCGGAGGTTTTTACCTACGTACACTTCTCAGACCAGGTGGTGAAGGAAGGATTGAAGTAGAGTGCTTCCAAACGCAGAAGGGAATCAAACGTGTGTGCCACCTGTGATGGCTGCAGAGTCTCGTAACGCGAGACTGCTGCGCTGCCCGGCTCAAAGGCCGCAGAGTCTCACAACCCGAGGCTGCTGCGCTACCCGGCTGCTAAAAGTGAGTTTTTGTCTGCGCCTTGGCACGGACGGCGGGCTTGAGAGCGGCGGCAACGAGCGGCCAGCCCTGGGCGACGCTTGGCACGCTGGGTCGCCAGCCGGATGCCTCCTTGAAGCGGGCGTTTGATACCCTCTGAGAGCGCGAGAGATAGCTCCACACATCCCCGAAAGTAGCCTTTCCCGCCATGCCGGGAAGCCGGACTGGTTTCGGCACATGGGCGGCATCGGCCAGCGTTTGCAGATAGTCGCTGAAGGTCACGGGATTTTCGTCCACCACGTTGTAGACACCGGCGGGCACGCTCAGCGAAGCCTCGACAGCCGTGCCGGCATCCGGGATGTAAATGGAACTGATGTAATGGGAGCCGGGCCCGGGCTGGACCATCAGGCGCCGCCGCATCAGGTTGATCACTTCAGCCGTCTGACTGGAGTCGACCCCGTAAAAGCCCCCGAAACGAAGGACGATTCCACTGCCTCCGGAACCGGAAAAACGCGCCGCTTCTTTTTCGCCGTCCAGCGCAGAACGCAGTATTTCGCTGTCGCCGTCGTCGGTAGGACTGTCTTCGGTGATCCACTGGTCTCCACCGTCAGCATAGACAAAGGTGACGGATTCGTGAATGAATATCTTCACGCCTTCTGCGATGGCTGCATCCACCAGGATGCGCGCCCCTTCGGTGCGCAGCAGATTCGTTTCCTGCCAGGCGTCGTGGCTGCGCATTTTGGCCATGGGAGGAATTTTGGTGGTCAATCGCAGGAGGGCTTCGCAACCGGCAATCGCCTGCCGGACTTCTTTGGGGTCGTAAAGGTCCGCCTGGGCCGGTTCAGCCCCAAGCTCGCGGACCAGTAGCGCCTTCTCATCATTTCGAACCGTCGCGCGGACCTGGTGCCCCGCCTCCAGCAGCGCCTTCACACTCGCCCGTCCCAGAACACCCGTTCCACCTGCAACAAAGATTTTCATCGTGGCCTCCAGTCGGTCGGGTTTTTCGAGGTGCTTGTAAGATCGCGTCTGGAAGGGTGGCAGGTTTCGCAACCCCCGCAGCGTTGCGATTCCCCCTCTCATTTAATGGTACGAGCCGCAGATGTTTAAGACAAGTGTTCTGCGGCGCTGATTAGTAATGTTGGTCATCAGGTCGAGGCAGCGGAGACTCTGGCAGGAGGCGCCAAAGCTCAGAGCAGCGATTCCGCGCTCTCGGCCAAGAGCCCGCCGGCGGCGGGTACGGCTTTGCGTGTGATCAGGTAGCCGAGAAGCACTCCATACACCAGGTTAGAGATTCCGATTTCAAATCCGTGGGCGAGGCGGACATAAGCCGGCAGGTAGGGGTTGGGCAACAGCAATGGAGCGACGCCGGCGAGCACGGGAAACGAAAGGCCCAGTGAAATCGCGGCCTTTGCGCGTTCGCCTTTCATGCCGTGAGCAACCGCCAGTCCGGCAGCGACATACACAAAACCGCGGAAAACCTCCATTTCCAAGATGCTTCCCGGCCCCGGCAGCGTTGTTCCGGCATAAAATTCTCTCACGAAGGGAAACGTTATGATCCCGGCAACGAAATAGCAGAGGACGTAGAGCAGGTCGCCGATCAGGATGCGTCCGGCCCAGCTTGCCGCCGATCGCGCAACGAGGGGTTTTGCCCGTCCCGGCGGCTTGTTCCAGCAGCCGAGCACCAGGACGAGCAGCGGTGCGAATACGATCGAAGTCAGGAATCCCGAAGCTATCGAGAGAAGGCCTTGCGAAGTTGTCACACCGATATTAAATAACAGGGCTTCATCGAGCGTATTCAACTGATTGATTCCGAAGTAAAGGATGAACAGGGTTCCGGACAATTTCCAGCCTTGCTGATGCGAGCCCGCCGCGACGAACGCAAGGGCCAGAACGATCAGAACGTCCGGGAGGATGGAACGCTCGAATTGCGCCAGGCTGCGGGGATGACTCCAGAGGGCCTGGAGAGCCATCAGCACCAGCGTGCCGCCGAGAATGCGAAGAGTCAGACTGAACGCCTTCATGGGATTTCTCGGTCAGAAATCGGGGAGAGGCCAACCGAACGGAGCAGCCTTTCATCGACCCAAAATACCGTCTTATTGGACGGGCTTGATTTGACGAATCCAGATGTTGCGATAGCGCACGGGATTGTTGTGGTCCTGGAGAATCAGCGGGCCGGTGCTTCCGATGTCCGGCTTGTAATGCGGGAAGATGCGGTGGCCGGTCGAGCCCCAGATTTCCGTGTGGTCCTGCACGAGCACGCCGTTCTGAAAGACGGTGACGTAAGCGGGCATCGAGACCTCGCCGCCCTGAAAAATGGCCGGCGTAAAAGCTATGTCGTAGGTCTGCCACTCTCCGGGCGGCCGGCAGGCATTGGCGAGCGGCGGATGCTGGCCGTAGACGGCGCCGGTCTGGCCGTCGGCGTAAGTAATGTTGTTGTAGCTGTCGAGCACCTGGATTTCGTACTGGCCCTGGAGGAAGACGCCGCTGTTGCCTCGAGACTGGCTCTCTCCACGGGGAGGATTGGGCTCACTCCATTCGAGGTGGAGTTGAATGGGACCGAATTTCTCTTTCGTCTCGATGACGCCCGTTCCGGGAACTACTTCAACATAGCCATTTTCAACTTTCCATCCGGCGGCGCCGCCTTTTTCAGACTGCCACTTGGAAAGATCCTTGCCGTCAAACAGAATGACGGCGTCGGAGGGCGGCTGGGCTGGAGTCTGCTGGCTGCTGAAAGTGCCCGGCGTGACGACGGGCGGGTGAGGGCGCCGGCCGTCATGCACATGCCACTTGCCGCCGGGCAGCATGGGCGTGTCTTCGTAACCAATCGGTTCCTTGTGCTGCTGCCCGCTGGCGCGGAGTTCGAAACAAATCAGGACCGCAAGGCTGGCAAAAAAAACAACGAGAACGATGGAACTCTTCTTCATCGCTGGGCGCTCCTTTGGATGTGGGTCAGAAAAACTGAGCGAGGTAGTTTTATCACGATTGGGGAAGAAAATCAGGTGGTTTTAACCGCTCGGAAGAAGATGCGATTGCTTGGCCGTTTCGCGGAGGGAAGAATGCCCTTGTGCCGCTTGCGTCACGGGGTTCGGACCAGTTGCTGCAACACGGGATAAAGCTCCTGGACCTGGCGGCGGGTTTCTTCGAGGCTGCCGGAACTATCGATCACAAAATCGGCGCGGCGGCGCTTTTCTTCCGCAGGCATCTGGCTGGCGATGCGTTTCTCGACTTCTTCGCGGCTTAAGCCCGTTTTCGCGATCAGCCGCTCAACCTGCTGTTCCGGCAGGCACCAAGCGACAATCGTCTTCAAAAAACGCCCGGGGATGCCGGTCTCGTAAATCAGCGCGGCGTCGACGACAACGATTGCTTCGGTGTTTTGATTGCGATACTCCTCGGAAAGCTGGCTGATACGCTCAATGATGCGGGGATGAACGATGCTATTCAACTGCTGCAACTTTGCGGGGTCTGCGAAAACCAGGGGGCCGAGTTTGCTGCGGTTAATGCGACCGGCGGAGTCGAGAATCCCGCGCCCGAACGCCGCCACGAGCTCAGGGAACGCGGGCGAGGTTGAGAGCAGCATTTCATGGCCGACCTTGTCAGCATCGACGATGCACGCTCCGAGCTCACGCAGCATGGCTGCCACGGTGGTTTTGCCGGAGGCGATGCCGCCTGTCAAGCCGAAGCTACGCGCAAAGTCGCTCATGGACATTGATTCAGAATGGAACCGCGAATGATGGAAGTGCTTGTGCGTCAAGGCAAAACAGATTCCTCTCCCGCTTTGCGGGATCGGAATGACGGGTGGCGCGCTTAGGCTTTTGCGGCAGCCTTCATGCCCCGGCGAAGTTTTGCCGCCTTGACAGTGTTGGACATCAGCATGGCGATAGTGAGCGGCCCCACGCCTCCCGGCACGGGCGTAAACGCTCCTGCTCTCTCACGAGCGTCTTCCGGCTGAACATCGCCGACCAGCACCGACCCTTTCTCCCGCAGCTTTTCCAGCGGCCCTGCCGGATGATGATAAATCTTACGGACCTCTTCTTCTGTTGTCAGGCGATTGATTCCGACGTCGATGATGGTGGCGCCGGGCTTGATGAAGTCGCCGGTGACGAACGCCGGCTTGCCCATCGCGGCCACGAGTATGTCTCCTTCGCGCGCCACGGCAGGCAGATCCTGCGTTCTGGAATGGCAGATAGTGACGGTGGCGTGGTTGTGCAGCAGCAGCATGGCGACGGGCTTTCCCACAATATCGCTGCGCCCAATCACAAGGGCCCGCGCGCCTTTCATGGCGATGCCGCTGCGGCGCAGGATTTCTATGATTCCTGCCGGAGTGCAGGGAACCAGACCTGGGCTGTTACGGACAAGATTGCCCACGCTCACGGGGTGAAAGCCGTCAACATCTTTGGCCGGATCGACGGATTCAAGCACCCGCTGGGAGTCTACCTGCGGGGGCAGCGGAAGCTGGACCAGGATTCCGTCAATGTCATCGCGGGTATTGAGGTCATGAACGAGCTTCAGCAGGCGGTCGGTGGTGGTGTCGGCGGGCCACTCGATCTTTTCGCTGTAAAGGCCCAGCGATTCGCAAGTTTTGACTTTGCTGCGGACGTAAATCTGGGAGGCGGGATTTTCGCCCACCAGCACCGCCGCCAGGCCGGGCGTGATGCCGGCGGCTTTCAATCGGCGGATCTCATCCCAGAGTTCCTGCTTGATCTCGTCACGAATCCTGTTGCCATCGAGAATGCGCGCGGCCACGGTGATTGCCTCCCTGGGTTTGGATAACCTGCCAGTTTAGCATAATCGAAAGAGCCGGCCCGCCCTCGGCAATGTTCGAGCCAGGACGCTGGGAGGAAGCGCGCATTTGGAGCCTGTTAACCTTTCGACTATAATGCTGTTACGGTATTTGCCGTCTCCTGCTCGCGTGCTTTCGGATCATGGCGGGTCCGGCGCGTGGACCAATCAGGATAACCGTCGGATGGTGCATTGTGGACAACCCTATTATGACCTCAGAAACGGAAAAACGTTCGCCGCAAGAAGCGAGGCCGGTGTACGGGATTGCGGAAATCATGAAGTTTCTCCCGCACCGGTATCCCTTTTTGCTGGTCGATAAAATCCTTGAGCTCGAGCCCGAGAAGCGTATTGTTGGGCTGAAGAATGTGACCATCAACGAGCAGTTTTTCCAGGGGCATTTCCCCGGGGCGCCGGTGATGCCGGGCGTGCTGATTATCGAATCCATGGCGCAGGTGGCCGGCGTGCTGATTTATCGCGACCTGCCTGAGAAGCACAAGAAGCTCATTTATTTCAGCGGAATCGAGAGCGCCAAATTTCGGCGCCCTGTTCTGCCGGGCGATCAGCTCCACGTGGAAATGCAGCTTCTCAACCGGCGGAACAACTTCGGCAAGATGCAGGGGCGCGCCACCGTGGACGGCAGGCTGGTGGCGGAGGCCGTGGTGCTGTTCGCCATCGTGGAGAAGCCCGGTTCATGAAAGCCCACCCCACGGCAGTGATTCATCCCAAAGCCCAGCTTGCGTGCAGCGTCACGGTGGGTCCGTACACCGTGATCGGCGAGGAGGTGGAGCTGGCCGAAGACTGCGAGATCATGTCGCACGTGGTGCTGAAGGGGCCGGCAAAATTCGGCGAGGGAAACAAAATCTTTCCTTACGCTTCCATCGGGCAGGACCCGCAAGACCTCAAATATCGAGGCGAGCGGACCTATCTCGAAATCGGCGTGGGCAACGTTTTCAGGGAATTCGTTACCGTTCACCGGGGAACCTCGGCGGACGTAGGCGTCACCCGAATCGGGAGCCATAACCTGCTGATGGCCTACGTTCACATTGCCCACGATTGCCAGCTTGGAAATCACATCATCATGTCAAACGGAGCGTCCCTGGCGGGGCACGTCGAGATCGGCGACCACGCCATCGTGGGGGCATTTTGCGGAATCCACCAGTTCTGCCGGATTGGGCCTTACAGCTTTCTGGGCAGCTACACGATTGTGAACAAGGACATCCTGCCCTACTCAAAAACTTCGGCTGACAGGCCCATGGGTGTGTACGGGGCCAACCGGCTGGGGCTCGAGCGCGCGGGCCTGCCAAAGGAGGACATTGATGAGTTGCAGGCCGCCTTCCGGATTCTCTGCCGTTCCAAATTGAATACGAGTCAGGCCCTCGAAAAGCTTGAGGCCGGCGGGATCAGGTCGTCTCACGTGCGGGCGCTGGTTGACTTTGTCAAGACCTCGGCTCGGGGTGTGGTCAAGTGACGGAAGAATTCACAAAGGCAGGAATTCACGAAACGGCAGAAGGCGGGCTTGAAACACCCGCCGCGACGGCTGCCAGCGACCGGTATGCCATCATCGCAGGCAACGGGCGCTTCCCGTTTCTGGTGCTCGAAGCCGCGCATGATCGAGGTGTTGAGCCTTTGGTGGTTGCCATCAAGGAAGAAGCCTTTCCGGAACTGGGCAAGAAGGCGCGTGAGATTGAATGGCTGAGCCTGGGAGAAGTTGCCAGGCTGCTGGAACTGCTCGCCGGGCGGGGCATCAACAGAGTGGTGCTGGCGGGCCAGGTGAAGCACGTGCAGCTTTTCAGTTCCATCAAGCCGGATGTGGTGGTTGAACGGACGTTGAATGGGATGGAGCGCAAGAATACTGATGCGCTGATCGGCGTCTTTGTCAGCATGCTGGAAGCGCGGGGAATCGAGGTGGTGGATTCGACCCTGTTTCTGAAGCCGCTGCTGGCGGATTCGGGCGTGATGACCGACAGGGCGCCCGATGAAGCTGAGCTTGCCGACGTCGCCTACGGAAGGGAAATCGCCAAAACGATTGCCGGGCTCGACATCGGGCAGACCATTGTCGTCGCGGATCGCGCCTGCGTGGCAATCGAGGCAATGGAAGGGACCGATGCGACCATCGAGCGCGCCGCGGCTTTGAGTAACGGAAAGCGGCTGGTGGTCGTCAAAGTCAGCAAGCCGCAACAGGATATGCGGTTTGATGTTCCGGTGGCGGGCGTCAGAACCATCCGGGTGATGCAGCGCGCGAATGCCCGGGTGCTGGCCGTCGATTCAGGGAGGACCCTGCTGTTCGAGCGGGAGCAGTTGATCGGGGAAGCCAACCAGGCCGGTATCGCCGTGATTGGAATGGACGATTAGCAGATCTTTTGCCGCAGGGCGAGGCGCTTCTGCGGCGGACCGAGGGCGCTATTCCAGAGCTGCAGAAAGTGCCCATGGCCGTTATAGGCGTGGGCGAGCACGGGAAAAGGCATGCACACGCCCTTAAACGCGCTAAGGGCGCAGAGCTGGCAGGCGTCTACGACCGGGACCACGGCCGCGCCGACGCCGTGGCCACCGAACTGGGTGTGAAGGCATTCGGGAGCCTGGAAGAGACCCTCGAATCAGCGGAAGCCGTCAGCATCGTGATCCCGACCACAGAGCACGCGGCGATGGCGCGCCTGGCGATGGAAGCGGGCAAGGATGCTTTGCTTGAAAAGCCGATTGCGCGTACATTAGAAGAAGCCGATGAACTGATCGAAATTGCAGACCGTACGGGGCGGATCCTTCAGGTAGGTCATCTGGAGCGCTTCAACCCTGGAGCGCTAGCCGCCAAAGCCGTCACGCACCAGCCCCTGTTCTTTGAAATCCATCGGCTGGGAGTTTTCAGTCCCCGCAGCCTGGACGTGGACGTGGTGTTTGATCTCATGATCCATGATCTCGACCTGGTCCTCTGGTTGGCCAACGCGCAGGTGCGCGACGTCCGCGCCGTCGGCCTGCCCGTGCTGACCGACAGGGTCGATATTGCCAATGCGCGAGTCGAATTCGAAAATGGAGCCGTCGCAAACTTTACGGCCAGCCGCGTGAGCACCGAAAAGGTGAGGAAATTCCGATACTTCCAGCCCCACGAGTACATTTCCATCGACTTCTCCAGGCGGGATGCCCTGCTTTTGAGCGTCGGAAATGACGCTCAAAACCCCCAGATAGCGTTCCGGAAGCTCGAAGTGCAGAACACCGATCCGCTGGAAGCTGAACTTGAATCTTTTGCCAATTGTGTCCGAACCAGGCGGCCACCGGTGGTGGGAGGCCGGGAGGGCCGTGCTGCACTGGCATTAGCCGAGAAAGTCATGTTTTGCATCGAAGAACATGCGAGCCGCGTGAAGGTTCCCCTGACGAGGCCGGCGGGTCACAGTGGTGAGCTATAACTCCGGCCCAATAATGTCCCGAGACCGCAAAGCAGCCATACGTTATGAGCTTCCAACCCGAGTTTCGGCTCCTGGTCGATCTTGAAAATGAAGTCGCCCGCTGGCGCCGCCGGACATATTTCCTGCTTGCCGTCTTTCTGCAAATTGCGGCCGGCCTGATCATAATATTTACCCCAGGGCTTCTCACTCGCCTGATCGGGGTGGCAGCCATCCCGGTTCATCCCAGGGAAGAACGCCAGCAGCAGACGATGCTCTATTTCCCGCCGGATCTCCTGCGCTCGCTCAAGAAGCCTCCTCCAACCAATACGCTGTCTGACAAGAATCGGAGGGCCCAGGGTGAGTCACCGAAGGTTGACGACAAAGGCTTGCACATGCCCTATATGCGGGGCAATACACACCTGCCTGAAATCGCCGGAGGCCATCGGCCCCCGGCGCCGGCGCCAAAACCTCCGGCTGAGAAACCTGCTCCCCAGGAGACGGCTCAGGCGCCCAAGCCGACTCCGCCCGCTCCTCCAGCGCCCAAGAAGGAACCGCCCGAGGAGGCGCAGCTTCACCTGAGCACCGTCAAACCCCCTGCCGGCGGGAGCCCGCACATCAGGATTCCATCCGACACTGCCGGCCAGGCTATTCAGCAGTCGCTCCAGGCCGCCATCCAGAACCCGGCCAGCACGGGGTCGATCGGCCCGGGGGACTCGCCCGAGCAGTTCCAGAACATCCAGCCTAATTTTTCTACCTCTGGACCGATTATTCTTTCCGATACCCGGGGAGTGAACTTTGGACCCTACCTGGCGCGGGTGGTCTACATTGTCCGGCGCAACTGGTACTCCGTAATTCCGGAATCGGCACGACTAGGAGAAAAAGGCCGGGTGGCCCTGGTGTTCGAGATCGTTAAGGACGGTTCTGTGCCTCAGTTACGCCTTCTGGCGGGCTCGGGATCATCGGCCCTGGACCAGGCGGCGCTCGCATCCATCCGCGCATCAAATCCCTTTCCCCCTCTGCCTCAACAATTTACCGGCAATCATCTGGTGCTGGAGTTCATTTATTTCTACAACATGGGCACCAATTATTGAACGGTTCAGCATGATGGGCTAGAATCTAGAGCGGGGAAAATCAGGGGGAACGGCACGAGTTCAGTTGCGGCACTGCCTCCCCGAGCTTTCCAAGATTCGAACCCTTTGATCCTTTCATCGCCTCATGGAGCGCCCTTCAAGGTTGCAATTAGTTGGTGCTTTCCTGCTGCTTGCCGTGATTCTTTGCATCCTTCTTGGCCGGTATGTGCATCTGGTATGGTTGATGAGGTAGCACGGGATTACCCCCTGGTCGCTATTGCCGGCCCGACAGCATCCGGCAAGTCGGAGCTTGCCGTTTTCCTGGCAGCGCGCTTGGGCGGCGAAGTGGTCAGTTATGACTCAGTCCAATTCTACAAAGGATTCGATGTTGGAACGGGTAAGCTGACGCTCGAAGAGCGCAGGGGAATCCCGCACCACCTTTTGGATTGCCTCGACCCCGCCGAGCCTTTTACGGCGGGTGACTTTCGCCGGGAAGCAGCGAAGGCAATCGATGGGATTCGCGAGCGTGGCAATCTACCGATTCTGGCGGGAGGGACAGGCCTTTACCTGCGAGCGCTGCTGATGGGCCTGTTTGAAGGGCCTCCGCGATCCGAAAAACTGCGGGCCTGGTTGCGCGCCCTGGCAGACCGTCGCGGACGCGAGTTTGTCCATCGACTGCTGGCGCGGCTCGATCCTGCGGCGGCTCGGCGAATCGATCCGCGCGACCTGCAAAAAGTGATCCGTGCGGTGGAAGTCTGCGTGGTGGCCCGAGGCGCAATTTCTGAGCTGCAGGCGCGTGGCCGGGAACCGCTGGCCGGTTACCGGTGTTTCAAAATGGGTCTCAATCCCGACAGGGCAGAGCTCCACGAGCGCATTAACCGGCGAGTGGAAACCATGTTTGCCGGTGGACTCGAGGGAGAAACGCGGCGCATGCTTCAACGGCCGGACGCTGAGGCAATCAAGGGCCTGGGCTCGTTGGGCTACCGCCAGGCTGCCGCGGCTCTGCGCGGAGAGATCTCGCGGGATGACGCAGTCCGCGACACCCAAACGGCTACCCGGCAGTATGCCAAGCGCCAGATGACCTGGTTCCGGCGCGAGGCGGAGATCCAGTGGTTCCCAGGTTTTGGCGATGATGTGGCCCTCCAGCGGCAGGTGCTCGACACGCTGCGGGTTTGGTTTGCATCAAAATTTAATGAGGCTCCCTTCTCGTCGAAGGTTGTATCCTTGTAAGGATGACAGTGCTGTGAAGACGCTGGCGGAAAACAGGATCGTTATGGAAAAACAACAGAACATACAGGATGGTTTTTTGAATTCCCTGCGTAAAGAAAAGTCGCTAGTCACGGTTTATCTTATGAGCGGTGTCAAGCTGACCGGAAGAATTCGCAGCTTCGACAAGTTTGCGGTCATTCTTGACAGCAACGGCATGGAACAATTGATTTTTAAGCACGCGATTTCAACCGTGCTGTTGAATCGTACGAACAGCACCGCAGCTCCGCAGGCGTCCCCGGGAGGATAGTTGGAAATTCGCCAGCAGCAGGCTTGTGAGAAAGCGTACCTGGTCGGCTGGGTCCAGACGCGGCGTGGAAAAATTGTTGCTGATTATGACCCGGAAGAGAGCCTGGAAGAACTCCACGAACTAGCTGCCAGCGCCGGCGCCCATGTAGTGGGCTCCGCCTTGCAAAAGTCACCGGAACCCGATGCCGCCACGCTGGTGGGCCGCGGCAAGACACATGAGATTTATGCTTCGGCCCGTGCCGCACATGCGGACGTGGTTCTCTTTGACCACGATCTCACCCCGACACAGCTTCGCAACCTCGAATCGGCGCTCCATTCCAAAGTGATCGATCGCACTCAGCTAATCCTGGACATCTTTGCCCGTCGGGCCCGCAGCCGCGAAGGCCAACTCCAGGTGGAGCTCGCCCAGCTGACCTATCTGTTGCCCCGCCTTTCCGGCCGTGGCATACGCCTTTCGAGGCTGGGCGGCGGGATCGGGACCCGAGGCCCCGGCGAACAGCAACTGGAATTTGACCGCCGACGAATTCGAGCCCGGATGCAACGGCTGGCCCGCGGAATCGCCAAGGTACGCGCCGAGCGCGCTCTGCACCGCGCCCGCCGCCGCGACCAGCAGTTCCTGACTGTGTCCCTGGTGGGTTACACCAATGCCGGCAAGTCAACTTTGTTCAATGCGCTGACGAGCGCCCACGTTTCCACTTCAAATCGGCTGTTTGCAACGCTTGACCCGACGGTCCGGGCCGTTCAGCTTGCCTCAAACCGACAGGTGCTGCTATCTGACACAGTCGGATTTATCCGCAAACTGCCTTCGCACGTGGTCGCCGCCTTCCGCGCCACGCTGGAAGAATTGGAGGATGCCAGCCTGCTGCTGCAGGTGATGGACGCCTCTCATTCCCAGCGGCGTCAGCATGAGACCACCGTTGAAGGTCTGCTGGAAAGGATGGGCCTGGCAGGAACACCTCGCCTCCTGGTCTGGAACAAGGTTGACCTGCTGGACCAAACTGCCCGGTCGCGCCTGCCGAAAGGCCCCGGACAGGTGGAAGTCTCCGCCCGCACTGGCGAGGGCTTCGATGCCTTGCGGAATGCCATCGATTTAGCCCTGCAAGAGGATCCGATCATCGAGACGGAGTTTGAGTTTTCCGCCGGGGACGGTGAGCGCCTGGCCCTGCTGCA
Source organism: Terriglobia bacterium (assembly GCA_036278995.1). GTDB lineage: Bacteria > Acidobacteriota > Terriglobia > UBA7540 > UBA7540 > SCRD01. The sequence continues at coordinate 7,654 of DASUJZ010000005.1, read as the reverse complement.
CAGGGCTGGGAATGTTCTTTCCACCCGATACGAAGATAACCGCGTCCATGTGCGGGCTCGGCTGGCGAGGTCACTGAGGCAAAAGCTTGAGCCTGGGAGCGACCCGCCTTCACCCGTCGCGGTATCTCGATAAGCGCCTGTATATTCGTGGCTTGTAAATCTGTGGAAAAAACTGTGGAAAAGAGTTCGGCGACGGCGCTTTTAGCGGGTATCGAAAATCGGCCGCTAAAAGTCGCTTTTCAGGCCTCTCTGAGTTTGCCCTTTTGTTTCAACTGATTAAGCATCTCCTCATGAGGGCTTTCTTAATGGATGCGCGGAATTTGTGGGCTGAAGAGGCCGGAAATTGCTGCCGGAGTTTTGCACAAACGCGTGCCAGGGGGTTCCCCGCAGTTGTAGCCTGCCACACCCCGGTTTTGCCGGTTAAATCGCTTCTTTCGGGATATAGGCTCTGCGGGTAGCCGTAGCCTGCTTGCCACCGCCTGGCTGGGCAACGGCTCTGCATGCGGGAATTCATTGAGGCTTTACCCGGGGGGTGAACCGGTGTTCCCATTAAGGCATGTTGGCCGGGGCTACTTTGACGATGCATTCGCAGGTGAGTTTTACGCTGGGACTCGAAAGTACCTGGCGGGGTAGAGTGGCGAGCTGCTCGGGGGTTTGCATCAGAACTGCATCAGAATTTCATGTCAGCCATGGAGAGAATCGCGAATTTGAATTTCGATCTGCACACGATGAATTCAGTGTATTTCCGGCCAAAAAATCTTTGTGACAGATTACTGAGTTCCGTTGACACTCCGGATTGCCTTGGCTATAGTGGGGGAGTCAGTTCGGCTCCCTGCTGAAATCCGTGGAATTGCCCTGGCGAGTGAGCCTTCCGCGTAAACTGCCGTCGGGGATGAAAACCCAATTGATATGAATTTGCCTCTCTCACTGACGGTCCTAAGGATCTTTTTCGTTCCTCTTATCGTGGTCCTGCTGCTGACGAAGGGGAACAACATGGATATCTGGGCCGTGGTGGTGTTCCTGCTGGCTTCAGCCACCGATCTGCTGGATGGATACCTGGCACGGAAGCGAGGGCAGGTGACGGCGATGGGCATTCTGCTGGACCCCCTGGCTGACAAGCTGCTCACGGCATCGGCCTTTATTTCACTGGTGTGGCTGCACCTGGTTCCGGCCTGGATGGTGGTCATCATCGTGGGTCGCGAACTGGCGGTTACCGGGCTTCGTTCGATCGCCTCCGCGCAGGGAATTCTGCTCCAGGCTTCCGAACTGGGCAAAACCAAAATGGTTCTGCAAGTGGCAGCCATCAGTGTAATAACCCTGGAGCCCCGGTTCCCATCCACCTACCTCGCGGGCATGCTCCTGCTCTGGGCCGTTGTGGTGTTCGCGCTCATTTCAGGGACGCAATATTTTTGGGATTTCCGCAGGAAAATGGAAGCCCGACTGAAGCATCAGAGTCCCGGACAACTAGTTGTGATTCCGGGCGGCAAGGACAAAGAGGGCGAGAAAGATGCCGCCGCTCATTGAAGAGGACCGGCAGATTCTGCTCCGGCTGGCCCGGCAGGCACTGGAAGAAGGCGTTTGCGGGGTGGTGGATCCCAAGGAGCTTCTGGACCCTGCGCCGGCGCTTTTGGAGTGCCGGGGAGCTTTTGTTACGCTGCGGAAGCACGGAGAACTTCGCGGATGCATCGGGCACGTGCAAACTTCATCTCCTCTCTACAAGACCGTCCAGGAATGCGCCGTAGCCGCTGCTCTGTCCGACCCCCGTTTCCGGCCCGTCACACCTGATGAAACGCCGCTGCTGCACATGGGAATTTCCGTCCTCAGCACGCCTGAAGCGATTGCCCCTGAGCAGGTTGTGATTGGAATGCACGGGCTGATCATCAGCCGGGGCTTCCGGCGCGGCCTGCTCCTGCCACAGGTTCCTGTCACCTGGAATTGGGATCGCGAGCAGTTTCTGGAACAAACTTGCCTGAAGGCTGGTCTGCACTCCGGCGCCTGGAGAACGGGCGCGCGGATCGAAGCGTTCACGGCAGAGGTATTCGAAGAGCCGCTTGACTCCTCCGTACAGCCGCGGTCCGAGCATAAAATCCCGCACATCACGACCCACTGAGAGCGATCGTCATTCAGGCGATTTCAGGCGCCGCCTCCCAGCCATCATTCAGATTTCGCAAAAAGGGCTTGACATTGTCCGCACACATGCTAATATTTTAGCACGTTGCTAATTGATTAGCAAAGGAGGGGCGGTGATCCATCACGAACATCATAAACTCAGCCGCCGCGAACGCCAGATCATGGATGTCCTTTACCGGCGGCAGCGCGCTTCCGCGGCTGAAATCCGCGAGTCGCTTCCCGATGCTCCCAGCTATTCGGCGGTTCGGGCGCTGCTGCGCATCCTGGAGGAGAAGGGCCACATCCGGCACGAAGAAAAGGACCTGCGCTACGTCTACTTTCCCACGGCGCCGCGCGGGCGCGTGCGGCGCAGGGCATTGCGGCACGTGGTGGATACCTTCTTCGATGGCTCGGCGGCGCAGGTGGTGGCAGCGCTGCTGGATTCCTCAGCGGCGCGCCTTTCCGACGAAGAGCTTGACCGAATTTCAGGCCTGATCGAGCAGGCCCGAAAGAGTGCTGAATCATGACCGGCATTTTCGAACCATGGGCGCACGGGTTGCAACTCGTCCAGGCCATTTCAGCGCCTGGCTTGGCGATTGTCCTGGAAGTGTTGGTCAAAGGCACGATCTTGATGCTGTTTGCGGCCTTCCTGTCCCTTGTGCTGCGTCGCGCCTCGGCGGCGACTCGGCATCTCATTTGGACGCTAGCGCTCGGTTCGATTCTGGCTCTGCCTTTGTTCGCACTGGCGCTTCCGGCCTGGAACGTGCCACTGTTCGCCTCATTTTCATCCGGCGCTGCGATTGCGCAAACGCGACTCGCGGGGGATTCCCCGGCGAGCCGGTTGGATTCCCAGCTTGCCCAGTCATCCGAAAACCAGTCATCGGACGCTAAACCGTGGGCCAAGTGGGTTCTGCTTTTGTGGGCCACAGGATCGGCGCTTTTCCTGGCCCGAATGGCGGTGGGAGAGGTCCGAGTGCGAAGACTTGTCAGGCGCTCGCAGCCTTTCCGGGCAGGTCTGGCAAATGTGGTTCTGGAGGATGGCAGACGGGGGCTTCGAGTTGCCCGCGCTGTCGCACTCCGCGTCAGCCCGGAGACCGGTACTCCGTTCACGCGGGGCATTCTACATCCCGAAATTGTTGTACCGGAACAAGCCCTGCAGTGGCAGCGAGATGAGCTTGAGTTCGTGCTGGCGCACGAGCTGGCCCATGTCTCTCGACATGATTGCCTGACGCAGATGCCGGCCCAGCTTGCCTGCGCCCTGTTCTGGTTTCATCCTCTGGTCTGGCTTGCGGCTGTCCAGATGCGCAAGGAGCGCGAACGAGCTTGTGATGACATGGTCCTGAATCTGGGCCATCCGGCGGCCGACTACGCCGCGTTTCTGGTAATGCTGTGCCGCGGCCTGCGGCAGATCGTTCCAGCGTGGTCAACAGGTATCGCCATGGCCGAATCCTCTCAATTGGAGGTCCGTATGAAAGCGTTGCTTAATCCCAAGATTAATCACAAGCCTTTGGCGGCAAAGCGGGCTCTGTTTGCCGCGGTTCTCACAGTGGCTTTGCTGGTTCCGGCAGCGGCGATCCACGCCGCGGCTAATAACGACACCGGAAGTATCTCAGGAACCGTTCACGATCCCAGCGGCGCCGTCATTCCCGGCGCAGCGGTCACCCTCATCAGTTCGAAGACACAGACTCGCATCCCATCGCGCACGGGGCAAGATGGAAACTTCGGTTTCCCGGGAGTCCCGCCAGGCCGTTACAGGCTTGAATTTGCCAAGCCGGGATTTGCGCGTACTCTGACCGGAGAATTTGATTTGGGACCGTCCAGAGACCTCCATCAGAACTTCACGTTGAACCTTGGCTGGGTGTCGCAGGAAGTCGTGGTTCGCGGACATCGACCTGCGGAAGCCGCTCCCGCACACCCGCGCCCGCCACATCGAATCCGGGTTGGCGGACTCGTGCAGGCAGCCAAGCTCGTGCAGTTCGTCAAGCCGGCTTATCCCGAGAGCGCCGAAAAGCAGGGAACTGAAGGCACCGTGATTCTGCGGTCGGTCATTGGAACCGGCGGCCAGATTCTTTCGCTCGAACCGTACAATGGTGCTGATCCGGCCTTGACGAAGGCTGCAATGAATGCGGTCCGCCAGTGGAGTTACCAGCCAACCCTCTTGAACGGCGCTCCGGTGGAGGTTGCGACGACCGTCACGGTAGTGTTTCGGCTTGACCAGTAGATCGGGAAGGGCTTGGCTGCGGTGGAACACCCCGGTTGCGGGTAGGGCGGGACTCCTGGTGATATACTGATCAAATAGTGATCAGGAGATTCTTTGCGGCACTGCTCGTCACTGCGGGCTTGTGGGGCTCCTTCCATGCGTTCCTCATAGTGAGTGGAACCGAAGTGTCGCGCCAAACCGCCTGTACCTCTCGCTGCTGCATGCATGGTGGCATGTGCTCGATTATGAAGCATGGCGCACGAATGCGAATGGAACCGCAGCCGAAGAGTGCCTCAGCCGCCATCCAAACCCGCACGGCCGCAGCCTGCTCCTGTTCACTATCCCAGCCGATGACGTCACTGATGCTGGCCTCACACGCGGACCTGCTTTTCAGTTTGCCGCAAGCGATGCCCAATCTTCTGCTTCCATCCTCGTTCCGCTGTGGCGGCAGCAAATTTGTTGCCTGGCCCGCTGCTGACACTCGCCTTCCCGATCCGCCTCCGAAAACTCTCTCTAGCTAAGAGAACAGCCCAATCCACAATTGGTGATGTGAAATTCGCTGGCGTGTCTGTACGCCTGCTCACGCAGGAGTACTTCCGAATTCGGGAAGGAGTGTTGTGCATGAGGTTTATCAGATGTCTGGCTTTGTCTGCCCTGGCCTTGGGCCTTGCAGGGCCGGCGCATGCAGCAATTTTTGGGAACGTGCGCGGCATCGTCCACGATCCGCAGCATCGTCCCATCCCAAACGCGCAGGTTGTCCTTCGGGCTGGCAGTTCAGCATGGTCGCAGGCCGCTCATACGAATGCCGATGGCGAGTTCGAGTTCAGTGCGGTACCGGCGGGTGTGTACACTCTATCCGTGCAGGCGCAGGGATTTCAGCCCGCTGAACGGTCCCTAACCGTGGGCTCAGGCACTGCGCCGATTTTCCACTTTGCGCTGGGGATCGCGGCGGCGAAGGAGAGTGTCAGCGTTTCTGCCGCGCCCGAAACCGTCAATACTCAGGCGGCGTCAACCGAGACAACCATCGGCCGCGAGCGGATCGCCCGCACTCCCGGCGCGGACCGCACCAACAGTCTGGCCATGGTCACCGACTACGTTCCCGGAGCGTATATGGTTCACGATCAGCTCCACCTGCGCGGCGGGCATCAGGTGAGCTGGGAAGTGGACGGAGTTCCCGTTCCCAACACGAACATCGCCAGCAACGTGGGTCCGCAGTTCGACCCCAAAGACGCCGACTACGTCGAAATCAAGACGGGTGGATATTCATCCGAATACGGCGACCGCACTTACGGAGTGTTCAACGTGGTGCCTCGCACAGGATTCGAGTACAACAGCGAGGGTGAACTCGTGGCGAGCTATGGTAGCTTTAACCAGGCAAACAATCAGTTGAGCTTGGGAGACCACACCGAGCGCCTCGCCTGGTTTGGGAGCTTGACGGGCAACCGCTCTGACCTCGGCCTGATGACACCCGTTCCGCAGGCCATCCACGCCATGGACAGCGGCCTGGGAGGTTTTGGCACATTGATTTTCAACGCTACGCCCCAGGACCAGTTGCGGCTGGTGGCTTCCGGGCGGGCTGACCATTACCAGATTCCCAACACGCCCGAGCAGCAGAGCGCCGGAATCCGTGATCTTGACTTGGAGCGCGACGCTTTCGTCAACTTCTCCTGGGTACACACTTTGGGGCCCGGAACGCTGCTGACCATCTCACCTTTTTATCATTTCAATCGGGCAAATTTTGTGGGCGGCGCGAATGACAATCCCTTTATCCTGGACAATAACCGCGGCTCGAATTACCTGGGCGGCCAGGCCACGCTGGCGCTCGTGAAGGGGAAGCACAACGCGCAGTTCGGGCTTGAAGGTTTTGGCCAGCGCGATGACACCTTCTTCGGCCTCAAATCTGCCGGGCCGGCCAGCCAGCCGCCCATCGAGCAGCGCTACAAGCCCTCGGGAAATATGGAATCTGCATTCTTGCAGGACCAGTTTCAAGTCGCATCGTGGCTGTCACTCAGCGGCGGCCTACGGATGACGCACTATGCCGGTCTGCTGCAGGAGAACGGGGCCGATCCTCGCGTGGGGGCAGCCATTCATATCCCTCGGCTCGGCTGGGTGCTCCGAGGCTTCTACGGGCGATACCTTCAGCCGCCGCCGCTCGACACCTTTTCGGGGCCGCTCGAGCAGTTCGCGCTGGAGGAGGGAGTCGCGTTTCTTCCTCTGCACGCCGAGCGCGATGAACAATATCAGGCCGGCATCACCATTCCGCTGCGCAAATGGATGCTGGATGCCGACATCTTCCGCACGCGCGCCCGCAACTTTTTTGACCACGATGAGATTGGCAGCTCGAACATCTTTCTGCCGCTCACCATTCAGGGAGCGCGCATCCAGGGCTGGGAGTCCACGCTGAGGTCGCCGGAGATTCTGGGCCGGGCGAGGATTCACGTGGCGTGGTCGCACCAGTTTGTGCAGGGGTTTGGCGCGGTTACGGGAGGGCTTACGGACTTCGAGCCGCCGGAGGAAGGGCTTTTTTTTCTTGATCATGACCAGCGCAATACGTTGAGTATAGTGGGGACGAGCGGGCTGCCGGGGAGGGCCTGGGCGACGGTCAATGTAGCCTACGAATCTGGTTTTCTGAACGGCGACGGGCCCGCCCACCTGCCCGCCCACACCACGCTGGGACTCTCCGTGGGGAAATCTTTCGGGAAGGACTGGTCGCTGGCCGTGAACGCCCTGAACGTGGCCAACCGACGATACCTGCTCGACAGCAGCAACACGTTTGGCGGGACGCACTACGCCTACCCGCGCGAGGTTTATGTTGAAATGCGCTATCGTTTTCATTTTTAGCGTGTTGGCCGGGCGGGCTGCGGGCGATATTGGCGGCCAGGCGGCGCCAATTTGGAGAGGCCCGAGCGCTTCCAGCCCGGCTGGCGGACCTGCCTGAAGCGGTGTGCCGAGAGGCTCTATCGACGCCGAGCGGGGCGCGGGAATGCGGCAGGATTTTGCGGCGCCGCCCGGCCGGCGGGGGGCGCGCCGGCGAGGGGACGAGCCGGCTACATGAAACGCGGTTGGGCGAAAACGAGCATCCGCCGGGGGGCCGTTTTTGCTCGTCTCGGGCTGGTTGTTCAGTGGGCGATTTTCGGGCGGCGTTGAACAAGGGGAAACCGAATGGCGAGGTAAACTCGCCGGTACTATTGGGTGCGCGAGCCCGCGGCCCGATGGCGAGGTAAACTCGCCGCTACGGTTCGGTGCGCCAGGGATTCCGAAGCAGCGAAAGGGGGCCAATCCAGGCGGGCCAGACTTTAGGCGTAGAACCCAGGTTCCATTGAAGCCCCTGGCGCGGGATGCCAC
>DASUJZ010000004.1:0-40512 GCA_036278995.1 Terriglobia bacterium | reverse complement strand
GTTCGAGGCCGAACCACATCCCGCCCTGTCCATGTTGACCCTGATGATCAGGGATTACCAGCGGTAATGAGCAAAGGCCTTGTTGGCCTCCGCCATGCGGTGCGTGTCATCCCGCTTCTTGACAGCGCCCCCGCGGTTATTCGATGCGTCCAGAAGTTCACCGGTAAGCTTTTCCACCATCGACTTCTCTCCGCGCGATCTCGCATAACCAATAATCCAGCGGATGCTCAGTGAAGTCTGCCGGTTTCGGTTCACCTCCACCGGCACCTGATAATTTGCGCCACCGACGCGGCGACTCTTAACCTCCAGAGCCGGCTTCACATTGTCCAGCGCCTTCTTAAAAACCTTCAGCGGATCATCATTCGTCTTCTCTTTGATCAAGTCCAGAGATTCGTAAACAATCTGCTGCGCCGTCGACCGTTTGCCGTCGTACATGACGCAGTTAACAAACTTCTGCACCAGCGGATTTGCGTACAGCGGATCCGGCTTAACCTCTCGACGTTCGACGTACCCTTTACGCGGCATATCGGTCGTTTATTCTCCTTTGCAATCCCCAGCAAGCATTCCAATCCACCCGGGAAATGCTCAGGAAGCTTTGGGGCGCTTCGCACCATACTTTGAGCGCCCTTGGCGCCGGTCAGTGACTCCCGCTGAATCCAGCGTGCCGCGAATCACGTGATATCGCACGCCGGGAAGATCCTTCACGCGCCCGCCCCGAATAAGGACGATCGAGTGTTCCTGGAGGTTGTGACCCACTCCGGGAATGTAAGTGGTCACCTCAAACCCGTTCGTCAGGCGGACTCGAGCGACCTTTCGCAGTGCCGAGTTCGGCTTCTTTGGTGTCTGGGTGTAAACGCGGATGCACACTCCCCTCTTCTGGGGCGAACCCTGTAGCGCCGGGCTCGAGGTTTTATACCGCTCCACTCTGCGTCCGCGGCGAACCAATTGGTTAAATGTGGGCATCGTTAACTCCGCGTGGCAGGGCCGCAAGCAACTTCGGCGCCCACCCGCGCCTTAAGTAAAATCATAATGACTCAAACCTTTTAAATGTACCACGAAGCATGCCTTACGTGTCAAGGCTTCAACGGGCCTAAGCTCTCAATGCCCGCCCAGAATTTCGGTCTCCTTTGCCTTGCCCTGCTCTTCGAGTTTCTTCACAAAGTCGTCGGTAAGCTTCTGGATCGTCTCCAAAGCGCGCCGCTCATCGTCTTCCGAGATCTTTTTATCCTTCAATAAACGCTTCAGTTCGTCGTTCGAATCTCGACGAATGTTCCGCACGGCCGTGCGGTGGTTCTCAAGCACCTTGTGAACATGCTTTACCAGATCCTTGCGCCTCTCCTCTGTAAGCGGCGGGATTGGCACCCGCAGGACCTTGCCATCATTCACCGGGTTCAACCCCAGGTCAGACGTTCGGATCGCCTTTTCCAGGACGGCCAGCACACTGGGGTCCCACGGCTGCAGAGTCACCAGATTGGGCTCGGGTGCTGCCAGCGTCGCCACCTGATTTAGCGGGGTCGGCGCGCCGTAGTAGTCAACCCGGAGATGGTCGAAAATTCCCACGCTAGCGCGGCCGGTGCGAAGCGTAGAGAGTTCCTGCCTCAAGTCCTCCAGCGCCTTTGTCATCCTCGCTTTCGTGCTAGCCGTCGTCTCGTTGATCATGGCAAAGCCTTCTCGACCGCGCCTTACGCCGCCACGAGTGAACCAATCTTTTCGCCCATTACCACTCGCTTCAGGTTGCCCGGTACCATCAGATTGAACACAATGATCGGCAAACGATTGTCCATGCACAGGGAAATCGCTGTTGTATCCATCACCGCGAGACCGCGCGACAAAACTTCCAGGTAGTTGATCCTGGCGATCATTTTGGCATCAGCAACCTTCGCCGGGTCCGCGTCGTACACACCGTTCACTTTGGTAGCCTTGAGAATTACGTCCGCCTTGATCTCCATGGCCCTTAACGCTGCGGCGGTATCGGTGGAGAAATATGGGTTCCCTGTCCCTCCAGCAAGCACAACGACGCGCCCTTTTTCAAGATGGCGAATGGCGCGACGCCGGATAAACGGTTCGGCAATTTCGCGAACTTCGATTGCCGTAACAACCCTTGTCGGCGAGCCCGCTCTCTCCAGTGCGTCCTGGAGCGCCAGGGCATTGATGATGGTCGCCAGCATGCCCATGTTATCAGCGACCACGCGATCGATCCCGTTCTGAGAAGCCACCACCCCGCGAATAAAGTTTCCGCCACCCACGACAACGGCGACCTGAACACCCATCTGCTGGATTTCATTTACTTCGGAAGCGATTCGAGACGCCACGGCTGGATCAATTCCAAATCCGCGCGAACCCAGTAGAGCTTCTCCGCTCAGTTTTAGCAGGATTCGGTGAAAGGAGGGTTCACTCATGCGCCAACGGCATCCTTCCGCGCAGCTTCAAACAGAGGCCTCAATTCGCTCGCCCTTCCGCCTCGGTCCCGCCAACCGACTCACCCACCTTGAAGCGGGAGAAGCGGCGGACCAGGATGTTTTCGCCGAACTTCGCAATCCTGGAATTAATCAGTTCCCCGATCGTGACGTTTCCGGTCCCGTCTTTGATAAAGTGCTGCTCGTAGAGGCAATTCTCCTCAAAGAATTTTCGCAGCCTGCCTTCGACAATTCGATTGACTACCTCTTCCGGCTTTCCGCTCTCCGCCGTCTGTGCCCGCAACACCTCACGCTCGCGCTCAAGCACCTCCGGACCCACATCTTCCCTACGGATGAAACGGGGGTCGGTCGCGCAAACCTGCATCGCCAGGTCATGAACTAGCTGTTGAAACTCTGAATTCCTGGCGACAAAATCGGATTCGCAATTGACCTCGATAATCACGCCGATCTTCCCGCCGGCATGGATGTAGGAACCCACCAAACCTTCAGTAGCAGATCGGCTGGCCTTCTTGGCCGCCGCAGCCTGGCCCCGCTTGCGCAGAACCGTAAAGGCCTGATCGAGATCTCCGTCCGCTTCATCCAGAGCCTTCTTGCACTCCATCATGGGAGCGCCACTCATTTCCCGCAGCTTTTTAACTGTGTCCAGCGAAACCGCCATCCTGTCCTCTCACCCTTCAGACGCGAAAAAGGTAGGCAGAGTGACCCAGCCTGCCTACCTCATCGGAGCGTCATCTTCTTAATTCCTATTCGTTTTCAAGGCTGACCACGTCGGACTCGCCTTCGTCTCCATGCCGGCCTCGAGGCTTGCCCGCAAATTTCTGACGCTTCTTGGGTCGGGCGCGCCCCTCGGCGTCTTCCTCATCTCCCGATGTGGCGCTGCGCGCAACTTCCTCTTCTGCCTCTTTCTCCTCGAGTTTTAGATACTTTTCGTAATCTTCCTCGGCGACATCAAAGGGTATGTCCGTCTCACCCACCACCAGTTCACTGGCATCAATAGCTTCCGCCTGCCGGCGAGCCTCCAGTTCCTCGGCAGCTTTTTCGGCGGCGATCTTCTCTTCTTCCATCTGCTTTTCAAGCGCCAGTTGCCTTCCTTCCAAAATGGAGTCGGCTACCCGCGAGGTGAATAGCCGGATGGCCCTAAGCGCATCGTCATTACCCGGGATCACGTAATCCACGACCTCCGGATTGCAATTCGTGTCAACAATTGCCACAACGGGGATTCCCAGTTTGCGGGCTTCGAGGACCGCAATATCCTCCTTGTTGGAGTCGATTACAAATAGAGCGTCCGGCAGTCCGGGCATGTCCTTAATGCCGGCCAAGTTCTGATCCAGGTGCTTTCGTTCACGCTCCAACCGCTGGGCTTCCTTCTTGGTCAGCAGGTCGTATCTGCCATCCCTACTCATCTCTTCCAGTTCCCTCAGACGCTGGATAGATTTTTGGATGGTTGTATGGTTCGTCAGCAGCCCGCCAAGCCAGCGGTGATTGATGTAGAACATCTGACATCGCTGCGCCTCTTCGGCCACTGCCTCCTGCGCCTGCCGCTTGGTTCCCACAAACAGGATGACCCTGCCGGTCCGGGCGAGATCGGCAAGAAACTTGGTCGCCTCCTTAAAAAGCTTGAGGGTCTTCTGGAGATCGATTATGTAAATGCCGTTCCGTTCCCCATAAATATACTCTTTCATCTTGGGGTTCCAGCGGCGGGTCTGGTGGCCAAAGTGAACTCCGGCCTCCAGAAATTCCTTCATCGTAATAGTCGACAAATGTCCTCCAACGCCAAAATCACGGGCGCTCACTGGTCCGCCTCAAGGCAAGGACCTGGACGCCTCCTGCTGTCAATCTCTGTCTTACCGCTTCGAGAACTGGAACCGCTTGCGCGCGCCCTTCTGGCCATATTTCTTTCGCTCTTTGGCGCGCGGGTCGCGGGTAAGGAAATCGCTCTGTCGCAAGCGGGGACGCAGTTCGGGGTCAAACAGGATTAATGCACGAGAAATCCCCAGCCGAATAGCTCCCGCCTGGCTGTGAACTCCTCCACCCCGGGCATTTACCATAATATCAAATTTACCGTCGTTCTCCGTAAAGACCAACGGCTGACGAACTTCGGCGCGTAAGGCTTCCGAGGGGAAATACTGCTCAAAAGAGCGGCGATTCACTTCAATAGTTCCAGTGCCGGGGGAAAGCCTCACCCGCGCCACGGAAGTCTTCCTTCGTCCAGTACCCCAAAATCGATTCAACTCAGCCACACCGTCTCCTCTAGCTTTGCTATTGATGTCGTAATCGATACTAAACCGCCAGGCGGGCCGGCACAGGATTCTGTGCCTGATGCGGATGCCGTGGACCAGCATAGACCTTAAGTCGTGTAGCCAACCGGCTCCCCAGGCGAGACTTGGGGAGCATCCCCAGGACGGCTTCCCGTACAAGTTCTTCCGGCTTCGTCTCCAGCATCCGTTGAGCGGAAATCTCCTTTAGCCCACCCGGATACCCCGTGTAGTGCCGGTAAACCTTCTGCTCAAGCTTTCTCCCGGTCAAGCGTACTTTCTCGGCGTTCACAACAATGATTCCTTCGCGACGGTCCGAAGACGGAGTCCAGTTCGGCGAATCCTTCCCGATCAGAATCCGGGCAGTGCGCGCAGCAAGCCTCCCCAAGACAACTCCGTCAGCATCAACCAGGTGCCAGCGTATTCTTCCACGTTCCTTTTTTTGAAAATAGGTATTCAATTCTCTTATTTTCCTGATTTCAAATGGGTGAACCCTACCATCTTCGCCCAGTTTCGCTCGTTTTGTCAACATAGGTCTTCATAAATTAAACCTAGTCCTGATAAGGCCCAAGGCGCATTGTCCAATATATCACAGTGTGATATACTTCCGTTATGAAGCATGCGGGTTCCCCGGACAACTCATTATCCGCTGCCGGATTTGCAAGTCTTAACCGACTCGCGGATTTCCGTTATCAGCTTCGAAAATTCCTGCGCTTCAGTGAAAGAGCCGCCCGCTCCAACGGGCTTACGCCTCAACAGCACCAGTTGCTCCTTGGTATCGCCGGGTTTACGGGCCGAGGATGGGCGACCATCACAGAACTCGCCGAATTTCTGCAGGAGCGGCACAACTCAGTGGTCGGTCTGGTACAGCGGGCGGAACGAGCGGGGCTGGTGCGCAAAATCAGCGAAGGTTCCGACCACCGATACGTTCGGGTTGAACTGGCGCCCTCGGGCTTCACGATCCTTAAGAAGTTGGCGCGCCTCCATCTTGCCGAGCTAAAAGTTTTCAGGGGCAGGAAGTAATTACTTCCAAACTCCAGGCTGGTCAGAACGAACGGTCTCCTAATGCTTGACTCCATTCTTAAGCTCCTCGGGCACCCGCGCTGGCGGAAATATACCACTTTGGTCCGGGAAGACCTCATCGCCACCTACTCGCGGGACCTTCACAAATGGCTCATCATCGCGCCGATTGTCGGTGTAGCCGTGGGGCTGGTGACAGCCGGGATCGCAGCGATCGTTTTGTACAAAATGTGGCCACCGCTGCTCAACTACTTCATTCATCATCATTGGGCGATCATCCCGACTCTCGTGGTGGGATTTTTGATCACCGGGTTGATCATGCAATTCTTCGCCCCTGACCCCGATGAGCATTCCACCGAAGAAATCATAAAGTCATATCACGAGCGCCAGGGCAGCATCGGGATGCGTTCCTTTTTTCCTAAAATTATCGCTGCGATCATAACCGTCGGCTGTGGAGGAAGCGCGGCGCTCGAAGGACCCGGCATTTACGGGGGCGGCGCGATCGGGTCCTGGCTATGGGAAAAGCTGCGCCGGATCGGGCTGCAGCCACGGGACCGCCGGATCATGCTAATCAGCGGCGCTGCGGCGGGCATGGCAGCTGTGTTTCGCGCACCACTCACCGGGCTGGTCTTTGCCCTGGAAGTACCTTATAAAGACGACCTCGCTCACGAAGCTCTCGTACCTTCCTTGATCGCTTCGGTGGTCTCTTACTTTACCCTTGCTTCATTTATGGGGGCCGGTCCCATATTCGACTTCACTGGCGGGACTTCGTATACCCGAACTGATCTGTTGTGGTCGGCTTTGCTGGGAGTTATCTGTGGCCTGATCGCTATGCTCTTCGATATCACGTTCAGACGAGCACGCAATTTCGTGGTCAAGACTCCCGTCCCGCACTGGGTCAAGCTGACCGTCGGAGGACTGCTCACCGGGGTCTGCGGCCTGGCGTTTGTTATGATTTTTAAGGGCTCGCTGATTCCCATCGGGCCCAACTATGAAGCCGTAGGCAAGATTCTGCTGGGGCAGCACACGACAATCGAGCTGGCGATGTTTGGAGTGTTCAAGCTTGCCGCAACAATCTTTTCGCTGGGAAGCGGCGGGGTCAGCGCTATGTTCGTACCGCTGTTCCTCACCGGGGCCTCTTTTGGGACCGTATTCAATCAGGCTCTGGTCCACAGCCCCTCGCCGGACCTCTACGCGGCGGTCGGCATGGCAGCATTCATTGCCGGTGGCTACAAAACACCGCTGGCAGCAGTAGTTTTCGTAGCCGAAGCAACGGGCGGGCACGCTTTCGTCGTGCCAACGTTGATCGGTGCGGCTATCGCATATGTGATCTCCGGAGAGGCGTCCGTCTCTACTGAGCAACGGTTGCATGAGAGCGTCAAAATCCAGCAACTCGATCACATTATGGTCCAGGAAATCATGCAGAAAAACGTGGTTTCAGTTCAAGCAGAGTCGAGCCTCAAGGAGTTCGCGGAAAGCATCACCGCCCACCATCTCCACTCCGTTTTCCCTGTTTATAATGATCGCCAGTTGCTGGGAACCATCTCTGTCTGGGCTCTGGCGAAACTTGATCCGCGGAAATGGTCTGAGGTCAGGGTGGGCGATTTTGTCCAAAAGGGCTCAAAGCGCATACCGCCGACGTGTGATTTGATGGAAGCTTTAAGGCTTTTAATGGGCGACGTAGGTGAACAAATGCTGCTGGTTACGAACTCTGCCGGAAAGCTCGAAGGCATCGTCACCAAAACCGACATACTGGCGGCTCTACGCGTCGAAGGCGAAAGAAGGGCATCGGCGCAAGATCAAACGGCCACCCCGACACCTGGTATATGGCGCACCGAAGAAGAGGTGAATGCTTGATCTTATTTGCTCTTTCATCGACCGAGCAGCTCTCACTTCCAGCGATGGTCCTATCCCCAAAATTGAGCCGTTCCACGCTTGGAAATCGCCGCCGACGCCTGTCCGAAATCGGCGACCGCTGACGATGGACTGAACGTCGCGGAAACAAGGCTCTAGTCCACTCCCCAGGAGCTGATCTATGGGCGGCTCAAAACCCGGGGCGGTCGACAACCCCGACCTCACCCCGGACGCTCCTAAAATTCGCGAATTCGGAATCGCCCTCGAACCGCAGATATTCAAAATCAGCGCTTATTCAGTTTTGGTTGGCGTCATAGGAGGTCTCGTCGCTCAGGGCCTCCTCGAACTCATCTATCTATTCACTAACTTTTTTTTCTTCGGCAAGTGGTCTTTTGCAATCTCGTACCCCGTTGGCCATGCCTTCGGTGCGTTGGTTATTTTGATTCCACCTTTTGGCGGACTTGTGGTTGGTTTGATGATTTACTACCTCGAGCCAACGCTTAAGGGCCATGGCATTCCAGAGGCAATGGAGGCAGTGCTCTTCGGCCAAAGCCGCATGCGGTTCCGTGTCGGTCTTCTAAAGCCTCTCGCCACAGCCTTTGCCATCGGTACGGGGGGACCTTTTGGCGCTGAGGGGCCCATCATCCAGACTGGCGCCGCTTTTGGCTCGATCTTCGGTCAGGCCATCAATCTAACCCCCTACAATCGCAGAATTCTACTGGCCGCAGGCGCGGCTGCTGGTATGGCTGCTACGTTCAAAGCCCCGCTGGCGGGGCTGATGGTGGCAGTCGAACTCTTGCTGTTCGAACTGCGAGCACGCTCCTTTATTCCCGTGGCCTTTGCGGCTGCTACGGCTACGGCGGTTCGCGTCTACTTCGCGGGATGGGCCCCACTTTTCCCTACGCCGCCTTTCGAGCTTCGCCATATGCAGGAGCTTTGGCTGTTCGCTCTGCTAGGCGTAATCATGGGACTCGTAGGTCTGGCGATGATTCGTGTTCTATTCTGGATCGAGGATCTGTTTGACCACCTTCCGTTAAAGCACGCTTTGCTCTGGTCTCCCGCGATTGGGGCCTTATTGCTGGGCTTAATCGGATACTTCTACCCCGAGGTGTTCGGGACAGGGTATGACACGATTCACGCCATGCTTAACGACAATCTGACCGTCGGCAAGCTCCTTGGCGTTTCCATTGCCAAGTTCTGGGCGCTAACCATCTCTCTGGGTTCCGGGACAACGGGAGGGGTTTTCGCTCCCTCGTTGATCGTGGGGGGCGGCATCGGTGCTGGCTATGCCATGGCGTGGCGTCATTTTTTCCCCCACTTTATCTCCGATCCTGCTTTTTATTCACTTATCGCGATGGCTGCGGCTTTTGGCGGAATCGCCCGCGCCCCTTTCACCAGCATTGTCTTCCTTTTCGAGCTGAGCCGGAATCCCAACAGCCTGTTACCGCTGATTGTATGCGTCATGGTCGCAGACGGATTTGTACGGCTCTTCAGTCGGGAGTCCATAATGACCGGCAAGCTGGTCAGGCGAGGTCTGATCGTGCTCCAGGATTACTCAGTGCCTGTCCTCATGCGCGCACGCATCGGGGAGGTAATGCGCAAGCAGTTCTCCACTATCCGGGCTGACGCCGAATTGCGTTCAGTCGTTCTGGAGATGGCTCCAAAGGCGGTGGATTTACTTCCGGTGGTAACAGAAGATGGCTCGCTGGCAGGGATTCTCGAAGCTCACGATCTCCTGCAGGTCGAGAGCTCCGACCACCACTTTAGGGCAAAGGAAGTCGCGCGCCAGGATTACGTGCTCGCCTACCCGGAAGAGCCTGTCGACAAGGTGAGCCGCGAGATGCTCACAAAGAACGTCGAAAACGTGATCGTGGTAGAGCACGGTGCCAGACTCAAGCCAATCGGAATCGCACGTGCCGCTGACATTCTGCGCCTTCGGCGCTGGCTGATGCAAGAAGAAGGCTCCGGCGAAGCCTCCCTGGATTCCCAGGGTGAAGCCTGACACATTGTCTTGCCAATACGTCATTTGTACAGAGCGGACCAACCTTGGATTAGAATAGGCGTGTGCGCGTGCCAAGCATCCCCGGTGAACCCGGAAAAGATTGGAAAACCGAGGTCCTCCTTTCCGGGAGCTGGCGCAATGCTACCTCACTCCTTCTAACCAATGGCAGTTATCGTCTCGTGATCGATACCGGCATGCCGCATGAAGAGCACTTGCTTGTGAATGCCTTGCGGCAACACGGTCTTAGTACCTCTGACATCGACGCGATCATCAACACCCATTTCCATATCGATCATGTGCTTAACAATTCTCTTTTTGTCCGCAGCGCCATTTACGCAACCCAGGAATCACACGACTGGTGTTGTTCCCTTTACTCCGATCTTCTGGACACTCAGCGCTGGGAAAAGCTGATTCTGAAATATTATCCGCAAACTCTAGAGTACGATCATGCAGTAGAACACCTGCACCAGATGCGCAAGTTTACGCTACGGTGGTGGGATCGGAAGCGCCTTGGGCATTCCTCCCAGCACCACTGGCTCGAATCTCATTCACTGCCGGAAGGCCTGAACTTATATCTCACCTCAGGCCACGTTCCGGGCCATGTGTCGGTGATCGTCCCGGAACAGGAGCAGACGACAGTAGTGGCCGGCGACGCATGCCTCAGCCGCTATGAAGATGTCCGTGTTCTGACGATGATTCCCCGCGATCGCGAACAGGCCCGCCTGGACCGTCGGCAGGTGCTGGCGCTTGGCACAAGAATCTTCCCGGGCCACGATGTTGAATTCACGATAAACGGGAATGGGGGTTCGGAAGGATTGCAGCCGAACCCCTCACAGGGGCAGTAAGGTCCCCAGATATTCATCGAGAGCGCCCTGCCAGGGCCGCAGCAGCGAAAAACCTGCTTCCCTCAATGCCCGCATCTCCAGTACCGCGTATTTCAAACGCTTGGCAGGACGGCCCATCTGGTCGGAGGGAACACCGACGACCCTGCTGATGTCAAGACCCGCCTTCTCCGCCGCATACCTGGCCAGTTCGTAGCGGCTACAGGCTCCCTGGTTGGTGAGATGGTAAACTCCCGAGGGGCCCCTCTCAACCACTTCAAGAATCCGCTCGGCCCCGTCCAGTGTATACAGCGCGCTCCCCGTCTGGTCCTCAGCCACCACGTACGGCTGGCCCGCCTCCATCATCCTCAAACCCTTCTCAATAAAGTTAGTCTTTCCGGGGCCGAAAAGGACAGACACACGGAATATCCAATAATGTGGCAAGGCCGACAACAGGCGCTCCCCGCGCAACTTAGTTCGGCCGTAGACAGTTGGAGGATTGGCCAGGTCGGTTTCCTGATACGGAGTCCTACTTTCACCATCGAACACGGCATCCGTCGAGATGTAGGCCAAGCCGGCACCCACCTCACGGGCTGCCTCGGCAACATGACGCGTCCCATGGACGTTGACGAGAAAAGCCTGCGCCGGATTCATTTCGCAGTCATCAGGGCTGGGATTAGCTGCGGCGTGGACCACCACCTCAGGGCGCAGCTTTTGGAACAGTGCTTGCACTGGTTCGGACCTGGTAATATCCGCTTCGGCTCTTCCCACCGAAAACACAGTGTGACGTTTGCTGATGACATCCACAAGCGCGCGGCCGAACAATCCGGTCGCGCCTGTTACAGCAAAGTTCATGGCTTCACTCTTCTCATTGATTCTTTAACTCAACAATCGACTATCTCAATGACAGGAGATTTATCCGGCGCGTAGGCGAAGGCCGTTAATGATGACCTGGAGGCTGCGAATCCAGATGGTCCACATATCTGCGCAGTTCTCGCGTGATGGCTTGCGCAACCTGCTGGCTCGACAGCCGCCGGCATCGATTTCAGCATCTGCACTGGGAGCATTATTCTGGTGGCGTTTCGGCTTCTGGCCCATGACGTCCGCCTTCCAGACCTGCTGTCCCGTGACCCAGTCGTCCACGATGATTGAAAATATGACATGCTTTCGGTCGCGGTCCTTTCGCACTTCTTTCGGCTGAGGAATGCCTCGCCGCAACTTGTATTGGACCTTCATCTCCGGTTCGTAAGCTTTCATCACGAGGTCCGCGCCTTCAATCTGGCGGGTGGGCTTGTATTTACCCCATACACTAAGATCATTGATGATCCAGCCGTCAAGATTCTCAGGCATTTTGCCGACGTACATCAGCTTTCCATTCAGCAGCGGGTTCTGAGTTGTTTGGTGAGCCTGCTGTCCAATCGCCGGAATCGAGAGTAGGCAGGCCGAAAGCAGAAAGTACGGGGCACATCTCATATTCGGCTCCTTCAGGCGTTTTATTTATTCAACGGTATCATGCCGCAGGGTCGCCGATTCGATACCAAGTGTGCCGTTCACGTCTGTCGCGCGCCAGCAACAGTGCCGCCCAGAGAGACTACAAATAGCTCAGGTAATTTCTGCCAGTGCTTTCAGGACCTCCTCGAGGTCCGGCAATTCCCGCAGCGCATAAATTTTTGACCATGCAATCCTGCCGTTCTTATCCACAATAAAAATCGCACGATCATTCACGAATGGAATTTCGTGACGCGTTGGCGGGAACACTCCGTAGGCCTGTGCTGTGGCGGCATAAGGCCATCGATCTGCGGCAAGGGGAAACTTCACTCCTCCCAGAGATTCCTGAAAGGCAATGTGGGAAAAAACAGTGTCAGTGCAGACGCCCACGACCTGGGCATTCAACTCGGCAAACCTTGTGAGATTCTGCTGGATTGCCGAGAGTTCGCTCTGTCAAACCGGCGTGAAGTCCAAAGCATAAAACGCCACTACAACCCTCTCGCCCCGGTGATTGGAAAGCCTAAATTCGTCCTGCTCATCGCCTATTGCTGCCTTAAGATTGAAATCCGGCGCCGTATCTCCAACGTTCAGTGGCATGTAGTCTCCTCTTGTGAATCTGGTGGCGCTCGGCAGTGGCATAAGCCCGGCTCCCCGCGCCTTCGTTCAACTTTTCAGCTCCAAGCTATTTTACGGGATGAGGAACTTCGAGGGATAGTGAGAATTTCTGGCGGACGCCATCAATTTGCGTCGGAAATTGGCGGGCACGCCTTCGGCATCATTTGCCGGTTGTTGTGGTCCGCGGCCGTGCTGTTTCGCTGCGCCGAAGAGCAGCAATCTCCCGCTGGGTAAGCGCGCGCCATTTGCCCACTTCGAGTCCCTCAAGCGTAAGCGGGCCAATGCGAGTCCGGACGAGTTTGAGCACCTTGTATCCCACCGCTTCGATCATGCGCCTGACCTCGCGGTTCTTCCCTTCCCTCAGCACGATTTCGAGCCATGTGTATTTCCCACGATCCTCCAGACGACTTACGCTCTGCGGCCGGGCCCAATCGCCGCGTTTCATTTCCACACCGCCAGCCAGCTTCGCAATTGTTTCATCACTCAGCAACGCATTGATTTTCGTCAGATAGGTTTTTGGAACGTGCGATTCCGGGCTCATCACGTCGTGCCCGAATTCCGTGTCATTGGTGAGCAGCAGCAGGCCGGAAGTATCTTTGTCCAGGCGTCCCACCGGCGACACCCAGCGGTCGTTTGCTCCCAGCAGATCGTAGATGGTCTTACGGCCGTTCGGATCCCCGTGGCTGGTGATTACACCCTTGGGTTTGTAAAGCAAAAGATATGTTCTGGACGCCGGCCGCAGACGCTTGCCGTCCAGATGAACCTCGTCGCGCTCGGGCCAAACCCATCGCTCCGGATCGCGCTCGACTTTGCCGTTCACCTTCAAACGGCCAGCCCGGATGAGTTCCAGCGAAGCGGTTCGCGAGGCAATCCCGAAACGGGAAAGCACGCGATCAAGAGTCATGGCAGTTTTCGTAGCCATGCGTGATTCTGAAGCCTTCGGACTGGTTTGCCGGAAAGGGATAGCCGAAGGTTATCGTGAGACCGGCGCCTGCTGGACGGCACTTCTCGATCTCCCGACAGCAGGTGTCGGAGCGCCGGCCGAAGCCGCGCCTTCCGCCTGCCAGCCGAGAGATTCCGCCGTGAGCAGCACGAGCACTATCCAAACCAGGTCCGCTAGGAGAAGGTGGATAATCTGCATCGGCACAGGTGTAAGCAGAACGACATTCACGGCTCCAAAGCAGAATTGCAGCAGCACCAACCCCGTCAAGCGCCGGGCCATGCGTTTGGCGGCAGCGGGAGCGGGCGAACTCAGCGTCAGGACGGCCAATACTAGCAGATAGCCTCCCACCAGTACGGCTACCAACGGATGGATGATCCGCAAATGAAGAATAGGAGCCGCCGCCCCGGAGAAATCCCACCGGAATGCTGCTGCCAACGATTTAGCGGGATAGAGCGTATCGGCGAGCGCGGCGACGGTGCCCGTTATGGCAATCACAATCGCGCCCAGCAGGCCCGCTCCGTAGGTGACATAAACACCTTTGGCAGGGGATAGTTGAGGCGGAGATTCTTGCAAGTCTCCCGAAACCCCGCTCGCCGCCCAGGCCGTGAGAGCCAGCGACGCCAGCAGCATAAATGTGTTCACCAGGTGCGCGGAAAGCACCAGCACGCGGCCTGTGGAGACGACGCTGCCAACATCGCCGAGCAGCACCAATGCGGCTCCCGCAAGGCCCTCGGTCAGCGTGAAAAAGCCTGTCGCGGCTGCATAGCGACGGACTGTATGCCCTCGGCCGAAGCGCCGGAAAGCCATCCAGCCGAGCCCGATGACCAGCAGAACGTCGATGCCGCTCGTTGCGCGATGGGAAAATTCAATCAGGGTGGCAATCTGCTCGGCGTGCGGAATCACAACTCCCTGGCACAGCGGCCAATGCTCGCCGCAGCCCGCGCCGGAACCCGTGGCACGAACCACCGCTCCCCACAAAATTACCAGGATATTGTAGCCCAGCACCATCCAGGCATAGGCGGCAAACCTGCCCGGCCGGCGCTCTCCAGGACTTTTAGCCATATGGAAAAATGTTAACACACTGTGATGGAAGCGGCTTGGGGCTTCTCGGGCTCAGCGATACAGTGCGCGCTACTTTCATATGCGCGGTGGCCTATGTGACGAGCGAGGATCTGAAGATCGACGCTACGGATGCCTTCAGGCGCTGCGGAAATCGATTCGGGCTTTGGCGATGGGTGTGCCGATCACCTCAATGCGCTTCAGGTTGCGTGTTCCGAGCCCCAGGTCTTCAGCGAGCTTCAGCGTGCTGTCGCAGCCTTCAAACGGAGCGGTTCCGCGCACTGCCGTCGGGTCGAATCCCATCAGCGCGGTTGCCACGGCATCGGTGGTGACAGGATTGGTGCCAGCCACGAGCACCCCACCGTGTACGGGCCGGCAGCGGCTGATCCACGGCCCTTCCCCGCCGGCTACCGTATGGATGCCGTCAATAATGGCCAGATGGATGGGGCGCGCATGCACAAGGTCAGCCGTCACGCGTGGCACGCGATAACCGGGTTGGCGCGGCGAATCGGGGGCGTTCTCTGAAAGCGCTGTTTTAGACGGCTGGCGGTCGCCATCGTGCAGCATGCCGCGCGAACCCTTCACCACGTCCGAAGGCTTGTCGATACCAGCCCCGTGCCCGTAAATCGTGCAAGGTGTGATGCCAAATGAATTCTTCATGGAAAGAGTAACGCCGGCGGTTGCATGTTCCTTAAGCTTGGCGAGAGAAACATAAACATCGACATCGCTATATACAGGATTCAAATCGTAGGCGCGGAACATCAGGCCGCCACTGGGGACCCACAGCCGTTTGTATGTCCCGCCCGGCCCGCCGTAATTGGTGTCCACAAAGTCCACACGGGGCGCCGCGCTGGCAAAATCGTGCGGATTCCAGCCGGCATCGGACATGAATTGCTGCAAGGAGCGCGACGGGCTCAGCGAGCTTTCCACCAGAATAATCTTTCGGGCGCCGGCCTGTCCGAGCAGTTGGACCGTGCTGCCGATCACTTCCGGATGAACCCAGTGCGTCATGCCGATCGGCATGCCGTGCACCCGGTCCGTCGTATGACCAGTCATGTTGATCTTCACCGCCACCGTCTTGCCGCGCACAATGCGCGACAGGCCGCCAATCTGGTCGAACATCCTGGCCAGTGTGGGACGGACCTCAGGTCCGTATTGCAGACACTTTGCCACAGCAACCGGCGGCGCCGGTGCAGCAGCGACTCCAAATGTATGGCGTGGAGCCAGAGCCAGTCCGGCGAGCGCCGCTCCAAAGCCTTGGATGAATTCCCGGCGGTTGGCATGCACCGTCATCGTGCACCTCCTGGCGGAAGTCGATACCTACTTTCGATGCTATGACAATTCGCAACCAAGAGCAATGGGCATGCCGATCCTTCATGATCGACCTTTAGGGAGGCTGCGCCGTGATAGCATCAGGACCAGGATGGCTCGTTCCTCCCAAACCGGTACGCAGGCTCGCAAGCCGCGCGCACAGGCTGCCACCGCCGCCAGTCCAGGGCTCCGCGCGAGGTTTTCAAAATTCATTGGAAGCCTCGGCCCGGGCGTCATTACCGGCGCCTCCGATGACGATCCGTCCGGCATCTCGACCTACTCGATGGCCGGAGCCGCTTTTGGCTACGGATTATTATGGACCGCTCTGTTTCTGTTCCCACTGGTGGTCGCAATTCAGTTGATGAGCGCACGCCTTGGCACAGTCAAAGGCAAGGGGCTGGGGGCCCTGGTGCGCGAAAGCTACCCCGGCTGGGTGTTGTGGGGGACCTGCATTCTGCTGGTGACCGCCAGCCTGGCAAACGCCAGCGCGGACCTGGCGGGCATGGCGGAAGCCACGCAACTCGCCACTGGGACCCCCTCGGTATTCTGGACGCCCGTCTATACAATCATCATCACCGCCCTGCTGTTTGGCACCTCCTATCGCGTGATTTCAAACCTCTTTCGCTGGTTGACCCTGGTGCTCTTCGCCTATGTGATCACTGCGTTTATGGCTGGATTCGACTGGAAAGCCGCCATGCTCGGCACGCTCGTCCCGCATCTGGAGTGGTCAAAGGCTTCCCTCGCCATGTTTGTGGCCATACTGGGCACCACGATTTCTCCGTACCTGTTTTTCTGGCAGGCGACGCAGGAAGCCGAGGAGAAATATGCGGGACGCAGGGGATTCTCCCGCCGCACGGGCAGCACCAGCGCAAATCTGCGCCAGGCGGGCCTGGACGTCGGGATTGGGCTGGTTATTTCGATCGCCATCATGTACTTCATTACCTTGACTGCCGCCGCCACGCTGCACGCCCATGGCAAAACGCATATCCAGACGGCCCGGCAGGCCGCTGAAGCTCTGCGCCCTCTCGCCGGCAGCGGCGCCTATTGGATTTTCACCCTGGCCCTGATAGGCACTGGCATGCTCGGCATCCCCGCTCTGATCGGCTCCTCGGCCTATGCAGTGTCAGAAGCAGCGCAGTGGAGCGGCTCCCTCGACAAGCCGCCGCATCGCGCCTGGCATTTCTATGCCTTCATCGCCGCTTCAATGGCTGTGGCCTTGGCGCTCGATTTTACGGGCATTGGCGCCGTCCGAATGCTCTTTCTGGCGGCGATTCTCAACGGGGTGCTGGCTCCGCCCGTCATCCTGCTGGTCGTTCTGCTTAGCAGCAATCCTCACGTCATGGGCGAAAGGGCCAACCCGCCGCTCTTGCGCTACCTCGGCTGGATCACCTTCGCCGTCATGTCGGCCGCCAGCATCGGCCTGTTCGTTTCGCTGTGAGTGAGATACCGCTTATGTTTTCAGGAATTGAGTCTGCGCATTTAGCGGTGAGGACACCCCGGCCAGCAACAAGGCCGGCGGATCCCTTCTTTGAGTTCCGCGCGCACCCGCTCGACGTGCTGCCGTCTGGTTTCCGGTTTTTTGACGGAAATAACCCAGCAGATCCACTCATTGCGCGCCAGTGGCGTAATGTCCTCCCATTTCGCCAGCGCCGCCGGGTCAGACGTGAGCACTTTCCGCAAGTCGGACGGAACGCGGTGTACTGCGCCAGCAGAAATCGCTTTCTTGGGCATGAATTGATTCTACCCCGTCCCTAAACGAACTGGAGCGTTGGAAATATTCTTTGCTGTCCCCGGAATCGCCGATTCGCCGCTCAGAGTGGTAGAGTGAACGGCTGGCGCCTGTGCGAACCTTTTACCGAAAGGAATAATTTTTATGAAATGGACATATACCTTAGTGGCAGCACTCGTGCTCGCGTTGTTGGCGGGCCTGAACGGCCTCAAGAATGTCAGGGCAGAGAACAATGGCCTCGAGCGCACGCCCGTTCTCGGCTGGAGCACTTGGAGCTTTCTCCGCAAGCATCCCACGGCAGAGAAGGTCGAGGCGCAAGCCCGCGCGCTCAAGAACTCCGGATTGCAAAGCATCGGCTACAAATACGTAAACCTCGATGACTTCTGGTATCCGTGTCCGGGACCCCAGGGTCCCGACGTGGACCCTTACGGCCGCTGGGTGATCGATTCGTCGAGGTTCCCGGCGCATCGCGTTACCAACGGCATCAAGGCAGTCGCTGACTACCTTCACGGCCTCGGGATGAAATTCGGAATCTACATTACACCCGGTATTTCGAAGCAGGCCGTCAGCAAGAACACGCCTATCAAAGGCACGCGGTACACGGCCGCCCAGATAGCCGAACCCTCCATAGCCGAGCACAACTACAACTGCCGTGGCATGGTGAGGATCAACTACGATAAGCCAGGAGCGCAGGAGTTTATCAATTCATGGGCGGACATGCTCGCGTCCTGGGGCGTCGACTACATCAAATTCGACGGCGTGACCAACAGCAACGCGCCTGACGTTAAGGCATGGTCGAATGCCATACGCCAAAGCGGCCGCCCGATGGTCCTCGACGCCACGCAGGGGCGATATACGCAGGCGCTCGCCCCAACATTGATGAAGTACGCTAATCAATGGGAATTCCCGCCCGACGTCGAATGCTACCGGTGCGAAAAGGGAGGCAGCAGCTACCCGCTGACGAGCTGGGCAGATCTCGAGAAACGCTTCGACTATGTGGCCGAGTGGCAGCCTTACGCCGGGCCGGGAGGGTTCAACGACTACGACGCCATCGAGGTCGGCAATGGCAAAAATGATGGGCTTGCTCCTGTCGAGCGCCAGACTCAGTTGAGCCTGTGGGCTCTTGCATCGGCGCCCCTGATCCTCGGCGTCGATCTCACTCACCTGGACTCGCTGGACCTGAAATATCTCAAAAACACCGCGGTCCTCGCGGTCGACCAGGATTCGATCGCCGCTAAACGCGTTCTCAACGGCAGCGACCGGCAAGTCTTCGCCAAGGTGGAACCGAACGGAGTCGCGATTGTCGGCCTGTTCAACACCGGCGCGGCGGCGGAGAATGTCTCGGTCGAAGCATCTGCTGTGGGCCTGTCCGGCAATGAACGCGGCTATTCGGCACAGGACCTGTGGACAGGCAAGACGGAGAAGGTTGGCGGCAGCATCAGTGCTACTGTCCCCTCGCACGGGGTGGTGCTGTACCGCATCAAGGGCCTTTGAGCTCCCGAATCCGGAGTATTGCAGGGCCTTCGTCTGGTAGCGAAGAGTAGTCCCGCCATGCGGGGCTACTCTTCGGTTCGTATGACGCAAACCCGCCCGCTGGCCAGCGCCATCGAGGCATATGGGAATTTCGACAAGCGGGAATCGGGCTAGATGAAAGTGAAGCTTGAGCCTTCCACCGCGGCGGCGAAAGCAGCCTGAACTCCCCGCGCGGACGAGAGCGTCCTGACCCTGGTGGCATTTAGGTAATCGTGTTAGACGCCATCTGCGAACTGATGAAGCCGGCCAAAAGGCCCCGCCGAGTTATCGGTGTTGAAAGTGCCGCGATGCCGTCAGCCGAGAACGCATAAACCTTATGGAGTCGCAGGACAAATACTGGAACACAGTGGTTTACCAGAAGAGGTTTGGCCACCCGCTAATCATGGCTGAAATCCAGAAGCACGTCGGCCCCCGTTGCCGCGTTCTGGACTACGGCTGCGGCTACGGCAGAAGCTTACGGGAGCTGCACGAGGCAGGATTCGCCAATCTGTATGGGATCGACTATTCCGCCGGAATGATAGCCCGCGCAGCCCGAGAGAACCCGTTGGCGCGTTACGCGCGCAACTCTGGATCGGTAATACCGTTTACGGACGGATCATTTGACGCGGTGCTCCTGCTGGCGGTGCTGACGTGCATCCCGAATTCGGACGAACAGGCAAGGCTGTTCTCTGAGCTGCACAGGGTACTAAACGAGGGCGGCATTCTCTATGTGAGCGACCTGCTAATCAATCATGATGAACGAAACAGAGAGAGGTACAAGCGCTTCGATCCCACGCACGACTGCTACGGCGTGTTTGAACTGGAGGAAGGCGTCACGCTCAGGCACCACACCGTCGAGCATCTCGAGCGCCTTGCGGCTTCCTTCCGAACGATCAGCCGGCAGGAGTTCCTCGTCGAGACCATGAACGGCCATGAGTCACGGGCCATCCGGATGATCCTCCAAAAACAGCCGCACGGCCTTCAATCGCTTTAAAGCGGCGAGGATGCAGCTCAAGCTGCCTCCCCCTGATTAGAGCCCGAGGGCGATACCGTGTCATGAAGCAAGGGACCCGGTCCGGTTGCGGTTCACCGCGTGCTGCCGAAAGTGAACACAAGGCCGCTTGAGAACCGAACGCTCTCCTGGTGTCGCTTCATGAAGTCCGTAACGATAAGGTCGCCCTGGAGCACGCGGAAAGAGACCATTTTGTTGATCTTGATGTCAATGCTGCCGCCGAACGCTGCGCCGAAAGTGGTATCGGCCTTGGGGATGCCGGCGAAACCCTGGCTTCCTCGTACGGCACCCAACAGGACGCGGGCAGACGGAGTGAATGCTGAGAGTTTCCGGTATGAGAACACGGGGCCGTACATGATCTGCTGTGAATTGGTGTTGAAGCCGTTACGCGTGCCCCACTGGGTGCCGAAGTCAAGCATGCCGCCGAACCAGCTATTCACGTTCTGGACTGCGGCCGCCTCACCTCCATCGAGATTAAAACTGGTGTGGTTAACGTCTCCCAGAAGATGCGAGTATCCGCCGTACACTTCCCATTTGGGAGCATCCTGCGCCATGGCTGTGGCGCCGAGCAACACCCAGATCATCATCAACAAGCTAAACCTTCGCATTTAATCTCCTCCTCAATCGGCCGCACCCTGCCGGCCACTTGCTCCACAACCGAGCCAACCTCATTCCCTTGTTCCGGCCACCCGTCGAACGTCTGGCCGGGAGTGCGCCTCAGTTCACAGTCAGATGAATCGTAGTGCCGCGAGTCACGCTACCCGATGTGGCGTTGATGCTCACCGTGTAGGTACCGGCGGGGGTTCCATTTCCTGTTGTGGTTCCAGTTCCGTTTTCATTTCCAGACACTCCAAATGACTTCCCGCTGCCGCAGCCGATGCACATCGCGGCGGAGAGGGCCACGACGCCAAAGCCCAGCAGGATCTTGCGCCGTCTCGCCATGATGGCCAACAGAGCCAGTGCGAGCATGGCGGCCAGCGCGGCGACTGGACCAGGAATATGTGAGAACGGCCAGTTGATGCTCGTTGGTCCAGGGGGGACCACGGAGCGGGCCGTAGTTGTTATAGTCACCGTAGCCTGAGCGGGGTTTGTGCCATCCGGCGTAACAGAGGCCGGGGAAATCGTGCAAGTGGTATCGGCAAGCGCAGATGGCAGTTGGCAGCCCAAAGAAACCGGGCTTGAAAACCCGTCGTTTGGAGTTACCGCGACACCGAACTTTACCGCGGTCCCGGCAGCCGTGGTTTCCGAAGGCGCAGACGTCGAGACCGAGAAGTCCGCCAGCACGCCGTTGCCCGTCAGCAACACCTCGTGGGGGCTTCCCGGCGCATCGTCTGTGATGGTCAGCGCTCCGGTGCTTGAACCGGAGACGCTCGGTTTGAAGGTAACTTGAATGGTGCAGTTGGTTGTTGGCTGCAGCGACGCTTTCGTGCAGTTATCAGTTTCAGAGTAATCGCCGCTGGCCGTGATGCTCGATATGGTGAGCGCCGCGTTGCCGGTATTGGTCGCCTGGATGGACTGGGCAGACGACGTGCTGCCCACATTCTCGTTGCCGAAGGCAAGGCTGGTGGGCGACAGGCTGAGGATACCAGTAGGATTTCCCGTGCCGCTCAGGTTCACCACGTGCGGGCTGCCCGGAGCGCTGTCAACGATGCTGATGGAAGCGGTGCGAGTGCCCGAGGCCGCAGGAGTGAAGGTCACGGAAATGGTGCACTTCCCGCCTGGCGGCTGAGTAGTGCCGCAGTCGTTCGTCTGCGCGAAATCGCCGGCGTCGTTCCCGGAAATTGTGATGCTCGTGATGGTCAGCGCAGAGTCACCATTGTCGAGCGTAATAGCTTTCGGCGCGCTGGTGGTGTTCACAAGCTGGGGAGCGAAAGTGAGCCCGGACGGGCTGAGCGCAATTCCGGGGGCAACAATCACCTTGGAGATGAAAGCGTCACAGTTGCCGCCCGGAGTGATGTGGGCCGGATTCGAAAGCGGGAAATCGGTTGAGCAGGTTTGCCCTGCCACGTATGCCGCTCCCAGCGTATCCACGGCGATGCCATTGCCCGATTCGGTATTCGAGCCTCCAAGATATGTCGAGTACACGAGCGCCGCTCCGGACGGATTCAATTCGGTGACAAAAGCGTCGGCGTTGCCCCCACCGTACGCGGGTTGAAATACTGCAGTGCTCACCGGAAAATCTGTCGAGTTTGTTGCCCCGGCAATGAAAGCGTTGTTGTTGAGGTCGACGCTAATCCCATTACCGCTGTCGCCGGCCGAGCCGCCAACGTACGTCGAATAGAGCAGCGATGCGGATCCCGACAGGTTGGGATCAAATTTGGATACGAAGGCATCTCCGTCGCATCCGTTCTGGCTGTTGAGCTTGCAGGTGGCCTGGTAAACGCCGGCCGTAGTGGGAAAGGCTGTAGACTTCGTGAGGCCGGTCACGTACACCTTTCCGGTACTGTCCACCGCTACGCCGTTGCCCTGGTCAAGGCCGCTACCACCGAGATACGTGGAATAGAGGATCGATGCTGGTCCCGCTCCGCAAAGGTTGCTATTGATAGTTGTCAAGAAACCATCGCCGGCGCCGCCATAGGCCGGCTGGAATGCAGACGCCGTAGTCCCAAAACTCGACGAGTATGTAATGCCCGTCATCGAGGCGTTTCCGCTCCCATCAACGGCAACACCTAACCCGCTGTCCTGAGCCTGGTTCGCAACAGTACCGCCAAAAGTTCCCGAGTATAAGGCCGCTGATCCCGTCGAATCCAGTTTCAACAGGAAGGCGTTTTGCGGGCCTGCCCAGGCCAGGCACTGCGCTCCGCCAACGGGGAAATCCGGAGCTTGAGTCGGACCCGTCACGTACGCGTTCTGATCGTTATCGACGGCCACGGACTGGCCGCGAGTATTACCGGACCCGCCGAGATAAGTTGAATAGACCAGCGCCGAACCTGCGGGATTCAACTTGCTCAGAAAACCGGCCGACCAGATAAGCCCGTCGTTTATTTTGGCGCCGCACTGGGCGTCCGGCGGGCAGTTGGGATCGAACGAGCCGGGCGTGACCGGAAAATCCTTCGACAGCGTCATGCCCGTTACGTAAGCGTCGCCCAGCGAATCGACGGCGATCCCGTTCCCCTCATCTTCCAGAGTGCCGCCCAGGTAAGTGGCATAAAGCACCGTCGCACCATCTGCGCTCAGCTTGGCGACAAAGGCGTCCTGCGGAAAATCTAAGGAGCCGCCGTCGTTTGGCTGCAGCGGGTGCTCGGTGGGAAAGTCGATTGAAAATGTTCCACCGGTCACAAAAGCCGTGCCGTCGCTGGAAAGTACTGCGATGGCGTTTGCGCCGTCAATACCCGTGCCTCCGAGGTACGTCGAGTATGCCAGAATGGGGTCAATCACCAGTGGCTGCGCCCGATCATATTGGCCTACACGGAACCCCAGTTCTCCCTGGCCGTCAATTATATACTCGGCTTTCACCGCCCGGCGTTGGCTGCCGAACTGCTGGTACGCTACTGGTTTGAGGAACGACAATTCTCCGCCAGGAATTGACAATACGAGGTTTCCTGCGGAATCCAGGCGCAGCTTCCGCGCGCCATCAATTTGAAGCCGTATCGCCGAACTATCCGCACCAGGGGCGACCACAAAATCGAATTCGAGCTGCCGCTGGCGGCCGTAATAGACAAGGTTGATGCCCGGGTAGGCTTCGCGCTCGATGACCTTGCCGTAAGTCGGAATGCCTGTGTGCCATTTGGATGCGTCTCGGCCGAGAAGATAGTTGGCCTTGCCGGGAAGCTCGTCGATGCCGGACAGTTTGCGCCCTTCCGCGCTGGTCCCATCAAGCTTCATCCGCACAACCGGAATCTGGTTTCCAGCAGCCGCCTTCAGTTCAAGCACCGCTTCCCGGGGTGTCAAAAAAAGAGCGTAGCCGAGACCTCGCGCCATAAACGAAACTCTGCTGTCCGCCTGCCCCTGGTTGGGTTCAAAGCTGAGAGGGATGCTCCCGTCGCTGACCCTTTGCGCCGCGCGAGGCGATGCGCTGCCGAGCTGGACTGCGGCGTGCGTCACGGCAATTAAATTCTGCGGCCGCTGGGCCGCCCGCTCGACGGCCGGGATCTCCGGCGCACTCGTCTTCGCGGTGTCAATCCCCACCTTGTGGGTCGCCGCCTTGCCGGCCGGCGCCAGTGTCAACGCACATAATGCGAATGTAGTTAAGAGTACTGCCATAGCTCGATGGCTGGAAACAAAAATGCTTCCACGATCACTCATAGGTTTTACCTCTCTCAACCTGCTATCCGAAGCCGCTCGGGAGCGTGCTCGGCGGCGGGACTCAGATAAACTGGAGGAGGACTGCAGGGTATGAACGAGTGTGCGTCCCTCATCCTCGGGCCAAGGGAACTCTCGCTACCCCTGGGCGGACGATACATTAACCGCTCCGTAACGGTCAGGTCAAGCACAAAAAGTTGTGGAACCATGGTTCTAAGTACTGGGCGAGAGTACCATTTTTCAGGGGCGCGCAGAGGCCCGCAGCCACGACTGGGCGCCGCCCCGCCGGAGATCGCCGGCCACTCTTGTCGAGGCGGAACTAATTTGCTAACATCAGCGTCTCTGGCTTCCTCTCTTTGCAAGGAAAAACCGACTGACAGCGTGGGGCAGGACGGCCGGGCCGGAAGGGCAGCTGGATTCTCAGGTTGGAGGGTTTCGTGCGCCGATTCGGACTCATTGCGGTTTTGTGCGTTGCCTGCGTCGGGCTTACGGCCAGGGCGGCCGAAGAACATTCCAGCAGGCTGATGGGATTTTCCGCTCAAGCTTCCGAGACGGAAAGGCATTGGGAAGAGAAATTCAAGGGCATCCCTGAGCCCGAGAACATGCGCGCCTACATGCAACGCCTCTCGGCCTTTCCGCATCATGTCGGCTCTCCCTATGACAAGTCGAATGCCGAATGGATCCTTTCAAAGTTTAAGGAGTTTGGACTCGATGCTCATATGGAAACCTTCTACGTCCTCTTCCCCACCCCAAAGGAGCGCAAAGTGGAGATGGTGGCGCCGTCGCAATTCGTTGCGAAACTGCAGGAGCCTACGATGCCTGGCGATCCCACTTCCGACCAGCATGCCACACAGCTTCCCACTTACAACGCCTATTCGATTGACGGCGACGTGACGGCGCCTCTCGTTTATGTGAACTACGGCGTTCCGTCGGATTACAAAATGCTTGAGAGTCTTGGCATTTCGGTGAAGGGCGCAATTGTCATTGCGCGGTACGGACAAAGCTGGCGAGGTGTCAAGCCGAAAGTCGCGGCAGAGCACGGCGCAGTGGGCTGCCTGATTTACTCTGACCCCCATGAGGACGGCTACTTCCAGGGCGATGTTTATCCCCACGGGGCCTTTCGCCCGCTGGAAGGCGTGCAGCGTGGCAGCGTGATGGATATCACCCAGTACTCCGGCGATCCGCTCACACCCGGAGTCGGCGCAACCAAAAGCGCCCACAGGATCCCGCTGAAAGAATTAAAGGTCCTCTCCCCGATTCCCACATTGCCGCTCTCCTATGGAGACGCCAAGCCATTGCTGGAGGCTCTTGCAGGCCAGGTGGCTCCGGCGAATTGGCGTGGCGGATTGGGCCTGACCTATCACCTTGGGCCGGGGCCGGTGAAGGTCCATATGATTGTAAAAGCCAACTGGGACCTCAAGCCCGTCTATGACGTGATCGCTAGGATTCCCGGTTCCGAATACCCCGATGAGTGGATCGTCCGCGGTAATCATCATGACGCCTGGGTCAATGGCGCAGAAGATCCAGTCTCAGGCCAAGTCTCCTTGCTCGAAGAGGCTCGTGCCCTGGGCGCGCTGCTGAACCAGGGATGGAAGCCGCGGCGCACCGTTATTTATTGCGCATGGGACGGCGAAGAGCCGGGCCTGCTGGGTTCGACAGAATGGGCGGAGGAACACGCCAGCGAGCTCGAACAGCACGCCGCAGCTTACATCAACACGGATTTGAATGGCCGCGGATATCTTGGTGTCGAGGGTTCACATACACTTCAAAAATTCATTAACGGGGTTGCCAGAGACATCCAGGATCCCGAGAAGAACATTTCCGTCTGGCAGCGGGAACGGGACCTCAGAATTCGGCGCGCCAAGACACCGGCGGAGCGGCAGGCGCTGAGGCAGAATCCCGACCTTAAGATTGGCGCGCTGGGATCAGGCTCTGACTACACGGTATTCATTGACCACCTCGGCGTCGCTTCCCTGATGCTCTCCTACGGCGGCGAAAGCAATGGAGCGGGTATTTATCATTCGATTTACGATGACTTCTACTGGTTTAGCCACTTTGATGATATTAAGTTTATCTACGGCCGGGCCATGGCACAAACTGTGGGCACCACAGTTATGCGCCTGGCCGATGCTGACATTCTACCGCTCGATTATTCTGAACTCACAGACACCGTCCGCTCCTACGTGAACGAGCTTAAAGAACTGTTGAGGCGCCAGCAGGCCGAGTCAAAGGAGTTGAACACCGAAATCCAGGAAGGCGTCTTCAGCGCAACCTCCGATCCTCAAAAGCCGTTTGTTGAACCCAAGCCCGAAGATTTCCCGCCCTTTCTGAATTTTGCGCCGCTGGACAACGGGGTTGCCGCACTCGACCGAAGTGCGGACCATTTCCAGAAGGCAATGCAGGCTGTTGAGAGTAACGGCGGCGCTGCTCTCGCCCATGCTTCACTTGCGCACGTTAATCAGTTGATCATCGGGACGGAGAGAAAACTGACTCGCCCGGAGGGCCTGCCCGGTCGAGCCTGGTACCGCCATGAGCTTTATGCCCCGGGGGTCTACACCGGCTACGATGTGAAGACCCTTCCTGGTGTTCGCGAAGCGATCGAGCAGCGCCGATGGGAGGAGGCCGGCAACCAGATTGTGATACTCGGAAAAGTTCTTGAAGATGAAGCCCAGCAAATCGAAGCCGTGGCGTCCAACCTCGAAGAAACCACGCAGTGATGCCGATGGTCGCGATTCGGCGCGCCTCCTTTCGATGTTGTTCCTCACCTCCTGAACCCGGCCAGGTTTGCCCCCTCCAGCCCTCGATCGGACGCTTTTTTGAAAGTTTCATCACCCTCCAGGATTTAGCCGAAAATTCTGCTAAGCGGCTTGCTTATGAGTATCGATGGAAGGAAAATTTTCCTCATTTGGCAAAAATCTGCTTACTTTTTGACCCAGCCATGTAACTCGGCGAGTTTGGATTGCGTCTTACACAGGGTGGGACCATCTATAATCGAGTCGGCCGGTTGTAAGCTGTTGATGTACAACGCTGGCTAACCGGTTCTGTTTTACCATCAGTATCTTTGGTAAGAATGTCCGTTCGAGGTTGCCAATGTCCCCTGCAGAAGAACGGGTCATTCGAGTACTTCGGCCATCAGTTATTGTTCTATGCGGCCCGGCGGCATGTGGAAAATCGACATTCGCTGCACGGCATTTTCGGCGTACTCATGTTATTTCATCTGACCTTTGCCGGCAGTTGGTCTGCGATGATGAGACTGACCAGCGTTATCACGCACAAACATTTGCTCTTTTGAACTTTCTCATTGGTCAGCGCCTTTCCATCAACCGCATTTGCGTCGTTGATTCCACCGCGATAACCACCGGGGCACGAAAGTCTCTGCTGGACCTTGGCCGGAAGTACCGAGTCCCTACGGAGCTTTTTCTTTTTGATATTGCGCTCGACAAGTGCCTGGAGCGTGACAGCACTCGTACGCGCTCGGTAGGTCCGAAAGTTATTGAAGAACAGTATCAACTGTTCAGGCAGGCTCAGCAATCTGTTCGTTCCGAGGGCTTTGACCGGATTGTGGAGCTGCGAGACGAGGATTTGGAAAGCGTTCGCTGTGAGATGCTCTACCGTCCCATCAACCCCATTAACCCCAACAACACTATGAGGCATCGGCAAAATTCCGAAGTTTCTGCCAAAGCCCCCGAACCCCGCAGTTGACACTCCAGCAAACCATCTCCTAGAATTCTCAAGAGCTTATCTTTATGACATCTGGACCCAAAGAGGCCGTTTTGAAGCCCGAATTGAAGCTTGCCACTGATGTCTTATCCCTGATCGGGAACACGCCGCTGGTCCGATTGCGGAGGATTGGCGCAGAGTTTCCACAGGTTGCGCTGCTGGCAAAAGCCGAGTGGGCCAATCCTGGCGGGTCTGTTAAGGACCGAGCTGCGTGGAACATCATTCAGGAAGCGGAGCGGACCGGACTGCTCACGCCGGGCAAGGTCCTGCTCGATTCTACCTCCGGAAACACTGGAATTGCTTATGCTATGATTGGCGCCGCGCGCGGCTATCGGGTCAAGCTTTTTATGCCCTCAAATGTGAGCCTTGAGCGCAAGCACATTCTGCAAGCTTTCGGCGCCGAGATCGTTTATACGGACCCAATGGAGGGTTCCGACGGAGCCATCCGCAAGGTCCGCGAGCTGGCCGAAGAAGAGCCGCGAAACTATTTTTACGCCAACCAGTACAATAATCCTGACAACTGGAAAGCCCATTACCAGACCACCGCTCCGGAGATCTTCCACCAGACGGACGGACAAATCACGCATTTTGTCGCTGGTCTGGGAACCACCGGGACCTTCATTGGCACGGCGCGCCGGCTCAGGGAACTTAAGAGGGATATCGTTTGTATTTCTTTCCAGCCGGACTCCCCATTTCACGGCCTCGAAGGGTTGAAGCATCTGCCGACCTCCATCGTCCCCGGAATCTATGATTCCACGGTGGCTGACCGGAATCTGGAAGTTTCCACAGAAGACGCCTATGCCATGACCCTGCGGCTGGCCCGGGAGGAGGGCTTGTTGGTTGGAATTTCGTCCGGGGCTTCGATGGTGGCGGCGCTCAAGGTGGCTCAGCAGGTCGAGAGCGGAGTCATTGTCACCATCTTCCCAGACAGCGGCGACAAATATCTGAGTGAGCGCTTCTGGACCGAGTCGCCGGCGCGAGTGTAGCGCCCGCCTTCAGGTGGGCATTTGCCGATCCCGCCGCAGCGGGATCGGCGCTACATGGGAAAGCAAGTGGAATGGCAATAACACTGACAACCGACCAGCTTCAGAGCATTCACTCCCATGCGGAACGTGACTACCCGAATGAATGCTGCGGCATGTTGCTGGGCCGCGCCGACGGTGCCGCCAAGGAAGTCTCCGAAACCGTGCCCCTGAAGAATTTGCGGCTGGACTCCGCGCGCGCTCAGGAACTGCTGCCTCTTGAAGATCCCGGGCGCGAATCGGAAAAAAACCGTTTCCTGATTGATCCGCTGGAGCAATTGCGGGTTGAGCGGGAAGCTCGCAAGCGCGGGTTGGACGTGGTGGGCTACTACCACTCTCATCCGGATCATCCTGCCCGCCCGTCAATTTATGACCGCGATCACGCCTGGCCGTGGTATTCTTATCTTATTCTTTCGGTTGAGCAGGGTAAGGCCGCTGATCTGACCTCTTGGGTTCTATCGGAAGACCGGTCGCATTTTGATCCTGAAGCGTTGAAACTTTAGGCCGTCCACCTTCATCAAAGAAGGCATAGTGGACTCTGTAGTGTATAATGGTCAATTCCGGCTCGGTACAACGGGTCGAGGAGAAGGAATGCCTGTAAAAGTGGTGATTCCCACCCCCCTTCGGCAGTACACGGGGAAGAGTGACTCGGTTGAAGTTGAAGCAAGGACGGTTGGCGAGGCGCTGGCGGGGCTGACTTCCCGATTCAGTGATTTGCGAAAGCACCTCTACAACGACGAGGGCAAGCTTCGCAGCTTTGTGAACGTTTACGTGAATGATGAGGATATTCGTTTTCTTCAAAAGGACCAGACTCCTCTTACCGAAACTGATGTCATCAGCATTGTTCCCTCCATCGCAGGCGGCTCCGTGACCTGCTGTATCTGTAGCTAGCCTGGATCCCGCAAGGCCGGGGTTCCGGGCTGATCCC
Organism: Terriglobia bacterium; assembly: GCA_036278995.1. Taxonomy (GTDB): domain Bacteria; phylum Acidobacteriota; class Terriglobia; order UBA7540; family UBA7540; genus SCRD01. Next base: position 10,562 of record DASUJZ010000004.1, on the reverse strand, counting down.
CCACGACCAGAAACATCTCAATGAGAAAGCGAATGCGGCCTGCTCCGGCTCCAGGGTGAGTGGAGCCTGCACGGTGCATAAATTTTTAAGCGAGTGACAAGTAAAGAGGAAAAAATGTCGACAGTAACATCAACTCCGACAGCGCAATTGAGTAAGGATGAAATTCTTCGGTACAGCCGGCATCTCATCATGCCGGAAGTGGCCATGGAAGGCCAGCTCAAGCTGAAGCAAGCCAAGGTGCTTTGCATCGGCGCCGGCGGGCTGGGCGCGCCGCTGGCTCTCTACTTGGCCGCCGCGGGCGTGGGAAAGCTCGGTATGGTGGACTTCGACGTGGTGGACTACACCAACTTGCAGCGGCAGGTCATTCATGATACCGATGATGTGGGCCGGCCCAAGCTCGAATCAGCGCGCGACACCATCCGCGACATTAACTCGAATGTCGAGGTGGTTCCCTACGAGACGCGACTCACCTCCGAGAACGCGCTCGACATCTTCCGCGACTATGACATCGTGGCCGACGGCACGGATAATTTCCCAACCCGCTATCTGGTGAATGACGCCTGCGTGCTGCTGGGCAAGCCGAACGTTTACGGCAGCATTTTCCGCTTCGAGGGGCAGGCTTCCGTATTCTACGCCCGCGAAGGCCCGTGCTACCGCTGCCTCTACCCGGAGCCGCCACCGCCGGGGCTGGTTCCAAGCTGCGCCGAAGGCGGAGTGCTCGGCGTGCTGCCGGGCATCGTAGGGTCCATTCAGGCGCTCGAAACCATCAAGCTGATTCTCGGCAAAGGCCAGCCGCTGATCGGCCGCCTGCTGCTGTTCGATGCACTCCATCTTAAGTTCCGGGAACTCAAGCTGCGCAAAAATCCGGACTGCCCGGTGTGCGGAACGCATCCAACTATTACGAAGCTGATTGACTATGAGGAATTCTGCGGAATCCGAGGAGAAGAGTACGTGCCCGAAACCAGCGTTCCGGAAATTACGGCGACAGCAGTCAAAAAGATGATGGACGAAAACAAGCCATTCGTCCTTATCGATGTCCGCGAACCCCACGAATACGAAATCTGCAGAATTCCGGGCGCCAAGCTGATTCCGCTGGGCGAAGTTCCCAAACGCATGCACGAGTTGAACTCGGCAGATGACATCGTTGTGCATTGCCGCTCCGGCGTGCGCAGCGCCAAGGCTGTGGAATTCCTAATGCAGGCCGGCTTCCGCAGAATCCATAATCTCAAGGGTGGCGTTCTCGCCTGGGCTCGCGACGTCGACCCCTCCATGCCCAGTTACTAGTTGGTTCCTGCATTCAGCCGGGACGGACGCCCGCGCATCAGTCGCGCCTCTTACGACTGATTCAATTAGACCACGGCTCAGGCCGAGGCACGTGGTATAAACCCCGATGCGATGCGCAGGTGCAGGCAACCGATCTGTGCCAGATCGCCAGATGCCGTCTCGATGTTCCCAACAAAAGTGAATTAGGCCAAGGCAGCCCAGATGGCTTTGACGAGCCCCTTGCCGAATTCCATCCGATCATCCACAGTCGGGCAGCGGCCCAACTTTCCGACACGCGCGATCCGTTGTTCCATCAGAAATGCGGGGAGGGAATGCTTGTAATAGAGGGCTTGGGCGACGTCCATACGGCCGGGCTCGAGCCGTGCGGCTTTTCCAGGGTCCTCTTCGTAAGCATGGCTCGGGTCAAACATTGTTGTTCGGGTAAGCTCTTCAAACACCTTTTGCCCGAGGGACCGGAATTTAGGGGACGGCGGGCCGATCAGATATTCGTTTGTCTCGTCGTTATGGAGCGAAAGGAAGAAGTCGATTCTGCCGCCATGTTCCGCCCGGTTCAGGATGGCGTTGCGCGCCGCAGTAATCTCCGGCATTTTGACGGGATCGATGGTGTCCCAGTTGCGGTTGAGGTCGTAGCCGTAGGCATTAAAGCGGACGCCGCCCCGCAATACGCCATCAGGGTCCTGCATGGGGAGAATCTTAAAGATGGTTTCCTTGCGAATTCGAATCGCGATGGGGTCCGGCGACAGCAGAAATCGGATCGCTCCTTCGCCCGCCCAGGACGAGCCCGCTTCCCAGGAGTGCTGCCGGAACATCAGACAGACCATTTTTTTCTGCGTTGTCGCATTGCCTGGGTCGGTGACGGTCAGCATCGGAATGCCCCGGCCCTTGACAGACTTGCCGATCACCTGGTATTCGAGTCCAGGCGCTCCCTTGGTCTCGGCCAGCAACTGCGCGAGATGGCGGGTGGTGTAGGGCGCGATGTGGGCTATCCACAACTGGGGTTTTGCAGGCTTGATTCGCAGCCGCATGCTGTCGGCAGCGGCCTGCCAGTTCTCTTTGGGCACGTGCGTCCACTGTAGCCGGTCATAGCTGTAGACTGGCGGAGTGTCGGGCGTGACGGCATGGTTCCCAGGGCGGAAATTGTACTCGCCGGCCAGGTCGGTGAAATCGATCGTTAGTTCTGATTCCGGGGCGCCGTCAATTCGGAAGTAGTACCAACTGACCTGCCGGTTTCGGCCAAGCTGGTCCACTTCTCCCAGCAGAATACAGCGAGTGTAGGTGTCTGTGACCCTGATAGCCTTTCCCAGGCTGCCGCCTTCAAAGTCGGTGGTGAAAGTCATACTGGACCTCTTAGAGGCGGATACCTGTTCTTCTGGTGATGCCGATGTTGTTGCTTCGGCGCCGGAGGGCACTCCCGCAGCCACGATGCTGCCGAGACCAGCCGCTGTATTGCGCAGGAATTTCCGTCTGTCCACGAATATCCTCTTTTCCTTTTGAGGTTGAGCGAATATCAATCCAGCCGTTCATGCGTTCTGGGCGTTCAGCATTGCTTCACCCGCGAGAGACTGCCGAGCTTGCGGGCTGTGGTGCGAGTTACTCCGGACAGTATTTCTTCCCGAAGACCGCCCGGCGCGTTTCCCGTCACCCTCGGCGACCCGTAAGACCGCCGGCCTCGCCCAAGGCGTGGTCGGCCGGGATGTTTTTCCCGCTCCACGCCTTTTGCTGCGTCCAGGGCCGTGGAGGATTTTTCCAGAACGGATCATCAGGCGGGAGCCCCAGCGGCAGCCACGCGGCCGAACAAAGATAACAACTGCCCGTGGAAATATACTCTTCCCCGATGGCCGGCTGATGGCCACAGAAGCCCACCGTCAGCCAGCCATCTTGATCGAACGCGCCCGGAGCCTCAGTCATGCGGTGCATTACCGCGGTAAGCGCGCACCGCACCTGCTCCGGAGAAACATTTTCAGGAAGCTGGCGCCGCAGTGCGATGCTGGCGAGCAGATGGAAGGCCCCAAAACGGTACGCAAGCGACCTGCCGATGGCGGGGAAAGTCCCTTCCGGGCTGATCAAGCGTTCCTGGACGGCGGCGTAGCGCTGCGCGCGCGCCAGTACGGTCGCCCGCATCGAGTCCCAGTCGCTGGCGCGTTTCGAGACGGTGTCCAGCACGTCGAGGAGCATAGGCTGGATCACAAAACTGTTGTAGTAGTCCCAGTGGAACTGCGGCCCGTCGCCATACATACCGTCGCCGAGATACCAGCTCTGGTGCTCGCGCAAAGCGTAGTCGACGCGCATTTTGTCCCACCATTCGCCCATGAAGCACAGACCGGCTTCCACCATGGCGCTGAACAGCAGCCAGTTATTGAAACCCGGGCGGATGACTCGGGTTGACTGCAATGCCTTCACCAGGTTGCGCTGCGTCCTCGAGCCCAGTTTCTCCCACAGTTCAGTGGGCGCGCGCAGCACCGCCTGGGCCAGGAATGCCGCATCCACCACCGGCTGGGAGCCTCCGTTGAAATTCATGTAATCGTGGGAGCCGGGATCAGTGGCCGCATCGATAGCTGCGCTGGCCCATTCAGCGTGCTGCACCCTCAACTTTCCTTCCGAACCCGCAGCCGGCCCCAACTCGAGCCACGGTGCAATCCCGCAAAGCAGGCGTCCGACCGCCTCAAGGTAAGTAAACTGTCGGCGATCTTCCGCGTTGCCGTGTGGGGCTTCAACCGGCATTGCGGACTTCAACTTTTGCTGACTGAGCGCCCGCAGGACAGGTTCCGCCACACGGCCCAGAAGCTCCACCCAGTAGCGGCGGTCGTCTTCACCGGTCTGCTCTGGCGAATATGCTGGAAGTGCAGACATCGAATTCATCGAGGTCAGCGCGCTGACTGCGGCCGCGCTCTTAAGGAAATCCGGCGCCCGGAGCCCTTCCCGCCCGGTGGCGATTCGTGCTTTGGCATAGCCGCCTTTGTAGCAGCCTGGTGAGCGTTTGGCAAGAGAAGATATACGGATTGGAATTCTCGCGCCGGCCTTGTTGTGATAATGGGCAGGAACAAAAGCAGGTTTGATACGGCGCGGCGGGGCGCGCTAACATCTAAGCAGATGAGGAGCAGGATGCACGGAAGGGCGTTCCGGACTTTGGCTGTGATAGCGCTGGCGGGGCTGATGCTGAGCCCGCTGGCATTACGGGCCGCCATCAAGTTGTTCCTGAAGGACGGCAGCTATGTCCTGGTGAAGAGCTATGAGGTAAAGGGCGACCGAGTCCGCTACTACAACCTGCAAAGCTCGGACTGGGAAGAGATGCCCAAGGCGCTGGTGGATTTTGCAGCGACTGAGCGCGCCGAAACGGAGAAAAAAGCCGAGCAGGCCAAACAATTAAAATCGGCGGAGGACTTGCAGAACCAGCGGCTTGAAATTCCTACCGACACCGGCTATCAGATCAGGCCCGACGTCCGGCTTCCCGGCGACGCGGGCGTGTATGCCTACGACGGAACTAGGGTAGTTAGATTGATTCAGGAAGCCGGACACGTGGTGACCGACAAGAAGCGCATTGCCCTGATAATGGTGATGCCGGGGCCGCTTTTAAAAAAGCAGGCGTTGGTAGTGCTCTCCGGCCCCAAGGCTGCCGTAAGGATTACGTCAGCCGACCCGGTCTTTTACATCCAGGACACCGAAAACTGGCCCATGCGCGCCCAAATGTTCCCTCTGACCCAAAAGAAGGAGTCTCGGGTGGTTGAAAAGATTCAGTCCGGAATCGGTCTGGGAAAGCCCGGTGAAAAGAGAACGGACATCCCGCTCGATCGCAAACAACTCGCGGCCGGTGTCTTTGAGCTGAAAGCCACACAGCCGCTCGATTCAGGCGAGTATGCGCTTGGAGAGATGCTGAATGATAAACTCAACATTGCCGTGTGGGATTTCGGAATTGATCTGCCAGGATCAAGCTCGAACGTTGCCAAATCCAAATGACGTTCGAGAGGCCCTCTGACGCCTCGATGGCATAACCTGCCGGCAGATGGCAGCAGGGGCACATGGTCAGTCACAAATTGCACGGCCCCCGTGGTTGTGTGCGACATCTACAAACCTTCTTTTTCAGAGATGGACTTGGCCTGAGTGAACAGCAATAGGTAGTCGCGCCCGCCAGCCTTGGAATCAGTGCCCGACATATTGAATCCGCCGAAAGGATGGCCGCCCACCAGAGCGCCGGTGCATTTGCGGTTGAAGTAGAGATTGCCCACGTGGAAACTCTCCGCGGCTTTGTCAATCTTCGTCCGGTTCGTGGTGTATACAGCGCCTGTCAGGCCGTACTCGGTGTTGTTGGCAATCCGCAGAGCGTCGTCGAAATCCGCCGCTTTCAGAACGGCCAGCACCGGACCAAAAACCTCCTCCTGCGACAGCCGGGCATCCGGAGGAACATCGGCAATGACCGTAGGTGCGAGGAAGTGCCCAAGGCCGGACTCTTCCCCGCCCCCTGCGACCAGCCGGCCTTCTTTCGCTCCGGTCTTGACGTACTGCAGGATGGATTCTTTGGCCCGGCCGTTAATCACCGGACCCATGTAAGTTTCAGGATCCGAGGGATCGCCCACTTTGATGGCCTCAACACGTTTCTTGAGCTTCTCAAGGAAGGACTCGTAGACTGTGTCCACGACAATTGCGCGCGAGCAGGCCGAGCACTTCTGTCCCTGATAACCGAAAGCCGAAGCTGCGATCCCATCGGCGGCCGAATCAAGGTCGGTTTCACTGTCTACGACAATCGAGTCCTTGCCGCCCATTTCCGCGATCACACGCTTGATCCAGATCTGCCCGGGCTGCGGCTTTGCCGCCAGTTCGTTGATGCGCAGGCCCACTTCCTTTGAACCGGTGAACGCTATATAACGCGTGCGCACATGCGCCACCAGAGCATCTCCAACCGAGGAACCGGGGCCCGGAAGGAAATTCACCACACCGGCGGGCATGCCGGCTTCTTCCAAAGCTTCAAAAAATTTGTAGCCGATGGTGGGCGAGTCGCTCGAGGGCTTCAGCACTACGGTGTTGCCGGCTACGATCGAGGCCGTCGTCATTCCTACCAGAATCGCCAGAGGGAAATTCCACGGAGGAATGACAACTCCGACGCCCAGGGGAATGTACTCCAGGCGGTTGCGTTCGCCCGACACGGGAGTGACGGGCTGGGGGCCAGCCAGGCGAAGCATCTCCCGCGCATAGAACTCGCAGAAGTCGATCGCCTCCGCCACATCAGCATCAGCTTCGGCCCACGACTTGCCCACCTCATAGACCATCCAGGCTGCAAAACTGAACTTCCGGTCACGGAGGATCCCGGCCACTGTAGTCAGGAGCCTTACGCGCGTTTCCGCCGGGGTACGGCTCCAGCTTGCAAAGGCTTTTTCGGCCTTTTCGATGGCCAAGGCGGCCAGGCCGGAAGCGCCCTTGGGAAAAGTTCCAACAACCTGATCCTTGACCGCTGGATTGTAAGAGTGGAACGTTTCTCCTGTTTCGATACGCTCAGACCCAATTACCGCGGGATATTTCGCTCCGAGCTGTTGCTTGACATCCTCAAGAGCTTGCTGCATCTGGCGGAACTGCTGAGAATTCCCTCTGAAGTCACTTAAAGGCTCATTCTTGAACGGTGCAAGCTGCATTCGCGCTCCCTGTTCGTCTCGATCGAACTACTCATTATATCGGGCAAGTTTGAATTGCGGAGAGCTGATGTGAAACTAAAGCGAAATGGAGCATTTGCGCCCCAAAAGGAGCGAGTGCTTCTCTGATCTGATTTACAGCAGAGGATCGATGCTCAACCTGCAATAACCCCGCTCAAGGGCAAAGCGTTGGCCGGTACGGCGACCAGAGGTTGTTCAGTTGGGCTCGGCGCGGCCGTGAAAAATTCGGACCAGATGGATCTCGGTTGCGCCGCCGTGCGACGCGAGAGACAGGATTTTTTCCTGCTCGCCATGCTTGATCTCAAAAACAATCTTGCCGTCGCTATCGGCATGGGTAAAGCTGGTGATTTCGCCGCCCAACCGCTGCTTGTAAAATTTCTGAACCTTGCCCAACGAGTCCGGCGTGCTGAATTTCGCCGCAGCTATGCGAAGGTTGGTCTCGTTAGGAAGGTCAAAGTTGATCGAAACGGAGTTGTCGTCATCAGAATCCGTCTCCCTCCTGGCTCCTGGGTAGACCGGAAGCCCGAGATCCAGGTCGCTGGAGATCGCTGCTTTACTGATCTTGAAATTGCCAACAGGAGTCTTAACCGTAGCCACCCTGCCGTCCGCGCCTGTCTCGCTGACCTTAACCTGGACACCATGAGAAACGATGCGCAGACCGAACCAAACCATGATGACGCCGGAAACGATGATGAACGCTACGACGAGCAGGATCGCCCACACGATGTGCTTATCCACTGATTTGCGGGGAGGGTCAGTGGGTTGTGAGGAATTGGGCAAGTTGTTCTCCTTTCGCTGATAGCATTCTACCGCGCCCACTTTAACCAGGAAAGTTGCCGCACTCTATTCATTCATACGTTTGTTGCTGGAGGCCGGTTCCGCAAAAAATCTCTTCGGAGAGCGTCGTGGTCCCTGCTCTGCGGGCGTCGAGGGCCAAGGCCGCGTAAAAGCTCGGCGTTGGAGTCGAACCCCTGGAGCGCGTACCGGCCATATCTTGAGACGGCTTGAGCAGGGTGCTATCCTGAACTTTCATTGAACACAGAATGGAGGCGGAATACGATGCAATTTCGGAAACTGGGTCATAGTCCATTTTCATTATCGGCCCTCGGGCTGGGATGCATGGGCATGTCGGAATTCTACGGCGAGCGTGATGATCAGGAATCGATTGACGTTATCCGTCACGCTCTGGACCTTGAGGTCAATTTCTTTGATACGGCAGACGTGTACGGCAGGGGCAAGAATGAGGAACTGGTGGGCAAGGCCCTTCACGATCACCGCAGCCAGGTGGTGTTGGCAACCAAGTTCGCCAACATTCGCGATGCGGCCGGAAACTTTGCTGGAATTAGCGGACGACCGGAATATGTGAGGCAGGCGTGCGAGGCCAGCCTGCGCCGGCTCGGGACTGACACAATTGATCTCTACTATCAGCACCGGGTCGACATCAATGTGCCTATTGAAGAGACTGTGGGCGCCATGTCGCGCCTGGTGGAAGCAGGTAAAGTGCGCTGCCTGGGGCTTTCAGAGGCTGCGCCTGAAACCATACGCCGCGCCCACGAGGTATGGCCGATCAGCGCCCTCCAAACCGAATACTCGCTGTGGAGCCGCGATCCGGAGGGTGAGATCATCCCCCTGTGCCGGGAACTGGGAATTACCTTTGTGCCATACAGTCCACTCGGCCGCGGCTTCCTCACCGGCAGCTTCAAGAGCCCCAAAGACCTTGAGCCGGGCGACTGGCGGCGCAACAATCCGCGCTTCCAGGGAGAGAATTTCCAGCGCAATCTGGACCTGGTGCATCGCATTGAGGAGATGGCAAAGGGAAAAGGCTGCAAGCCTGCACAATTGGCCCTGGCATGGGTTCTTGCTCAGGGAGAAGATATCCTTCCGATTCCAGGAAGCAGCCGCCGCGCCCACCTGGAAGAAAATCTGGCGGCCCTCGAGATCAGCCTTACAAGAGAGGAACTCAGCCAAATCGATGAGGCTGCCCCCAAAGGCATCACCGCCGGCGACCGCTATCCTGAGGGCGGGATGAAGGTGGTCAACCGGTGATACACTTTGGCAAGAGCTACGATTCTGAAAAGGAGGGTCTTTCCAAATGCCGAGAGAGAAGGCTGACTTCGTGTGGTATTCGGCGGAGAGCCAAAAGCGAAAGCTCCCTCCTAGGTGTCCCATCGCTTCTGGGGACTTATGCCCCCGCTACTACTGGAGCCTCGAAGCGTTAACCAAATCGGGTTTCACTGAGATTCCACGTGAAATGTCCGCCAAGTTAGCACGAAAGTGGGAAATGTTTGAGGCGTCGATGGATGAGGATAAACCGTGGGTGTCGTATCAGCACGACCGCGAGGATGAGTCGGATCGAGCACTTCCACTGCAAACGGTGTCACACTTCTGCCCTGAGGTGTCCTATGGTCGATTTGGGTACTTCGCTTCCGACCTCATCGCTTACTGCGGGGCAGATAGCGACGAAAGGGCGGAGCATATGGAGTACGACGAAAGGTTATACAGTGGCGAGGGAATAGGCGAGCAGTTCGACCCCGAGTGGCAGAAGGTGTCTCCGCAGCATTACACTGAATGTCGCGAGTACTCAATCCACGGTACGTTCGCGGCTGCAGAACCCTCCAGAGCGGCAGGGCGGCGAGGAGGAATTAGCCCGAAGAAGCGTTGGCACGTACTGGCCCGAGATTCGTTCACCTGTGTCTACTGTGGGCGCAAGCCGCCAGAAGTCGCGCTTCACGCGGACCACAAGGTGTCGGTTAAAGACGGGGGATCTGACGAATTGGATAACCTCGTCACCGCCTGCGATGAGTGTAATGGGGGGAAGGGGAAAGCGAGCATCTAGCTGAGCCCCTCCAACCCGGCCTCCATAGGTCTAGTGGGATCATCGGGACCTCCAGCCGGGCGCCCCCGACACCGTTTGGAATCGCTCAGTTTACTGAAGTTGAGGTTCAGCCCGGTGCTGAACGCCGCCCCAGCACGTCATGTCCCGCGTACATCATGAGTATGCTGCAATGCCTGTGGCGCGCTCGCCGATGATCAGGGTGTGGATGTTATGGGTGCCTTCGTAAGTGAAGACCGATTCCAGATTGCACATGTGGCGAAAGACGGGATACTCGTCCGCCACGCCGTTAGCGCCAAGGATGTCGCGGGCGCTGCGGGCAACGTCGAGTGCGATTTTGACGTTGTTGCGCTTCAGCATCGAGATATGGGCGAAGTCGGCGCGGCCAAGGTCCTTCAATCGGCCGACGTGGAGCGCGAGCAACTGTGCTTTGGTGATTTCGGTGATCATCTCTGCAATCTGCGCCTGCACCAACTGGTGCCTGGCGATAGGCTTGTCATCGAACTGCCTGCGCACCTTGGCGTATTCGAGAGCTTCGTTATAGCAGGCCATGGCGGAGCCCACCGCCCCCCAGCCGATTCCGTAGCGTGCCTGGGTCAGGCAATCGAGCGCGGACTTCAGGCCCGTGGCGGCAGGGAGCATGCTCGACGCAGGGATTCGAACATCCGCGAGCGAGAGTGACGATGTCACTGAAGCGCGCAGTGACATCTTGCCTTTAATGTCTTTGGCGGTATAGCCCGGCATCCCCTTTTCCACCAGGAAGCCGCGAACACCTTCGGGCGTCCGCGCCCAGACCAGGGCAACAT
>DASUJZ010000003.1:0-34517 GCA_036278995.1 Terriglobia bacterium | reverse complement strand
TCTATTGCAGGCTGACGAGGGGGCTGGAAGGAGCCGGAGCTTCTTCCACAGACTCGTGAGAATCGGTCACGCGGCCGGCAGTCTTGTCCGCCACGAAACGCTCAATTTCCTCAAGCAGTGCAGGAACGATTTCATCTTCCTTCACGCGCCGGATGGCCTTCCCCTGGCGGTAAATCATCCCATTGCCGCGTCCAGCGGCCACACCCAGGTCCGCTTCGCGCGCTTCACCCGGTCCGTTTACAGCGCAGCCCATTACGGCAAGCGAGAGCGGCATCTTGATGTGAGCAGTCGCCTGCTCGATTTCGCCGGCGATCTTGAACAGGTCAACTTCCAGACGGCCGCACGTGGGGCACGCAATCACCACCGGTCCGCGGCTGCGGAGTTCCAGCGACTTGAGCAGCTCGTACGCCACCCGAACTTCCTCTCGAGGATCCGTGGCCAGCGAAACCCGAATTGTGTCGCCAATGCCTTCGGCCAGCAGCATGCCCATGCCCACGCAGGACTTGATCGTGCCGGAAAACTGCGTCCCCGCCTCGGTAATTCCCAGGTGAAACGGGTAATCGCAGCGTTGCGCCAGCAGCCGGTAAGCCGCCACCGTGAGTTTGACGTTTGAAGATTTCAGAGAAACGATGGTGTCACCAAATCCCAAGTCTTCCAGGATTCGGATGTGATATTCGGCGCTCTCGGCCATCGCTTCGGGAGTCGGGAACCCGTATTTTTCCAGCAGCCGCCGCTCGAGTGAGCCGGCGTTCACTCCAATCCGGATCGGCACCTTCTGCTCCTGGGCGCGCCGCACAACGGTCCGGACCTTCTCCGCGTCGCCGATATTGCCGGGATTAATACGCAGCTTGTCGATTCCCGCATCCAGGGCCATCAGGGCGAACTTGTACTGGAAATGAATGTCGGACACCAGCACGGAATCGGGACACTTCTTCCGAATGTCCTTCAGGGCCTTTGCCGCCTCCACATCGGGCACCGCCAGACGGACTACTTCACACCCAGCTTCTTCAAGCTGCTGAACCTGCTCAACCGTTTTGTCGACGTCGCGGGTGTCCGTTTTGGTCATGGATTGAACGACGATCGCGGCATCTCCGCCAATCGTATATCGACCCACTTTCACCGGCCGGGTCTTTCGCCTGTCAGGAAAGAATTCTTTATCGCTAAAGTTCACAGTAGACAACCTCTGCTTGAGATTCGAACCGGTGCGCCTGCCTCGCAATCACGAAGGGCGCAGAGTCTTCATAATATCGTTATACATTACGAATACAAAAAGGAGGACGATCAGCACGACCCCCACCTGGATAACCCGCTCCTTGACCGCCAGGCTCAGATCGCGCCTCATCAAGCCTTCAATCGCTAGCATGAAGATGTGCCCGCCGTCCATCACCGGGATCGGCAGCAGGTTAACGATTCCCAACTGCAGGCTGATGAACGCGACAAAAGCCAGGAGATCGGTGATCCCCCTGCGATACATCTCTCCGGATATCTGAGCGATTCCAATCGGCCCGGCCAGCGACTTCGTGGACATCTGGCGGCTCAAAATTTTTCCCAGCACGTCGAAGGTTTCGAGCGTGGTCCGGTAATTCGCCTTGACGGCATACTCAACAGCCGTTAGGGGCGGCAGACTGCGGATCGCCAACTCTGTCTGGCGGATCGTCACTCCAATCCGCCAGGCTTTCTGGTTCATTACGTCCGTATATTCAGGCTTCACGCGCACCTGGAATTGCTTCTCGCCGCGCTGCACGGTGAGATCAACCGGCTTGCCTCCGCCATCGACAAGATCCTGAACAATCAGCCCGTAATAATAAATCGGCTTGCCGTTCAAGCCGATGATCATGTCGTCCGATTTCAGTCCTGCCCGGCTGGCAGGCTTACCTGGCTCCGCCTGATCAATCACCAGGGGGACGTAGGGATACCATCCAGCCACACCCGCATCATCCGGTCCTTCGGTATGCGGAGTCAGGCCCATGTGCAGCGTCTGATCGCCTCGGTCAACGGTAATAGGTATGGGATGCTGACCGCCTGTCAGCACCTTGAACCGGATATTCTCCCACTTGGGATTTTTGATGCCGTCAAACTGCACGACACGATCTCCCGCTTGGAGCCCGGCTTCCGCCGCCGCTGAATTTGGCTCGACGGCCCCAATCACAACGGCCTGATCCTCGTATGCCGGCTTCTGGAAGTGGAACATGTAGAGTCCGGCAAGGACCACGACCGCCAGGACGAAATTCATCATCGGACCCATCAGGATAATAACGAAGCGCTGCCAGCGGGGCCGGCCAAGAAACTCGCCTGGATCGCCGGTCAGGACGGCAGTGGGGTCATCGCCGGACATTTTGACGTAGCCACCCAGCGGCAGCACGCTAACCCGATAATCGGTCCCTCCCCGCTCAAACCCGAAAATTCGCTTGCCGAATCCCAGAGAAAACGTCACGACGCGCACGCCAAATCCCTTGGCCGCCAGAAAATGGCCTGCCTCATGAACAAAGACCATCACGCCGAGGACCAGGATTACGACAACGGCGTCAGTGAAAAAACTCGAAACCATGAGCTAACCTTTCTTCAGTTCACAACCGTGTACGGATGCGTCATCGAGGCCACCGACTCGCGCGCATACAGCCGCGCCTGCCGATCGCTCTCGAGAATGTCTTTCATACTGTTTGGATGACCCGCCGGGGTCTCGCGCATCACCTTTTCAATCACACGAGGTATATCGGGGAAACGCAGTTCACCCCCCAGAAACGCCTCAACGGCCACTTCATCGGCGGCATTCAGCGCGCAGGGCATCATCCCGCCCTGTTCGAGCGCCGCCCTTCCAAGCTCCAGGCACGGGAAGCGGCGCGCGTCCGGCTCCCTGAAATGGAGGCTTCCGGTGGCAATCAAATCCAGCAGGGGCAGATGACCGTCGGACTCCATACGCGCGGGATATGTGAGAGCATATTGAATGGGAAGCCTCATATCGGCCACAGAGAGTTGGGCCATCACTGAACCGTCGCAGAACTCGATCATGGAATGGATGATCGATTCGGGATGGATCATGACGTCAATCTGCCGCGCGGGAAAGCCAAAAAGCCAGCGAGCCTCGATGATTTCCAGGCCTTTGTTCATCAGGGTGGCGGAATCAATGGTAATGCGGCCTCCCATTTTCCACACTGGATGCTTCAGTGCCAGTTCGGGAGTCACTGCCTCCAGTTGCCTTCGAGGAGTCTTGAGGAAGGGTCCGCCCGAGCCCGTCAGGATCAGCCGCCGGACCTCTTGATGGGCGCCAGACCGCAAGCACTGGTGAATGGCGCAGTGTTCGCTATCGATCGGCAGCACCTCCACGCCACGCTCGCGCGCCGTGCGGGTAACCAGTTCGCCAGCCACCACCATCACTTCCTTGTTGGCCAGCCCCACCGCCTTGCCCGCGCAGATAGCCTCGTACACGGCTGAGAGCCCGGTGGTGCCATGGGATGCGGCAACAACAAAATTGACCTCGGGATGATTCACGGCCTCCATCTGGCCCTCATTGCCGGCTAGGATCCTGAGGTTTTCTCGGAAGCTCAGTGCCTGAAGGTGGTCGCGTAAGGAAGGGATCGAGGCCGCATCCGCCACTACGGCAACACAGGGCCGGAACTCAGCAATCTGTGCGGCCAGAACCCCGAGGTTCCTGCCTGCAGAAAGCGCGACCACGCGAAAACGGTCCTCACGCCCCCTGACAACGTTGAGGCAGTTTTGACCGATGGAACCCGTCGAGCCCAGAATGCACAGTCCCTTCATCAATGCCAGAAGTCCTTCAGGCGCCAAACCAACCACAGGGTTGGGGCGGCAAACAAGAGGCTGTCAATCCGGTCAAGCAATCCGCCATGCCCGGGAAGGATCGATCCTGAATCCTTCAGGTTGGCAGCCCGTTTGAGGGCAGATTCCACAAGGTCGCCGGCCTGTCCGGCCAAGGCAACCACACCTCCTATCAGGATAACCGTTTTTTGGTCGCCTGTCTGCCAAAACCAGTATGAATAGCCCCAGGCAACCAGTACGCCTCCGGCAAGCCCCGCGACAGCCCCCTCAACCGTTTTTTTGGGGGAAATAGCCCTGGCCAAGGGAGTTCGCCCCACCGCGCGCCCAGCGACATAGGCAAAGATGTCTCCCGCCCAGACCACCAGGAAAAGCAGGATCACCAGGTGCAGGCCAGCGCCCGGTTCGGCAAAGCGTAGAGGAATAATCCACGAAAAAGCGAACCCGATATACAGCACGCCCAGCAGTGTGGAAGCCAGCGCGCCGGAGTAGCTTTTCAGCTCAGAGATGGTGGCCAGACCTGCCAGCGGGATTGCCAAGACCAGCACCAGCAGCAGAGTCGATTCGCTGAGCGCAACTCCTTCTAGGACAGCGAGTTGGTCGAGGCAGAGCAGCCAGCCAGCCGCACAACCCAGCCAGGGCCAGCCGCCCAAGCCGGCCTCCCTGCTGATGTGGAAATATTCGTGAAGGCTGATTGTTACCGTCGCCAGCACGGCCAGGGTAAACAGCCATTCGCGGCCCTGTACGATCAGGTACACAGTCACCAGGGCCAGTGGTAAGCCAGTTAGAATACGTCGCTTCATGGGATAAGTGAAAGGGAACCAGGAATCGTCCGAATCGATCCCTGCAGCATCAGCGCAGCCCGCCGTAACGTCGCTCCCGCCGCTGGAAGTCGATAACAGCCTGGAATAGCTCGCGCTCGGTAAAGTCCGGCCACAGGATTTCGGTGACCCATATCTCGCTGTAAGCCACCTGCCAAAGGAGAAAATTGCTCAGGCGCATCTCGCCGCTGGTGCGAATCAGGAGGTCCGGATCAGGCAAGTCATGAGTGTAGAGATGGCGGCTGAAAGTCTGTTCGGTAATGGACTCAGGATCAAGGGCTTCATGCCCCTTCAGAGTGGTGGCCAGGCTCCGGACGGCGTCGATCAGTTCGGCTCGACCGCCGTAGTTCAGAGCCAGCGTCAGTCTCAACCCTGTATTCGACCCCGTCTGCTGAACCGTTTCGCTAAGGTCACGCTGTACCGTCTTCGGCAGGCTATCGATCCTCCCGATAGTGTTGAACCGGATGTTGTTCTGGTTGAGTTCCGCGATCTCTTTTTTCAGGTACTCACGCAGCAGTCCCATCAGAAGCTTCACTTCCGTTCTAGGCCGCTTCCAGTTTTCCATCGAGAATGCGTAAAGCGTCAGGCACGGAATCCCCAGTCGCGCGCAGGCTTCAACCACCCGCCGCACCGCTCCGATGCCCGCCCGATGGCCTGCGATCCTCGGCAAATGCCGCTTTCGGGCCCATCGCCCATTCCCGTCCATAATCACCGCGATATGATGCGGCAACCGTTCCAGGTCGATTTGTGAATAGAGATCAGCGTTGGATGTTTCGGTTTTCACGGCGGGTCCATCATTCGCCCTGGCTGTTCACTCAGGAGTTAACAAAGTAACACAGGCGTGTACTCACTTGCAACTCGCGGCCGCAGTTGCGCGCGGAGTCGCCCTATTTTTGGACCACTCTTTCAATTGAAACGGCACGGCCCGTCCCGGCGTCGGCCTCCACCAATACGCCGCACAGCCGGACATCGCCCTTCGCCACGTCAAACCTTTCGGGAAGCTGACTGAGAAATTTACGGATGGCGACATCCTTGTCAATCCCGATCACCGATTCATAGGGACCGGTCATTCCAAGATCAGTAATGTACGCCGTCCCGGCGGGCAAAACCATCTCGTCCGCAGTCGGAACATGGGTGTGCGTTCCCACCATCGCGGTGACACGGCCGTTCAGGTGCCATCCCATGGCAAGCTTTTCTGATGTGGCCTCGGCGTGCATGTCCACCACACGCACCTTCACCGATGCCGGAATGCTTTCCAGCAGGGTATCCACGGTTCGGAAAGGACAGTCAATCGACGGCATGAAAACGCGCCCTTGCAGGTTGATCACCGCAAATTCCAGCCCTGCCCGCGTTTTGCCCACGTAGAGTCCTCTCCCGGGAACTTGCGGCGGATAGTTCGCGGGGCGCAGCAAAGGGCCGTCTGAATGCTCAGCCAGGTAAGCAAAGATCTCTTTCTTATCCCAGATGTGGTTTCCCGTGGTGAGAACGGCGATGCCAAGCCCCAGCAACTCGTCCACCAGGGCGGGAGTGATGCCAAAACCCGCGGCCGCATTCTCGCCGTTGGCAAGCACCAGGTCGGGCTTGTACTGCGACATGAGGTCGGGCAGGCGTTCTTGCAAAATAGTTCGCCCTGGCCTTCCAAAAATGTCGCCGATGTAAAGAATTCTAACGGTATCCTGCAAGCTTCTCCTGGCCGCTGTCGGCGCAGTGAAGGAATTCGGCGCCGCGCGTGAAAAATCAGGCTTGCCCAAGGACGCAGAAATGCGCGCGGAAGCTCAAACGGCCGGCTTCAGCAGCCGATCCAGCGCTTCGTTATACTCGACGACCTTCTGCTCCACCTGCTGGGTGGTGGCTTCGTACTTGGACTTCAGCTGGTGGTATTCGTCCGCAATGTTGAGCGCTGCGAGCACCGCCACGCGCAACGAATCCACATTGTGACTTCGTGTCGCAATCGAGCGCATTTTGCCGTCCACATAGCGGGCAAGTTCTTCGAGATACCCTGAATTCAGGCTGCCCTTGACGTGGTACTCCTGATCGTAAATCTCAATTCGGACGGAACCGGTTGGATTATCCAAGCGCCCTCCTTTCTGCCCGTTGCCGCTTCCAGTTGCGAGCAACGGGGTCTTCAGCGAATTGCCAACTACTAATCCGCCGCACCCTCGCCTGTCAACTGATCTATCTGGCCCAGCAGTTTCTCAATACGAGCCTTGACTTCTTCCCGTTCGCGCCTCAAAACCCTGACCTCATTCTGCAATGACTCCAGGCGTTCCTGGCTGCCGCCCTTGTCTCGCTTCAGCGCTTCAACCGTCTTCTGAAGGTCACGCTTTTCTGCAATAGCATGTTTCAAGACCTCGCTGGCCCTGCCCAGTTTTTCTTCCAACTGTTGGAAACTTTCGTTCAGATCCATTGGTCTACCCCGTTCTCTCCGTTATCCCTGCGCCCGAATTTGAACCCCCAATGATTTGAGGGCGTCAACAATTCGCCGGCTTTGAAGTTCAACTTCATCGCCAGCCAGCGTGCGGGTCGGACTTTGAAATGTGATGCGCAACAGCAGGCTCGCATGCCCCGCCGGAATCGTGCCGTCCGGGAGTTCGTCACTGGAACGGCGTTCAATCGGCTTTATCGATTCGAGATCTTCAATTCGCAGGCCTCGAATCGCTTCTTCCAGCTTCCCATACGCGGTGTCGCAAAGTACCACCAGCGAAAAATCGCGCTCGATCGCCGGATATTTTGAAATCGGCTTAAAGCTCTTCTGATTTAAGCGGGCGCGCAGCAAAGCATCCAGATCAACTTCCGCCACCCACACCGCCTGCCGGAGTTTGTAACCCCGCGCCAAACCTTCATTCAGGCGGCCCAGCGTAGCGAGGGCTCCACCTGCCCCAATAAAGCGGCCGGCCACCCGCTCCTCAAGATATCCAATTGAAAAGGGCTCAAAACTGACCCCGGGCAGATCAAAGTCGCTCAGAACCTGCTCGACATCACCCTTTAAATCAAAAATGCTGATTTCCATTTTCTTGCGGTGTACGGTCCCAGGTTCACGGTTTCCAGTCGCTCCCAGCACCAGCACACGGCGCTCATCGGGCAAGCCCTTTTGCTTCGCGCTGTAGACCTTTCCCATTTCAAAAAGCCGGAGATCGTTGCGGTAGCGGTCGAGGTTCCACTTCACCGTATGGATCATGCTCGGCACCGCCGAAGATCGCATGGCGGACGCATCCTGGCTGAGAGGGTTCTCCAGAACCACTGGCGGGCAGTCCGTGAACCGCGCGTTCTCATCCGGATCGACCATAGCAGGGGGAATAATTTCCCGGTAACCGAGCGCCACCAGCGTGTCGCTGATTCTGAGTTCTTTCTCCCGAGCCTCGTCGGTGGCGAGCCGCGGCGGAGCGGGGCGGACTCGAGCGGGCAACCGGTTATAACCGTAATGCCGGGCGACTTCCTCGATCAGATCGACTTCCCGGTCTACATCGAGGCGCGCCATCGGCGGCGTCACTCGCCAGCCCTCGGTTCCCCGTCGCTCAACTTTAAATCCGAGCGCGCGAAGGATGCGCTCAACTTCCTCCCACAGGACCTCCTCGCCCAGGATGCGATGGATTTCCTTTCGCCGCAGATCAATGTGAGTGCGCCGCCTGGGAACGGGATAAACATCAATGGCCCCACGCAGGATCTCGCCATTTCCCAGTTGAGCAATCAGAATCGCCGCGCGGTCGAGGGCTATCGGTGCCATTTCGATGTCGGCGCCCCGCTCGAAGCGATGCGAAGCTTCCGTGTGCAAGCCATGGGCTTTCGAAGTGCGCCTGACCGTCGCAGGATCGAACCAGGCGCTCTCCAGCAGGACCGTGTGCGTGCGGTCAGATATCTCAGAATCTTCGCCGCCCATCACGCCCGCCAGCGCAATCGGCCGCCTGGAATCCGCAATCACCAGGTCGCTGGCCGCGAGCGTTCTGTTGACCCCGTCAAGAGTTCGCAACTGTTCTCCCGGCCTTGCCGAGCGCACCACCACTTTGTGTTCTTCTAGACGCATCAGGTCAAAAGCGTGGAGCGGGTGGCCCAGTTCCATCAGTACATAATTGGTAATGTCGGCGACGTTGTTGATCGGGCGCTGGCCCACCGCTTCAAGGCGCCGTACCAGCCACTCGGGCGACGGCTTCACCTCAACACCGCGGACCACACGGCCACAATAGCGCGCGCAGAGTTCCGGATTGAGAATCTCAATGGCAGCCTCGCCGGATGCCAGCGCGCTGATTCCCTTGCAGGTAAACTCGAGCGGCGCCAGCCGCTTGCGATAGAGCGCCGACACTTCCCGCGCTATGCCGTAATGGCTTAAGCAGTCGGGCCGGTTACTGGTGACTTCGACTTCAAATACGACATCTTCGCCTGCCGCCTGGAACGATTCTGCGTTCAGACCTATGGAAACGAGGTCCGCCTTCAATCGGCGGGCATCCACTGGAAGTTCCACAAATTCCTTCAGCCAGTTCAGGGAAACCTTCATTGTCGAATAGTAACCACCTGCGCTCGCATCATGCTGCGGCAGGAAACCTCATCTTCAGAATTGCTCTAGAAATCGCACGTCACCTTGATGGAAAAGCTGGATGTCATTGATGTCATACTTCATCATCGCAAAGCGTTCAACGCCCAAGCCGAACGCCCAGCCGGAGTAACGCTCCGGATCGATGCCGCCGTGCCGCAGCACCTCCGGGTGGACCATTCCGCAGCCCATCACTTCAACCCAACCGCTCTCCTTGCAGACCCGGCAGCCTTCACCGCCGCAGAAGACGCAGTTGATGGCCAACTCGCCACTCGGCTCCGTAAACGGAAAAAAGCTGGGAGAGAGGTTGGTCTTGATCGTGTCGCCGAAAAACTTTTTTGCAAAGTAATCAAGCGTTCCCTTCAGGTCCGCAAAGCTGATGTCCTTATCGACCGCCAGCCCCTCCACCTGATGAAACATGGTGGCGTGTGTGGAATCGGGATTGTCGTGCCGGTAAGCCTTACCGGGACAAAGAATGTAAAGCGGCGCGCCGTGCTTCTCCATGGCTCGAATCTGCACCGGAGATGTGTGCGTGCGCAGCACGGTTTCAGAATTCACGTACAGCGTGTCCCAGTCATCCCGCGCCGGATGACTTTCGGGAATATTGAGCGCATCAAAATTGTAATAGACCGACTCGATCTCCGGCCCCGACTCAATGGAAAAACCCAGCCCCAGGAAGATATCCTCAATCTCCCGCATCACCTGGGTGACGGGATGGATTGAGCCCAACGGCCTCCGATGGCCCGGCAGCGTGACATCGAGGTGCCTCGCCGCCACGGGCAAACGAGCTTCGCCCGCATGAGCAGTGCCTTCGGCCGCCCGCGCCCAGGCACCGCGACGCACAGGAACATCCTCAAGAAGTCTCTCGGCATCAACGGCAACCGCATGCCGGCGCAGGTCATTAAAAGCGCGGCCTACGGCAGGTTTGAGCTCTTTCTGAGCTTGCTTGAGCCAGTTCTCATCAATCAGCGAGACAACGCCGCCCTTGCGTGCCAGCCAGCGGTCGCGCAGTTCCTTGACCTTCCGAGCTCTCTCGTCCTCATCTGCGGCGCCGCGTTCAATCAGCGTCTGCCGCTCGCGATCCAGCAGAGCCGACACCTCAGCGAACAACTCGCCGATCTCCTCTGGAGTCTTGACACGGAGGTCCTTCAGGGTCTTCTGTACCTTGTCGATCGACATCCCGGAGCGGGTTCCAGCTTTCCTGGAGGGAATCCGATTTTCAGTTTCGGATCCGGACATAATACTTAGCCTGCCTTTAAGGTCGTCTTCACCCGGGCTGCAAGCTCCGCAAAGGCCGGCTGGTCCAGCGCAGCCATCTCCGCGAGAGATTTGCGGTCAAGCTCCACGCCCAGTTTTTTCACTCCGTGAATAAATTGGCTGTAGGTAAGCTCGTGCTGCCGTGCGGCTGCACCAATGCGCACGATCCAGAGACGTCGAAAATCCCGTTTCTTGCGCCGTCGGTCACGATAGGCAAAGCGCCCCGCCCGGTCCGCGGCCTCCTTCATAAATTTGTAAAGCTTGCTCTTCTTGAGGAAATAGCCTTTGGTGAGCTTGGCGAGTTTCTTCCGCTGCGCGCGGCGCACAGTTCCGCGCTTGACTCTCGGCATGGGTTTACTCCTTTCAGAGAATTTCGGGGCAGCAAAGGCACCCTGCCCTTAGCCCTTCCGCACCCGCAAAACACCGATTACATCAAGTCATGCATTATAAATCAGGTCTGCCGCCCCGTGTAGCGGCATTCACAAATCTCCAACAGCAGCATGACGGGCGCCTTTACATCTGATGGCACACTATCGCCCGGTCAATGTAGTCTTGAGTGTGTATTCAGGAAGATTCGCTTAGCGGCCGTAGGGCAGCATGGCCTTCACGTGACGGACATCGGCATCGGCAATCACGGAGGTCGATCCGAGCTTCCGTTTGCGCTTCCGCGTCTTTGAGGTCAAAATGTGGCGGGCGCCTGCGTGTCCGCTCATCACTTTCCCGCTGGCAGTGAGCTTGAACCGCTTGGCAGCGCCCCGGTGCGTCTTCAGTTTCATCTTTGGCAAAACTATCCTCCAGAGGTTTCATGCACGGGCGCAGGCTTGGGCTGTTCCTGCGGCTGCTGTGCGCGTTGGCCGGCGGAAGCCGCAGGCGGTTTCCCTGGTTTGGCCGCCGGCTTTTTCGGAGAAAAGATGGCCGACAGATTGGGTCCCTCCTGCCGTGGCCCGATCTCCAGTTGTCCTATCTCGCTGAGGTCCTCGGCCAGCCGCCGCATCATTTCCCAGCCCAGGTCCCGGTGCGCGTTTTCGCGCCCGCGAAACATGATGGCCGCCTTGACCTTCGCGCCTTCCTTCAAAAACTCCGTAATGCGATTCCGCTTGGTCTCGTAATCATGGACCGAGATGCGCGGACGCATCTTCACTTCTTTGAGTCCGGCCGCCTTCTGGTGCTTGCGGGCTTCATGCTGCCGTTTGCTTAACTGATACAGATATTTCCCGTAATTGATAATGCGGCAGACGGGCGGATTTGCCTGAGGCGCCACTTCCACCAGGTCAAGACCTTGTTCCCGCGCGATCTTCAAGGCTTCATACGGCGGCATGACTCCAATCTGGTTGCCATCCTCGTCGATCAGACGAATTTCCCTGGCGCGAATTCTATCGTTGACTCGTACGTAATTCCGACTGATAAATAGCCCTCCTGGTCCAGTGGACCATTTTAGCTCAGAACTATTTGGATACTTCTTGCCTTGAGGTAAGTCCTGCTTTTGTCATCCACTTCCCAAAGCTTACCATTTATTAGATCGTGTGTCGATAAGTTCGCGAAGGTAAGATTTGAATTCCCCCAGGGGCCGGAAACCCGCGTCGCCCGTGTCCCGCCGTCGCACGGACACTCCCCCGCCCTGCGCCTCGCGGTCACCCAACACCAGCATAAAAGGGACGTGCTGGAGCTGCGCATCTCGGATGCGGGCGTTCAGTTTTTCGTTCCGGTCGTCCAGTTCTACGCGGATCCGGGCCGCCCGCAGCTCGGCCGCCACTTTGCAGGCGTAATCCACGTGCTTCTCGCTGATGGGCAGCACCACGGCCTGCACCGGCGAGAGCCACACCGGGAACGCGCCTCCGTAGTGCTCAATCAGGACGCCAAAAAACCTCTCGATGGAGCCCAGCAGCGCCCGGTGGACCATGACGGGGGTGTGCGGCTTGCCGTCCGCGGCCGTGTATTCCAGTCCGAACCGGCGCGGCAGGTTGAAATCAAACTGCACCGTCGTCAACTGCCAGGGCCTTCTGATAGCGTCCACCAGCTTCACGTCAATTTTAGGGCCGTAGAACACCGCTTCGCCGGGCATGTACTTATACGGGATCTCCATCCTCTTGAGGGTGTTCATCAACGCGCCTTCCGCCAGGCTCCATTCCTCCACCGTCCCCGCGTAGTGCTCAGCGTGCTCGGGATCGCGCGCGGAAAGCTCCACCTCAAACCGATCGAAGCCAAATGTCTTGAGGACCAACTGGGCGAATTCAATGCAATCCTGCACTTCGCCTTCGAGCTGCTCCGGCATGCAGAAGATGTGAGCGTCATCCTGCGTGAAGCCGCGTACGCGCAACAGCCCGTGCATCACGCCCGAACGCTCATAGCGGTACACCGTCCCGAGCTCCGCCATACGAATGGGCAGCTCCCGGTAACTGCGGCGGCGGTCCTTATAGATCAGAATATGGCCCGGGCAGTTCATCGGCTTGAGCTGGTATTGATCATTTTCCACATCCATCGGCCCGAACATGTTCTCCCGGTAAAAATTCGCGTGGCCGCTAATCTCCCATAAATGGAGCCGCATGGCGTGGGGTGTATAAACCATATCGTAGCCATGCGCGATAAGCTCGCCGCGCAGCCAGTCTTCGATCTCCTTACGGATGATGCCGCCCTTGGGGTGCCAGAAAATCAGGCCCGGCCCGGCATCCTCCTGGATGCTGAACAGGTCAAGCTCCTTGCCCAGCCGCCGGTGGTCCCGTTTCTTCGCTTCTTCCTGCTTGTGGATAAACTCTTCGAGATCTTTTTTGGAAAAGAAAGCTGTCCCATAAATCCGCTGCATCGGGTGCGACTTCTCATCGCCCTTCCAGTGCGCTCCGGCAACGCTCAGCAGCTTGAATGCCTTGATCCGGCCGGTCGAGGGAATGTGCGGACCGCGGCAGAAATCCAGAAACTTCCCCGTCCTGTAGGCTGAAAAAACCGGCTCCGCCTTTTCCTCGATCAGCTCACACTTCAGGAACTCGCCCATCTTTTCAAAAAGCTTCAGCCCCTCTGCCTTGGGGAAGTACACCCGCTCGTACGGGATATCGGCGTCCGCCAGTTCCTTCATTCTGGCTTCAATCCGTGCCAGGTCCGCCTCGGTGAAAGGTTTTTCGCGGTAAAAGTCATAAAAGAATCCCGTATCCGTCGGTGGGCCGATGCCGGGATGGGCGTCCGGGAATAACTCCAGCACCGCCGCAGCCAGCAGGTGGGCCGACGAGTGCCTGTAGATTGTCAATCCTTCCGGCGATGAAGGCGTAATCACCTGGAATGCGCCGGATTCGAGCGGCACGCTCAGGTCGACAAGATGGTCGTCCACCTTGGCCGCAAGCGCCGCCTTGGCAAGCCCCGCCCCGATCGATTGCGCCACCTCGCCGGCAGTGGTTCCCTGAGGATATTCCTTTTGAGTGCCGTCCGGCAGGGTAAGCTTAACGCTATCCATGACTTAGACGTGTTCTCCAACTCAGAGTTTAAATCGATACGATAGCAGAGTGGTTTCTAGCCGGTCAAACCTATTCGCGCACGATGGCGGCTGAGCCTCGCACGCCGCGAACCTCAGGCCGAAGCCGCCTTTCGGCACCGGGCCGTGCGCTCACCTCGGCTGGCCTGGAGCGTTGCTGCAAGCGCCGCAGGCCGCGTCGGTTAGCAGGGCCCGGCCAGAACACTATCATTGCTGAAATCAGGGGCGCTGTTCGATACCGGCGCGTGAATTACGAGGCGGTTTCGCTCGCGCGAGTTTCTGCCCGGCGTAAAGCAGGTAAGGCGATCTGAGGGCTTATAGCGTTCAGTTCCCGCGCGCCCGTATTGGTCGGCCTGAACATGCCGTAAGTTGATGCGAGCCCGTTCTCAAGGAAACATTGTCGCACGGCCTGTATGGCGCGGTCAGCATTCTTCTGGCTCAAAATTCCTACTCCCGGCCCAGACCCGCAGACGAAAACTCCCATCACTCCGTCCATGCTCACTTTGAGGGCCTCTTTCAGCCCGGGCACGGCCTTCTGATTAGCCGCTGATCCCGCGGGATCAAGCGCCGCCGCGCCGCGGCTGCCGGGTCGCCCAAAAATGTCAGCCAGCACCTTCGCACGTTCAATATGGAGTGATGCATCCTGCGCGGCGAGTTCCGCCGGATTGCAGCCATTGTCAACCGCAGCCAGCGGCCCGGTTTCCGGGGAAACCACGCTCAGCACAAAATCTCGGGGCGCAAATGTGCGCCGCACCACCTGCACCGGCCCTTCGCCCACGCAGGCCACAAACCCGCCGTGCCAGGCGGCATGCAGATTGTCCACTCGGCTCTCGTAGATCTGCGCCAGCTCAAAGAGGGTCTTTTCGTTCAGTCCCAGCGAATAGAGCCGGTCCGCCGCAATCAATCCCGCCAGCACTGCCGCCGTGCTCGAGCCCATCCCAACTCCCACCGGGACGGAACTGTAGATTTCAAAATCAGCGCCGCTGAATTCCAGTCCTTTCAAATGGAGCGCCGCTTCCATCGCCCGAACCACCAGGTTGGAGCGGTCACGGGGAACGCGGTCGCCGTTCTCGCCGAAATATCGAATGCCCACGCTGCCGTCCAGCCTGGGAGTGACTTTCGCGTTAAAAACAGCGTCCAGCGTCAGCGCGGCGCAGTTCATCGCGCCGGCAAAATTCCCAACCGTGGCAGGCGCCTTCACCAGAACAGAACGTGATTTCATTGGATTTCTCCTTATCGGCCAAGTATAGGGTTCCAGTCGCCTGAAAGTGGAATTCCAAATTTTTATTGCCAGGATAGATTTCGGTTATTGTGTCCCGTAGGGCTCAGCCTGACCATAACGCCCCATCGCCGCCCTCAGCGCAGCAGCTCTTCGAGTCTCACGGACTGGACCGTCTTTTCATCGCGGTACTTGATGATGACCGGCGTGTAAAGCGAAAGGTTCCATTCTTTCCCGCGTCCGTGCGTCACCGCGCGCGATCCGGGAACCACCACCGCGCCCGGAGGGATCATCAACGGTCGCTCGCCCTCGCGACGGTAGACCGTCTCACGCACCAGGTCATAAACCGGCGTTGAGCCCGTCAGGACGGTTCCGGCGGCCAGCACCGCTTCCCTGCCCACCACGGCGCCCTCGTAAACGCCGCAATTGCCTCCCACCAGAACGTCGTCTTCAATGATCACCGGCAGCGCGCCCACCGGTTCCAGCACTCCGCCGATCTGGGCCGCGGCCGAAAGGTGGCACCGCTTGCCGATCTGCGCGCAAGAGCCCACCAGCGCGTGAGAATCAATCATCGTTCCGTCGTCCACGTAGGCGCCCGCGTTTACGTACATGGGCGGCATGCAGGTAACATTCTTGCCGATGTAGCAGCCGTCGCGAATGGATGAGCCGCCCGGCACCACGCGGACGTTCTGCCCGTCGGGAATCTGTTTCAACGGAAACGTCTGCTTGTCGCGAAATTGGAACCCCGCCGGCGGCATCTGATCCGCGCGCCCAATCCGGAATCCCAGCAGAATGCCCTTCTTCACCCAGGCGTTCACCTTCCAGCCGGTGGGCGATTCAGCATCCGGTTCGGCGGCGCGAACTTGGCCCTCATTCAGAGCCTTCTTGAACTCCTCAAAGACACTGAAATATTCTTCGCCATAGTGATCCGACTTCCGCTCGAAAAGGTCCTCAATCCGTTGCTGTAGCGCCATAGGCCCTCTTGCCCAAATCACTCCACTGGCTCGCATCACCACTCCTCCCGTCCGAGAGCTTCGCTCTGCATGCGTGCGAGCACCGGATCAGGCGCTGAATCCTCGCTGGCGTAGACTGCGTCAAGCGCCTTCTTCACATTTCTGGCACGCAGCGATTTTAGATAGGAAGCAACAGCCACGGAATAAAAGCGGCTCCGCGAAATCCTATCGCGCGCCGCTTCGCGTTCGGCATCACGGAAGAGAGAATCGGGGATGCAGATCGTCGTTTTCAAACCTTCTGTGTCTGCAGCAGCCCTTGTTCCACCAGAACTTTTTCCAGCCGGGCGCGGTTTTCGGGCTTCATCGAGCACATGGGCAGCCGGTAAACTTCTTTGATCTTTCCCATCATGGCGAGCGCCGCCTTCACCGGAATCGGATTCGTCTCGATAAAATTGATCTGCATCAGCGGCAGCAGGCTCGCGTTCAGCCTGCGCGCCTCCTCGTAACTTCCTTCCAGCATCAGGCGGGTCAGGGTAGTCATCTGCCGCGGAATCTCGTTCGACACCACGGAGATTACTCCTGCCCCGCCCAATGCCATCAGTGGAAACGTAAACGCGTCATCTCCGGAGAGGACCCTGAAATTCGGGGGGACGAGGCGCAACACTTCCATCTGCTGCGTGATACTGCCTGAAGCTTCCTTGATGCCGATGATGTTAGGAATCTCCGCCAGCCGCGCCACCGTTTCCGGCAGGATGTTTGAGGACGTTCGCGACGGCACGTTGTAAAGGATCACCGGAACGTCGGTGGATTCCGCAATCATGCCGAAATGCTGGTAGAGGCCTTGTTGCGTGGGTTTGTTGTAATATGGCGCGACGGAAAGAATCCCCTGCACGCCCAGCGCCTGGAGGTCTCGCGCCAGGCTGCAAACTTTTTTCGTGTTGTTGCCGCCCGCGCCCGCGATCACCGGAACTTTGCCCCTGGCTTCCTGCACCACCACGCGGACCACACCCAGATATTCCTCGTGCTCGAGCGTCGGCGCTTCTCCGGTGGTTCCGCAGGGGACGAGGAAGTCGATGCCTTCGCTGAGCTGAAATTCCACCAGTCCCCGCAACGCGTCAACGTCCAGAGTGCCGTCATGTGAGAAGGGGGTCGCCAGCGCGGTGCCGCAGCCCCGAATGTCCAAGCTCATAAAGCCTCCTCCGGTCACAACCGTTTTTCTTGGAAAGTACGATTATAAAGGACTACGAGGGCAGAGGCTACTGCTGTTATTCGAGAACCTTGTCGAAGCCAAACATGCCTTTTTTGCCCGCCACCCAGCGCGCCGCGTAGAGCGCGCCTTCGGCAAATCCCTGGCGGCTGCGCGCGTTGTGCCGCACAATCACCGCGTCGGTTTCAGAATCAAATCCCAGCTCGTGCATGCCGGGAATGTAACCGCCGCGCACGCTGGAGGTGGGAATCTCGCGCGAAGGCAGATTTGGTTCAATGCGGCGCTTCAGCTCGATCGCTGTGCCTGAGGGCGCGTCCTTCTTGAATTTGTGGTGGGCTTCAACAATGTAGGGTTCATACATCGAGTAAGGAGCAAAAATTCTGGCCGCCTCGCGCGCCAGGCGGTAAAAAAGCTGCACGCCGATTGAAAAATTCGCGGCATGCACCAGTCCGATGCCGCTCTCGGCAACGATCTTTTCCACTTCCGCGAGGCGGTCGTCCCAGCCCGTGGTTCCCACCACCAGGTTGACACCCAGCCGGGCCACGCGGCGGATGTTCTCCACCACCACATCAGGCTGCGTGAAGTCGATGGCA
The DNA here is from genome assembly GCA_036278995.1 of Terriglobia bacterium. Lineage (GTDB taxonomy): Bacteria > Acidobacteriota > Terriglobia > UBA7540 > UBA7540 > SCRD01. The sequence continues at coordinate 16,711 of DASUJZ010000003.1, read as the reverse complement.
ACGTCAATGCCGCGGAAGTTTTCTTCCGTAATGGCCATACCATCCGGGTTCGATTCAATGGTCAGGATAAGCCGCAGGTTATAGCCCCGCTCGGGGGCGATGCGCGCCACCGCGCCGCCCATTTTCCCATGGCCCAGCAGTGCAAGGTTCAGATTGCGAGGCGGCTGAGCTCGCTCAGAAGATTGAGTGGACATAGCAGATGCATTCCCGCCTGGCTTGGTCGAAGTATGAATTCTGAAGGATGAAGTGTGAAAAAGCAACCCGGACGAACCCAACGCCACCGGCGGGGCAGCGCAGAGGGGTAGCGCAGAGTTTCAGCTTGCTAATAGTCTGCGGTTTTCATGAATTCGAAATCAACGACCGCCGTGTGTCAAAGCTACAAATCCCGGGCCACTCTGCTCCTCTAATCCAGGTATCCTTCGGACTTCATCAGCTCGGCGTTCAGCAGCGCCGCGCCTGCCGCGCCCCGGACGGTATTGTGGCTCACTGTGGTGTACTTGAATTGCAGCACCGGGCAGCGGCGCGCGCGCCCGATCACGGCTGCCATGCCGCCCTCGGCTTCCACATCGAATTTCGGCTGGGGCCGGTCGTGCTCATCGCGCACGATGATGGGACGCGCGGGCGCCGTGGGCAATCCGCGCTCCTGCGGCAGCGAACGAAACTTTTCCCATGCCTCGATCAAGTCTTCCAGTTTCGCTTCCTGCCGCAGCGAGAGTGAAACGGCTTCCGTGTGGCCGTCCTCCACATGCACGCGGTTGCAGTGCGCGCTGACGATAAATTCACCCTTCACCACATGGCCGTCCTGGAGCCTGCCCAGCAGCTTGTGGGCTTCGCATTCAACTTTTTCTTCCTCGCCGCCGATGTACGGAATTACGTTCCCCAGAATGTCGAGCGATGGCACGCCGGGATAACCTGCGCCTGAAACCGCCTGCATACTCGTCACCAGCACTTTGTCCAGGCCAAATGCGCGTTCCAGCGGCGCCAGCGACATTACCAATCCCACCGTGGTGCAGTTGGGATTGGTGACGATCATGCCTTTCCATCCGCGCTGCTTGCGCTGCTCGTACACCAGCGCCAGGTGGTCCGGATTCACTTCCGGAATCAGCAGCGGCACGTCGGCATCCATCCGGTGATTCGAGGAATTGGAGACCACCACGTGGCCGGCGCGCGCAAACTCTTTCTCCACCTCGCCCGCCACCTTCGAGTCGAGCGAGGAAAAGATGAGCTGCGGCGCTTTGCCCGGCTTGCACTCCTCCACCACCATGTCGCGCACGCCGGCGGGCATGGGGCTCCGCAGGCGCCAGTTGCACGCCTCCACGTATTTCTTCCCGGCCGAGCGGTCTGACGCCGCGAACCAGGCCGCCTGAAACCACGGATGATGTTCCAGCATCGCCGCAAAGCGCTGCCCCACCATTCCCGTGGCGCCCAGGATTCCAACCTCGATCTTTTTCATAACAGTTCTTCCTTACACTACATAATCCATCGGCGAAAAGACACAGCGGATGCTTCGCTCCGCTCAGCATGACGTCAGGCTCTTTCAGCCGGACTTAGATGCGCTTCTTTAATTCTTTCACTAGTCGCGTATACAGCTCAACCGCGTGCAGCAATTCCGATTTCGGAACGCGTTCGTGGTCCGTGTGGGCAATGCGAATCGAGCCGGGGCCCAGCAGCAGCGGGCGCCCCCATCGCGTCAGGCTTGGCAGGTCAGTCGAGAAGGAGACAACGTCGGTTTCAAACCCGTCAAAATATTCCGTCCGGATCGGCTTGGTGTCTCGAACGAATTCATACTTGCATCGGCCCCTCACCACGGCTTCCACTCGCTCGCGCAGCTCCTCGGTGGCGTTCACGGTTCGGAACAGGACCTTGGCGGAGGCGCTGTCAGGAATCACGTTGATCGCCTTGCCGCCTTCAATCACGCCGATGTTCACCGTGGCCGGCCCCATCACGGAATCTTCCGCCAGCGGAATGCGCCGCACATCATCGAGAATGTCCAGCAGTTTCAGGATCGCCGACTCGCCCATCTCCGGATAGGCGGAATGGGCGGCCTTGCCCCGCGTCTCGATGTCAATGCGCAAGATGCCCTTGGTCCCCACCGCCAGCTTGTTTTCTGTGGGCTCGCCATTGATGATGTATTTCGTGTCCGGAGGCTGCTCGTTCGCTTTCTGCGCGCCGTCGCTCAGGATTTCCTCTCCCACCAGGAAAAGCATCGCAAAGTCTCGAACACCCGCCGCCTTCAAACTTTTGGCAGCCATCACCTGCGAGGCCAGAATGCCTTTGGCGTCGCAGGAGCCGCGGCCGTAAATCCAGTCGTTATCCTCGCTGGCGGGAATATACGGCGGCACCGTATCCATGTGGGTACTCAGCACCACGTCCGGCCGTCCGAGCGTGGCAAAGACGTTCGAGCGCCCCGGCTCAACCGGTTGCAGCGTGGTCTCGAAGCCCTGCTCCGCCACGTATTCCGCAACAAATTCGCCGCAGGCCTTTTCGTTGCCCGTGATCGATTCAATGTTCACCAACGCCTTGGTCAGCTCAAATAGCTGGTTAGATTGTTCGCTCATTTCAGTAGGATCCGGAGTAAATTTTCGACAAATCCTAACCCCGCGAGTCATCCTGAGGGGCCCAAAAGGCGACGAAGGATCTGCTTAGTTCGGGTCCAAAGAGGATTGCGGTTCGCGTCTTCGGCGGTTCGCCAGGAGTCCGGCGCCAAGCCGGGACGGCGCATCAACACCGGGGTTAACCTTATGACGGTAGCCCACAAGCGAAAGAAGCGTCAAGTAGTTTGATGGCGTGCGCGATGATGCATCTCGAAGTAGCGGCGGCTTTACGCCGCCACTGGCGAGATAAACTCGCCGCTACATCGATAGGGGCGACAAACGCGGGTGCCGCATACGTTCCGCAGTTTGGAATGTATGCGGCACTTCGGCACACTGGGCAGTCTTCTATCGCCCCGGCCTCGCCCAGCCCTTCGCGCGATCAACAGCCCGCAGCCACCCTTCGTAGAGCTCGCTGCAGCGTGACTCGGGCATCGCGGGCTCGAACCTCTTGGCGATCCTGAGCTGCGCGGCCAGTTCCTTCTCATCCTTCCAGAAGCCGGTTGCAAGTCCCGCCAGGTATGCCGTGCCCAGGGCTGTAGCCTCGGTCGTGGCGGGCCGCTCCACCGGAATGCCCAGAATATCCGCCTGAAACTGGCACAGGAAGTCATTCCGGGCCGCGCCGCCATCCACCCGCAAGGCCGCCGGCCGAGCGCCGGTATCTTTGGCCATGGCGTCCACCACCTCGCGCGTCTGGTAGGCAATCGATTCGAGCGCCGCCCTCACAATGTGATTTCGATTGCTACCGCGCGTCAGGCCCACAATGGTGCCGCGCGCGTATGCGTCCCAGTGCGGAGCGCCCAGGCCCACAAACGCGGGAACAAAATAGACGCCGTTCGAGTCCGCGACCGCCTGCGCCATCGCCTCGCTTTCTGCGGCGTTTTTGATCAGCCCCACTTCATCACGCAACCATTGCAATGCCGCGCCGGCGATAAACACGCTGCCTTCGAGTGCGTAAGTCGTCTTGCCATTGCGCCCCCAGCCCACCGTCGCAACCAGCCCCGACTCCGACTTCGGAATCTCCTCGCCCGCGTTCATTAGCAGAAATAATCCGGTGCCATAGGTATTTTTTGCGCTGCCCTTCGCAAAGCATTGATGCCCAAACAATGATGCCTGCTGGTCGCCGGCCACTCCGGCAATCAGAATGCGACCGCCAAAAATTTCCGTCGCCGCAATCACGCCGCTCGATTCCTTCACCTGTGGCAGCAGCGCGCGCGGAATTTTGAAATGCTTCAGAATCTCTTCGTCCCATTCGAGCGAGTTGATGTTGAATACCAGCGTACGCGAGGCATTGGTGACGTCGGTCGAATGGACTTTCCCGCCGGACAGCTTCCAGATGAGCCAGGCATCGATGGTGCCGGCGGCAAGCTCTCCACGTTCGGCGCGCGCGCGCACACCGGAAGCGTTCTCCAGCAGCCAGGCAATCTTGGTGCCGGAAAAATAGGCGTCGGTCATCAATCCGGTTTTGGACCGCAGGACTTTGTCATATCCTTCTGCGCGCAGCCGGTCGCACATCGGCGCCGTGCGCCGGCATTGCCACACGATGGCGTGATGGACAGGCTCGCCGGTGGCGCGGTCCCACAGCACCACGGTTTCGCGTTGGTTGGTGATGCCGATGGCCGCAACGTCCTCCGGCCCTGCCTTGGCTTCCGCCAGCACCCTCTCCGCCACGGCGCGCTGCGATTGCCAGATTTCTTCGGCGTCGTGCTCCACCCAGCCGGGCTGCGGATAGTACTGCTTGAATTCCTGATTGGCGGCGGCGCGCGTCTGGCCATCGCGGTCAAAAAGGATGGCGCGCGAACTCGTTGTTCCCTGGTCGAGCGCAAGAACATATTTCGACATTTCGCTTCCTCCGGGCAAACTAGCGTAAATGAGTTGGGCGGAGCAAAGCAAATAGAGAATCCCCGATAATTTAGCCTGCTCGTTGATTTATCAATAGGTTTTGCGGCTGCAGGTACGCCACCGTACGTATGAGTACGTAAAGCCCACTACAGGCTTTCCCGAATTGTGCCCAAGCTGAAAGGCCATCTATATTCAAATTAGATAACAGGGGGAGGGCCTGAACGGGTCTTGGCTGGGGGCCAGCTTCAGGGTCCCTTGCGTCTACGCGGCGGCGTCTCGCGCACCGAGCCGCCAATGCTCATGAGAAAGGAGAACATTGATGGTGAAATGTGGCCTTCGCGGTATGCTGGCGGCGCTGACACTCCTGCTCCTCTGCACGGCGGTCCCGGTTTGGGGACAGCAAACATTCCCGTTCCATCGATGGAATTTTGATATTGGCGCCGGCGCAACCCCTACCGTCGGCACCACTAAGGACGAGCTTTCCACGGGATGGAACGTTCAGGGAGGCGCCGGTGTCAACTTTAATCCGTACCTTGGAGTCACCGCCCAGGTGCTGTACACGGGGCTGGGAGTTAACAATTCGGTGATACGCAGATTCAACGTGCCTGGCGCAGACGCTCACATCTGGGGCTTCACTCTCAATCCCGAGGTTCGTATCAATCCCGATGGGCGCGTTGGACTTTATTTCATCGGCGGCGGAGGATATTACCGCCGCGTGGTGAACTTCACCGAGCCCACGCTCCAGACGACGCTTGTGTTCGATCCCTTCTTCGGCATCATCACGCCGGTCACCTATCAGGCCAAGGCCATCATTGGAACCATCACCAGGGTCGGATGGGGCGGCAATGTCGGGGAAGGTATCACGTTCCGGGTGGGACGGGGCGGCGCAAAATTGTTCGTCGAGGCCCGTTTCCACTATATCTCAACGCAGTCGGAAGCCACTAAAATCGTTCCCATCACGGTAGGAGTCCGCTGGTAAACCACCTGCGCCGGTCGAAAGGCCGTTGGTCCGGCTCGACCGCCGGCTGGAGCCGTGCGCATTTTCGCGACGTGAGATATTTCTGGTCTCGCACGAGCGCAACGAAGGCTGTGACACTCAAGGACTCTGCTGGTCGTCGCTGCGAGGCGATAAAACAAAATCCTGTAGGTGGAGGCATCTGCCTGTCCAGCCGCGCATCCGTCCGGCAAGCAGGACTTGAAAGGAGAAACACGATGGCAGACTCGCCTTATCAGGACCCAGACATCCGTTCCGCCCAATCATCGCAGGCGCACCACAACGGCGATTCACCTCCCCCCGAGGATCTGATGGCCGGGCAATCAGCCGAACCTTGGAGGAGCGCAAACCCGCTCGCCATCCGCCCGCCCTCTTCCGTCGACGACGGAGGCAAATCGGCCGCCGAAGCACTTATGGGCGCCGCCGAAATTCTCCGCAACGCCGCCGAAACCGGAGAGAAGATCCTCGACGCCATTCATGCCACAAGCCGGCAACTCCACTCCTTCGCGGATTTTCTCGAGTCAAACCCCGCGCGAGCTTCTGTGGACAAGGGCAGGCGTTTCATCAAACGCCATCCGTTGGAATCGGTGATCGCACTGGCAATGGCCGCTTTCCTGCTGGGCCGGGCGCTGTCGAAGCTTGAACACCAGCAGCCCGACACGTCAGACGCGCCGCGCTGATCTACCTCAAGCGCTATAGCATCACAAGGTGATCTGAAGAAATGGCTCCCTATCCGGATTGGCTTCACGTCCTGGCCTGGGTCTCCCTCGCTTTCTCGTGCCTTTGCGCTCTCGGTATCATTGTGGACGAGTTCCGGCGCCCGCAGCGGATGGCCATCATGAATTTCGTGTGGCCCATCACCGCACTCTATTTCGGGCCGCTCGCCGTCGCTGCCTATCTCCGGTCCGGGCTCAAATCCACTCGACGGCGACACCAGCGCATGATGCAGCAGATCGAGTTGGAGCTCGCGCGGGAGAGAGCCGCCGGCGTGGAGCCGCGGCCGCCTGTCTCAGGGCCGAGCCTTCCGACCGGCGAGCAGGTGGCCGTCGCCGTCAGCCACTGCGGGGCCGGCTGCACGCTGGGCGACATCGGCGCTGAATGCTGGGTCTTCCTCATGGCCCTCACATTCGCCGGCGGTGACTTCCAGACCCGCATCCTCCTCGACTTCCTGCTCGCCTGGAGCTTTGGCGTCGCCTTTCAATACTTCACCATCGCCCCGCTGCGCGGCTATTCGCTCCGCAGGGGTCTGCTGGAGGCCATGCGCGTCGATACGCTATCCATCGTCGCGTTTCAGGTGGGCATGTCCGCCTGGATGGCGCTCACCTATTTCGTCATTTTCCCAGGCCCGCACCTGCACCCCAACCAGGCCGTTTTCTGGTTCATGATGCAGATCGCAATGGTCATTGGATATTTCACCTGCTACCCCGCAAACGTCTTTCTGCTGAAATCCGGCTGGAAAGAAAAAATGCCCCAATCCAAGCAGGAAATGAAGCGAAAAACGCTCGAACGCTGGAACGCCCAGGCCGCCTAAACCCCCTCGCGCCCAGCGCTCTACGGGTTCTTTTCATCTTCATCCTTCATACTTCATCCTTCTGCCGTCCGGCTTCTTGCTTCTTGCTCCCTGCTCCTGGTTCCTTGCTTCTGGGTTTCTGCCTTTCCCCTGCTTCCTGCTGGCTACTCCCTCCTGCCTTCTATCTTCTTGCTTCTTGCTCATTTCCCGCTAAAACTATAACGATATGATTGCCACTCCAAAGCGCTGCCCGTGGGCCGCCGACGACCCGCTCTACGTCGCCTATCACGATAACGAATGGGGCTTGCCCTCGCACGACGACCGGCATCTCTTTGAAATGCTCATCCTTGAAGGCGCGCAGGCCGGGCTAAGCTGGATCACCATTCTGCGCAAGCGGGAAAATTACCGGCGCGCGTTTGCCGATTGGAACGCGGAGAAGATCGCGCGCTTCGGAGAAAAGGATTTCGCCCGGCTGATGTCCGACGATGGCATCGTGCGCAACCGCCTGAAGATTCGCGCCGCCGTCGGGAACGCGAAAGCCTTTCTCAAGTTGCGCGAGGAGTTCGGGAGCTTCGATCGTTACATCTGGCGATTTGTGGATGGCGCGCCCATTCGCCGGCGCCGCCGCAGTATGCGCGACGTCCCCACCCACACCTCACAATCCGACGCCATGAGCCTTGACCTGAAGAAGCGTGACTTCAATTTTGTCGGCACCACCATCTGTTACTCCTTCATGCAGGCCGTCGGGATGGTCGATGACCATCTCGTCTCCTGCTTCCGCACCCGGGACTGATCGCCTGGGCGCTTGCACCGGTCTGAATTGCTTCCGGTTCTCGACCCCTGTGATTCGCTTTAGCTTGGCGACTGGTGGCGGTACTGGTGGGCCGAACAAGAATTTCCGGACGAGCGGCAGCAACGGGCTGAACTTGCGCACAGTCGCAGTCAAACAATCCTTCTCACCAACACTTGCGTGCTGAATCTGTTGCTGCCAAACGGTTCCACCGTCTGGAAACCTGCATTTTGTTTTTTACTGGCGTCTTCGGGCAGATCTCACTAAACTGAGGTCGCCACGCTCTGCACAAAGGGAGGGAAGCCGTGAGGACGATCTCGCTTCTATCGATTCTTGTCACGATATTAGTGGCTGCGCCGGCTGCCAAGGCCCAGAACGATGTCGCCGATACCGTCCTTGTCAATGCCCGAGTCTTTACGGCGCTAGATGACCATCCGTATGCCGAGGCAATCGCAATCAAAGGCAACCGCATTCTCGCGGTGGATACGAATCAAAAGATTAGTTCGTTGGCAGGACCTAATACGAAGCGAATCGACGTCGGCGGTCGCTTGGTCATTCCCGGCATCCTGGACACACATATTCACTACGGCTGGGGTAGCCTTCCCACGGTCACACACATTGACTTCGGAGGATGGGCGCCAAGCTGCAAGCACGTGCTCGAAAGCGTTGCGCTAAAAATCAATGATGTGCCGAAAGGAAACCTGCTTTTCGGTTTTATGGGGCCAGACGCATTTTTCGATCCGGGCTGCACCCCTGCTTCGCTTGACCGTGTTGCGCCGCATACTGCGGTTTTCCTGGCCGGCGGAACTGTGCATGCCGGGATGCTGAATAGCGCCGCGGTGAAATGGTTTGGGATCGATACGAGCGCGCCGCCTCCGCTGGCCGGCTGGTTTGGCAAAGACACGAAATCCAGGATATGGGACGGAGTGGTCCATGACTCCGCTATGTTGCCCCTGTTTTTGAGAACCAGCTCTGATGGTTTTCAAGATGACGACAGACTGCGTAAATACTTCCTCGATGAAGCCAAGTGGGGCATCACGTCCAACACGTTTATGGAATACAATCCCGCGGCCAGGATCGAGCAACTCGCCCGCGTCAATGCGCCATATCGGGTATGGGTCATGCCATTCGCGCAGTACGAGACCGGTCCAAAACGACGCCGGTTGCAGCAAGTGATGGTTCCTGCAGTCGTAGCCGATCGAGTAACGTCAAGAGGCGAGAAGTGGGTGCTCGATGGGACTCCCGTTGAGCGTTCCGCGCCGATGCGTGCGCCGTATGCGGACGATCCCACTACCTCTGGGGAATTTGATTACCCGGATTCAGACGTGCGCGCCATACTCAGCGAAGCGTTGCAGCACAACCTGCCGCTGATGCTTCACGTGACAGGCGACGCCAGCGCGCAGCAACTCCTCGACCAGATGGACGCCACGGGCGGCGAGAAAGTCTGGGCGAACCGGCGGATGCGGATTGAGCATGGCGACGGCGTTATCGGCAACCTGATCCCCCGCGCCAGAAAGCTCGGGGTTATCATAGCGAAGAACCCCATGTACTTCGTCGGCGATGTGATTTTGAGACGGCTCGGCCCGCAGCGCGCCGCAGTCTGGAATCCATGCAGGTCGCTTCTGGAAGCGGGAATCCCCATGGTGCTTGCCAGTGACGGGGCGCCTGGCTCGCCGTTCAGCAACCCGTTTCTCAACATTCAGATCGCAAGCATCTATCCCGCGAATCCGAAGGAGGCGATCACGCGCGAGCAGGCGCTCATCGCTTTCACGCGAACTGCAGCGTATTCGGTGTTCGCGGAAGATAGATTGGGCACTTTGGAGCCGGGCAAACTCGCTGATCTAGCTGTCCTCTCGCAGGACATCTTCAAAGTCCCCGACGCAGATCTTCCGAAGACGGAATCGGTTCTCACGATCGTCGGGGGGAAAGTTGCCTACGCTCAGAACGGGTTCGAATAGCATCTGCCGTAAGTTAACGAAAATTCCTGCTCTCGATTGATGACTTTCTTAGTTCATCCTTCATACCTCGCCCCTCACACTTCATCCTTCTGACTCCAGGCTCTTGATTCCTTCTTCAGTTCCGATAAATTCAGAATTCATAATTTCTTCCGCCACTATTCACTTACCACTATCCACTAACTGCTTTTAAACCATTCCCGGAAACCAGTGCACAGCATTGTCGTGGAAGATTTTGCGCACCACAGGCCCTGGCAGTTTCAGCCCCTGATACTTCTTCCCGTGATACTCCACCAACTCGTCGGTGGCAAAGTACTTCCAGTCGCGCAGATATTGCTGCTGCCACTCCTTGACGGCCGCCGCTGCGTCACCGTTGGCATCCAGCCCCAGGTCTGTGCCATAGATCACCCGGTCCTGGTACTTCATCAGGAAGGCCGTCACTTTCTCGCGCGGCTGCATCATCAGGTATTGCACTCGCGCCGCCGTATCGACCGCAAAGTTGGGGTAGCGGTCGAAGCGTTGCGCAATCTGGTCCACGTCGGTTTCCATGCTGCCCAGGTGCGCGCCCACCACGCGCAGCTTCGGATTTTCCGCCAGCAGGTGGTCGCGAGCCGCCAGAATCGACGCCTTCGACGGCCACTCGGGATGGGTGTATGCGTATTCCTGTGGATGTTCTTTGTAATAGCTGTAGTCCGGGCTCGCAGGATCGGGCGGCTTCCAGCAGGAATCGGGCTCCGCAATGTGCGCAATCACGGTGCGGTTGTGCGCGGCAATGTCCTGATACACGGGTTCAAACGCCGGATTGTCGGGCATAACATACTTCCCCGCCCGGTTTTTCATCTCCATGCCCATCACCTTGTAGATCTTCACCGCCACCGCACCGTGCGAAAAATCGTCGTTCAATTGCTTGATCGTCTTCTGCTTGAAGCCTGGCTGCTCGAATTCGTAAGGGCTGAAGGTAGTGCAGAAGGCGGCGCGTCCCTCCGTGGCGCTGCGCACTTTCAGCTCGTCGCTGCGCTGCGGTTCGAGGCTCTTAAAGAAAGGATCCCGGTCATCGATTACGCAGATGTTCACCATTCGCAGATTCAGTCGCTTCACCATGGCGACGAACGTCGGATCATCTTTGTAGACGTGTACGTGCGTGTCAATGGGCGCCACGGCCGCAAAGCCTGCCAGGTCGTCCGCCGGCGCGCTTGCGCTTTTGGTTTCCTGCTGCGGAGCCTGGTTTTGGCAGGCAACAGTCAGCAGCACAACCGACATCGCCGCCAGGGCCAGTCCTGCCAAAATCAACTTCAGCTTCCAGAATTTCATCTCATCCCTCCTGTTCGCAATCATGCAACCTTGCGCCCAACCCTTGCGGCGCCGTCCATTTTATAACGCCGACTGCCCCGCCCCTCGTTGTTCCGCGGCTCTTTTTCTTACTTCATCGTTCATTCTTCCTACTTCTGCCTTGTGCCTTCCGCTGTCCCGCGTAGTATTATGACTACCTTCGAGGCGGATTGGTACGCAATCCCGCCGGTAGCGGCAAACGTTTCAGCTCACGGGCGGCTTGCGCGATTGCGAAAAACAGGAACCCATGTTCAAGAGACAACGCCCGCTTTGGATGACCTATTGCGGAGCCGCAGCAGGCTTGCTGGTTTGGTGTTATGACTACGACTTCTTTCTGAATGCCGCAGGTGCAGCCGCGCCCATCTCACAGGCCATCCTGCGAATCAGCCGTCTGCAGCGCGCCGAGTTCCCCATTCCGGTGCTCTGGCCGATGGTGGTGCTGGCTCTAATCGGAGCTGGCCTGGGATTCGCCGCCGACATCTGCCTGCACGCACTTGAACATTAGTTATTCCGCGGCCGGTTCGCAGACCCTCGCGTTGTAATATCTGCAGCCTTCGAGCAGCGAAGCTGGTAGCGCCGACCTCCGCCGTTGAGCGCTTCGGCTCTGAAATCTGCTCTTCTCTGGAATCTTGAATTTTGAATGTTGAATTCTGATACCCTCGGCTCTCGACTTCTGTCTTCTGCCTACCGCGTCCGACTACTGCCTCCTGCTCTGTTAACCAGCCGCCCCGTTCTAAAATCTCAAATCTGAAATTTCAAATCCCCTGCGTGCGCACGGCCGGCCCGGCTAGGAAGTTGTAGCTTCTGGGATCTTCATTCCTTCACCTTCATCCTTCTCCTTGCTCCCTGCCGTCTTTGTGCCTTTTTCTTTACTCCCTACTCCCTACTGGCTACTTCCTCTTCTTTTCTTCATGTACAGTCTCGCAGCAAGTCCCTTTGTGTACCAGAGGCTTAGTTACTAGATTGCTACTTGACTTCCATGTTCACGCTTGTTAGATTTCCTGCGCTGCGAAGTTCTGCTTCGTGCTTCTTCGAAGCAGCCTTCTTGAAATTGACCAGGCTTCAGGAACGTTTCAGAATTTTTCAATCGCATTGGGGGAGTGGGCTCTCGCGCCGTGCAGGAAGCTGAGACGCTGTGCGAGTTTCGCTCGCACGCAACCGGACTTTGTTGTGGGGAGGACCGTCGGGTCGCAATGAGCCGCAGTGAGACTTGGACCAGATTTTCAGCCTCGCTGCGGCTCATGTCATTCGGAAAATCTGGTAGCGGGGACCTCCGCCGTTAAGGGCCTCCGCCCCGTTTCTGCAATCTCAAATCTGAAATTTCAGATCCCTTGCGGGTGGGCCCATCCCCTCGACACTCACCACTATTCACTGACCACTGATCTCTTCATACTTCATCCCTCTTCTGCCTTCTGCGCGCTGACTCGTCACTCATCACTGATCACTGAACACCGATTTCTTCAGTTCGGCAACGACCAGATCTGAGTGGCAAGATCATCCCCGCACACCTGCATCTGGAGAAACTGAGGCTTGCTCTGCGGTCCGGCAGCAGCCAGGCACTCGAGGTCGCCGCCGTTCACCAGATTCCCTTTCAGCGTGTAGCGCCAGTGCTGCGCACTCTCCGGCTGGCAGGCTTCGAGCACCGGCTTGCCGTCCACAACGGCCAGGCACTGCTCGCCTGAGCGCAACTCGCCCTCCCGCGTAAAGGTCCAGCTCTCGCTGGCCGCCCCGGTGCATTCTCCTACGCTTCCCGGCGCAGTCAGGCATCGGGCATATCCATCGATGCTATGCGGCCGGGTTTTCACGTTATCCACCAGAGTAATCGTTCCGGTGCGCGAGGCCGCGCCGCACTGAGTCGAGGCCTTGATTCGCCAGATGTTGGTGTCATGGGGCGCCACTTCCGCCGCCAGCGTCGAGACGGACGATTGCTCATTGCCGTTCCACAGGTCTTTGGCGTCCAGCGTGCATCCAGACCTCGCCGCAAAGCCGATCTCGCTAGGATGCAGATCCACCTTCATGGGCGTTTCGCTGCGGTTCAGCACGGCCACCGCGTTGTCGCCATTCGCCAGCCGCTTGAACAGAACGTCCATCTCCGGCGTTCGCCGCACCAGCGTGGCCACCTTGCCCAGCGGGTCCTGGTCAATGGCGATCACCGCTTTGTTGCCCAGGATGGCAACTGCCTGCGGGCTGAGTTCGGTGAGATTCGAGCCAAGCACCAGCGGAGCGGACATCATGGACCACAGCGCAAACTGGCTGCGGCTTTCGGGCAGGCTCATGCCCGTATCGCCGGCGATGATAAAGTCGGCGTCGTTCCAGTCGCCCGGCCTCTGGAATCGGCCCACCGGCAGCGTGTAGGCATAATTCCAAAGTACGCTCTGGAACCGCGTGGTGGGCGCGGACCGCCGGCCGAAGCGCGCAGGTCTGGGGTGCGCGTGATAGCTCGAGATATCAGTACCAACGCGGTGCAACTGGCCGTAGTCTCCGCTCCACATCAGGACCTTGTACCGGTCGGGCGTGCCCAGGAAAGCCGATGCCGTCGACTCTGAAAAGACGATGGTGCGGCCCGTTGCTTCAATCGCCTGATGCTCGGCGGCATAGAGCATGCGGAAAGCCTGTTCATCCGTCTCGCCGGGCGGTATGTAGATGTTGCAGTGGTCGAGCTTGAGATAATCGACGCCCCAGGAAGCGAACAGCCGCGCGTCCTGCAGAAAGTGGTCCTGCCCGCCGCCCTGTGGCTGCCCGCTGCCCGCAAACCCGCCGCAGGTCATCGCCCCGGAGTCCTCATAGATGCCGAATTTCAGCCCCAGCTTGTGGACGGCATCGGCCACCGGCTTCATGCCGTTCGGGAACCGCTGCGGGTCCACTTGCAGGTTACCGCTTGCATCGCGCTCTTTCTGCATCCAGCAGTCGTCGATGGTCACCGTGTCGTAGCCCAGAGCACTAAGCCCGGTCGACACCAGCGCCCGCGCGTTGCCCAGAATCGTGTCGGCAGTGAATCCGCACTGGTAATGCGCCCAATCATTCCAGCCCATCGGCGGCGTCGCGGCCAGAATCTTTTTCTGACCAGCTTGCGCTCCAACGGCGGGAACCGCCGCCCAGCAGGCCGTCATCACAAACATCGCAGCAAGCACGGGCACGGCCAGGCCATTGCGCCGCGCGCCGCCAGACCGCCGTGTCACCGCTCCTCCAACCACCTTCCGGAAGCTTAATTGAAAATGGCTTGCATGAAGACTTCGTGTCAGCAAAGACATGTCACCCCCAACCGAGAATCAACTGGATTTTCCTTTTAGCCTTTCAGCGTTGAGACTATACACCCATTGCCCTCCCGCCGAGTACGGTTTTCTCCCGCATTGCCTGCCCTCTGTTTTTTCATCCTTCATCCTTCACACTTCATACTTCCCTCTCGTCTTGCCTCTTTCCCGCCTCGCCTATAACATATCGTGAGCCACCCGCGTTTCCCTCCCGGATTTACGGGCGAACAGAGGAGCGGGTGCAGCGGAGAGCGTACTTATGAAGAGCCGCATAGCCGTGGTTTCATCCTGCGTCGTGATAGCCGGAGCCCTTTTTCTGGCTCGCTCCTACTCGCAATCCTCGCCGAAAATCGCGAGCGGCCCTGACCATGAATCAGAACAGCAAGTGAGGGCCGTATTCAAGCAGATGGAGAAGGCTATCCGCGACGGCGATCCCGGCCTCGGACTAAGCCTCTACGATCGCGCCACGCGCGCCAGCATGCTGGCGGCCAGAGGCAACGCTCCCGCCCGCAAGCTGCCCTCGCATCCCGGCGTTCACTACGAAGCGCTGGAAGTAGCTGCCAGGGACGACCATGCCGCCCTGATCGGCAAGATTACAGGCGTGAGCCACGGCAGCGTTCAGTATGACCGCGTGCGGTTTGTTCGCGAGGACGGCGCCTGGAAGGTGGCCGAGGAGGTCTGGAGCGAGCATCCGGCGGATCCTGCCGTGCTCTATGCAATGCTGCCGCCAGCCGACGGAGCCTTCGCTCGCGACGGCTCACCCTGGCAGCGCGTCCCGTATTCCAGCGCCAACACCAGATGGTTTAAGCCAAACCAGATTGATTGGAGGTTGCAGGCGGCCCGCGACGAATCGTTTCTTTACGTCCGCTTCGAGCATACAGCATCGCTGCCGCCGCCGAATTCCGAATTGGACGCGGCGATGGTCAAGGCCGGGAAGTCGGGCCCTCCCATGCCGCCGGTGATGCGAATCTTCGTTGCCGGCAATCCAGGCGCGCGCAGGCCGGCTTTCAGATTTCAGCTCGCAGGCGTCATCCAGACTCGCGCCACTTTCGGCCCCGACGGCCGCGCCACCAGCAACCGGTACTTCATCCAGTACGCAATGAGCTTAAGCCGCGGCGACAATTCCGAAATATTCAGCGCCAGCAGCGACCAGTCATATCCCCAACTGATCGCCGTGCAGGGCCGCTTTCTCGAAGGAAAAATTCCGCTCCAGTGCCTGGGCCTCGGTGGCAAGTCAGCCACTCCGGTTGATTTGGAAGAAGCAAACTCGGTGCCCAAAATCCTGACCTACCACGTCCAGCCATTCTCCCGCTAGCTGTTGGGCAGCGCACACGCGCATCCCCCATTGACCATCAAGCCCTGCGCGATGTAAGTGAGTCCACACGACGCGCTGGCGATCATAAGATCAGCAAGATATTCTATATTGGTGGGAGGTTCCGCCGGCTTTCGGGCGATTCTAATCATCGCGACTTGTTTCAAACACTCTTGTGAGCTTGCACGAGCTGAGCGGCAACTCAAGCAGCGGGAGCAAACGTTGATGCGAAATGTAATCGTCCGGTCAGATTGTGGAACGTTGCCAGCGCGAATCCTCGTTCTCTTCTGCTTGTTAAGCTTCGCGACTCCTGCCTTCGCACAGCTTCCGGCCACGGATCGACACTTCACACCTGGCGCACCTTCAAGCTTCCCTTTTGGGCAGCAGCCCTCGGTTCCCCAAAGCTCGCATCCCATCCTTGGTTCGGATTCGAGAGAGCGACCGCCGATGTCCTTGAGGGAGTTGATTCCCTCCGTGGTCCGCGACCAAAAACCAATCTGGCTTTTGCCCTCGCGCTTAGCTCAAGGAAAACATCTGAAGCCTTTCCTCCTGGTTGCTGGTGCAACGGCCAGTCTGATAGCTTTGGATCAGATTGACGAGCCGTACTTCCGCAACTCCGCGACCTTCGATAAGTTCGAAACCGGACCCGTACGGGGACGGAACATGACCCTTGCCATTGTGGCAGCCCCGTTGACGATATACATGTGCGGTGAATTCGCGCATGACAATTACCCGAAGCAGAGTGGATTATTTGCCACGGAAGCCATTGGCGATGCGATGATCGCCGATTACGTGCTCAAGTCCGTTTTCGGCCGGCTCCATCCCAGCGATATTCCCGCTCGCGGCGATTTTAGTCACACGTGGTTCAAGTATCCGGCTCCCTTTAGCAGCAATCCCGGCAGCTTTCCCTCTGGCCACAGCGCCATGGCGTTTGCCGCCGCGTCGGTCCTCTCCCGGCGCTATCATAGGCATCACTGGGTCCCGTGGGTCGCTTACGGGGCGGCCACATTCATTGCACTCACGCGCCTTCCGGATCGGGCGCACTTCGCTTCGGACGTCTTCGGAGGCGCTGCGCTGGGATATGCCATTGGGCACTTCATCCCCTTACCTTATACCGGAGAAAGTCGCTGAACTGGC
>DASUJZ010000002.1:0-49445 GCA_036278995.1 Terriglobia bacterium | reverse complement strand
CAACGCGGATGCGCTTGAGCTCCTTTTCGCGCTCCAGGCGGCTGATGAATTCTCGAAGGTCGTTGTACGCCACGTATACCTCGCAGGATAGCGGCGATTTGCGTTGCCAGCCCGCAGCCTGAACTCGTTGGAATTAGGGCGGTCCCGCCCTGCGGGACGCGCTACGAATATAAAAGCTATTGGCGAGATAAAACTCGCCGCTACGGGATAAACTCGCCACTACATTAAAAATAACCCAGCCGGTACGATTTCCAAGAATTACAGATTGCGGGCGGCAAATCAAGGACGCAACACAGTAACATTGGATGATGCGGCCTGATCTCCCGGTCTGTTTGCTATAATGACGAATCGTATGCCGTTTCGCATGGCTGTGAGTTTCGAGAGTCGGATTGAGGAGGCGGCAGCAGCACTGAAGGCTGCCGGAGCTCGTGAGGTCTACGTGTTTGGTTCGGCGGCAACGGGCAAAATGCGCGAAAATTCGGATGTTGATATGGCGGTGTCGAACCTTCCAGCCGGAGTTTTTTTCGAGCCATGGCCGCCGCTCACGACGCGCTCGGTCGCCCGCTCGATTTGATTGACTTGGACGAGGATAATCCCTTCACGCGATACCTTAAACAGGAAGGCGAACTTCGGCGTGTGGGATAAGCTGCAGCAAGCAGATCGCCGTCGAGCGGGAACAGCTTCCTCAGTTGCTTGAGACCTACCGCCCGGTTCTTGAAAAATGCGCTGCAACTCCGCCGAACGACATTGAACTTTCAGGCCTGGCGGCGTTGCTCAACTCCCTTTATAACGGTATTGAGAACGTCTTCAAGCGCGTTTGCGCGGAGCTTGGCGATCCCTTACTGGAAGGGGAGTCCTGGCACAAGGAACTCCTTGATGGCATGGCAGAGGCCACAGCCCATAGGGATGCCGTCATCTCTGTCGCGTTGCGCGGGCGTTTGAAGGAATACCTGGAGTTTCGCCACTTCTTCCGCGATGCGTACGTTTTTACTTTGCGATGGGATAGGATGAAGGATCTGGCGCTGGGCTGCGAACAGATGCTTCGGCAGCTCGAGTTAGAGTTGGACCGTTTTCTGCGTCCCTAGGAGCTCCAAGAATTACAGATTGCGGGCGGCAAATCAAGGACGCAAAGTGCCTGAATCCGCTGTTGACAATACCAGCCTGAAGAAACAATACTGGTTTTGCTGTGTTGAGCGGGAGGTCAACACAAACGTGCTGCGCGCGTTTGTCGTGGCAATGGTTCCGGCGGAAACACCCTCCTTTGAAGGCCGCTCCATGACAGGTTGGAAATCTTGTTCCGCCTGGTGTTCGTCCCAAAGGACCGTGCGTCTGCTATTGTGCTGCGCGCTCGTAG
Source organism: Terriglobia bacterium (assembly GCA_036278995.1). Lineage (GTDB taxonomy): Bacteria > Acidobacteriota > Terriglobia > UBA7540 > UBA7540 > SCRD01. The sequence goes on along the minus strand of DASUJZ010000002.1, from coordinate 48,091 downwards.
GTCTGCTTTTCAGCCTCCCGGCTAGCGGCCAAAAGCGTAGCAAGCACCATCAAGCAGCCAGCAAACAACCGACCCGCGCGGTGGCTCACACAACTAACCCGCCGCCGGTGCAAATCTGCGTGGTGGTCCGCAATGCGCGCGGAGATGCGGTTGATAATCTGCGGCAAAGCGACTTTCGCCTGTGGGACAACAACCGTCTGCAGCGGATCAACGATTTTGCCGGGAACACCGTTGCCGAGCCCGTCCGAGACCTGAAGGAGCCCGGAACCATCCGCTACACCGCGCTGTATTTTGATGATCTCCATTATGATTTTACGGACACCATCCGCGTCACAGACAGCGCGTATGCCTTCTTCAAGTCAATGCTGGGACCGCGGAGCAAGGTTGGCGTGTTTACGGCGTCCGGCGAGATCACCCTCAACTTTACTGACGACCGGGAGAAGCTCCACCAAACCCTGCTGGCCATCAAGCCGCACATCGCATCGGGAACCCAGGCGCAAACGTGCCCGCCGCTGACGGACTTTCAATCCCTGATGCTGCTCTACGGCAGCGATCCCCTGGCATTGAGGATCGCCCTCGATGATATGAATGCCTGCAGCACGCCGAGCGGCCGGGAAGACCCTCCCGCCAGCAGCCTGCCGATGGCCACGCTCAAGAAGATGACCAAAAGCATCAACGCGCGTGCCAGGCAGGTGATTGCCGAAAGCGAAGTCCAGTCGCAGAAAACCCTGGACGGGCTGAATCGCCTGATCACCCGCGTTTCCACGCTGCCGGACCCGCGCAGTATTATCGTGGCATCTCCCGGGTTTTTGGCAGGGTCGCAGGCGAGGCAGGTGGACGTGCTGGCACGGCGGGCAACGCGTCTACACATCATCATCAGCGCTCTGGACGTAACCGGCCTGATCAGGCAACTTCCGGCGCCCGCCCCCACACAAAGCCGCAAGCTGGATGAAGAGAGGGAAGCTATCGTGGCAGGAAAAAACCAGATGATGGCCGATCGAGCATCGATGGCCGCCGACGTGCTGCTTGACCTGGCCACCATGACCGGCGGTAACTTTATCGGCAATAAGGACGATCTGGAGTCAGGATTTCGAGCGGCGATTCCCCTGCCCCCGGCCTACTATGTGCTGGGTTACAGTCCAACGGTGTCGAAGGACGACGGGCGTTTCCATGACGTCCGGATCCGGGTGGTCCGCCATGGCCTGGTGGGAATCCAGGCTCCTTCCGGTTATTACGCGCCGGGGACTGCGGCAGAGATTGCGCGCTCGTCGGTGCGCGATCGGCATTCAAAACACCGCCGGAAATAGCCGTCCACTATGGAATCGCTTTCTCGCATCCAGGCCGCTGCGGCTCGCCAGTCTCTGCTGCGCTGGTACCAGCGACGATCCCGAGCCCTTCCCTGGCGCAAATCGAGGTCACCCTACACCGTGTGGATCTCGGAGGTGATGCTTCAGCAGACCCAGATCGAAACTGTCATCCCCTATTACCAGCGGTTTGTTCGAGAATTTCCCACGGTGGAGAATCTGGCAAAAGCCCCGCTGGAGCGAGTACTGGAGCTCTGGTCAGGCCTTGGCTATTACCGCCGTGCTCGCAATCTGCACCAGGCTGCTCAAGAGCTGATGGAAAAGCATGGCGGGCACTTTCCCAGTGAAATGGAACTGGCGCGGACGCTTGCCGGCGTAGGCGATTACACGGCGCGGGCGGTGCTGAGCATCGCTTACAACCAGCCATTCGCGGTTCTCGACGGAAATGTGGCCCGCGTGATGGCCAGGCTGCTAGCACTCCGCGGCAGCGTTCCTCAACCGGAATTTCGCCGCAGAATCGAGGAGGGGCTTGATCTGCTTCTGTCCAAGCGGAGTCCTGGCAATTTTAACCAGGCCCTGATGGAATTGGGCCAAACCATTTGCCTGCCCCGATCACCGCGGTGCTCCCTCTGCCCGTTGCGGCATTGGTGCAAGGGCCTCAAGTCTGGTAAGCCTGAAAACTTTCCTGATCCTAAGCCGCGCCGCAAGTCTGAACAGTGGCACATGGCTGTGGCTGTTCTTCACAGAAATCAGAGAGTTATGCTGGTTCGCGGCCTCGATGACGGGCTGCTGGACGACCTGTGGAATTTTCCTTCCGCCTTCGGGCAGTCGAGCAGCGAGGCGCTGATATCGCTTGAGGAGAAGTTAGGCAAGTTGCTACAGACGAGGTGTTCGTTAAAAGGACCCGCACAGGAGCTTCGGCACAACATCACCTATCGATCTATTCAAGTACTTGTTTATCAAGGCTTTATTCCCAGGGCGGCACCCAAGAATGGGTTCCGGTGGGTTCCGACAAGCGCCGTTGAATCGGCGGCAGTATCGCAGTTGGCACGTAAGGTTGCCAAGACAATCGATACAGCTCGGAGGGGCCAGTAAGTCGGTCCGGATTTTACCTGGCCGAACACATAAGAACGTATCGAACCCCCCAGTACCGCGGAATGGGCCGTTTGCCCGGTAGAGCCCTTTCGGAGACCGCCAGACCGCGCAGAATGGCTTCCGAGCGAGCAATGGGGCTGGAGCGCAGGTCGATGGACTTCCTCTTATCCCTCTCATAATCATTACTTTCTTGTTAATCGAGATTTTACCTGATACAATTTTGTGCCGAGGTAGTCCGCTGTGTTACTGGGCGGTACGGGCTCAGTTATGGTTACCGTGTGTGGTGATCAGGATTACAGCAAATTCCGGCTCAGGCCGATAGATCACTATCGATGCGTTATGGGAAGTCGTCTGGAAACTCGCTCGCAGGATCACTCTCTCCACCGAACCCCAACCAGACCTTCCACCACCCATCAGTAGGCTTGTCAGCGAGGAAGACGCTCATGAGCGCGGTTTTGCACTTTCGCTCCACGAGAGTGTACCAGGCAGGCCAGCCTTCCATGAATCGATTTGCGCGTGTGGTTCTCTGCGAAGAGGGAACGGTTTCTGTCAGCAAATCTGATGTTGGCGCGCCATTCGATTGCGGTTCCATTGCTAATGAAGTTGATAGCGATGCGACGGCGATCTCTGAACCTCACTTGACCACCAGGCAGCCGTCTTATCAAAGGCGAATTTCCCAGCTCAACAGCTCAACGAGGAAGGAGGCATGGCAAGATGGAACAATCGATTACCTTCCATGCACTTAGAAGCGCTTTGCGTCGCGGATTAATCCTGGCAGTTTTATGTTCATTTGCGGTTCTGATTCTGCTAACCCCGCACACTGTACTCGCCGATGTGAACGCCAGGATCCAGGGCACAATCACAGATCCCTCCGGGGCGGTGGTGCCGGGAGTGAAGGTAAGTGCCACAAACGTGGCGACTGGGATTACCAAGACAGTGACCACTTCCTCTGATGGCTCGTACGGATTTCTAAGCCTTCCTGCCCCCGGGACATATACGGTCACGGCTGAAAAAACGGGTTTCAAAAAGTATACGGCCACCCAAATCCCCTTATCTCTGAATCAGATCTACGTTCTCCCTGTCCAGATGGAGGTCGGGGCAATCACCCAGGAGGTCAACGTCAAAGCGGAGCCGGCCCAGGTCCAGACGACGAGCATGCAGCTTGGAGCCACCATCACGGGCAGTGCGATCGTGGATATTCCTCTGAATGGGAGAAACTGGGTTGACCTCCAGCAGACGCTTCCAGGGGTTGTGGCCTCGCTTGGTGATTTTGATCGGAATTTCCCCACGAATGGGTCCCGCTCGCAGTCCAACGATTTTCTAATCAACGGAAACGACTCAAACGATCTGGCGCTGAACACACCGTTGGTAATTCCGAGTCCCGACGCCATCGCCGAAGTTCGCATGATCACCAGTACAATCAATCCTGAATATGGCCGGAACGGCGGGGCCATCATGAACGCGGTGACGAAGTCAGGGTCGAATGCTTTCCACGGTGACGCCTTCGAGTTCTATCGCGACCCATTTCTGAACACCCGCAACTTTTTCCTGCCGCAACACGATCTATTCCACCAGAATCAGTACGGCGGCACACTGGGAGGTCCGCTGTGGAAGAACCATACGTTCTTTTTCTTTTCGTATCAGGGATTCAAGAACCGCGAACCTGTACCCCCGGGTCGTGGATTCGCAGGGGGCACAACAACCGTACTGACGCAGGACCAGCGCAACGGGATATTCCCGGACCTGGCAAGTTCGACGGGGGTTTCCGCGTCCCAGTTAGTTGGCGAAGACGGAAATACGTACCCGGCGGGGACACCATACACAACGCTGTTTCCGACGGGCCACATTCCGACCGCGGATTTAGACCCCGTAGCAATGGGCCTTGTCAATAAGTACATGCCCCTTCCAAACTTCGGTCCTACAGAGTTCTCCTGGAACCCCATCACGGCCAACAGTGATAACCAATATACCACTCGGATCGACCAGAACTTTGGCGCGAGCGACTCGATATATGGCTATTGGTTCATCGATACGGAAACTTCCCTGTCTGACGAGTCCTTCTTCGGCGGAAGCCTGCCCGGTTTCGGAGAATCAGACAACTCGAAAATCAACAATATGAATCTCAATTGGACCCACATCTTCAGCGGCAGCATGCTGAATGAAGCGCGAGTTGGATACAATCGATTCAATTTTCCTAGCACCTTCCCCACCACACCCACTCAGCCCTCTTCCGCGGGCTTCAACGGAATCATTCCGCAACTCAGTTCAGGCGCCGGGCTGCCCTGCATCGATATTACCGGGCTAAAGTCGGATGGCGCGCAATGCGCCTTTGGGTTCAGCGTCGATGGCCCACAACCACGCATCGACCAGACTTTCCAGGTAACGGACAATTTCTCGTGGATTAAGGGTACCCACACCCTGAAGTTCGGCTTCGATATGCGACGATCGGCCGTAGAAAACCCATTTGGGTTTGTCAATAACGGCTACTATGACTTCTCCGCACCGGCGGGATTTCCGTTCACAACCGGCGATCCAGCGGCGGATTTTCTGCTCGGCGCGTCGGATTTTTATGAGCAGACTAGCGGGGGATTCATTGATGCACGGGTCCAGGCGTACTATTCCTATGCCCAGGATGAATGGAAGGTCCGGCCCAATCTGACCGTCACCTATGGACTGGGCTGGCAGATTGACACGCCGCTTAAAGACATTTTCAACGGCGGCGTGGCGATCAATGCTTTCCGTCCAGGGCAGCAGTCTACGGTGTTCCCTACAGCCCCGGAAGGTCTCTTGTTTCCCGGCGATAAAGGCATCAACACAGCCACCTATCACACTCACTACCATGATTTCGGACCGAGGATTGGCTTTGCCTGGAGCCCCGGCAAGTCAGGGAAAATGAGCGTTCGCGCCGGATTCGGCGTTTATTACAACCAATCGGAGGAAGAGCTCACGTTGGATAACCTGAGCGCCCCGCCGTTCTCTCTGACTGATTTCGCTGTCTCCCTGTTCGGTCTGGTGCCGAACCTCGGCAATCCCTACGTAAGTGCGGACGGGAGCTTCGTACTTCCGAATGCATTCCCCTTCGCTCCGCCAACACCCGGGGATACAAACATCGATTTCCGCCCCTTCGAGCCGATGTCGTTGAATGTGATGGATCCCAACTTCCGGACGCAGGCTGCATACAACTATAATTTCAACATTGAAAGGCAACTGCCAAGCCAGACGATTCTGACGGTCGCTTACGTAGGCCACCAGGGGAGACATCTCGAAACGAGGTATGAACTGAATCCCGCCGGCGAGGCCCCGGGCGTCGATCCGGCTTGCGCAGCGATCGCCGGCTGCAATGCCTTCGCCCTGAATTCTTATTATCCGGATGTTCCCTTCAGGTACGATCCCAATGTCTTCGGATCAATCGGACAGCAGGCGACGGACGCCAACTCGAATTACAATTCGCTTCAGGTAACATTGAACAAGCACACCACTCACGGCCTCGCTTTCCTGGCCACGTACGCCTGGTCGCACTCGCTGGATACCATTTCCAGCTTTGAGAACGTGGGTGGCTTTGGCGAACCCAATCCGTTCAATCGAGATGCGGACTATGGTGATTCTTCTTACGACGCGAGACAACGGTTCGTCTTCAGCTTCGGCTATGAAGTGCCAAGCATCCGGCGATTCCAAGGCTTCAACAAGATTCCGGGCGCAATCACCGACGGCTGGAGGTTCGCTGGCGCCACAACCTTCCAGGCAGGGTTTCCGATCGGGCTTTCAGACTCGAGCAATGGATCATTTATTTGCTTTGCCCTAGTCACTTTCTACGGTTGCCCCGATCGCCCGAACGTGCTCGGCTCTGTAACCAAGGCCGATCCGCGCTCCAGTTCCTACACGAACAACGTCCTCGGCTTGGGCTCGCAGGACCACTACTACTTTGACCCCAACAGTTTCGCGCCCGAAACGCCGGGAATCCTCGGCAATGCAGGGCGCAACTTCTTCCACGGCCCTGGCATCAACAACACCGATCTTGGAATATACAAAGACACAAAAATTACTGAAAAAACCAAAGTAGAACTGCGGTTTGAGTTTTTCAATATCTTCAATCACACGCAGTTCAACAACCCGTCCGGCGACGTCTCCTCGGTGAATTTCGGCCGTGTGCTTTCTGCGCGCAGTCCGCGAATCATTCAACTGGCGGCCAAATTCTACTTCTCCTTTTAGATTTAGATAAGGGCTCAGATGCGCGATATTCAAAGAACCTGACGGAGTGGCGCATCTCTAATTTATCCTGAGACACGCCACTCCATCTCTTTTGCAGTCCGTACCTGCCAATGCCGTTCAATGACCATTCCGTTGTGAGGCTCTCGAAATCCAGATTCATGGCCGGCGTTCAATGTCTGAAGCGGCTGTATCTCCAGGTCCATTATCCTGAGCTCGCGGCGCAGCGGGATGAGTCTGTGCTGGCCACCCTGCGGCAGGGGCAGGAGGTTGGCGAGCTGGCAAGAGAGGTCTTCGCCGGTGGCGTGCTGGTCGAGACAGACAAACTCAAACTGCCGGAAGCCATTGAGCAGACTTCACGACTCGTCGCCGACCCCGGCATTGAGGCCATTTTTGAGGGGACGTTCAAGCAGGACGACATCGTTGTCCGGACGGATATTCTGGCACGACAGCCGCGAGGTGGCTGGCGCCTGGTTGAAGTGAAGGCAGCGACGGATGTCAAGGAGCACCATGCTTACGACGTAGGAATCCAGCAATACGTCCTCAACGCTTCTCGCCTCGAGATTACTCCCTGCCTCATGCACGTGAATCGGGACTACGTGTATGACGGGCGGGAGTATGATCTCAACCGGCTCTTCAAGATTCAGAACCTAGTACCGGAAGTCGATAAGCTGCAAGGGAAAGTGCCGGACATAGTACAGCAGCAGCGCGCGATGCTCTCCCGGCCTGATCCGCCGGAAATTGCACCGGGATCTCACTGCGAAGATCCCGTCCGGTGCGAATTTTACGACCACTGCAACCCCGCGCTTCCGGATGACCATGTCCAATTGCTGCCCGCCATATCAGCAATCAAGCTCGCCCGGCTGGCTGCCATGGGCATCAGTTCTATCCATACAATTCCTGAAGATTTCCCCCTGAGTGCACGGCAACATCGGGCCCGCGATTGTGTCGAAACTGGCGCGCCATGGTTCGCCGAAGGCTTGAAAGAAGCGATTGACCAGCTAGAGTATCCACTCTGCTTTATGGATTTCGAAACACTGAATCCGGCTCTGCCGCGATTTGCCGGCATGCGGCCTTATGACCCGATCCCCTTCCAGTGGTCCGTTCATACCCGGAAAACAGCTGGCGACCCGACGGAGCATCACGAATTCCTCGCCGAGGACGAAAGCGATCCCAGATTGCCATTCCTCAGTTCGCTGCTGGAAGTTCTTGGCCAGGAGGGCCATGTGGTTGTATACAATCGTAGCTTCGAATCCCAGCGCCTGGAGGAACTGGCCCGCTGGCTTCCTGAATGCGCCAAAAGGATTGCGCAGGTACAGGCCAGGCTCTGGGACCTGCTGGAGGTTGTCAGAAAGAATGTGTATCATCCTGGTTTCAGGGGCTCGTTTTCGCTCAAGCACGTCCTGCCGGCGCTGATTCCGGAATTGACGTATCAGGGCATGGAAGTAGCGGATGGTCAGGAGGCAGGGCTGGCGTGGGATAAAACCATCCGCGGCCACGCGAGCGAGAAGGAAAAGGCAAGCCTCCGCAAGGCGCTGCTGCAATACTGCAAACTCGACACATTCGCCATGGTTCGGCTAACAGACTTCCTGGCGACAGCTTCCTGCGGCCAAAGGTAGCAAGGCTGCGGCCCGCCTTGCACCCGGACAGCCGCCCAACTTCCCTATTCGAGACCGAACGCTACAATGAGACAAGAGCGCCCGGACCGGCTTTCACTGTCCGCGGCGGAGACGAAGGCTGATGGCCTCGAAGATACATATCGGAACGTCCGGCTGGCATTATTCGCACTGGCGAGGGCCGTTTTATCCGGAGGATATGCCGGATGACAAGATGCTTGATTATTACGCCCAGCATCTGCAAACCGTCGAGATCAACAACTCTTTTTATCGGCTTCCCAGCGGGCAGACGTTCAAATCATGGTGTGACCAGACGCCATCCGGGTTCATCTTTGCGGTAAAAGCCAGCCGGTATATTACCCACATGAAAAAGCTGAAGGATCCCGAATCCGCGAGCCAGAAATTCTTCGCGCACGCGGAGGCGTTGAAAAAGAAAATCGGACCTATCCTGTTTCAACTGCCGCCAAGTTGGCACATCAACGTGGATCGGCTGCAATCTTTTCTGGAAGCGTTGCCCGGCGGCCATCGCTACGCATTCGAATTCCGCGACCCGACGTGGTTCAGCGCTGAGGTCACCGAGCTGCTGAAGAGGCACGATGCGGCGCTCTGCGTTTACGATCTGGCGGGACAGCAATCACCGAAAGATCTGACGGCCCGCTTTGCTTACTTGCGGCTGCACGGACCGGCGCAGCAGAAATATTCGGGCCGCTATACCAGGCCGCAACTGCAGAAATGGCTGGACCTCTCGACAGAATGGCTGCAACACGGCGCCAGACAGGTTTTTGTCTATTTCGATAACGACCAGTCAGGGTATGCGGCGCTGAATGCTATAGAATTGCAGGAAATGGCCGCTCGGGCGGGACTTTGATCCGCAGATTCCGCGGATAAAAAAAGGGCCGACAGGGAGAAGGTTGCCAGCGGGGGCGCGCGGCGGCTGACGGATCAGTAGAAGAGATATTTCCGCCAGCGCTGGTCTGCGCGGCCCAGCATCCGCATGATGTGGCGGCTGGTGTGCAGCGTGAATGGTCGTGGCTGCCGGCGCAATGTAAGCCCCGCCTCTTCGGGCAGCCGATCGCCTTTCCTACTGTTGCAGGCATGGCAGCAGGCAACAAGATTGTCCCAGTCGGAGTGACCGCCTCTGGACCGGGGGATGATGTGGTCGAGGGTCAATTCGGCAGCGGGAAAAATCTTGCAGCAGAACTGGCACGTGTAGCGATCACGAATCAGAATGTTCTTGCGGGAAAGCGGGCGCGACTGAAGGGGGATACGCCGGAACTCTGTGAGCCGGATAACGGAAGGTATCCGGTACGTGACTCGCGCCGAGTGCAGATAGCTGCCGTTCTCTTCCTCGGTGATGGCGGTGCCTTTGAGGACAAGCACAATGGCGCGCCTGGCCGCAGTCACGTTGATGGGCTCATAGGTCGCGTTCAGTACGAGAACCGGCGCCTGCAACGGGTTTTCACTGGCCGCCATATCCTCTCAAGGGTTAAGACCCCCTCCTTAATCAGGAATCATTATGTCCAGTCGCGGCCAGCTTCGTCAACACCTGTGGGCTGGTGTATGCCTGCCGTGTCCGGGAATTGTGGCGTGGCGCGCGCCATCGCCAGGGCAAATACCTTCGCAGCGCCATGCTTCTTTAAGGCAGCCGCACACGCCGACAGCGTAGCGCCTGTGGTCATAACGTCATCGACCAGAATCACCCGACGGCCTGTTATCAGTTCGGGTTTCACCACCGCAAAGGCGTTGCGCACATTCTCATGGCGGGCCTGTAATCTCAAGCCGGTCTGGGGCAATGTCGCGCGGGTGCGGACCACCAGGCCGGAAGCAATTCTGAGATTTTTACCAAGCGGCGTTCGATTCAAGCTGCGCTTTAATCCCTCGGCTAGAAGCCGAGCCTGATTATATCCCCGCTCCCGCTCGCGGGAACGGAAGAGCGGAACCGGAACGAGGAGAAGAGATTCGCCGTTCACTACGCTGCCAAGTCTAGCGCAGGCTTGTGCGAGGAGCGTGCCTAATCTGCGACCCAGGCGTTCCCTGCGCCGGAATTTCAACTGAAGGATCAGCAGGCGCAGGTTTCCGCGGTAGATTCCGAAAGCCCGGGCAAGGTCGAAAGGAGGTAGGTTGGCAAGGCACTCGCCGCAAAGCACCTGGGCAGCATCTGCTGCTCGCTCTGAGACGATAGGGAGTCCGCAGCGTTCACAGGCGAGTCCGTCCAAACCTTCCACGCCAGACCAACAGCGCCGGCAGACACCAAGGCCGCCGGCATCAGCAACTTCGCCGCCACAGATGGAGCAGCTTGTGGGGAAAATCACTGCGGACAGGCTGTCAGCCAGTTCTTGAAAAAGGGGACGACAACGCGGAATGGAAGACCAGCACGGAATGAAAGCGAACCCCGCTTTCTGTGGGCTGCCGAGGTTACAGCAGTCCCTTTTCCTGTTTTTCCTGACACTCAATGCAGTGGCGGGCCCATGGAACAGCGTCCAAGCGCTTGCTTTGGACATCCTTCTGGCACTCTACGCAACGACCGAAGGAGCCGTCACCGGCTCGCCGGAGAGCTTCCTGGATAAGCTGCAGGATTCGCCGGTTGTCGTTGCTTTGATGGAAGAGAAATTCCTTGGTATACGAATTCGCCGCCCGGTCAGCCGAATCCTGTGTGATCTCGATGTCTGCCTCGCGACCATCCTGTTCAGTCCTTACGACCATCCGGCGAATTTCTTCCTGTTTGGCCAGCAACTGCTTCCGATAGTGTTCGACCTTCCGCTTGTCCATAGTGCTCTGGTTGAAATTCCTCCGGCAGATCAAACCACCCATTGTAGCGTCAGAATTTCAGAGGCGTCAACCTAATGAGTACTGAAAAGGCATGAACCAGACCCGGGGCCTCACTGCTCGATGCAAATCCACTAACGCCATCGCGATGTATTCGTTCCGAACTGGGAAATCCGCCAACCGGATGTTCAGAAAATTTGTCTTGTCAGCCAAAGCACCTTTGTAGAAAACGCTGACGATGTTGCTATCAACCTGCAACTGGTAGCCGGGCTCACTTTTTACAATGATTTGGAGGATCTGTCTCACGGCGCCGCTTGGAGACGTTCTCCCTCGACCATCCGGAAAGGGGATCAATTTTCGAAGAGCGCCGGTGAAATGCTAGAATTCTGGCTTGTAAGTTCTTGCCAGAAATTCGAGCCAGCCGATTAGAAGGATCATTGAGTTCTTTTGCGCGGTCATCCTGAGCTTGCCGAAGGATCTCAGAAGTTGTTTCTGTGCAATACGGGATTCTTCGCTTCGCTCAGAAGGACAGGTAGAGTGATCAGGATGACAGGCGAAGGGCTCAGAACGACGGGTGGGTCGGCGCTAACTGCAGGAGCATGTGCCGTCCCGCTGGCACGAGACGGCCGTAGGTGCAGGAGCACATGCCAGTCCCGCTGCGGCGAGCCTGGCACCACTTTTACGGATGACAAAGGAGCGAAGTGCCGAACTACGATTACGACATGCTGGGGACTGGCTCGGGGCGAGCGCGCCGCCCCTACCGCTTATCCTGACGGGAGCCATTCTTGCTTAACGGCTTACGGAATTATCTGTGGCGGCTGAAGCAGCGAAACAAGCTGATCTGCTACTGGCTCGTTCGCCTGACGCGCCGGCCGTCCCGCTTTACTTTTCGCGGGCAGCCCTATCGCTACTTCTGGCACCGCTACAATTCGACATGGAGAAATGAACGCGCCATTGAGATCCCGATTGCGCGCAGTTTCCTGGCGGGCGTTTCGCCGGACAAGGTGCTCGAAATCGGCAACGTCCTTTCGCATTACGGTCCGGTTTCGCACGAGGTGGTCGACAAGTACGAGCAGACGGAAGGCGTGAGGAACGAAGATGTTTGTGATTTCAGGTCCGACAAGAAATATGACCTGATCCTCAGCATCTCGACTCTTGAACACGTCGGGTGGGACGAGGAGCCAAAAGATGAAACCAAGGTGCTAAGGGCAATCGAAAATCTCCGAGGCCTTCTGGGGCCGCAAGGCAAGCTGGTGATTACTATTCCTGTCGGCTACAACCCGCCCCTCGACCGCCTCATCGAGCAAGGCCGCATCATCTTTTCCTCACGCGCGTTCCTGAAGCGGAGCCCGCGCCGCAACGAATGGCGCGAGGTCGGCGAGCCGGAAGTCCGTCCTCCCTGGTATGACCGGCAGAGCAATTGCGCGCACGAGTTGCTCGTCGGCGTTATTGAGAACCGTTAACCCGATGACCGGCTGACTTTCGCCAGCGGGGTTTTCCCTGGAGCAGCCAGGAATTGCCCACCTGCTCAACGGTGACGCTCTGAATCCGGCAGGCCTGGTCGAGCCGGGCTACGCCGACTCCGGCCACTGCGGCGCGGCTCCGAGCAGAACCCAGGATGATCGGTGAAACAAACCAGCAAACTCTGTCCACAAGGCGCGAGTCGAAGAAGCTCCCCAGGACTTCGCCGCCTCCTTCAACGAGCAGACTGATGACTTCTTCTTTAGCCAGACGCCTGAGCAAAGCTGGCAGTGGAACCTGGTGGCCGCGGAAACTTAGTACCCTTACGCCGGCGCGCTCGAGACGCGCTTTCTTTGCGGCGCTGGCTCCAGCGGTGCACGCGGCCATGCATTTCCCGGACCTCACCACCTTGCTGTCCGGCGGAATACGCAGATGAGAATCGAGGACGATCCGCCAGGGCTCTGCTGCGCCGCGCTGTCGCGGCCCGAGGTGTGGGTCGTCACTTAGCACCGTGTTGATTCCCACTAAGACAGCCTGATGCTCGATTCGCAGGAGCCTTGCGCGGCGGCGGGCATTCTGGTCGGTAAGCCACTTAGATTGCCCGGTCCGAGTTGCGATTTTCCCGTCCAGGCTGGCCGCCACTTTGGCTGTGACGAATGGCATGGCGGTGGTCTGGAACTTCACATACATTTCGTTCAACGCGGTTGCTTCGCCTGCGCAAAGCCCTCCATGAACTCGCAACCCGTGTTTGGCGAGCAGCCGAGCGCTGTTGCCATGCACCACGGGGTTGGGATCTTTTATTGCATAGTAGACCTCACCGATGCCGGCCTTGAGGATGGCATCCGTGCAGGGAGGTGTCCGCCCGTGATGGCAGCAGGGTTCGAGCGTCACGTAGAGAGTGGCGTCGCGGGCGCGAGGGCCGGCGTCCAGTAAGGCTTCAACTTCCGCGTGGTTAGTGCCTGCGCCGTGATGGAATCCCTTTCCTACCACGCGGCCGTCGCGAACAATGACACAGCCGACCCATGGGTTTGGATGGGGCAACTTCGGGCACTCGCGCGCCAGACGAAGCGCCGCGCGCATGTAGGATTCAGGCAGTTGGCGAGAGGTTGGCGAGCGCAATCACTGCACCTTGCTGAGGAGGTGTCCGAGCTTGTCTTTCTTCACTTTCAGGTACGCATGATTGGTCTTGCTGGGTTCAATCTCCAGCGGAACACGCCGCAGAATACGGAGACCATGTCTCCTGATGCCGGACAGCTTTTGGGGATTATTGGTTAGCAGATAAATCTTGCTGACGCCCAAATCCTTCAAAATCTGAGCGCCCACCGAATAGTCCCTCATGTCAGCGGGCAGCCCCAGCCGCTCGTTGGCCTCAACTGTGTCCAGACCTTTGTCCTGGAGGGCATAGGCGCGAATCTTGTTGGCCAGCCCGATGCCGCGCCCTTCCTGGCTGAGATAGACGATCACTCCCTGGCCCTTTTCGCTGACCTTCTTCATTGCCGTCGCAAGCTGCGCGCGGCAGTCGCAGCGTACGGAGTGCAGAGTATCACCGGTCACGCATTGTGAATGGACTCGCACCAGAACCGGGCGGCCCGGCGCAATCTTCCCCATCACCAGTGCCAGGTGCTCGCGGTTCTGAGATGGGCACTCGTAAACGTAGGCAGTAAAATTGCCAAATTCCGTGGGCAGTTGCGCCCTGGCCACGCAGTTGACGAGCTTTTCGCGATAGCGCCGATATTCAATCAGTTGCTCAATGCTGATCACCTTCAGGCGGTGCTTGCGGGCAATTTTTTCGATGCTGGGCGCCAGTGCAGATTTCCCACTTTTGTCCAGGATCTCGCACATCACCGCCACCGGCTTCAGCCCGGCCATGCGAACGAGATCGACTGAAGCCTCCGTGTGGCCGGCCCTCACCAGGACACCGCCGGTCCGCGCTCGTACCGGGAAAACGTGCCCCGGCCGCACCAGGTCGTAAGACTGCGCCCGAGGAGAGGCCAGCAGGCGGAGGGTGGTGGCGCGGTCCTGTGCTGAAATTCCCGTTGTTGTGCCCTTTCGGGCATCAACCGAAACCGTGAAGTCACAGCCGAACGGGGTGCTGTTGTCATCGGCTGCAACCATTGGCGGCAGGCCCAGCTTCAGCGCGCGCTCGCGTGTGAGAGCGGCACAGATCAAGCCTCCGCCCTCTCTGATCATGGTATTAATGTGCGCGGCAGAAACTTTTTCCGCCGCCATCACAAAATCCGCTTCGTTTTCACGGTCCAGGCTATCGCGGACGATGATGAGCCGGCCGGCGCGGATTTCCTGTACTGCTTCTTCGACTGTAACCAGGTGCGACATAGTTCTGCTTATCCTCTGACACTGCTCAAAGCAGCCAGCAAAGACAAGGCTGTCTGCGCAGCTTCGATTCCCTTATTGAATTTATTGTTCCCGGCGCGACGCTCGGCATCGCGCTTGTTATAAGTGGCAAGAACTTCAAAGACGATCGGCACGTCGTGCCGGAGGGAGACATCCATAATTCCCCTGGCACATTCGTTCACCACCAGCTCGAAGTGGTACGTGTCGCCTTTGATCACAGCCCCGAGTGCGATGAGGGCGTCGTACTTCTGCTGTGCGGCCAGCCGCTGGGCGAGGATCGGGATTTCAAAGCATCCGGGGACGGCGAACATCCGGAGATTCCTCCCTGGAATCCCAGCGTCGCGCAGGGTGTCCACGCATTTCTTTTCCAGGCTCAGAGTGATCTCGCGGTTGTATTCGCCGCGAATGATCGCGATGCGAAGGCGCGAAGCATCCTTCCGTGCAAGATTTGAAACCAGGGCTTTGGACTGTGCTTCCCGCAATCTCATTCGTTCAGGAGCCTTTCCATGTATTTGCCCAGGATGTCCACTTCGATGTTCACCTGACGGCCAGGCCCTTTGCGTCCAAGGGTTGTGCGGCTCAGCGTGTAGGCGAGCAGGGAACACTGGAAACTGGAACGGATCGCTTCCACCACCGTCAGGCTGATGCCATCGACGGCGATGGAGCCTTTGGGCACGATGTAACGAGAAAACCGCGCAGGTATTGAAAATGTGAACAGTCTGGCCGCACCCTCGTCCTCGATAGCCTTGATTTGGGCCGTTGTGTCAACATGTCCCTGGACCAGGTGGCCGCCGATCAGACTCTGGAGCGTCAGGCATTTTTCCAGGTTAACTTCATCCCCGGTTCGCAAACCTCCCAGAGTGCTTTTTCGCAATGTCTCCGGCATGTAAACAACCCGGAACAATCCGTTTTCGAAACTCTGGACTGTTGAGCACACGCCCTCCACGGAGATGCTTTCGCCGTCCCGAAGCTTCCAGCCTCGAGGCTTGCGAATGGTCAGAATCCGCTGCTGGCGCGCGCTCCTGACGCTGAGAACGGGACTGGTGGTTTCAACAATTCCGCTGAACAAGTGACCTCTATGGACTCTCTCAGGCGCCTGAAAAATGCCTTCCGTCATGCTGAACGCAAGGAAGCATCTGCTGTGCCTTACGAACGATGAACAAAAACAGATCCTTCGCGCTGGTCAGGATGACGCGGACAGTCTTTCAGCCGACCCGCATGCCGGGGTTCGGTTTGGAACTACCCAAAGGGACCCAACCCTGGCCTGGATGCCGATCAGTTTGTTTTGGGAGAGAGGATCTTGACTGGCGGGCTAACCGCCACGCCAACAGGATCCCGTAACGGGGCAAGGATTTCAGCTAACTGTCAACAGCGATAGTCCCGCACCGGCACGGCCCCATCGAGGCCTGCCAGCACACAGACTCTGGCGCCTGACCCTCTCCCATCCGGACTATACCGTCGGCCCCGGAATTTCACCGAGTCCTGAAGAACTCAACCATTCCCGCCATGCGCTCACCGGCTCACCGGCAAGACTAACAGGTCGATAGGTCTGAATTCTCCTCGCGGGCTCTACCGCCGATCGGGAATTGGGAAGACATTCTAATCGTCATCCCTCACCCTGCCCCGAAGGTCATCTCAACAAGTTGTCATTCTATTTATAACATGAAAAACATTGGCGCCTCAAGCTGCACTGGGCTCGGGCAGGGTATTCTCCGAGTGACTCTTACGTCCGGACCGCATCGATGGCAGCACGGCGCGCGGAGAGAAAATGTAGATTCGCCGAGAATCACGGGCCCACAAGGGACGGGTCCGGATGTCGCGGTCATTGAACACGGCGCAGACCCGTCCTGGGGATTCCGCGTCATCCGGCCTTCAGACCTCCCTTTCATTTCCGCCGCTGAATGAACGGCGGGCGCGGCGCAATCGCACTCCTCGCGATGGCCGAGAGGCCTTATGCGAAGTGACGGTTTTCCTGCATGGCGGGTTGAGGTTGATGCCGCAGCAGAATCCGGAACCCGAGTCCGTGCGTAATCAGCAGCAGCGGAACCACGAAAGTCACAAGGAAGAATGCGGCTCCCAACTGACCCGCCAATAGTCCGGCGCGATTGGCCTGGTAGAAAGCATTCAGTATGTCGGCTGCACCCCAGACGCTGAAGATCCATGCGGCGGCAACGCCGGCCGCACCGGGCAGCAATGACAGAGAAAGCAACGCAAGCGCCGCCGCGATGACGTCCCCATAGGCCGCAGTGTGCGCGAAGGCAGCGGGCAGGTCGGGTGACACGACACCGGGAACCAGGAATGCCAGCCCGATGAAGCGGAAGCTGTGCAGGATCAGCAGAGGCCGCAGCGCATCGGCCCGTTGCCGGAGCCGGAGTTCCGGCCAGATATATCGAGCGGTGACTATCCCCCAGGCGATGAAGCTGAATACGATGCTCAGGAAAAACCAGATCATTTGCTGTGGCATGATGAATGTCTCCTTTTTAGAATTCCAGCCTTTGACCGTGGCTGGTGGCGGCGATAGGGGCCTTCCCGTGGCCGGGTGCCGCGGGCTTAAAGGTGTCGGCGACGGCGTGTTCGTGCCGCCAGACCTTGGACTCAGGGGCGAATTGCGGCTGCGACGGGAAGGGACGACGCAGTTCGCGGTCGTAGCGATCCAGATTGAAATCAGGCCTGAGAGGAGCGAGCATGAACTGCACGAACTCGCGCAGCCAATTGCCGAAGGTCCGCTGGTTGCGGGACAGCACCGCATAATAACGATGAGCAATCGTCTCGAAATCCTCCGGGGGACGGCCGGTCACGTCGAGCACGTCATCGGTCGGCGCGCCCAGTTCGAACGCGCCCCGCTTGTGGTCGTCAATGTAGTAGCGAAAGCCGCTTAACAGATCGATGGGATAGCCGCTCATTCGTGCAGCCTTCATGAACAGCCAGGTTGGCGTCGGCACCGCCCTGACCGATCGTCCAACAGCCCGGCCGATCGCCTTCGCCATATCCGCTGCCCCGAGCAGTTCCGGACCGGTGGGATGGTAGCCCTTTCCGATGTGCCGCGCAGGATCGATCAGGGCTGCGACGGCAACTCGAGCGATGTCCTCGTTGGAAACCGGAGCGTTGCGGCTATTACCAAAGACCCAGGGGAAGACGCCAAGATGCACGGTGAACCCGATGGTTGTCAGATAGTCGTCCGCGAAGAAGCCCGGGTTGACGATCGTATGCCCCACTCCAGGAACCATCGAGAAGAGCCGGTCAGCCAGCCAATGCTGGCGGGTCATGAGCGAGGGATGCGAAGGGCTTGCCAGCCACTGGCTCAGGCCGACGATGTGTTCGAGCCGGGCTTCCCTTGCTGCGACGGTGAAGGCAGCTGCGCCCTGAATCATGTAGGGATCGAAAGGTGGACAAAAATAGGCGCGCTGGACGTCCTTGAGAGCGTCGGCAACGCGCTCGACATCGCCCATGTCAGCGACTGCGATCTCTGCCCCTTGCGCCTTCAGTCGGGCGCTACGGCCATCCTCTCGATGCACCAGGGCGCGGACTGGATAACCGGCCTTCAGCAGTTCGGTAACGACGACGCTGCCGGTCTTCCCGGTCGCGCCGGTCACAATGATTCTTGGCTTGATCATGATCGTCTCCTTCTAAAGATTCTCTTCCTGCACATAGCTATCGCGAGGAGAGTCGCTGTTGCGCTCCTGGACCGATCAATGCCCTCAGCGGCATCAAGGGTCCGACGGGAACGTACTCGTAATCCATCAGCTGTTCCTTTGCGAGCGGCAGCGTTTCCATAATTGCTCGTGCCTCGTCCCCGGTGTTTGCCTCGACTAGGAAGACGATGCCTTTGCCATTGCCGCGCGAATACCACTGGCGGATTTTGCCGTCGAGGTAGAGCTTCACAGTTGCTCGAATCTCTGCCGGGACCACGGCCATGATTTGTTGAGGAGTTACGCCCTTCTTGGCGGTCTGAATGACCAGTACCTCGGTGACCCTAGGTATAGCCACGCTGGGCACGCCTGAGGCGGCTCCGGACTGTGATTGCGCTCCCGACGCCGTGGGAAGCACTGCCATAAGAAAAAGGATCATAAATTTCATCGGGTTCTCCTCTCGATTCAGTCTGCTTTCGTTCCATTTCCCTAAAAAGCGTACGGTCGTACTCTTTATGGAGAAAAAAATTTATCCTTCAGCGAAGTGCTTTATGAAAAACTTCCTCGCCTGCATCAACGTCTGTTCTTGTCTTTGAGGGTCCGAAGCGAAGCGGGCCATCATCAGCACCCCCGCCATACTCGAGAAAAGCAACCTCAGCTTTGCTAGCTTATCTTCTCGTGTCTGCCCCGGTATGAACGGCAGCATCCGCTCACGATACGCTTCGAGCATTGGCTCGATCCGCCTTCGCACCCCTATCGGTTTCCGTGCCAGTTCCGGCGCCAGGGCGGCGAGCACGCAACCGGTTCCCAGCGAATTTGCGTGGGGCACGCTAAGATAGCGTTCGATCACCACCCGGAGAGCCTGACCTTCGGGCGCGCTCTTTGCAACCTCCTCCATGCTTCTTCCCGTCTCCTCTAGTCCCCTAGTCACCGCTTCGATGAACAGGTCGTCCTTGCTCTTAAAATGCCGGTAGAAGCCCCCTTTGGTCAGGCCTACCTTCTTCATTACCGTCCCGATGCCGCTGCGGTCTCCGCCGCGCTCACGGAAGTCGCGGGCGGCCACGGAAAGAATGTTCTCGTGGTTCTGCGCTTTGTGTCTCGGCGAGTATCGCATGAGATAAGAGTACGGTCGTACTCTTAACGTGTCAAGCAGAAAATCGGTCTGGCTAAACCCCTCTCCTCAACCGGCCCCCATCGTGCCAGCCTCCGGGATCACTTCCAAACCCAAACGCCCCAACATGCCGCCCTCGGCCCGCAACGCGCGCAACACCGATCGCCCGCATGCAGCCTCGACACCAAAGGCTGCACGGAACCATGTGGCGCGTATCCTTGCCCCGACTTCCCTCCTGCCCGGGCTTCATCTACTTTGTTCCAAGCCCTGAGCGCCCGGCCATCTGCTCTAACACCGCGAACCGGTCAGCCGCTCCGGGTTTCTTTCCAGCTTGATCGGCAGAATCAGTGGTGGTGGGCTTCGCGTCCACCGTTCACCCTCCGGATGTCGGTTCAGAGTTCTCGATACCGGGCATCTCGCGAGGGTGAGCGACTATTCAGAGGCCTTTCCCTTGTTCAATCGCGATTCTTGGGATACCAAAGGTGTTGCCAATCCCATAATAGATTATCGTAGAATGTTTCGGGATGACCCGTGGCGTGACAGTAGGATTATGGGCTGTTGTTATCGTGGCGGCCGTTGGCGCATTCGCCGCAATTCTGCTGGTTGTCCGTCCCAAGCGGACACGGCCAGTGGTCTTAGAAGGGGCGGTCATCCGCCACGCTTCACAGGCGGAGCGGCAACAGCCTCTGTCCGACGTGGTAATAACCGCTCGCGAGGGTTCCGTAACCACTTCCACCCAGTCGGACCCTTCGGGCTTCTTCAGGCTTGTATTGCCCCTCAGCGGATCCACGAGCCGGCCGGTGTTGCTTGAATTTCGCCTTCCCGGATATCAGCCGCTCGACCTGCCGGTAATCGGAGGGGGCAGGCTTTACGTGACGAGGTTGATTCCGACACCTTCGGAACTCGAAACCCAGCCCGACGTCCCTCAGGTAAAGGTCTCGAACGTCTCGGTGAGATATTCCGTCAAGACCACGGAGGCGGCGAACATCGGCAGCGCGGTGAGGACCTTTCAAGTTGTGAATACCGCCAACGTGCCTTGCAATCATTACAAGCCCTGCTCGCCCGACGGCAGGTGGAAAGCGGCGACGGGCTCCGTGGTGATGGACGCCGGAGAAGGGAATGAGTTCCGCAATGTGCGCGTCTCCTGCATAGCGGGCCCCTGCTCATTTACGAGGATCGCTCCCGAGGACGTTCCCACGAACGTGCGGATACTTCGCGCCTCAGCGCTTAACTGGTCGGATACGGCTACCTTTCTCGTGGAAGCGGAAGTTGTTCATCCGATGTACAGCGCGGAACTGCGCAAATCCTACCCCGTAATGTTCGGGCGAGTTTTGGACTTTACGCTGCCAGCCTCAGCCGAAGGAGTGACCCTCGAGGCCGACTTAGGCGGAAATCACATCATGTTTCCGCTGGGACCAAGGCCCGTGGTGTCGTGGGCAGCGTGTCAGGTGAGGGTCAACCTGAGTAAGTCGAAAGTTTTCCGGTGTGAACTTACGCCCGGTTACCGGTTTTGACCGGAGAGCCCGCCGAAGCCGGAGCGGGCGGCGGGAAAAGTTCACCCAGACTGGAAGGACGGTTAATGTGACCGAGTTGAACAGATCAGAGGATGGGAGGCGATTGACTTCGCGCCGGGCGATGTTGCGACGGCTCCTTGGGGCCGGCATCGCTTTGCCGCTGGCTGGCGGCGAGCTCCTGCCTCAGGCGCTCGCCCAAGCTCAGTCGCTGCCGGCAGATCCTGCTGCCAAGCCGACCCTTTCGAAGGATGATGACCAGTTTTTGGAGGATCTGGAGCGATCCAGCTTCGCTTTCTTCTGGGAACAATCCAGCCCGCAGACAGGCCTGGTGAAAGACCGCTGCAACGTCCGTACGGCTGACCACACCGTGGTCGCCAGCATTGCGGCCACGGGCTTCGGCTTGACGGCTCTGTGCATTGGACACAAACGCGGTTACATTTCGCTCTCCGACGCCCGAGGTCGGGTGCTCAACACGCTGCGCTTCCTTTGGAAGAATCTGGCCCATCATCGGGGCTTTTTCTTTCATTTCGCAAATGTGAATACGGGCGAAAGGCTGTGGGATTCAGAGGTCTCGACGATTGACACCGCAATCCTGTTTTGCGGTTTGCTTACCTGCCGGGAATATTTTAAGGACGGAGACATCCAGGGGCTCGCGTTTGCCATCTTCAATCGGGCGGACTGGTCATGGCTGGCGGAAGACACGCCCCTGCTGTCCATGGGATGGATGCCCGAGGTCGGCTTTCTTCCAAACCGCTGGGTTGACTATAGCGAACTGATGATGATGTACCTGCTGGGGATGGGAGCTCATACGAATCCGCTGGCGCCCCAAACGTGGACGTCCTGGAAGCGATTAACTTTCGAATATCGCGGGCTGCGCTATATCGGATCGTTTGCTCCGCTGTTCGTGCATCAGTACTCACAGGCCTGGTTTGATTTCCGCGGAAAGCGCGATCAGTATGCCGACTATTTTCAGAATTCGAGAACCGCCACCGAAGCCCATCGCATCTTCTGCCTCGAACTGGCGCCGAAGTTTCCCGACTACAGCGATGACCTTTGGGGTATTACAGCATCGGATTCACAGTCCAACGGTTATGTAGCGTGGGGAGGACCGCCCGAGATGGGGCCCATTGACGGGACTATCGTGCCGAGCGCGGCGGGAGGGTCACTGGCCTTTTTGCCAGCGCCTACCCTGCGCGTCCTGCGCAACATCAAGACACGTTATGGAAGCGCCTGGAGCAAGTACGGATTTATCAACGCCTTCAACCCCCTTAAGAATTGGTACGATCCGGACGTTATCGGAATCGACACGGGAATAACGATGTTGATGGCTGAGAATCTGCGAACCGGTTTGGTGTGGGATACGTTCATGAAGAGTCCGGAAGCGATACGAGGCATGGCTCGAGCCGGCTTCAAGCCTTATCAGCCGCCGGGATCGCCTGCGATGCAGCAGCCGATCGCTTCAGGAGGTTGAGGCTCGGCAAAGCCGGATTTTTCAGGGAAAACTGCATATGGAGAGGTCAGCGCCGAGGCATTGAGATTTGGCGAGTAGCGCACTGCGCTCGCAGTCTTGCGGAGCCGATTAAAATTCCCCTCCGGAGATGGTTTCGGATTAAATTGTCTCGTCATGAGTCAACATTCTTCTCCGATTTTTCGAATAATTCTGATGGTTCCGATGTGTGCAGCGTTGGTGCTGGCGGCGTGCCAGCCGGGGCAGGCACCCCAGCCTGCGCCGGGTTCTGCCCTTAACCAGCAGGCTATTCAGAAATATCAGATTCCCGCCTCAGAGGAGCCTCAACTTTCGGTGCAGCAAGTGACGGAACTCGTGCGGAAGAAGATTAAGTATGTCTTCGTCCTGTATCAGGAGAACAGATCGTTTGATTCATATTTCGGCACGTATCCGGGCGCGGAGGGCATCTTCAGCCATAAGCCGGAGGAGACTCCGGGTTTCACCCAGCCGCTGATTGACACCGATGGCACTACCCGTACAATCGAACCTTTCCGAATTGGTCCCGTTGACTACGCGGCCGATACTGATGATGTAGATCATTCGCATCCCGCGCTTCTGGCAAAGATGGACTTCCAGAGTGGCGCTCCGAAAATGGATCACTTTGCGCTGGTTGAGGAACACAAGTACATGAAGTCCGGCGAGCCCTCTCTACTGGCGAAGCAGATGGGCGAGCTGACCATGGCCTATGAAGATTGCGATACCATTCCGCTGCTGTGGCGATTCGCCAGCCGTTTTGTGCTGTTTGACCATGTTTTCCAGGAGATGACGGGACCTTCAACACTCGGCAATCTGGCGATTATTGCCGCGCAGACAGGCCAGACGCAGTGGGCGTTGCACCCGAATGAAGGTTTCAGCGGTAACGGCTCGCAAGGGTCCGGGGTTCCCGTAATGGACGATGCCAATCCGTTTTGGGGGTCGCCCCTCGACGACACTCCAAAAGCCCAGAAAATGCCCGTCAATCCGAGGGATTTTGAGCGCAAAGGCACGCCCAACACTCAAATCAACCTGACTTTTGCCACCCTGCCACTCACGCTGCAGGGGCAACGGCTGAAGTCGGTTGCGAGCCACGACCGCGACCCGAGTCGTGACCTGGCCGACGTCCAAAATGACATACCTTATATCTCCAAGCGTGAGCACGAACCTATGGGTTTTGGCTGGTATGAAGAAGGCTATGGCTCAGGTAAGGTTGACATGGACGATGGCCCGGAGGACGCTTACGGCCTGCACGCAGCCTATGTTACGCACCACAACGGGCCGCAATACTTTGGCTACATCGCAAACAATCCGCAGATGCGCGGGCAACTCCACGGTCTGCAGGCATTCTTCGACGCGCTTAAACAAAAGACCCTGCCGGAACAGGGTGGCGTTTTCTTTATGAAGGGTGGTTACCAGAATCCATTTAATCTGCATCCAGCCGACCCTGACCGCCGGGTTCAGGAAAACTTCAAGGGTGACGACGACCACCCGGCGTATTCAGATGCCCAGATTAGTGAGGCACTGCTGGCCAGGGCAGTGAACGCGATTGCTGCCAGCCGCTATTGGCCGGAAAGCGCCATCATCATCACCTGGGACGACTCGGAAGGCGATTACGATCACGTTCCGCCGACGGTTCGGGCAAAAGGGCCGGACGGCTCTGTAATCAGCGACGGCCCGCGAGTTCCGTTGATTCTCATCTCGCCTTACGCGCGCACACATTACGTCGCGCATTCGCAGGGAAACCAGGCTTCAGTGGTCAAGTTTGTGGATAAGCTTTTCAATCTGCTGCCTTTGGCGCTTCTACCGGATGAACAACGCGGCAGCAGGATGGGCGAAAAAGAATTTGGCCAAAAAAACCTGGGCCCTCAGGACGCGATCACGCCAGGAGTCGGCGACCTGACGGAAGCCTTCAGCCCTGCGCGGCTGCTTGGGAAGGCTGAGCCTCTGCCCGCAAGTTATGTGGAAATTCCAGATTCCCTCCTTGAACATCTGCCGCAGGAAACCGGCTACGGTTGCCGAGATCTTGGCATCATTACGACAGACCCCCAACTCCATGTGGTGAACAAGGTCCCCAGTGACTTTAACCCTCGACCCAAAACCACCCCAACGTTGTAGCAGGTGAGCTCGGGTGACCGAAGGGTGTTTCAAACCGCGCGCCCTTGTGTCCCGCGAGCGACAATCGGCCCAACATCATGTTCTATTCAGATGCTCTCCGACACAGTTTTGGACGAAGCCGCCAGACCGCGTTATGATCTTACGTTTGGAGGGGACGGTCCCTCCCGGTAGTGCCTGTTGTTGTGCGACGGGCGCGCGCACGCCTTCCGAACCGTGATCCATCCGGGAAACACGCTCGGAGCGCCGGCGTTCCCCTAAAGTTCAGTTCGTTCGATGGTGAAGGCGATGACCATTTTGCGTTACTGCATTTATATTGCGCTTGCGTTCGTAGCCGTGACGGGAACGCTAAGCCTGAAGGCGCAGTCGCCGATTACTCTTGATGTTGATGCCACCCAGTCGCCGCAAAAGATTATCCACACTCACATGGCCATTCCTGTTTCGCCGGGACCCCTCACACTTTACTACCCCAAATGGATTCCCGGTGAGCACGCGCCGGACGGACCCATTGTCAATTTGACGGGATTGAAATTCAGCGGCAACGGCAAAGTGATTCCCTGGCGACGCGACCTGTTGGACATGTTCACCTTTCATGTAGATGTCCCGCAGGGCGTCAGCGTCCTCGATGTTAAATTCGACTATGTCGAGCCTGAGGCCACGTCCGGATTTACGGCGGGGGCTTCGGCCACCGACAAGTTGGTGGTCATAAGCTGGAACCAGAATGTTCTCTACCCAGCGGGCCATCCGGCGCAGGATCTCATTTTCAAGGCGAGGCTGGGTCTGCCCGAGAGCTGGAAGTTTGGGACAGCGCTTCCGGTCGAGCACCAGGAAGGGAATAGGATTGAATTCAAACCGGTATCCCTCAACCGCCTGGTCGATTCGCCGGTCAGCGCCGGACAATATTATCGGGTCGTCGATGTAACTCCCGAGGGCGCACCCATCCATCATGAGATCGATCTTGTGGCCGACAGCGCGGCGGCGCTCGACATGAATTCTGAATTGCAGCGGCACTATACGAACCTGGTCGCGGAGACAGGCAAGATGTTCGGTGCGCGGCACTATCGGGACTATCATTTCTTGTTAACCCTGAGCGACCACGTTGCCCATTTTGGGCTGGAACACCATGAGTCCGACGACAGCCGTGTGGACGAGTTTTCACTGATCGATCCGGGCCAGCGCCTGAACATGGTCACGCTGTTGCCTCATGAATTTGTCCACTCCTGGAACGGAAAGTTTCGCCGCCCGAAAGACCTGAGCTCCTCATACTACGAAGAGCCCATGAAGACGGACATGCTCTGGGTCTACGAAGGGCTCACCGAGTATCTGGGCGACCTTCTAACGGCGCGAAGCGGCTTGTGGAGCCCGAATGAGTACCGGCAGAACCTTGCTTTGATAGCCGCCCGATATGGGCCGGGCCGGCCCGGGCGGACCTGGCGCCCATTGCTCGACACAGCCGCCGATGCTCAGGTCCTGTACGGTGCTCCCGCCGAGTGGGAAAGCTGGCGGCGCGGCGTGGACTTCTATGACGAAAGCGTCCTGCTTTGGCTCGAGGTCAACAGCATTATCAGCCGCGAGACGCACGGCGAGAAATCGTTGGACGACTTCTGCCGGCTGTTCTATGGCGGGCCGAACAATGGTCCCGAGCTGAAGTCCTACACCTTTCAGGATCTGGCGGAAGCACTGGGTAAGATTGCGCCTTATGACTGGGCGGGCTTCTTCCATCAGCGCCTGAATTCAACCGCTCCTGAAGCCGCCCTGGGCGGTATCGAGGGCAGCGGCTGGAAAGTGACGTTCAGCAGCACTGAACCCTCCCTTCTGCAGAATTCCGAGGCGGTTCACAACGACATCGACGCGACTTATTCGATTGGCCTCGTGCTGAAAAATGATGGCTCGGTGGTAGATTCCGTAGTGACCAAGCCGGCATATCAGGCTGGCATTTCCCCGGGGATGAAAGTGATTGCGGTTAATGGGCGCCAGTTTACGCCGCAGGTGCTTCGCATGGCGCTGCGAGCCGGCACGAAGTCAAGGGAGCCACTCCGCCTGCTGGTGATGAGCGATGAATACTACAAGACCTGCACCATCGATTATCACGGCGGGGAATCGTATCCGCACCTTGTGCGGGAAACCGGCAGTCCGGACCTGCTCGACCAGTTGCTGAAGTCTCTTGCGGCGCATTAATCGCGTGGCGGCGTGACATCATCGAGCGGAGGTTCCTTTGCGTTCCACTCTTGTGCGGGTTCTGAAAAGCAGATTGCCACTGGGTTTCTGCCCGCCCTGGCATTGGCGTTTAGTATTCAACGTTGCCGCATTTTGTTTTTGCGTGCTTGTGGCCATGGCAGCCTCCGGCCAACCTCCTACGTTGCAGGGGCCGCCCGGAGCAAGAATCGCCACTCTGACGCCCCACCGCGGATATTTCAACGAGCCCTCGGTTGCCATCAATCCGCGCAACCCGCAACAGGTGGTTGTTGCTTACCAGACAGGGGCGCACATCTCTTTCTCCGCTGACGGCGGCAGAAGTTGGCGCGCCGCTTCAGACACCCAGCCGCGCAATTATGCTGTGTCTGGAGACGTTTCAGCGGCCTATGACGAAAATGGCCACGCCTTTCTTTGCTATATTGGTTTTGACAAGTTAGGGACGGAAGAGTACTGGGGCCACAACGCTACCCGCAATGGCGTATTCGTGGCGCGCTCCCTTGACGGCGGCAAGACCTGGCAGCAGCCGGCGGTGCCGGTGATCGAGCATGCAACCAAGCCCGGTATTCCTTTTGATGACAAGCCTTACATTGTGGCCGATAACTCGAGCGGGCCCCACGCCGGTAATCTCTACGTCGGTTGGACGCATTTCACGCTGACGGAATCCGTGATCCTGTTGGCGTGTTCGGAGGATGGCGGAGCAACTTGGTCAAAGCCTATTCGGATCAGCACCGAGGCTGGATTGCCGCGCGATGACAATGGCGACGTAGAAGGTTTTTCCGGCGTAGTAGGGCCGGATGGCACGCTTTACGTTGTCTGGGCGGACGGCACGCACGTGGTGTTTACGTCGTCAAACGATGGAGGCCGTTCGTTCGCGCCCTCGCGTGGCATCGTTCCCGTGGGGCCGCCCTACTTCCAGATCACAGATGTGGACAGGACAGATGGCTTCCCGGTGATCTCGATTGATCCCCATGGGGGCAAGGGCGCCGGCCTCCTCTATTTGACCTGGAGCGATTATCGCAATGGCGACGTCGATGTTTTCTGTTCCACATCGGCTGACCGCGGCCAGACGTGGACGCCGGCGGTGCGAGTGAATTCCGATCCCATTCACAATGGGGCTGACCAGTTCTTCCCGTGGCTGGCGGTCGATCCCGTGACGGGAGCCGCTAACCTCATCTTCTACGACCGGCGTGACGACCCGGAAAACAGCAAGGCGGTTGTGGTGCTTGCGCGGTCAACCGACCACGGCCGCACCTTCAGCAATTATCTCTGGATGGACCATCCCTTCGATCCGAATAGTGACTTTATTGGGGATTACACGGGCATTGCTGCGCTCGGCGGCCGCATCTACGGAGCCTGGACGGAAGAGCGTCCAGCTTCCGGCGCGCGCAAGGCTGAAAGTCCCTTGCACCACACCGTGGTCCGGGTCGGCATGGCAGAGTTTTCTGAACCTGAGAATTCACCGTAACGGCTCCTCGTGCTGGGATTGCTGTGGTGCAGGTCGAGTCGGTCAGCCGGTCTCCAGCGCAAAATGCAATTGCTGATGGCCTGGAGCAGGGAAATGGCTACCCAGCTTGGCGAGCGGTTATAAATGAGGGACTCGGCGGGACTTCATCTGTTCAAGGTGCTGCCTTAGCCGTTCCAGAACCTGGCCGTCATGTTCTTCCTGCAGTTTGTGCTCAATTTCGGACAGCGCAAAATGGACAATGTCGTGGTGGTGGAGCTCCTCGGGCTCCAGGCGCTGGCTGCAATCGAGCCAGATTTTGTGCAGCAGGTCGATTTCATTCGGAGTCAAGTGGGGAGCGTGCGGGCCGAGATAGTAGACCTCTTCCCGGCCATGAGGTGAGTAGACTTCCACAGTCAATTGCGGTTTGGGGTTAGGCAATCCCTCCCAGGCCAAGCCCGCGCGGCGAGCCTCCTCTGCGGCGGACATTTTGGTGGATGAGCCCAGGACGATCGTAGACGATTGAAGGTTCTGGCCGGCGCGCAGGATGCCGTCCCACAGGTCCGTTGCCGCGATCACTGCCAGCTTTACAGATTTCCCGTATTTCTCTGACAGGGCCAGCGCCCGCGTAAACAATTCCTGCTCGTACACCGTAAACAACTGCTCCGGTTCCAGTCCGTGTTCGCCAGAACCGGCTCGCAAAAGGACTCGGATGTGCAGTACCACGATGTCCTGGCGGTCAATATCGACCCGCTCCAATACAGAAGCCAAATGGTACAGCTTGAAGTAATCCGGTACCGGAACCAGGATATTGCCCGGCCGCGCTCCAACGCCGTCCGCCGAGATATCTTCGCTTGGCTCCAGATTGAACTGGTCAAGCTCGGCGGCGGCCGCCCTCCGTCGCTGATTATGTTTTTCTGAAATAACAAACAGAAGGTAAAAAAGCAGAGTGAAGGAAACGCCCGAGACGGTGGCGATTTCCTTGGTGAAGAGGTTGATGATTGCGGTGGAAAACAGCGTCAGCGTGATCAACCCCAGGCCAAGTGGAAATTCCAGACGGCCCAGCTTCGGATTCAGCGGTACGCGGAATTCGCGCGGTCCCGGCCGGGTGAAACGAAGAACCAGCACGCCCAGCCCCTTCATGGCGAAACTCCAGATGACTCCAAAAGCATACGCTTCGCCGAGGAGGATCACGTTGCCGCGACTGAGAAAGATGGTCAGCAATTGCAGGGCAACCACCAGGTTGACGATTCGGTGGGAGGTTCCGAATCGCCGATGCGGCTGCCGGAACCAATCCGCCAGAACGCCGTCTTCAGAAACTCGATTGAGCACTCCATTGGAACCGACAATCGCCGTGTTGACCGCGCCCGAAAGTATCATGATCCCCACGAGGACTACGAACCCATGGAACAGCAGGCGAAGCGTTACAGGTCCCACCACATTCATCGCCAGGCCGCCGATCAGGTTGTCCTTATAGCTCAGCCGCGTGTGTGCATCGGGAATGATCATGAACGCAAAGAAGGAGACCAGCGAAGTGAAAACCATGCTGTAAATGAAGACGATAAAAGCGGTTTTCTTCAGGTTTGGCAGCTTGGGATGCTCGACTTCGCGATAAACCTGGGCCAGGGTTTCGAGGCCGCTCATGGCCAACACGGAATGTCCAAAGGCCACCAGGATTCCGACTACCCCGATGAGTTCCGGCAAGCGACTGGAATGCAGCCAGCCCTCGGCACTGATGGAAAACTCCAGGTTGGATGGCACGGGAGCGGGCGGAAGCTGTCCGCCCCTCACCCAGAGCGTGTAGCCGCACCAGCCGATCATCAAGAGCACCAGGATGGTGGTGAACTCCATGATACGAACGGCCTTTTCGCTGGATTCCTCGATGCCCTTAATGTTCTCCCACCAGAAGTAGAGTGTTACTGCCGCAGCAAAGACGGCCGCGGTGGAGTTGGTGGGCAGGGCGATGTTGAGATGGGCGTGCTGAAAGAGTTCATTAATGAAGCCCACAAGGTACTGGCCGGCTGACACACCGCTGATGGGCCCCGTCAGGATGTAATCAAACATCAGCGCCGAGACGGAAATCTTGGCCAGGGTCCCGCCCATGGCCTCTTTGACCACTCGGTAGACGCCCCCTCGCACGAACATGCTGCAGCTTTCCACATACATCTGGGCAACGGCGTAGGCAAACAGCATGACGGCCAGGATGAACCACGGCGCCGACGGCCCGATTGCCTGTTCGGCGATGCCTCCGGCGTAGAATGCGGAGGAAGCCAGGTCGTTCAGGACAATAGCCGCCGCGCGCCAGAACGAGATGAACGTCAGCATCGCCGTGGTGGCGACCATAACCCGTGGCAGCGTCACCACTCGTTTTCGGGGAGACGTCTGATCTGATGTGCTATTTCCCATTGATGGGTATGTGGGGAATGGAGTTTAGGGCGTTATTGAATACGAAATGGACGTTCGACACGGGCGACTGCCTTGCATCAAAGCGATCCCGTATATTCTTACATATCCAGGAGCGATTGGCATTATTTTTTCTTATCAATGCAGTAGCTAAGGTTTTGTTTCCCTCCGAGGGAGGTTAGGAAAGGCTGAGCTAGCTGGCCCGGTTCACTGTACGGTGAGCTTAAGCGTGGTGCTGCGGTTGAGACTGCCGTAACTACCTGTAACCGTCAGGGTGTAAATCCCTGCCGGCGTCCCGGTCTGCTGTGACGGACCACCGCCACCTCCGCCGCCGCCTCCTCCCCCGCAGGTCGCCCACAGCAGTACCAGCAGGATGATTGCTGAAACCCGCAGCAGAGACCGGCGACGGGGACCCACGGAAGCTACGGGCGGTGCCGGGGCGGAAACCACCGTCATGGTGGCGGCTAAGACCAGAAGCAACCCGAACAGCAATTCCCAGCCTGCCGGGTGGAACCCACGGGGTCCATCAAGCCTGCGACCGTTCGGCAGTAGTGACCGGGCCGCAGTGCGGACGGTTATTTTGGCTGTAACGGGTGTTGTGCCGTAGATGGTAATTCCGGTCTGGTCGAGTGAGCACGTCGCTCGGGCAGGCGCACCGCTGCAAGCAAGGGAGATAAACTGGTTGAAGCCGTTGGTCGAACTGACGTCAACGCTGAAGGTAGCCATTTGACCGGCCGTAACGGTGGCCGAGGAAGAAGTTCCGGGTGTCGCCCCCATAGCAAAATCCTGTCCGACGCCTGTTAGTGGAAGAGTCTGCGGGCTATTGTCTGCGTTCCCGGTGACGGTGAGCGTGCCAGTTTCCGTGCCACCTGCGGTTGGAGCAAAGGTGAGGTTAACATAGCAAAACTGTTGGAAACGCTGGGGCGAAGTGCAGTCGTTTGTCTGCGAGAAGTCCTTGCCGCCTACGGTAACACCCGTAATGGTCAGGGGCTGATTGCCCGTGTTTTCCACGGGAATCTGGTAAGTGACCGGTGTACCGGCGGGCGTGGCGAGATATTCAGAATTTGACTGGTTACCCAGAATTTTGATCGTTGCCGGCGTGTAGCCTGTGCCGTAAAGCGGCACGGAGTGTGGCCCTGCAAAGGCATTGTCGTTCACGGTGACCAGGCTCGAGTCGAGGAGGTTAAGCGTTGGGGAGAAAGTCACGCTGAACTTGCAACTTGCGCCCGCCTGCAGAGTGGTGTTGCAGGAATTATTCGCTACCCCGAACGTCGGATTACCGACGCGAGCCATCACGCTACTGATTGCCACAGGGGTGCTTGTCGTGTTCGTTATGGTTATCGAGACCGGGGCGCTGGTGGTCCCAACGGCGGTATCGGGAAATACCACAAACGACGGCGCCAGCGCGATACTGGGAACGATCGTCGGAGCAACCTTGGTTACAAAGCCATCTCGTGAGCCGTGGTAGACCGAGTCCGCGCCATTGACAACGGGGAAGTCAGTGGAATCCGCTTCCCCAGCGATGTAGGGGTTTCCTGCTGAATCAACGGCGATGGCCTTGCCCGAATCACCGCCGCCATAGCCGAATGGGAGATCAGTCGTGGTTCCTCCGAGGTAGGATGAGTATAGGAGCGAAGAACCGCTGGGAGCCAGCTCGGATATAAACGCCTCGGTATGAAGAGCGCCACCGCTTGCCACTTGGCGGTAGCTGGCCTGGAATGGATTCAGCACCGGAAAGTCAAAATCCGCCGTCCACCCGGTGACATATGCGTCGCCGCCGGAGTCCACGGCAATGCCGATCCCCGATGTATATAGAAACCCTCCAAGGCGCGTCGAATAAACCAATCCGCAACCTGCAGGGTGGAGTTTAGTCACAAATGCCTGGGTGACACTTGGCCATACAGGCCTTCCCGTTTGGATTGGATTCACGGTCGGGAAATCCGTTGAATTGGTGACACCTGCTACATACGCATCGCCCTGACTGTCAACGGCTATGCCATTCGCAATCTCGCCGGGGCCGCCCGTCGTACCGTTTCCGGAGGCGCCGAGGTATGTGGAATACGCCAGGCCAGTGCCCAGAGGGTTTATTTTTGTGATGAAGGCGTTGCGCCCGTCGCCCGACAGCCAACCTTGATATGCTCCCGGGGTTGTTGGGAAGTCCAACGAGCCGGTGGCGCCGGCAACGTACGCGCTGCCTGTGGAGTCCACGGCAATGCTGGTAGCATTATCGTATTCTGTACCGCCGAGATACGTCGAATAGACCAGCCCCGTACCCTGGGGATTCACTTCAGCGACGAAGGCATCGCCGCCGGATACCGGTGTCCCACCCAGGCCTCTTTGGACCACCCCTGGTGTGGTTGGGAGGTCCGTTGAAGCTGTAAAGCCTGCGATGTAAGCATCTGCAGATGCATCCAAAGCTATCGAGGTAACCATGTCGTTGCCGCTGCCCCCGAAATAGGTGGAGTAGACCAGGGACGAGCCTGTGGAGTCAATTTTCGCCAGGAAGCCGTCTGATCCGTCGGTCCCGCCCTTGGAAACAGTTTGAAAAGCTCCGTTGGTGGCGGGGAAATCGGATGATGTCGTTTCGCCCGCAACGTAAGCATTCCCCTGGCTGTCCACCGCAATTGCGGATGCGATTTCACTGCGAGTTCCGCCGAGAAATGTTGAATAGACCAGGGACGCCCCGTCTGGACTCAACTTGGTAATGAACGCATCGGTCCCACTGGGCAGGGAACGGTTGATCTTGGCTTGGAGAGCATTTGCGACAGGGAAGTCCGCCGAAGCTGTGGTGCCGGCAATATACGCACTGCCAGCGGCGTCAACGGCGATGGCGTTTGCTTCATCCTTCTCGCCGCCTCCCAGATAGGTGGAGTAGCTCAGGACGGGATCGATTACCAGCGGCCTCGCCGGATCATACGGAGCTATCTTGAACGCGACCTCGTAACCTTTGTGGCGCCACTTTCGCAGAATAAAACTTCCTTTCAAATAATCTCGCTTCACGGAAGTGCCGCGAGCGCCTGAATCACTCGCGTTAGGATCCGATGGCCGGGAGTGTTCCGGCTGATAAACTACAGGCCTGCGGAACCGCACTTCGCCTCCGGCCGTAGGAATCACAAGGTCACCGTTGGCGGCGACTCTTAGGTGGGACACGGGCGCGGTCTGCCCGTGCACAGTGGCTGGTGCTTCAATCCTGAAACGAATTGCCTTGGGGTTGGCGCCGGGCGCAAGGACGAAGTCGTACTCGAGCCGGCGCTGGTTGCCGTAATAGATCAGGTCGACGCCAGGATACACGTCGTGATAATCCACCTCGGCGTAAAGTGGGATGTTGGTTCTCCACTTCGACGGATCATTCCCCACCAGGTAATTCAATTTGCCAGGCAATCTATCACGCCCGGTGATGTGTGGGGTCGTGGCCGCATCACCGACAGCCATTCGAATAATGTCCGAACCCAGTGGGAGACGTCGTTCGCCCGTTCGCAAGTGGCTGGTGGAATACCGGGTGCGACTTTGTCGGTTATTGTTCTGCAGTTTCAATACAGCTTCATTGTCCGTGAGGAACAGCATGTATCCGGCGCCGCGGGAGAGGAATTTGACGCGGGAATCCGCTTGCCCGTTGTTGGCCTCAAAGGCGAGCGGCAGCTTGCCGTAGTCGGCAGCAGAAGGCTGGGGCGAACGGAACGGGCGGATGGACGACCCTAGAACCGCGGAGGACGACTGCCGTATCTGTGGACTCCATCTTGTTGCCAGCGGTGATAGCTTCTGCAGCGGCAGTAAGAATCGGGCCGCAGACACAACTCCTGTTCCGGTCAGTTGAACGGTCTGCCGGTTGGCTGTGGCGTTGTCCGTGACCGTAAGGGTCCCGGTGCGGGTCCCTGATGTCGTTGGGGAAAAAGTGACGGAGACGGTGCAGCCCATGCCGGCCGGCAGCGTTCCACACGTGTTCGTTTGCGCGAAGTCGCCGCTGATGTTGACGGCGCTGACAGTCAAATCGCTTGTGCCTGAGTTGTTGAGGCTAACGGCTTGCGGCGGACTGCTGGTCCCAACTGTTTGGGTGCCAAAGTTTACCGACGTCGGACAGAGAGTAGTCAATGGAGCGGCGATCGAAGTTCCGTAGACTGCGACCGTAGGGCTTGATACCCCCGTGGGAAACCCTTCATAGGTAACTTCCAGGTCCGAAGAGTACGTGCCGTTAAAATCGGAAACCGATGACGGCCGGAACACCAGACTGATTTGGCAGGTTTGTCCGACTCCCAGGGAAGAACCGCAATTGTTCGTCTGAGTAAAGGGAGGGTTGTTTTGGCGGAAAAAGATTTTCAGAGATTCCGGGTTGCTTGAGGTGTTAGTGACATTCACAACCTGAGGGGCGCTGGAAGTATGTGCCGGCGTGTTTGGAAAGGTGATGGTCGTGGGGGAAAGGTTCAGTCCAGCCGTTGCCTGTGCTCCGACTCCGGTCAGGTAAACCAGTTGAGGCAGTTCCGCAGGGCTTGTGTTGATCTCCAGAAACGCCGAGGCTGCCCCAATGCTGACGGGAGTAAAGGTGAGGCTTAAGGTACAACTCGCACCGGCTGCTAGTGTGACGTTTGAACATCCGTCCGAACTGATGGCAAAGACGGACGCAGTGCTCCCCGAAATCGTTGCTGCTCCCAAGCTCAGCGGCCGTGCATCAGTGTTGGTGATGGTAACCGGCAGCGGCGCAGAAGGAATATTGACCGTTTCAGGACCGAAATCCAGGACGGTCGTGGAAAGGCCGAGAGATGGGGGCCCCGCCGTTTGGGCGATTGCTGTACCAAAATGCGGGTTCGGCTGACCGGCATACTCAGCAATCATCCAGAAACCACTGCCGTCGGGGTCCAGTGAAATTCCACTGTAGTCGCCCCAACGTATTGCAAAATCCGTATAACCGCTGGTTCCTGCCCGATAAATCGCAGAGGTTCGCGTGGTATTGGGAGGATCGGAGGTGGCCCTGCCGGTGAATGCAGCCGAGGCATATTGTGTAAGACTCGAGGTCGTGAAAACCAGTCCGAGGTCGCCCGCTGGATCCGCGCTGAGGGCTGGATAATATCCATCGCCGCTGCCTGCGATATCCCCCGTCTGAGCCAGCGCAATAGTGCCAAGGCTAGAGGTATCGATCTGGTACCAGCGCGCTGCCGCACCCGTCCCTGCGGACTGCGCCACATTTTGCCCGCACCAGAGAGAATTATTGGACCATACAGCGTTCAGCAGGCGGAAATCGTTCGTGGCGATCTGGAACCCGGTTCCGGGCTGGGCTGCATCGGGCGGTATGGAGAAACTCGGAACCGTCAGGTTCACGGTGCTCAGCGTCGGGGTTCCGGAGGTGTTGATCTCAAACACGTTCAGATTGTTGCCGGGATTTGACGTGAAATCGGCCCCAACCAGAAATTCTCCCGGCGCACTGCCGTATGTCACTGCGGGCTCAATCGAGAACGCCGGTTCGCCGGCCGCCGTCGTCACGTCTGTAAAGGTTGTAACGTTAAGCGTGGAATTGCCAGCAAGCAGCGCGGGCAAACCGATGACTTTGATCCAGGTATCAGAGAAAGAGCAGGTGTCGTTAGCCTGACACGCTGAGTTCAGCACAAATTGGCCGCTGGAAATATAAACCGCGGAGGAGCTCAGACCCAGGGTTGGGAAATCAGGAAATGTATTGGCTGTGTTCGACAGATTGCGCCCCATGAAGTTGATCGCGAATTTGTGCCAGATTCCGCGCGGGTCCGAAGTCTGTGACACGGCGATCAGCACATGACCGTTTGTGAGATTGGTCATGTCAACTTCCGCAGCGGAAAGGATGAAACGATTATCCGTCTGGTCGTAGAGGATGCGCGGATCGAAAATCTCACCATTGACTCCCAAGCTGCTGAAAAATGCGCTGAGTTGCTGGAAACCGCCCTGCTGGAGGCCGGTCTTGTCATAGATGGCCATCAATGAATTGATCACAGCCACCACGTAACTTGGACCGGCGGCAATCTGAGAGTCGGGAGGAATGTATGGCGTATCTGACTCGCTGGGCCCGTCGAAAACCACTGTGGATCCACTGGGAGCCTGAGGGGCGAGCGATGGTGCCGGGGTTATTGTGCTTTGCGCCTGGCTGCCCGTTCGCCTAGTAGCTCGGAGGTTGGCTGCCTTCTTGGCGGCTCGGTATCCCGGATAATGGCCGATAAAGCGAGTCTGGCGCTTCTGGCGGCCAACGGCGGCGGCTGCAAGAGTGGAATTCCAGCCCTCAGAGACTGTCGGCACTGCAACTTGCGCAGTCTCTCCGCCAGATTGGCGGATGGCTACTTGCTGTGCCCAGACAAGACGCCCTGTGGCCGACGCTGCAGCAATATAACAAGCTATAAGAACGATCCCCTTCCGCCTGCGCGCCAACATGATCCAATCCCGGATTCCCATGAACGATCGGGGAAAAATTGAAGACCAACCATAGTGCTAGTGCAAGTATCTACACCCCATCCGCTTCGATGTCAAGCAGACGGGCCGATAGCGCCGTGCGTGTAGTTCCTCACGCCAGAACCCTCGCACGGGTGTAGAATACCCCTCCGCGCCCTGCGGAACGCCGGCTGCCAATGCTGCGTCGAGGTTCGTGGGAAGGGGGATGTGAGGATGTCGCAAGCGCAAGTAGATTCTTTACTGGCTGTGCTCAATCGAGGCTCGTCGAAGGCCGAAAAACCGAAAAAGGTGTTCATGGTCACGGATCTCGAGGGCGTGTCCGGTGTCTTCAGCACCGAGCTCCAGTGCGAACCTCTCGAAAGCCCGCGGTTCCAGGAAGCTCGCAAGCTCCTGACCGGGGAAGTGAATGCTGCTGTTGATGGACTGCTGGAAGGTGGCGCTACGGGCGTGGTGGTTTGGGACGGCCACGACAGCAGCCGGTCCCTTTCAGCGCTCGACATCAATCCCAAGGCTCTTTTGCTGACGGGGCAGCCGGTGGCACCAACGCTGGAGCTCGATTCCTCCTACGCGGCAATGGTGTTTGTCGGGCAGCATGCCATGGCCGGAGCCATGAACGGAATCCTTAACCATTCTTTCAGCTCGCTTGGGGTTGAAAACATGTGGATCAATAACAAGCCGGTAGGTGAAATCGGCGTGCGCGTGATGCTGGCCGGTACGCTCGGCGTCCCGGTCATCATGCTGTCCGGTGATGCCGCCGCCTGTGAGGAACTTCATGCCCTCGTGCCACAGGCCGAGTGCGCCGCTGTCAAGGCAGGAGCCGGCCGCACAGCGGGATTTATGCTTCCTCACCCCACGGCCGCGACACTGATTAAGCAGACGGCCCGTCGCGCTATGGAGCGCCTGAGCGAAATTCCACCATACCGGACCGCGGGGCCGGTGGAAGCTAAAGTCCAGTTCACCACGCGGGGAGTGCAATACTTTCAGGCCCGCGAAGGGGTTGAGCAGATCGATGAGCGAACCTGGGCCTTCCGCGGCAAAGATCTCAAGGATGCCTGGCTGAAGTACTCGTCGTTCTAGCTGTGGCGGCAAAGCTCGAGGCGTCGTGAGCTTTCAATCCGCCTCGAGCTAGATTGGCAAAGGAGGACGCATCCTATGACCCGGGAGAAAGTCTTGAACTTCATGCGCACACACTCGTTGTGCGTTCAAGCTTCCGTCTCGGCCGCGAACTATCCCCAGGCTGCCGTTGTGGGGTTTGTGGTAACTGATGCCTTCGAGATTGTTTTCGACACCCTGGCGACGTCGCGAAAAGCCGCAAATTTGCGTCAAAATCCACATTGTGCTTTTGTGATAGGCGGCCTTACGGATGGAGATGAGCGGAGTGTTCAATTCGAAGGGCTAGCCGACGAACCTGCGGGAACCGAGCTCCATGATTTGAAGGAGAAGTACTTCGCCCGGTTTCCCGATGGTCGTGAGCGCCAACATTGGCCGGGCTTGATCTATATACGCGTCAAGCCGCGATGGCTCCGCTTTAGCGATTGGAATCAGGCGCCACCCACCATTGTGGAATTCGAATTTGACGCATAATATTCTTTTATCGGAGAGGTGCCCGAATTCCCACCCAGCCGAAGGACTCACAACCAATCCGTCACTCCAGGAAAAAAGAGCGGACCGCTCTTCATCAGATTCGTCAACCGTTCCCCGAAGGGGCGCACGCCCGTCCGCCGGCCCCTGCCGAGGTTGCGGAGGTCGCAAAGGTAGAGAATTGACGTTCTGTCCTTTTGGAACCGCATTTGGGGCATATTGGGGCGGGCTGGTCCCTGCTCAGCACCAGTTTCTCGAATGTTTTCTTGCACTTCTGGCAAGTGTATTCAAAAATTGGCATAGAACGGATTCATCCGCAGCTCTTGTTGTGAGGATTATCGTCCCGGCCCGACCGGGTCGGCGGTCGCGGCGATCAGGTGTAGCGGGATAGGCCGGGAATCCTGGGCAGGACCAGGAACCAGACAATCAGGAAAACGATGAAGATAATCACGCCTTCCATACTCCCCACCATTATACACCACTGGCGGTGCCAGGCGATTGGACGGCATCATGTAGATTTTCCGGGCGCCGGGAGCCACCGTTGCCGGGCAAATAGCCCGCAGCGGGGGCTTGCCGCGGTCGTCAACGGCGTGATAGATTGCGAGACCTGCGGGAGCGACTGGAGCCGGACTCAATCGTTGCCTTCCTCAACACCAATGACGGGAGAAATCCATGGACCCTCTGCAAAAGGTGCAAATTGGTAAAACCGGGCTGCAAGTGACGCGTATGGGGCTGGGCGGCGCGCCGCTCGGAGGCCTGTTCGAGGATGTCCGGGGAGAAGCGGCGGTGGCTACTGTACGGCGGGCCTTGGAAATCGGCATCAATTTTTTTGATACGGCGCCCCTCTACGGCCATGGCAAGAGCGAAACGTGGATGGGCCAGGGACTTGCCGGAATTTCCCCCGGTTCGCGCGTGCTGGCCACCAAGGTTGGCCGGGTGCTTG
Source organism: Terriglobia bacterium (assembly GCA_036278995.1). Taxonomy (GTDB): domain Bacteria; phylum Acidobacteriota; class Terriglobia; order UBA7540; family UBA7540; genus SCRD01. Next base: position 8,476 of record DASUJZ010000002.1, on the reverse strand, counting down.
AGCCTGTCGAACCCGACGCCCTGGAGAAGGATGAGTTTGACAACCCTGCTCCGTTCAAGCCGATGTTCGATTTCAGTTACGACGGCGTGATGCGCTCCTTCAATGAGAGCCTGGAGCGATTGCAGGTTGACCGGATTGATGTCCTGCACATCCATGATCCTGATAGTCACTACGAGCAGGCCATCAAGGGAGCGTATCCTGCACTCGACCAGCTTCGGAGGGAAGGGAGGATTGCGGCCGTTGGCGCAGGGATGAATCAGGCCGAGATGCCCGCCCGCTTCGCGCGCGAAGGCAATTTTGACTGTTTCCTGCTCGCGGGCCGTTACACCCTGATCGATCACACCGGCCTGAAAGAGTTATTGCCTCTCTGCGTCGAGAAGAAAATCAGCATCATCATCGGCGGGCCTTACAACAGCGGCATTCTGGCAACCGGGGCAAAGCGCGGCGCGAAGTTCAATTACGCCGATGCGCCGCCTGAAATCCTGCAAAAAGTTCGAAGAGTGGAAGAGGTCTGCGCGCGCCATCGAGTTCCCATGAAAGCGGCCGCGTTGCAGTTTCCGCTTGCGCATCCGGCCGTGGCTTCAGTGATTCCAGGAGCTCGCTCAGTGGCCGAATTGGAAGAAAGCTTCCGCCTGATCAGCCATCCCATTCCCGGCGAGTTTTGGGCTGAACTGCGTTCAAAGGGGTTGCTGCCGCAGGAGGCTCCGGTCCCTGAGTAAGTAGCCGTAAAAGCTTCGGGCAGTAGTCCCTTGCTTTGCGACATCCACGACGGCATGCTTGCAGTAAGGAAGTTTCATGTCACAGATGGTTGGCAAGCCCCACCAGCCCCGAGGCGATCAGCAGGACCGCCATGCCGGCCACCATGTAATATCTGGCTTCCTGGCTCGAATCCTTCCATTCGCCGCTGGCAAATCCCCAGATTGTCGACACAAAAATAATGATACCTATGAAAAGAGGCCAGCCGACGACGGCTCCGGTCTGTCCCATGAAGGCGGCGCCCCGGCCGTACAGGATGATGCCGCCAGTCCACAAAACGGCCATCCCCAGGCCGATAGCCCAAGCCTTGGCCGTTCCTGACAGAGTGAAATTACTCCAGGTCTTGTTACGCGTGAGGAGATAGCTCGTATAACCCGCGTTGGCGATAAAGCCTCCGCCAAGCGCCACCATCCACACGGCATTCAATGCTCCAAAATTGCTGGCGCCGGTTTCCATCCCCGCATACACGACCGGCTGGCTGAAGGCAAAAGCCAGGTTCAGCATCGCGGAAAAAATCCCGCTGAATACGCAGATGGCCAGCCCTACGCCAAAGGCCCCTTTTTCAACCACGGCTGGCGTGTCCGCCAGGCTTGCCTCGCGTTTTTTGCCTGCCACAGCAGCCAGGGCGACGCCAATCAGCAGCGCCGCCACTGCCAGAATGACGAGCACCCCCCTGGCTGAAAAGATCAGTTGTGGAGTGTCAACGACCAGCGGCACTGCGGTCCCGATAGCTGCCGTCACGCCGATGAGGACGGAAACACCCATTGCCATGCCCATCTTGGCGACCCCCAGCCCTGCCAGTACCGACCCGACTCCCCATCCAGCGCCATAAAGGAAGACCCATGCAAGCGCCGATGCTGGAGCGCGCCTGAGCATTTCCGAGAGATGTGGAACCGTGGCGAGGGCCAGTGCGACCGGCAGCACGATCAGTGACAAGAGCGAGTAAAGCGCCCAGATATTTTCCCACTTCCAGGGGTTGACGTATTTCAAGCCCAGGAAGTAAGTGCCTTGCATGATGCCGCCAATGACGACCAGTGAGAACCCGATCCAGGCGCTCGTCAAGTTTCAACCTCCTCGCGAATCAGGTTCCCAGAGATTTGCCACCACCGGGCCGAGAATCCGAAGACAGTTTCGCCATCTGCACACCCGGCGGGCACGGACTTATTCGAGGGAGAGAATGCCTTTGATGTAATCCGCGCGTTGGAAATCATCCCCAAATGCGCGTGGGACTTCCTCAAGGGAGCGATAGCGGTGCGTCACCAGTGGTGACACCTGAATGGTGCGCGAGTTCACCAGCTCACGCGCCCGCCGGTAGGTTGTCGGCCGCCCGTCGGGATCGAACCCGCCGGATGCGCCAACCGCAGCCACCATGACCGGTTCCAGGAACAGGACATTTCCCAATACGCTAATGTCGCGTCCCTGATGCCCGTGGCCATAGAGCAGAACAGTGGCCTGTTTGCGTATCAGGCTCGGCATCTGCTCAAAGATGATGGAGTTCCCGCAGGCATCAATCAGATAGTGGATCATTTCGCCATCCGTCAGATCCAGCACAACTTTGCGCAAGTCTACTTGGGCGATGTTAATAGGCGTTCCTCCAAACTTTCGCACGAGTTCGAGATTGATGTCGCGCACATCGCTGACCAGCACGAGCCCTTCAAAGTGCAGGACATTCCGCAAATATTGCAGAAAATAAATGCCCGCCGGGCCAGCCCCACAGATCAGGATGTTCTTGATGCGCTCATCGCCCTCCAGCGTGTAACGCGCACCGGCCTGAGCGGTCCGTTCGCTGGCATGAAGGACACAGCCGACTGGTTCAACCAGCGCAGCGAGATCCATAGGCATATCGGGCGGCAGAGGAAGGCAGTTCGTTGCGGGCATGGCGATATACTCGGCAAGCGCCCCCTGCAAGCCCGTGATGCCGTGCTCCCCGTAGGTCTCGCACTGGTGCGAATTTCCTGTGGCGCAATAGGGACACAGCGACTGGCGGCCGCGGCTCACGCAATTGATTCCCTGGTCGCAAAGCACCCGGTCACCTACGTTCAGGCCTGCGGCATCTTTCCCCACCTCCACGATTTCGCCGCTGAATTCGTGCCCGAGGATCTGAGGCTGCCTCGAGAGCGGAATGTGCCGGCCTTGCGCATCCAGATTGTAATTTCCGTGGCCGCGGTAGATATGAAAGTCGGTGCCGCAGACCCCTACCGCCTTCACTCGAATCATGACCTCGCTGGGTGCAAGCGCCGGATCGGGAACCTGTTGGACAACCAACTTCTCGACATCCTGCAAGACGGCTGCCTTCATCGTCACCTCTCCTCCCTGTTTTCCCATTGTGTGCTGCTGAGGCCCGAATCCTGCGTATCATGCCACAAAACAAAGCTCCAACCGTCCCGCAGCTTCAGGCAGGCCCTACCGGGGCAGTTCATCATCGGCCCCTGAGGGCCTCCCCAAAATGCTCACACCTCGAGGTCACTTAATTCAAGCTCACCCTTGTTCCGGAGCCGCTCAAATATCTCCGCCGTTTCGCGGATGCCATCTTCGAGAGGCGTACGAGGGACCTCGCCGATGTCGCGCTTAAGGGCGCTGTCGTCAAAGTCGAAGGCGATCGGGATCGAATTCCCTTCGGCGCGGATCAACTCGCGGGATTCAGGGAGCAGGCGGTTGAGCGTGGCGAGAAAATCATCCATGCGCATCACGGCGCCCCGCAGAGTGTAGGCTTTGGCGCCTTCGATGGGGACTTCCGCGCAGCGCAGGAAGATTTCCGCCGTGTCCTTGGCGTATTGCATGTCAAAGCCGCCAGTGAAGCGGATGGTGTAAGGGCGTCCCGCAATGCTGGCCTTAATGGCCTTGGTTGGTCCGGAAGTGATCCCCTGGTCCCGGCCCACACCGTAGACCGTACCCGGCCGCAGGCCAACGCTGGAGATGCCATTGTTCAAGTAAAAAATGCGGGCGTTGCCTTCATTGGCCTGTTTGAAAACTCCGTAGTGGGTGTTGGGCTGCAAGGGCGCGCCTTCGGGAACTTTTCCCTCTCCATAAAATTCTTCCGGCCCGAAAACGGCTACCGAACTCGCGTAGACGATGCGCCTGATCTGATCGCGCCGCTTGCGCGCAACTTCAAAGGCGTTTACGGTGCCCAGGACGTTGATCATCGCTCCAAGCCGAGGGTTGGCGGCGCAAGCAGGAACCTGGAGCGCGGCCAGATGGATGAGGTGGGTGATCCCGTTTTCTGCAACGGCGCGATCCAGCGCGTCAAAATCGGTGACGTCTCCCTCGACGAAATTGATTTTTTTCCTTTGTTCTCCAGTCAAAAGCTGCTGCAAACGATGAGCTTTCGTGTCGAGGTCATAGATCCACGGCGTGTCACCGCGTTCAATAAGTTTGCGGACGATCCAGGAGCCGATAAAACCCTTGGCCCCGGTGAGCAAAAAGCGGCAGCTTCGTTTCGATATATTCAAGTCCTGTGTCATGCGCAGGATTATATGGGTAACGGTCAGGAGTTTCCAGCCAGAAGAAGGCAGCACCCGGTTGGCCGTTTACTGCTGACGTTCCTTTCCGCGCAAGTTGTATTCCCTCGCCCTAATCAAGCGGGTCTCCGCGCCTGGTGGAAGCCTCCTGAACCGGCTAAAGCAAAGCCCTTGCGTCCGTCTGCAAATCACGTTCACTGACGTATTTCGACACCGCATCCACTCCGCTCAACCGAGCCGCCGCCGGCACTCGTCCAGGATATCTGCCGTGCGGCTGGCACCCACTCGCGATACGCCCAGGACGCGCATCTCCAGCAGCTGGTCGAGAGTGCGCACGCCTCCGGCGGCCTTCACCTGCACGTGCGCGGGGGAGTGCCGGCGCATCAGCTTGAGGTCTTCAATGGTAGCGCCGCTCGTGCCATAGCCGGTTGAAGTCTTCACCCAGTCGGCGCCGAGTTCGCCGCAGATTTCGCAGAGTCTGATCTTGTGATGGTCCTGCAGATAGCAGTTCTCAAAGATGACCTTCAGCTTCTGCCCTCGGCCGTGCGTCGCATCGATCACGGCCTGGATGTCCTGCCGCACATACTCCCAATCCTCGCTCAGAACTTTGCTGATGTTCACCACCATGTCGAGCTCCTGTCCGCCGTCGTCGAGCGCGCCCAGGGCTTCAGCAACTTTGGCGACCGTAGTATGGCCGCCGTGCGGAAAGCCGACGGTGGTGCTCGGTTTCACCGTGCTGCCCTTCAGGATTTCGGCGCAGCGGCGCAGGGCGTAAGGCATAATGCAGACGCTCGCGCAGTCGTAATCGAGCGCCCATCTGCAGCCCTGTTCAAGCTCGCTCGCAGTGATCGCGGGATTCAGCAGGGAATGGTCAATCATCTTTGAGATGTCGCGGTACTTATAGTCCATGAAGCCTCTCCGGAGGCGCGTTCTCGATCGATCGAGTTCCTTCGTACTTGTAATTTGCTGCCTCGACAGGAGTATAATTGGCCCCATGTTACGGCGCAAATTCTTTGGCAACCTGATCGCTGGTAGCGCGCTGGCTCCCATGGCAGGGCCGGTACAGCCGTCTGTGACGCAGACGGGGCAGCAACCCTATCTTGAACGTCCCGTGCCCGGCCAGCCGCACAAGGGGAAAGTGCTTCTCGCCGTCGAAGCCCACGCGGACGACATCTCACAAATAGCGGGCGGTACGGTGGCCAAGCTCATCGAGGAGGGGTACACGGGTTATCTGGTGCGCGCCACCAATGATGACATGGGCGACTCGCCCGGGCTCGGTATTCCCGGAACGATTGGCGAGAACGTGCTGCGCAACGAGCACGACAATGAAAATGTGGCGCAGGCACTGGGCCTCAAGCAGCACTTTGACCTGAACTATAGCAACCATCGCATGGCTGATGTTTCGCTGAACGAGTTGATCTGCCGGCTGATTCTGATTATTCGGCTGGTCAAGGCGGATACGGTGATCTGTTGGGACCCGTGGGCGCACGATGAAGAGAATCCCGACCATTATATGGTGGCCAGGGCCCTGGAAGCAGCGTGCTGGATGGCAGGCCGGGCTCACGATTACCCCGAGCAATTCGCAGCAGGCCTCCAGCCGAAGGAGGTTCAGGACAAATACTATTTCGCGCGGCGGCCGGAGATCACCCGCGTGGTGGACATCACCGCGCAGGTGGATAAAAAAGTAGAAGCAAACAGGGCCAATACGGCACAAGGTCCGGCCGGGCATCTCGGATCGCGGCTGCGGGCGAACCTGGCCAAACGAAAGCTGCGTCTGCCGCTGCTGGGCAATGATGATGACAGCGCCGACCGCAACTACATCAGGGAATTTGTTTTGAGAGTGAACCGCGAGCTCGGCAGCATGTACGGAGTTGAATACGCTGAGGTGTTCCACTACATTCCCGTGGGTGCGGCGGGCGCCGATATGGACCCGCGGGTTGCTGCTTACGTCAAAGAACACGCCATTCCGCTATAGTAACTGAGCTGATCGCGCAGGAAATCCGAGGATCGCTCATGGACGGCATCCGGCACAAGATCGGGTCAATTCCAGTCTTGGCGCTATTCGTAACGTTCGGCATAGCCTGCGGAGTTGCTGGTTCGCTTCCGGGGCGCCTCTCAGTTCACGACCAAACCATGTCCGGCTTGATGCACTCCCGGCGGATGGCCGATGGTAAGCGATGGACGACCCAGAATCTGAACTTCAGGACGGAGGCGTCCTACTGTTACGATGATGCCGAACTGAATTGCAACCGTTACGGCCGTTTGTACACGTGGGAGTCCGCGCGGCAGGCATGCGAATCCTTGGGAGATCAATGGCGCCTGCCGACGAACGATGAATGGCGGGAACTGGCGGAGCAGTACGGTGGGCTGCTCGAGGAGTCGCCGCAAAGGGGCAGGTTGGCATTCAAGGCGCTCGTGGCGGGAGGCCGCTCTGGATTCAATGCCGTTCTCGGCGGCGGCCGCGATCTTGATGGCCGGTATGCACGCCTCGATGCGCATGGATTCTACTGGACGGCATCTGAAAGTGGCGCGACGACCGCGTGGCTCTACAACTTCGGCAAGGGCATGAAGGCTCTCAATCGTCACAGCGATATGGAGAAGCAGAGAGCGATTTCCGTTCGGTGCGTCAGGGAATAATCACCTTTGGGCCCCTGCCATTCTGAGCGCAGCGAAGAATCCCCGTATTACTCCTGACAGACCAGACTTCGCGTGGCCGCCTCCTAAGCGACCTTCGCCGCTCGTTCTGGTGCGGGGAAGACGCGCACTCGCCGGCGTTTGGTCAGAAACGCAATCGCCCACTGTGATACGACGAAGAACCGGTTCGTGAATCCAACCAGGAAATAGATGTGTACGACCGCCCAGACAAGCCATGCGAGAAATCCGGCGAAGCGCAATTTGCGAAGATCGGCCACCGCGTAGGTGCGCCCTACGATCGCAAGGTCGCCCTTGTCCCAATACCAGAAGGGCGCCGGCGCCGCCTGCCCGGCCACCCGCCGCCGAACCAAGCCTGCCACGTATTTCCCCTCTTGAATGGCAGGCTGCGCAACGCCCGGCATCACCATCGGATCCTTCAATTTCATCCCCAGCAGATTCCTCGCTGGAGCAACCACGTGTGCCGTGTCGCCAATCGCAAAAATATCGGGATGGCCCGGCACGGACAGGTCGGAATTGACAATAATTTTCCCGGTTTTGTCCGTGGCCGCTCCCAGCCAGCGGCCTGCCGGCGATGCCAGCACACCGGCCCCCCACAACACTGTGCTCGAAGGGACGCGCTGACCACCCGCAACGATTCCGCCGACGTCAACACTGGTTACGCGGGTGTTCGTATAAACTTTTACGCCCAGGCTCTCAAGATGACGCCGTGCCCTGGCCGACAGGCTTTCGGGAAAGCTGGGCAGCACGCGGGGCGCGGCCTCGTACAGGAGGATTTGCGCGGAGCGCGGATCGATGTGGCGAAAGTCGTGTGACAGCGCCATGCGCGACATCTCCGCCAGCGTGCCCGCCATTTCCACCCCCACGGTGCCCGCACCGACCAGCACGAATGTGAGTTGCTGCCGTATCATTTCCGCATCGGCATGATCAACCGCGGCCATCGCTTCAGCTCGCTCGAATGCCAGCAGAACCTTGCCTCGAATGTGGTCCGCGTCATCGAGCGATTCGAGGCCGCGCGCAATCTCCCGCCACTCCACGTGTCCGAAATAGTTGTATTGGATACCTGTGGCAAGGATGAGGTAATCATACGGCACCTGACGTTGCTGCAGGTGAACCGCTCGCTGCCCGGCATCAACGCCGATGACTTCATCCATCAGAACTTCGACATTCTCCTGCCGGCTGAGGATCGAGCGCAGCGGCCCGGAAATTTCGTCGGCAGATAACAGGCCGGTGGCCACCTGGTAAAGCATGGGACGGAAAAGGTGGTAGTTCCGTTTATCGATGACGGTTACGGTGACCGGAGCTCCAGCTAACGCTCGCGCGGCATAAAGCCCGCCGAAGCCGCCCCCGACAATCACCACGCGACGCCGATTTGCATTCAAGAGCTACTCCCCGCTCGACGAACGCCTTGCTGCGGAACTTGTGCTGCGAGCCAGGTGTCGAAACGCGTCTCGCCGAGTTGAGCGTCATCTTCGGGAACGAGGGTTCGTTCCTTGACCTCGATGCCGTAGTAGCGAGCGTGCGGGTCGGTGACAACAGCGCGCGGGTCCTTCCACGCGGCAAATGCTCGCCGCACGAGCTCATCCAGACGAAACTTTTCCGGTCCCCCA
>DASUJZ010000001.1:0-61883 GCA_036278995.1 Terriglobia bacterium | reverse complement strand
GCCATCTTTTACGACCGCAAAAAGATTCTGCCGTGTGCCGCTTACCTGGAAGGCGAGTACGGGATCAACGGGCTGTTCGTCGGAGTTCCGGTGAAACTTGGAAAAAACGGGATCGAGGAGATCATCCAGATCAAGCTGACTGCAGAAGAACAGACTGCGCTGCAAAAATCCGCCGACGCGGTCAAAGAACTGGTCAGCGTAATCGGCGTGTAATGAAGTATGAAGTTGTAGCGCAGACTTCGTGCCTTTCGAAGTCTGCGGCTCTTCGCTTACGGTCAAGCCGCAGAGTTTCCAAACCACGGAAACTCTGCGCTACCACTTCATCCTTCATCCTTCATACTTCACTTCGTTTCTTCGATGCGGATTTGTTTGATGACCACGGGTTCGACGGGTTTATCGCGGCGGTCACGGTTGGCCATGGAGATTTTGGTGGCCACGTGTTGGCCCTGCACAACCTGGCCGAAGATGGTGTGATGGTCGTTCAGCCACGGGGTAGGCGCCACGGTGATGAAGAACTGGCTGCCGTTGGTGCCGGGGCCTGCATTGGCCATGGCCAGGCGGCCCACTCCGTCAAAGCGCAGCTCTTTTGTAAACTCGTCCTCGAACTGATAGCCTGGGCCGCCAGTTCCGGTGCTGAGCGGGCAGCCGCCCTGAATCATGAAATTGGGCATCACGCGATGGAAAATCAATCCATCGTAGAACGGCCGCTTCACCGTCTTGCCGGTTTTGGGATCTGCAAATTCTTTGGTTCCCTGGGCCAAGCCCAGAAAGTTCTCAACTGTTTTGGGCGCGTGTTCGGGATAAAGCCGACAAGTCATGGTTCCGGCCGAGGTTTCGATGATGGCATGAAGCCCTGGTTGCAATTTATCCATTGGTTCTCCTGTTCCTGTTAAAGAATGCTTTGGGAGTTTGGCGACAGCCGGCGCCACGTGAATCGCTCCGGCGAGAGGTAGACTCAAACGGGGATCACGGCGCCGATTGCAACACGGTGGCTGACCTGATGTGATCAAGCTTGGGGAACTGCGCGGCGAGATAGGCTTCGCCCTGGCTTTGGATCATTTGCTGGTCGGGGCCGCTTCCCATGGGTGCGCCTTCGCCATACCCGCTATAAAAGCTCTGGGCGACATTCAATCCATCGGTGACGGTTCCAAACGGCGAAAAGCCTTGAGCGTCCAGGCTCTTATTGTCCGCCAGGTTGATAAACACCTGCGTTGTGCGCGTATTAGGTCCGGCCGTAGCAAAAGTGACCGTACCTGCCACATTGCTTTGCTTCACGGGATCATCCTGAATGTCGGCATCGTGCCAGACCGCGGAGATGTTCGGGTCCGCACTGATGCCGAACTGTACGATGAACCCGGGAATCACGCGGAAAAAACTTGCGTTGCTGTAGAAGCCGTTCTTCACCAGGTTGAAAAAGCGGTCTGCGCCTGCGGGCGCCCAGGCTCGCGTTACCTTAATCACAAAACTTCCTTTTGTGGTGTCGAACTTGGCCCAGTAGACGTCCGGCGCCTGCGCGTTGAGTGAAGACGGGTTGCTCAGGGACGTTTGGCCCGCCGGGGCGCTGGGCTGCTCCTTCTTGGCGGACTCGCACGCCGCCAGCACAAGCAGCGCCGGGATGATGCCTGCCCAAAGCATCCGATTGAGGCAATTTCCACTTCTCATTGCGAACTTCCTCCAGTCTGCATTTGCTGGGACACTCGGGCAACCTCTCGCATGACCCTCAGGATGTTTCCGCCAAGGATTTTTTCCAGGTCCGCTTCGCTATAGCCGCGGCGGGCGAGTTCCGCCACCAGGTCGGGAAGGTGGGAAACGTCTTCCATGCCGCGCGGGATGGCATCGACACCATCAAAGTCCGAACCAAGACCCACGTGGTCGACGCCGCCCACTTTGACCGCGTGGTCGATGTGGTCGGCGATGACTTTATAGCTGGGCTGGGCAAGGCCGGCCTGCATTTTCATCCGAATCGCATTCTCCTCGGCATAGGTCAACCTCCTGCCCTCGAGAGCGCGCTGCTTCTTCGCGGCATCCACCGCCGCGTCGACTTGCTTGGAAATCTTATTCTGCGCGGCGCGGAAACCGGGATCGAGAAAAGCGGAGTAGTAATTAATATCGATCACGCCGCCATTCTTGGCCAGCGTGCGGATCATGTCGTCGGTCATGTCACGGGGCGCATCGCACAGCGCGCGGCAGGAGGAATGGGAAGCGATCACTGGCGCCTTGCTTGCCGCCACCGCATCGTAAAACGTCTTGTCCGCAACGTGCGAAATATCCACCATCATGCCCAGGCGATTCATGCGCTCCACCACGCTGCGGCCGAAAGCCGTCAGCCCGTTGTGTCGGGGCTTGTCTCCGGAAGAGTCCGCCCAATCCGTGTCCCTGGTGTGAGTCAGTGTCATGTAACGGACACCGAGGCGGTAGAAATCGTCCAGCACTCTCAGATCGTTAATAATAGTGTGACCGCCCTCAAGCCCCATCAGAATGGCTATCTTGTGCTCGCGGTGAAGGCGAACGATATCATCGGCGCTGCGCGCCAGGCCCAGCGCATCCGAGTGCCGGGCCACTTGCTCATCCACAACGTCGATGAGGTCGAGAGCACGGTGGACCAGGTCCTGCGAGGGCCAATCCACGGGAACCCAAATAGAGAAAAATTCTGCGCCCAGATGGCCCTTGCGCATCTTGGGGATGCTGATCATGTAGGGGCTTGCCGGACTGGCAAGATCGTAATTCTGGTCCAGCATCATTTGAGGAGTGTCGGCATGGGTATCGATGATGATGGCGTGCTGGAGCGCCTGCTCCGTAACTTGCCGCGCGTCGGCCGCCGAATGCTGCGCCGCCGGCAAGCAGGCAGCCACCGTCAGTATCGCAAGGTGCGCAAAGAAAATTTTTTTCATAGGACCGCACAGGGCAGCCCTCGCCGGCTGCTCATCGATTATCGGAACCTTGGCGCGCTTTTGTCAAATACAGTTGAAGGACTTCCGCGAATCCATCGAGCTTCTCAGTCGTAGTACTCGAGTCCGAGATGCGTGATCAATTCCTCGCCTCGCAAGTAGCGCAAAGTATTCTTGAGCTTGATGAGTTGGATGAACAGGTCGTGCTCGGGGTAGAGATTGGGAGCGCACATGGGACTCTTGAAGTAGAAGGAGAGCCACTCCTGGATTCCCTTGCGCGCCATTTCAGGACACCGCTGGGCCAGGTCCATAAACAGAATGAGGTCAAGAACGATGGGGGCGGCTAGAATCGAATCGCGGCACAGGAAGTTAATTTTGATCTGCATGGGATAGCCCATCCATCCGAAGATATCGAGGTTGTCCCATCCTTCCTTGTTGTCTCCGCTGGGCGGATAGTAGTTGATTCGCACTTTGTGATAGAAGTCCTTGTACAGTTGCGGATAAACCTCAGGCTGGAGGATATATTCCAGCACCGAAAGCTTGCTCTCTTCCTTCGTCCGGAATGACATAGGATCGTCGAGCACTTCTCCATCCCGGTTGCCGAGGATGTTGGTTGAAAACCAGCCGCTCAAACCCAGCATTCTCGCCTTGAGTCCGGGGGCGAGGATGGTCTTCATCAGCGTCTGGCCGGTCTTAAAGTCTTTACCGCAAATGGGGATCTTCTTCTCCAAGGCCAGATGCTGGAGCGCGGGGATGTCGGTGGTCAGGTTGGGAGCGCCGTTGGCGAAGGGGATGCCGAGCTTCAGCGCCGCGTAAGCATAAACCATGCTTGGCGCGATGCCGGGATCGGATGAGCGCAAACCTTTTTCAAAGGATTCAATCGACTGGTGTACGCGTCCCGGCTTCATAAAAATTTCGGTTGATCCGCACCAGATGATCACCATGCGGCTTGCCCCGCTCTTCTCGCGGAACTGCTGGATGTCCTCCATCACCTGCTTTGCGAGATCCATCTTGCTCTTGCCGCGCTTGACATTCGGCCCATTCAGCTTTTTCACGTACTTGCGGTTGAACACCGCCGGAAGGGGCCGAATCTCTTCCAGAAAATCCCTAACTTCACTGAGATGCTCTGTCCGGAGCACGCCGGCCTTGGCAGCCGCCTGATAGGAGGTGTCAGGGAAAATGTCCCAGCCCGAAAAGACAAGGTCCTGGAGTTCTGCGAGGGGAATAAAATCCTTGATCAGCGGCGTCCGGCGATCCGTCCGCTTACCCAGGCGAATAGTACCCATCTGGGTGAGCGAGCCGATGGGGGCCGCAAGATTCCGGCGGACCGCCTCCACTCCCGCAAAGAAGGTGGTGGCGACGGCTCCCATTCCGCAGGTCATAACACCTAACTTGCCTTCTGGCTTGGATATCCGAATGTTTTTCTTTACCAATGTCGTCCTTTCAATGGTTCCTTGAAAATGGCTAAAGGGAAGTTGCCATATTGGGCCAAACGTGCGAAAATTGCAATCCTTCTCGGAACTTGGCAGATACCGGTCCAATTTCGGTTTTTCCTTGTTCCAAAATAATACACTGCCCGCAGGAAGAACTCGAAGCGTCTTGAGTCGTGCTGGCGGAGGGGTTCGGTTCGGAGCCCCCGGGACGGCCCGGAAAAATGCGTCAGGGGAGCTTCAAGGCGCAACAGAGCCTGAAGGTTCAGAAACCGAATTGGGCGATTGTTTTGTTGATGATGTACCGCGACGAGAATAGATGGTAATCTGATAAACGAGGCTTACACCCGAATTTCTGCATCTAAAGTCACAGGGGGTTTGGACATTGTGGAGTGAACCCGAAGGTGACGATAAGTTTTTGCTTGCAATGTTAGGAAAGTCTTGCTATTTGGAGAACTGCTCCCGATTGACGGGGTCCGACCGGCCGAGTGACTGGGCGGAGTTTTGCAAGTCTTCCGCGGCGGACCCGGGCCAGGTACCGAAACGTCTTTCTGGCCCGGACACCAAAACCCTAAACAAGAGGTAGTTTCACAATGAAGAAAACGACTGTGCTTTTTAGCATGATGTTGCTTGCTGGCTTCGTCTGTTTGCCAAACTCACTGCGCGCCTCAGGCCAACTCGAAGGACATCTTGCTTTAGCGCCAGCAACCGCGTCGCCAGCACCGATACCCGCTGCGCCTCAGGCCAAAACCCCGCAATGGAAGAACCGTGCCGAATATGATGCTTTTCAGGCATTTGTGAACGAGAAAGATCCGCAGAAGAGGATAACGCTGATTCAGGGCTTTATCGAGAAGTACCCGAAGTCTGACTTCCTGGCAAACGCGTACGTGGCCGAGATGCAGACTTACGTTCAGATGCAGAAGACGAGCGACGCGGTCGCCTCCGCCAAAAAGGCGCTCGGTGTCGATGCCGACAACCTGCCCGCGCTCTACTACGTCAGCTTTACGTTTCCCTACACGTTCAAGTCTTCGGACCCGAACGCTTCCGCAGAATTGTCGCAGGTCCAGCAGTACGCCCAGCATGGACTGCAGCTACTGCAGAGCGAGCAGAAGCGGCCTGGGGAGAGCCAGGAGCAGTTCGACGCCAGAGCCAAGCAGGAGCGGGAAGCCTTCAACGTAGCCATTGGTTTTGCCGCGGTACAGCAAAAGGATTTCAACCAAGCGATCAAGTCATTGGAAGCGGCTGCGCAGGATCAACCCGACAACGTCCTGATCTATTCACTGCTTAGCCAGGCGTATTACAACGAAAACCCGCGGGACGTAAACAAAGCGATCTGGAACCTGGCTCGGGCGGCGGATTTGGCGGAGACCAAGAACGGCCAGAACGCGGAGCAGCTCAAGAAATCTTTCGGCCAGGTGTATGAGGCCCAGCACGGCTCGAATGAGGGAGAAGACAAGGTTTTGGAGGCGGCGAAGAATTCCCCCAATATGCCAGCCGGGTTCAGCGTGGCGGCGCCGCCACACCATGCCGCCACCGGAGACACTAATCTCGACGGATTTTATAAGATCCAGGATGCGCTGTCGGTGGGCGGTGACACGGCCCAACAAAACTGGGATCAATTGAAGGGCCAGCCCCTCGGTCTGGTGGGCCACGTGGACAGCGTTGATGCCGGGACCGATCCGAAAACCACTCTGGTTCGCGTCGACATTAGTCCCGACTCCCAAGGCAAGCCAGGGACCTATGACATCGTGCTAAAGGATTCGCAGCCGTACGTGAAGGAGTTGCAGGCGGGCGATCCGATCCGGTTCCAGGGAACAATAGAAGCATACTCAGCAACGCCCAATTTCTATCTGACACTAAATGGCGTGAAGATTGACGACAGCGTTCTGAAGTCTGCCCACGAAAAGGCTTTGGCTGAAGCGCAGAAGAAAAAGAAGTAACCCGAACGCCGGAAGAGCCAAGCGGGGCTCCCCTCTTTCACAGGGTAAGCCGGCGGTCTTGCGATCTGGCGCCGGGCCGAGACGCCACAAATCAAATGCCCGAGTGTTTTGAGGTCCAGTTTTTAAGGGGCTTTCCGGCACTCGGGCTTTTTGCTTTCAGGCGGTGGCCTGCCTTCGGCTCTTGCGCTGGCGGTCGAGCTCCAGGACCGCGATCTTTCGGCTCAAAGTATTGCGATGGATGCGGAGGGCTTTGGCGGCCTTGGACAGGTTGCCGTTGTTGTTCTCCAGAATTTTCCTGATGAACCGCTTTTCGAATTCGCAGACGGCATCTTCAAAGAGAATGTCGTGTTCTACTAATTGATTGATGAGGGCATCGAGCTGGTTCTTCATCAGACGACTCCGATCCTAGAGGTTCTTCTGCTCCGCTGTGCGAGCTTCCATGGCTTTCTTGTCGGTTTCGATCAGTTCCTTCTTGAACTTTTCAAAACTGTCCCGAAACCCGTTCCTCATGCTGGCGGGCATGGCAACGGCCAGGGCTCTTGAGCCTGCGCTGAAGTAGGGAGCCAGCGCTGATTTTTCTATCGTCCCCTGCTGGATGGCGAAGGCCATCATCACCAGGAGCATTACGCAATCAATCAGCACCCCACGAGCCAGGCCAAATATCCCACCCAGAAAGCGGTCGAACCACTGGAGCTGAACCTTCTTGACCAACTTCCTGGCGGCCAGTGAGATGAGGCCGCCGGCAAGCAGCACTGCGACAAACAAGAGAAAAAAGCTGACTCCCTGCGCCAGGCCGGCGCTCCGCGTGAAGCCCATCAGCAGAGGCGCCAGGCGCTCGTAATAAAGCGCTGCGATAATCAGCCCCGCGATCGCCGACGCCAGGGTGACCAACTCGGCAACAAAGCCCTTCCAGATGGCCGTCACCACCGATACAACCACAATGGTGGCGAGCACCCAGTCGAGCCAGTTCCAGTGTGCCATGCAGTTCTCGGCCCGTGCAGAATCAGGAATTCAGCGCTTTCCCGGTCAGAAGCCGATAAGCATCGCGGTACTTCTGACTTGTTTTTTCGACAACCTCGAGGGGAAGAGGCGGCGCGGGAGGATTTTTGTCCCAGTGGATAGATTCGAGGTAGTCCCGCACAAATTGCTTGTCAAAGGAAGGCTGGGACATTCCAGGCGCATAACCGTCCTGGGGCCAGAAGCGCGAAGAGTCTGGAGTGAGGACCTCATCGATCAGGATGATCTCGTCCCCGATCTGGCCCCATTCGAATTTTGTGTCCGCAATAATGATTCCGCGTTCCTCTGCGTACTTCCTCGCCTCCGTATACAGGCGAATGCTCATGTCGCGGAGTTTTTCTGCGGCGCTTCTTCCAACCGTCTTGACGGTCTCCTCAAATGAGATGTTTTCATCATGGCCGGTCTGGGCCTTGGTGGCCGGCGTAAAAATTGGCTGATCCAGCCGGCTGGATTCCATCAGCCCCGCAGGCAGCTTGATTCCGCAGACAGTCCCGTTTGAGCGATACTCCTTCCAGCCCGACCCGGCCAGATAGCCCCTCACCACGCACTCGATGGGGAACGGCTGGGCCTTTTTCACCAGCATCGAGCGCCCTTGGATTTCGTTCGCCATCGCCTGGAGTTCCTTCGGATACTCCGCTAGATCAGCCGTCAAAAAATGCGTGGGCACCAGGCCCAGGAAGCGGTCAAACCAGAAGCAGGAAAGCTGAGTCAGCACCCGCCCTTTGTCCGGAATCGGCTCGTCCAGGATGACGTCAAACGCAGAAATGCGGTCCGTGGCAACAACCAGCAGCTTGTCGTCACCTACGGCGTAAATATCGCGTACTTTGCCGCGAGATAATAGTTCTACCCCCGGGAGATTCGTCTGATGAATGATCAAGTGTGTGTCCCTTAATTGTGGAAGTCGGCAGTCACTAATTCTACGGCATCAGAAAATCATGTCAATGGGAAAGAAAAAGCGTACATTGTTCTGCACGGTGCATGCGCCGCTAATGCGCTGTTGCATTTGTGGCGAGTGAGGTGTATGCAGGCATCAGGTTGATTCGGTGGTTGGTGACCGCACGCGTGGAAAGGCCCTCGATCAAGTGGCCACGCACGCGGGT
Organism: Terriglobia bacterium; assembly: GCA_036278995.1. GTDB lineage: Bacteria > Acidobacteriota > Terriglobia > UBA7540 > UBA7540 > SCRD01. The sequence goes on along the minus strand of DASUJZ010000001.1, from coordinate 53,508 downwards.
AACGAAGAGAGGGAGGCATGTCCTCTAGAGTTTTTAGTGTTCTCTTTGTGGTCGGTTGCACGGTTGGTGCTCGCTCGCAGGAAAACCCACAGCATTATCTGGAACGGGCAATCATCGCGCACAATCAATCGTATGCGACCGTTGAGGCGAATTCCCCGAGGCCGCTGTTACAAGCTATCACAGCAGTGCGGGAAGAGTATGGATGGATAGTTGAGTACGAGGACCCACCTTACGAGGGCTCGGTTGACCTCGTAAAGGATTCATCGATCTCCCGGACGCCGGAGGGATTGGTGTTTTTGATCCCGGCCGGCGGAGCTTTTCAGAGCACCTACCCAGAAACGCCGGACACGCGAGGCTCGCCAGACGGTGAACTTGAAGTTTTGGGCAAGATCGTCTCGGACTACAACGCAACCAAAAATCCAGGAAAGTTCGTGGTCCGCGCACTGCAGGACGGTAGCTACGCCCTGATCGGACAATCATCCGAGAACAGCGACGGGAAGGAGGTTTCCGTTCCTCCGGTACTTGACACGACTATATCCCTGCCGGGTGCCACGCGCAGTGCCGCCGTTACAATCAAACTCATCTTGGTCTCATTGAACAAAGCCTCCAGTACTAAGGTCGGCTTGGGTATGGTGCCCATCAACGCCTTTGTTCAATCACAAGTTACGGTGGGAGGAAGCAACGTCTCGGCGCGAGAGTTCCTGGTGGACGTTATCGACCAAATCAAGGCCGCCAAATTGATTTGGGAGCTGAATTTTGACCCGGACGGTCGCGTGTTCTATCTAAATTTGCTACCAGCGACCCAGGCTCACTATAATTCCTCCGGGAAAAGGACGACGACCATCCTTCGCTAGCAGCCGGTCATAATCTGTGAGTTCCTGACGCTGGGTATGTCGAAGAGGGAAGTCCATGCGGACAGGAATGGCGCCACCCGTGGCTACCATCACAATCTTCCTTCTACCTATCACGCCGACACGGCCACGGGCTCTTGATCAAATTCGTCCAACTGCACTGAAATCAGCTTTGAGACGCCCGGCTCTTCCATGGTGACGCCGTAGATGGCGCGGGCGATTTCCATGGTGGTCTTGTTGTGGGTGATCAGGATGAACTGCGTCGCCGCGCTCATTCTCTGGATCATGCGCGTGAAGCGCCCGACGTTGGTGTCGTCCAGCGGAGCGTCCACTTCGTCCAGCACGCAGAACGGGCTTGGCGTGTAGCGGAAAATCGCGATCAGCAGCGCCAGCGCCGCCAGCGCCTTCTCTCCGCCCGAAAGCAGCAGGATGTTCTGCAGGCGCTTGCCGGGCGGCTGCGCCACGATGTCGAGCCCGCTGTCGGGATTTTCCTCGTCCGTCAGCCGCAAGTGGCCGATGCCGCCGCCGAACAGCGTGCGGAACGACTCGGCAAAGTGGATGTTAATGGCCTTGAAGGCTTCCATAAATTGCAGGCGCGAGAGGCGGTCAATTTCGCGGATGGCCTGCGCGGTGTCTTCGATGGAAGCCAGCAGGTCCTGGCGCTGGCCTTCCAGAAATTCGTAGCGCTCTTCCGATTCTTTAAGTTCCTCAAGCGCCATCATGTTCAGCGGTCCCAGATTGTCGATCTTCCTTTTAAGCTGGCGAACTTCTTCTTCGGCAACCTCCAGCGCTTCACCCACGAGGTATGCTTCGGCGGCGAGTTCGGCCAGCAGAGCATCGGGTTCCTGCTCGAGCGATTCGCGGCATTGCACCGCGTGATGATCGCGGTCAGATTCCGCTCGCGCCAGCGCGATCTCCACTTCCGAACGCTTGTCGCGAGCGGCCTCGTAACGGGCGCGGGCCTGCTCAACCTGCGGCCGCAGGTGGTCCCGCCGCGTCCGCACGGTTTGCAATTCATCGGCAACGCCCTGCAACTCCTGTTTCAGCCGGCTGTGTGTGCTTTCCAGTTCGGCAGCGCGCGCGCGTTCCGAATCAGCTTCCGCGGAAAGCTGGCGCTGGTTTTCTTCCCAGCCGCTCACCTGCCGGGCAAGATAGTCTGTGCGGTCACCCATTTCGCGCGCCTGTGCAGCCAGCCGCTCGCGTTCGGCGGCAAGCGTTCGAGTGCGCTCCTGGAGCGTGCTGAAGCGGGCCTGGGCCTGCGCCAGGGTTTGTGCGCCCTGGTCAAACCGCTGCCTTTCCACGCCTATTTGTTCAGAGCTGGAAGCGATTTCAGCCTCCAGCCGGAGTCTTTCAGCTTCCTCCCCTTCAAGCTGGGCGCGGATGTCCGCCTGCTTCGATTGCAGAGACTGGCGCTCCGATTCAAGCCGCTGGCTCTCCTCTCCAAAAACGCGCAGCCGCTCGAGCGCGCGGGCCAGCGCCTGCTGTACCTGACGCAGCCGCTCCGATCCCACCACGGAATTTTTTTCTGATTCCTGCCGCGCCGAAGTCAGACCGCCCAGCGTTGCCTTCAGCGTCCGCACCTGCTCTTCAAACGAAGCCAGCCCGGCCTCACGGGCTTGAATGTCTGACTCCACTTCTACCGTTCGGCGCTCCAGGTCGCGGAAGTCGCGGCGCAGCGCCAGAGGTCCTGCACTCGATCCGCGCCCGCCGGAAACCAGCCGATGATGATAATGCTCGCCGGAGCGCGTCACAAAGTGGCATTCGGGATAACCTGCCGCCAGCCGCTCCGCAGCCGCAGCGTCCTCCACCAGGTAGGCCTTATCGAGCGCCGGCAGCGGCGGATCGCCGTTCAATCCCAGCCGGGGCTCGAGGCGCACCATCTCACGCAGTGAAGCCACCACCCCGGGTTCCTGGCTGATCTGGTGATGCCCGTTTCCGCTGAGGTGCCCGGCGGCATCCGCGCTCGTCACGAAAAACGTTGATCGTCCCGTGCCTTCCGCCTGAAGAATCTCGATGCCCGAACGCGCCTCCGCGTGCTGTTCAACCACCACGCAGTCAAGCTCAGACTTCAGAAATTCTTCAACAACCTCCTCGTATCCGGGAGACACTTCCAAAAAATCGGCCAGCACGCCAAGCGGCCGGAACTGATGGCCGTTCGAGGGAAATTCTCCGTTCAACAGCCGGCGCACGTTCTCCGTCGAGTAGGCGTGGCGCGCCAGCGACTCTTCCAGCGTCTGCTTGCGGGCTTGCATGCCGGAAAACTCGCGGCGAAGGTTTTCAAGATCGCGCCTTTCCGCCGCTTCCGCCTGCTGCGCCTGGTCGAGCGCCGCGGCCGTTTCCGAAACCGAATCCGCGAGCCGCGTCAGCTCATTTTGGAAACACTCATTTTCCTGCGACAGCTTTTCAAGCTCGATTGAGGCTTGTGAGCGTTCGGCTTCAACCCCTGCGCGTTCTTCGCTGATTCTCGCTGTCTGCCGCTCGAGCGCGAGGCCCATCTCTTCCGCCTGCACAAGCTGGTTGCGAAGGTTGGATGCGCGGTTGATCGAGGCCAAAAGTGCCTGGCGGGACTGCTCGACGGCGCGCTCGGCCTCACGGATGCGCTGGCCCATTTCTTCCTGCTTTGCCTGTAGCCGCGCGCCCTCGTCTCCGGCCGCCACCTGTTCCTGCAGCAGCGCCTCATGCTCCTGCGCCCGCAGGCCGGATTCCCTCTCGAGCAACTCCATGCGCAAACGAATCTGTTCACTCTCCTGTTTTGCGTCAGCGGTTCTCGAATCGAGCGCTGCAACCTGCTGGCGAATCTGCTCCAGCCGCGACTGCAGCCGCTGGCGTTCGAGCTCATTCTCCGACAGCGTCTCGCGGATAGAAATCAGCCTGCCTTCGAGCTCTTCGCAGCGCGCTGTGGTGCTCCGCTGTTCGCTCGCCAGCAACTCAAGCCCCCGGCTCTCTTCCGCCGCGAGCTGCTGGAGCGTTTCAGAGTCCTTGCGAAGCTGCTGGCACTGGCACTCGAGGATGCGCAGCCGCGAGGCCAGCGTAATTTTCTGCCGGCCCATCATTTCATCGTGCAGCTCTCGATAGCGGCGCGCCTTAGACGCCTGGCGCTTCAGCGAGTTTACCTGCTTGATGACTTCTTCCAGGATATCGGCGATGCGCGATAGGTTTCCGCGCGAGGATTCAAGTTTCAGCTCCGCCGCTCGCTTGCGGGCCTTGAATTTGGAAATGCCGGCGGCTTCTTCCAGGATCAGGCGCCGGTCGGACGGCTTGGAACTCAGAATTTGGCCGATTCGCCCCTGCTCGATGATGGCGTAGGATTCCGGGCCCAGGCCCGTGCCCATGAAGAGGTCCTGGATGTCGCGCAGCCGGCTGGCGCGGCCGTTGATGAGGTATTCGCTTTCGCCGGAGCGGAACAGGCGACGGGTGACGGTGATCTGGCCTGAGCCATCTTTCAGATAGCCTCTGTACACGGCGCGTTTGCCGGCCGCGCTCCGCTCGATTTCAGATGCTTCGCCTTCTGGTGTATCTGCGGAAGCTGCGGATTGAGTTTCCGATGTTTGGCCTTCCGGCTGATCTGTGGAGTCTGCGTCATCTGCGGGTTGTGCCTTGACCGGTTCTGACTGCTCCGCAACCTCCTCGCTGCTTTCGTATTCGGGATCCGCGAGCGTCAGGCTCACTTCCGCCATGCCCGTTGGAGGCCGGCTGCCTGTTCCGTTGAAGATGACGTCGGTCATGCGCTCGCCCCGCAACAGGCGTGCGCTCTGCTCGCCCAGGACCCAGTTCATGGCGTCAGACAGATTCGACTTGCCGCACCCGTTCGGCCCCACGACGCTGACCGTGCCGTCCTGGAACTCCAAACGCGTCCTGTCTGCAAACGACTTGAAGCCGAGCAGATCTAACCGCTTTAATTTCAGCAAGGTAGTTGCCTCCAATCAAACCCGTAATCGTCTCCGCAAGCGCCCCGCAGATGCACCTCAGGCACACGTCCATGAAATTTCGAAGGAAGCGCGCCACCCACACAGGTAGGTTTCCGTCGAGTTTCCTCGACGCCCTTGCCGTTCTGTTTCTAACGCGCTCGCCTCACCCGTCATGCCTTTGGCGCGCAACAAAAGGCTGTCAGCGAGCTACCCCGTACACTTCGCTCAAGCTATCACGATTCGAGAGTGCTGTAAAGTGAAAAACCCAATATCGTGGGGCAGGATTTCACAGGATGCTAGATGTTGTGGTTCGGCTGGCTCCGGGCAATCGCCCGAAGGGGGCTAGGGTTTCCAGCGCAACACTGGCTTGCGGGCGGCACTGGCCTCATCCAGTCGGCTGACGCGGGTCGAGTGCGGGGCGTTCAGAACGAAATCGGGGTCCTCCTCCACCTCCTCCGCCACAGCCCGCATGGCCTCAATGAACTCGTCCAATTCTTCCTTGCTGGCGCTTTCGGTGGGTTCAATCATCATGGCGCCCGGCACGATCAGCGGAAATGCGGTGGTGTAGGGGTGGAAGCCGTAATCGATCAGCCGCTTGGCGATGTCGATCGTATGAACGCCGCGCGCGGCCTGGCGACGGTCTGACAGCACACACTCGTGCATGCAGGGCTCGTTGTAGGGCAGATCGTACAGATCCTGTAGCCGGCGCATTACGTAATTGGCGTTGAGCACGGCATCCCGGGTGGACTGCAGCAACCCTTCGGCCCCGTTGGCGGCAATGAAGGCGAGCGCGCGTACCACCATGCCGAAATTGCCATAGAACGCGCGCACGCGGCCGACGCTCTTGGGGCGGTCGTAATCCAGGCAGTAGGGTCCGTCAGGCGACCTTACAACCGTCGGCGAGGGGAGATACGGCTCAAGCACTTTTTTCACCGCCACAGGCCCCGAGCCCGGCCCGCCGCCGCCGTGAGGCGTGGTGAAGGTCTTGTGCAGATTGAGGTGCATGACGTCCACGCCAAAATCGGCAGGTCGTGCCACGCCCATCAGGGCATTCATGTTGGCCCCGTCCATGTAGACCAGGCCGCCTTTGCGGTGGACCAGCTCGCAGACTTCGCGAATGCGCACTTCAAAGATGCCCAGCGTGTTGGGATTGGTCAGCATCAGCCCGGCAACTTCTTCCGTCATGGCGCGGTCGAGCTCCGCGAGATCAATGCAGCCGTGGGCATCGGACTTCAGGTTTCTCACCTGGTAGCCCGATGTTGTGACGCTGGCTGGGTTGGTGCCGTGCGCGGAATCGGGAATCAGGATGTATTTTCGCGGGTTGCCGCGGTCAGCCAGGCAGGCCTGAATCATCAGGATGCCGGCAAGCTCGCCTTGCGCGCCCGCCGACGGCTGCAACGAAACCGCGTCCATGCCGGTTATTTCAGCCAGGCAGCGCGCCGCATCATAGAGAATTTTCAGGCAGCCTTGAGTGAGATCTGCCGGCGCGTAGGGATGGTCCGTCGCCAGACCTTCCAGCCGAGCTACCACTTCATTGATGCGCGGATTGTACTTCATCGTGCAGGAACCCAGCGGATAAAGCCCCGTATCAACGCCGTAGTTCCAGGTGGAGAGGCGCGTGAAATGCCGAATAACTTCCAGCTCCGACACCTCCGGGAAACCCGGGATATCGTTCCGAACAAGATCATCACCCAGCAGCTCAGCCGCCGACGCAGCGGGGACTTCCGGCGATGGAAGATCAACACCGCATTTGCCGGGCGAACTTCGCTCGAAGATCAGGTTCTCGTCCCGCGTGATATGCGGCCTGGCGTGGCGCGGATGTTGCTTCATGCTTTCTCCCAGCCAACAGGATGCGAGAAAACCGAAGGCGCTGCGGCCCTGGCATGTTTCTGCGCGGGAAATTCCTGGTACACCCTGGCCATGCGGTCGAGCGCAGCCTTGTTCACGGTTTCGGTGACGCAAACCAGCAGGTGATTTTCTAACTCAGGGTAGAAACGCTCGAGGTTGATGCCGCCCAGAATCTTCTCCTGCCGGAGCTCGTCGAGAAGCGCCTCGGCGTTCCCGGGCGTCTTGACAACGAATTCATTGAAGAACGGTGAGGCAAAGGCGATAGAGGCTCCCGGAACCTTTGCGAGCCGGCTGGCGGCATAATGCGCTTGGGCGAGGTTATGCTCGGCCAGCGCCCTCAGCCCCTGCTTGCCCAGCAGGCATAGATAAATGGTTGCTGCCAGAGCGCACAGCGACTGGTTGGTGCAGATGTTTGACGTGGCCTTCTCGCGCCGGATGTGCTGCTCGCGAGTGGCAAGGGTCAGCACGAATCCCCGGCGGCCGTTCGAGTCCGTGGTCTGGCCCACCAGCCGGCCCGGCATCTGCCGCACAAGTTTTTCGCGCGTTGCGAGGAAACCGACGTAGGGCCCTCCAAAGGCGACCGGCACGCCGAAGGACTGCGCCTCTCCGCAGACGATGTCTGCTTCCGCCGGAGGATTGACGATTGCCAGCGACAGAGGCTCATTCACCGCCACGACCAGCAATGCGCCGCTTCGGTGGACCCTCTCCGTGATATCGTTGAAATGCTCGATGACTCCCAGAAAATTCGGTGACTGAATGACGACGGCGGCGGTTTCCTCGTTTAGCGCCTTCTCCAGTGCCGCACGATCGATTTGTCCGGAAGCTGAGTATGGAATTTCCGAGACTTCCGTGCCCAGGTGTCGCAGGTAAGTGGACATCACTTCCCGGTATTCCGGATGCAGGGTCCGTGCCGTCACCACGCGATTGCGCCGGGTGAGCCGGAGAGACATCAGCACCGCTTCAGTTGTAGCCGTGGAGCCGTCATAAAGCGAGGCGTTCGAGACTTCCATCTCGGTCAATTGAGTAATCAGCGTCTGAAATTCGAACATCGCCTGCAGCGTGCCTTGCGCAAGTTCAGCCTGGTAGGGCGTATAGGCGGTAAAAAATTCGCCTCGGGAAAGCAGCGCGTCTATTGCCGCGGGCCTGAAGTGCGAATAAGCGCCGGCGCCCAGCAGCGACACGTATTCGCGCGTGCTCTGGCTGGCAGCCTGCTTGAAGAATTCTAAAACTTCCTGCTCGGAAAGCGGGCCGGGCAGGTCCAGACGGCCTTGGAGCCGAATCTGTTCAGGAATTTGTGAAAAGAGGTCATCAATTGAACTGTGGCCGAGCGCCCGCAGCATTTCGGCGCGGTCGCGCGGGGAGTTCGGGAGATAGCGCATTATTGCGACCCACCCTCCCGGATGTACTTCTCGTATTCCTCCGACGACATTAGTTTCTGGACCTCCTGAGGGTCCGACAGATGAACGCGGATCAGCCACGCCGCTGCGTGCGGGTCGGAATTCAGCAGCTCCGGATGGTCCTGCAGCTTGCCGTTGACGGCAGTCACTTCTCCGCTGACGGGAGAATAAACCTCTGAAACGGCTTTCACCGACTCCACCGTTCCAAACGTTTCGGCAGCCGTCACCGTCTCGCCGGACTTGGGAAGTTCAACATAGACAATATCGCCCAGTTCCTTTTGGGCGTGGTCGGTTATTCCAATCGTTCCGGTATCACCATCCACTCGAATCCACTCGTGGTCTTTGGTGTATTGAAATTCTTCAGGGTACATGGGACCCGCACTCCCTTATGATGAGCTTCGGGGCTGTATTATTTTACCCCGTCTTTCCATCCTACTTTGGCCGTCTGTAAAAAGGTAGTATCACTTGCCTCGCCCGCGCCTGCCGCTGCCGGATTTCGATCATGATTTCATAGCCAGGGTGGGCTGCCTCCGTGGGCACGTAGGCAAGCCCAATGTTTTTCTTCAGGAAGGGCGCAGGAGAGCCGCTGGTCACCACTCCTACGCTCCGGTCGTCCACCCACACCGAATAGCCGTCGCGAGCGATTCCGGGCTCGGCCATCTCAAATCCCACCAGCTTTTTGCGCACGCCATCCTGGCGCTGTTTCAAGAGGGCATCCCGGCCAAGAAAGTCCCCCTTCTCAAGCTTGCAAATCCATCCAAGGTTGGCTTCGAGCAGCGTAGTGTTCTCATCCAGCTCATGGCCGTAAAGCGCGTATCCAGCCTCCAGCCGCAGCGTGTTGCGAGCGCCCAGCCCGGCGGGCTGCAGGCCGTCATCTTTTCCCGCCTCCAGCAGCGCGTTCCAAACCTGCTCGGAATGCTCGGGTGAAAAGTAAAACTCAAAGCCGTCTTCGCCGGTATATCCGGTCCGCGCCAGGATGCCTTCCACTCCGCAACATTCAGCGGGCGAAAACCAGTAGGTGCGAATGGAAGCAAGATCAGTCCCGGTCACCTTGCTCAGGATTGCCGCGGCCCGCGGGCCCTGCACCGCGAGCTGCGAATAGCGTGAAGAAACGTTTTCCAGTTTCGCCCCGGCGGAGTTGTGCTCTCGAAGCCACTCGAAATCTTTATCGGTGTTGGCCGCGTTCACGCAGATGAAATAATCGTTTTCGCCCATCCGGTGGACAACGCAGTCATCAACTGCGCAGCCATTGGGGTACATCAGGGCGCTGTACTGTGCCTGGTGGTCGCTCAGGCGCGCAACGTCATTGCAGGTGATCGATTGAAGCAACGCAAGCGCCTGTGGTCCGCGCACGGTGATCTCGCCCATGTGGCTGACGTCAAACAGGCCAGCCTGCCTCCGCACGGCCAGGTGCTCCTGGGTAATGCCCGCATACTCGATGGGCATATCCCATCCGCCGAACTCCGTCATCCGCGCGCCCGCCGCTTTGTGAACAGAATAGAGCGCCGTCCGCTTGGGCCCGGACTCTGCCGGCGTCGCCAAATCCTATCCTCCCTGACCGAATTCTTTGATGATACTGAAAGATGGAAGGTAACATGCCCGCAGGAAAAGGGTCAAGGAAGTCTGAAGGATGAAATGAAACTACCCCCGCCGAAGTTTTTTCATACCTCATCCTTCAGATTTCGTACTTGACAGGCGCCCTCCCACACAAAGCGTGAAGTGTGAAGTCCGAAGTCATGAAATGAAACAGCAGCCATCCGGTTTTTTTCATCCTTCATCCTTCAGACTTCATGGCTTCCTTTTTGCCGCTTGTTCAGGCCGTGTGGTATGGTTACAGGTTGATTGCAGGGGCTCGCGGGCAGCGTGCGGCAGGCCTGCGACGCCTTATCGAATTCAATGGCCAGGAAAACCGAGGAACAGGCAGAGAAAGCGACCAGGGAAGCCGGCAAGCCTTCCAGCGCGCAGCCTTCGACCGGCAGACTGTTCGGCCTCTGCTTCGCGGCGTGGCTGGTCCCAGGGCTTGGACACTTCTTGCAGGGCCGAAGGTGGCGGGCCCTGATACTGTTTCTGGCCATCGTGGGAATGTTCGTTTTCGGCATGGCCATGCAGGGTCAGTTTTTTGCCACCGGGTCGGGCACATATCTGCACACGCTCGGCTATTTTGCGGAGCTTTCCACCGGATTGCCCATGCCGGCGGCCACCTTTTTCGGCTATGGAGGCGGCGACACTTTTTTTGTCTGCTCGGATTATGGCACAGCCTTTTTGATTTCCGCTGGCATGCTGAACATTCTGACGATCCTGGACGCGTACGACATCGCCCTGGGAAGAAAGTCGTAGCAAGTAGCTGAAAAAATGTTTTTGTCCCTGTTATGCTGAGCGCAGCGAAGGATCTCTGTATTGCTTTTCGAGCAAATACGGAGATGCTTCGCTTCACTCAGCATGACGTTGTTAACGCCTTTGCCAAAGGGTAAACGATGCTCCTCTCTCATTTTGAAGCTCTGGTGCTGTTTTCCTTTTTGGTTTCCGTGGTGTTTGCGATTCTCAGCAAGCAGACGCTGCGGGAGCAGGTGATTTACGGTGCCAAGGTTTTTGTGGCCTTCGTGGGCATCGCCTTGCTGCTCGGCTGGATCATGCTTCCCTTCGCCTGATCCATCCTTGCTCCTCTTTTTGATCCAACTCACACCGCCAAAATTGCTTCATCGTTTGGTAACCAGGTCGCCGAACGCGGGTAGCAGCTTGTACTTGCGCTCCCACGTGGTGTACATGATGCCAATGGCGCCCGGCGTGCGGTCGAGCGACGCCAGCCAGCCCTTCGGATTGTCGAGGTTGTCGCCGTCGTAATAAGCGCCGGCAAGCGTGTGATAACCGAGCTTGGAAAAAAAAGGCAGGCTCAGGTTGCGTTTTTCGTAGTACCAGCATGCGATCACCAGATTCTTCGGCAGATACTTCCAGGTGCCGTCAAAGCTTCCGTCAATCAAGTAGTACTGCTTGCGGGCGTTGTGATTGGGATCGAACATATCTGACCACGCCAGGACCTGCGCGCCGGGATTGACGGCGTGAATCATCTCGGCCTGCCTTTTCACGCAGTCCCCGAGGATTTGCGCCATCGGCAGGTGCCGGTCCTTGCAGGCCTTGCAGAAACCGCCGATGCGGATTTCATCCATGCTGAGGAAATATTGTTTTGGCGCGAGATACTTTTCGATCAGCGGTATCTGCCTTTTCCAGATTTCGTAAACTTCCGGTTCAGACATGTCGATGGGAACCTGACCGTGGTAGATCATCAAACTGTGGAAGTAGTCAACGCGCAGGCGGTCACCGGGATGAATGCGGCTGCCCGGCGCGAGTTGAATTGAAGGACCGTCGTGGTCCCATCGGAAATTGAGGTGAGGGTCGGCGACGGGAGCGTAATCCCGGCCCTCCTCATACGCCTCGCCCGTCTTCTCATTTCGCACCACCACCGGCGTTCCCGGCCGGCGCAGAACGTTGGTGAGGCCGACCTCTTCCAACTCTACGTCGTCCAGCCACACGCTGCGGGCTTTGCCGTCGGCGATTCCGACGCGAAAACTCACCTGGTCCGCGTACCAGCTATTGAATGCCCAGTCCACGCGGTTCCAGTCGCTGGTAGCCTTCAACGGATGTTCCAGGTAGCAAAGGTTACGGCCGTCCGGCGCGATCGCCCAGAAGTGGAAGCGCGTCTCCGGCGACACGCCCTCCGTCTTCACCCGACAGCGCATCCTATAGCAGCGGTAAGGGGTGGTGCGGATTTCCTGCGCCAGGTACATATCACCCGAGGCGCCGTCGAAATTCGAGAAACGAACGGAAGCCTTCCCGGAATGGAACACGGCCCTGTCGATTGACGCCGAGGCGCCGTGAACTGAAAAACCCGCGGGAAGACTCCCCTGCCTTTCTTCGAGCCCGCCATTCAACAGTCTCGCGGGCGAATCGGGCACAAAACGCGCTTCACGTTCAGCGGCAACGAACAGCGCCCGGTGGACCGGCATTCCTGCGGCAAGATTTTTGTTGTGGGCCAGCACGCCGCTGCCATACCCTACGCTGAAGCCCAGCGGTATGATTTCCACTTTCAGGCTGTCGCACTTTTTCTTCAGGGTCGTGAGCCGCTCGAGATAGGCCTGAGGCTTCAAGTCGAGTTGATCAAAGCCTGAAGAGAGCAGCATGCCATTCAGCCCATGGCTGGCGGCGGTGTGCGCGATGCCCTGCACGCGTTCCAGCTCTTCGTCGCTCGCGAGACCGTTAGAAACGTAAACCCATCGATCGGGGTAAACCCTCGGATCGCCGAATGCCAGAGCGTTCAAAGATGCGGCGGCTGCGCCGGTCTGCAGAAATTGTCTGCGGCTGATGGAATGCATCGGAAGTGTCTCCCTGCTGGAATGTCTCAGCAGGTTGCTGGAAAAGGGCTTTGCTCGTGCCATCCTGAGCCCGTTCGCCCTCCCCTTACTCAGGGTAAACTCCGCAAAGAATCCCCGCATTTAGATTCACGCCCCTTACAGTGATCCTTCGCGGGGCTTGTCCCGAAAGAACTGCCGTGATCCTTCTCCAGGTTTGCGGGATCAGGATGACAGGCAACCGGCTCAGCACGACAGATCAGCGTTTTTCAGCAACCGGCGACGCACCACAATACCACAAGGGCCCCAACAAGGCGGGATGATCAGACGAAAATATCCATCTTTTTCTTGATCTCCCCCAGAAATGCGATATTCTGCCCAATCTCGTGCTGAAGGCTGGGAGATCAAATGGATCAATCGAACGGAATAGCATCCGGCGCACCCTACACCCCGGTCCCTTCCATCGACATCAGTAACACCCGGCGCTGGGTGGTGATGTGGCTGCTGTTCGCCGCCTCGATCATCAACTATCTGGATCGCACAACCATCTCGTTTGCTCTGCCGCTGATTTCTCACGATCTCCACCTGGGTCCGGAGTCGAAGGGAGTGCTGCTCTCCGCCTTTTTCTGGTCCTACACCTTGATGCAGATTCCCATCGGCCTTATGGCAGACCGCATGAACCTGCTGTGGGTGTACGCGGGGGCTTTTGCTTTGTGGTCTGTGGCGCAAGGGCTCACCGGATTGGCCGGCACGCTAACCGTCCTCATTCTGCTGCGAGTACTGCTGGGATTTGGCGAATCCATCTATCTGCCCGGCGGCACCAAAATTGTCAGCCTGATGTTCGGACGCCTGGAACGCGGCCTGCCTTCGGGCTTTTTTGATTCGGGCACGCGCTTCGGCCTGGTTCTGGGAGGCCTTGCCATTCCCTGGCTGCTGGTCCATTACGGTTGGCGAGACGCATTTGTGCTGGTCGGAATCCTGGGCCTTGTCTGGCTGGTACCCTGGTTTTTTGCCTTCCCCGCATCGCTCGCAAACTGGGCGGAGAAGCAAACGTTAGCTCGCAACCCGCAAGCACGCCCGCGCTTCAGGCTGGCGCACTTCGACCGTAACCTGCTGGGGGTGTGCCTTGGCTTTTTCTGCTTTGATTATTTCTGGTACCTGATGCTGACGTGGTTACCGGATTACCTGTATGAAGCAAGACACCTGAGCATCATCAAGGCGGGACTTTTTTCCGCCCTTCCTTATGCCGTGTTCGGTGTTTGCCAGCCGCTTGGCGGCTGGATTTCCGACCGCCTGATCAGCCGCGGCTGGGACCCAACCCTGACGCGGAAGGGTATCATCTCTTTCGGATTCATGTTTGGACTGCTGATGATTCCGGCGGCGTTTGCTGAAAGCGCCAACCTGGCGGTCGCATTGATCGTCGGGGCGGGCCTGGTCGGACTCTCGACCGCCAATCTTCTGGTGATGGTGCAACTCTGTGCGCCCTCAGAAGAAATCGGAGTCTGGACCGGGTTCCTGAATTTTGCGGGAAATATCGGAGGCATCACGGCGCCCCTGATCACGGGCTTTCTGATAGCCTGGACAGGATCATTTATTGCCGGTTTTGTGCTGGGGCCGGTGCTGCTGGTGAGCGGATTGCTGGCCTATTGGTTCGTTGTCGGCAAACTCGAATCATCGGCGGACTCGGAAACCGCATCCACCGCGAATCCCTGACCACGAAATTTGCCGTGGGCGCGTTGCCGCCCCGCGCGTTTGACGAATCAATACTTGAGATGATTAAAGGTAATATAGACGGGCATGATTCTTCCTCTCACTCCAGTCCGCCTGAAGCGCCATGCCGCGCGCATATTCGGGAACAAGGTAGGCGTGGTCTGCGAAAACCTGCGATTCACTTACCACCAGTTTGACGAGCGCTGCGACCGGCTTTCAGCCGCGCTGCTCCGGCTGGGGCTCAAGAAGGGCGAGCGCGTTGCTTTCCTCAGTTTCAACTGCCATCGCCTGCTGGAGGCTTATTACGGCGTCCCTCAGTTGGGCGCCATCCTTATGCCGCTCAACATTCGTCTGGCGCCGGAAGAGTTGACGTACATCTTGAACGATGCTGAGCCCGCCTTAATGTTTTTCGATCCCGAGTTCATCCCGCTCGTTGAAGCGTTGCGGCCACGCATCCCGTCGGTCAGGCATTTTGTCGCGCTTCGCGGCAGCGCACCCGAGTGGGCGCATCCTAAATCCTATGACGAGATTATTGTAGAAGCAAAGCCTGCAACAATCGATTACCGCATGATCGATGAAAATTCGGTGGCCGAGCTTTTCTACACCAGCGGCACCACCGCCCATCCCAAGGGCGTGATGCTCACGCACCGCAACCTCTATCTCCATGCGCTATACAAGCTGCAGGCGGATACCGAAACGGACAACGAAGTCGGTATTTACACTGTCCCGCTGTTTCACGTGAATAGCTGGGGAACGCCGCACTCCCTGACGCTGTTGGGCGGAAAGCATGTGATCATCAGAAAATACGACCCCCTCGCCGTGCTCCAACTGATTCAGGCTGAGCGCGTGTCGCAGATCCAGATGGTTCCCACCATGGTCATCGCGATGCTCAATCACCCCGAGTTCGCTCGCTACGATGTTTCCAGCGTCAAAGTGATGTTCGTGGGTGGAGCGCCTTGCAACACGAAGCTGATTCGCGAGATCGAAGAGAAGATGCCCGGCTGCGTGGCGAAGGGCGGTTACGGCTTGACGGAAACTTCTCCGGTCATCTCCATCGCCAACATCAAAGATCACCTGGCGCGCGAGCCAGGCGAGATTCAGGACCGCCGCAAAGCCACCGCGGGCTGCGCGTTGGCCGGCGCCGAAATCCGCGTGGTGGACCTGCATGGCAATGACGTTAAGCCCGACAGCGGCGAGGTGGGCGAGGTGATTGTCCGCAGCGACGTGGTGATGGCCGGCTACTGGAAGCAGCCGGAAGCCACCGCGAATGCCATCCGCGACGACTGGTTCCACACCGGCGACCTGGCCACCATCGACGAAGAGGGCTACGTCCTGATCGTCGATCGCGCCAAGGACATGATTTTGAGCGGCGGCGAAAATATCGCCTCGGCTGAAATTGAACGAGTTCTGGGCGCCCACCCTGCCATATTGGAATGCGCGGTGATTGCTGTCCCGGACGATAAGTGGGGCGAAGTACCCAAGGCGCTTGTTGTGCTCAGGGCGGGACAGAGCGCAACCGAGGCTGAGATTCTTGACCACTGCCGCTGCCAATTGGCCCGATTCAAGGTCCCCAAATCCGTGGAATTCCTCCAGACCCTGCCGAAAGGCGGCACGGGCAAGATTTTGAAAAAGGTGCTGCGAGGGCCCTACTGGGCGGGGCGCGAGCGCCGAGTGCAATGATCCGCCCGCCCTCGGGCACTACACTGAGCCATGGCCCAATTCGAAATTAAACGGAATGAACCCCTCAAGCCCTTCACCACTTTCAAAGTGGGAGGGCCCGCCTCCTTTTTTGCCTGCGCCTCGACACGCGAAGATTTCCTTGAAGCACTCCGGTTCGCGCGCGATGAACGCCTGCGCGTCTTTGTGCTCGGGGGCGGAAGCAACATCCTGGTGAGCGACAGCGGCTTCCAGGGACTGGTGATTCATCCTGCGCAACCTGGCATCGCGCTTGAATCGGCGGAAAATCAGAAAGTGATGCTGCGGGTTGAAGCGGCTGAGACATGGGACGATGTGGTGGGCCGCGCGGTCGCGGAAGGCCTTTATGGCATAGAAAACCTTTCGCACATTCCCGGGCAGAGCGGCGCGGCCATCGTTCAGAACATCGGAGCGTACGGACAGCAGATCAGCGACGTCTTTGCCAGCGCGACCGTCATGGAGGCTCGCTCCGGCAACGTGATGAAGCTCAACGCCGCCGATTGCGCATTCGGATACCGCAAAAGCATTTTCAACTCCAGCGCGAAAAACGAATTCATCATCCTCGAGCTCGAGCTGGCGCTCAACCGGCATGGCACACCAGACCTTCGCTACCCGGACGTACGCAACTTCTTCAACGAACGCGGAATCGAGAACCCTTCCATCCAGCAAGTCCGTGAGGCCGTCACCCAGATTCGCGATCGCAAGTTCCCTTTCCCGCGGGAAGAGAAGGGGGGCAACGCCGGATCGTTCTTCAAAAACATCGTCCTGGGTGAAGCTGAGTTCAAGCTTCTCCGGGGCAAGGTCCGGCGCAATTTCTCCGCCGCGGAATTCGAACGCCTTGAACAATTTCGCAAGCGTTCGGGCACGAATGAGGCGGTGAAAATTCCCACCGCGTTTCTGATTGAAATCTGTGGACTCAAAGGACATCGCGAAGGCGGCGTACTCGTGAATCAGAGCCAGCCGCTGGTTTTATTGAATGACGGCGGCGCATCCGCCCACGATGTGCTGACGCTCGCGGGTTTTGTCAGGCGAACAATTTACGCACGCACGGGAATGACCATCGAGCTCGAGCCGGAGCTGGTAGGCTTCAACGCCGAGAAAGTCGATGAATATCTCGCCGTCACCTGAGACCTGCCTTATCAAAGCTGGCCTGATTCCCTCCCCGATTCGTAAATCTCGTCTTTCAGTCTTCACAAGTACTCTGTCGCAGGATTCTCCGATCCCATCAAAGAATGCAACTGGCGCCCGACGGTCGGCATCTCACCGCTGAACGCTGCTGCAAAGCCCCCGGCGTGTTTGTCAGGCGAGATGAAAGCCTGTTAGCCTGAATAAGTCAGCAATCAGGCCGGACTGGAGCAGATGCCAATCGCGCCCACAAACTCGCCCGCACCCACGGCCTCCCCCCACAGCTCCACTAGCCGCCGCGAAATCCTTACGCGATTCGTCGCCATCAGCGCGCTGGCCGGCCTTCTTCTGGGGATCTTTGAAGCCGGCCTCCTCAGGAGTTCGCCAGGCATCAGGTTCCTGCTGGTTCCTGATATCGGTTTCGTGGAGTGGTTTCTTGCGCCGCTGGTCGACATGGCATGTTTCGCGCTGTGGGGCATGGCGCTCGGATTGCTCGCCGCACGCCGGCCCGGAAAGCACAGAATCGCCTTGCTTGCGGCAGCCGACCTCGCGGCCGTCGCTGCCTTTGTGGCGCTGCGGATTCGCTGGCTTCACACTCGCATTGTCATCACCGAATTCACTTTCGGCAGCGACGTCCTGCTTCCACTCGCCGTGTTTGCCGCAGGCTTCGCAGTGGTGGCAGGGGGCGCTTATCTGTTGTGGAAACCCATTTCGCGCCTTGCCGGCCGCGTCCGCTTCCCAGTGGTACGTTTCCTGTCCTGGGGACTTGCAGCGGCCGCTATCGTCGCCCTCTGCGGCGTCGGATATTATTTGTGGCGGCCATTTCCATCGCCAGGCCCCGCACAGAGCAGTGGCGAGCCTTCCGCCCGGCGCGCGACGAGCCCGAACATCATCTTCATTGTTCTCGACACGGTGCGGGCCGATCATCTCTCGTCCTACGGTTATTCGTGCCCCACCACGCCGAATCTGGACCGGCTGGCCCGCCGCGGGGTTTTGTTTGAGAACGCCATCTCCCCCAGCTCATGGACCCTGGCATCCCACGCTTCGATGTTCACCGGCCTGCTGCCTCATCAGAACGGCGCCGACTGGTGGCTGCCTCTGCCGCCGGGGCCGCGCACCTTTGCCGAGACGCTGCGCTCGAGCGGTTACCGAGCGGCGGGTTTCGCTGCCAATTTCGACTATTGCCAGAAGGGCTGGGGTATCGGACGCGGCTTCGACGTCTACCGCGACGACAGCGAATCATTGCAGCGCAATCTGGCCGGCACGCTGCTGGGAACGGCGCTCATCCAGCCTGCTTACCAGACTTTTTTCCGGTTTGATTATCTCGAGCGGCAGGACGCGCGCGAGACCAACAGAGAAGCTTTTCAATGGCTTCAGCACCCGCCCGCGAGTCCCTATTTTCTTTTTATCAACTACTTTGACGCCCACGTGCCCTATCTGACAAGCCCTTCTTATAACCATCGCTTCGGCACCGTCTCAGACAACCTGGTCCACAAGCTGTTTGACGCTCTGCAAGGCCCCGATGCGCCCCGCGGAATCACTCCGAGCGAGCAGGCCGCGCTGATTGCGGGCTATGACAACTGTCTGGCCTTTCTCGACGCGCAGGTCGGGCGCCTGCTCGATTTCCTCGACCACACTCCCGCAGGCCGCAACACCATCGTCATCGTCACTTCCGACCACGGCGAAGAATTCGGCGAACAGGGCTTTTACAGCCATGGCTACAATCTTTATCGCGAGGCGATACACGTGCCGCTCATTATTGCCGGGCCCGGTGTCCCCACGAACGTGCGCATCAGCCGTCTTGTACGCACCCGCGATCTCTTCTCCACCGTGCTCGACCTGGCCGGCGGCGGCAAGACGCGCTTCACTCGCGACAGCCTGGCGCGTTTCTGGAATCCCAAATTCATTCCCCAGCCTTTCGACAACTTCGCCATTTCGGAACTCGTGCCCATCTTCAACGAAGGCGGAAAGCAGGCCACAATCAGCCTCACCACGCCCGAGTGGCAATACATTTATCACTCGAATGGCCGCCAGGAGCTCTACCACTGGACAGTCGATCCGCTCAACCAGGTAAATCTCGCTCAATTCGATAACGCCCAGGCCACTCTCGCGGACCTTCGCAGCCGCCTCATCCAGGTGCTGGCAGACTCCGCCCAGCCCTGGCGCGATCAGGATTACCTTTTTGCCCACAGCGCCAACGGACACGCTTTTATGAGCGAACTGCTCGCCGCCCGCAAACCCGCCACCGCCCAACTCGCGAGCAAGTCCCTGTTTATCGGAGCGTCCCAGGCCCTCGATGTCTCCAGCGAACTTCCCAGTTCAGGCAAGCCCCCCAGTCCCGACCAGGAATCACTGAAAAGCCTGCCTTACCATTAAGCAGTGGGCAGAAAGCAGAAAGCAGCCCGCGAAGCGGTCGAAAGATTTTAGCCCATGGCGTAAGCCATGGGACGGGCCGATAGCGGATCAAATCATAATCAACCCATGCCGGATGCCGAGGGTCACGGCTTCGGTGCGGCTGGCGGCGCCCAGCTTGCCCATCACAGACGCGACGTGGAACTTGACAGTGTGTTCGGAAATCTGGAGGCGCGAAGCGATCTCTTTGTTTCCAAGCCCCGCGGCAACGAAGCGCAACACCTCGATCTCGCGCGGCGTTAGAGCTTCGACCAGCGGCTTCACCCCGCCGCCACCAACGGGAGCCGCTGAGCGCACCAGCGTCTCTGCGCCAGCACTATCCAGCACCACAAGCCCTGCGGCTGCTGCCTCGATGGCTGCGGCAATTTCTGCCGCCGTCAAACCCGCCGGAAGCACCGCCTTGACGCCCTCGCGCAGCGCCTCCGCAATGGATTCGCTGGCGAAACTCCGAACCAGCAAGATGACCGGCCCGCCTGCGCTCGCCCAGTCCAACGCCTCGCGCGCGAAGTCGTCGGCCACGCTCTCCGCTTCGGCAACCAGAACATCGGGAAGTGATTCCGAGCCGGCCGCAGCGCCGCTGGAAGAGTCCCCGACCAATTGAAAACCGGGATGGTCCCTGATCAGGCTTTCAAGGCCCGCCCTGGCGATCGCGGACGATGCTTTCACCAGCACGCGAATCATGCCATGACCGCCTGCGGAGCGCCGAGGCGTACGGTCACATTCCGAACCTTGCCCGGATCGCCGCGGATGAACTGCAGATGCAGCAAGCGTTCGCCGCTGCCTTCAAGCGCTTCTTCGAGATCATCCAGCGATTTTATTGGCTGCCCCTCGAGTCCCGTCAGAATATCGCCCGCGCTGAGCGAGGAATATTCCGCCGCGCCGTTCGCGACCACTTCAAGAATCAGCAGTCCCAGGCGCTCCGCCCCCGACACCGTCGCGACTACGGGACGAAGAACCACGCCCAGCGGCGCCTGTTCAAGGTCGCCTGCCACGAGGCGCGCCACTGCGTTGGCCGGCACCGCAAGCCCCAGCCCGCCCGCGATCATCGTATTGACGCCCACCACATTGCCGCGCGCGTCCGCCAATGGACCGCCCGAGTTTCCGGGTGCGAGCTGCACGTCCGCCTGGATCCATTTGGTCGGCCCCAGGCTCGGCAGGCGTCCAATGCCGTGGACAATCCCCGTGGTGACGGCCCCGGTGAATCCGAACGGATTGCCCACCGCCATCACCAGCTCGCCCACCCGCAGCTCATCGGAATTCGCCAGTGTGACAGGCTTAAGATTTCGCCCAGGAATTTCGAGCAGAGCCAAATCGCGTCGCGTGCTTCGCGCCGCAATCCGCGCCGGAAACGAACTCCCGTCCCACAGCCGCACCGAAAGCTCCTCGGCATTGCCTGTCACGTGCGCGTTGGTCACGAGAACCCCATCTGATTTTACGATGAATCCCGACCCTTGCCCGCGCCGGCCGCTCGCCACCTGCACAGTCGACCGGCGCAACTGTTCGGCAATCTCGCCGAATCCATAAACCGGCATATTAACCTCACTTTCCCGGCCTTTCGTCCGAAGTGATCGTCACTTCCTCGATCGCGCCCGCACGGATCAGCCGCGCTTTGGCCGCCTTGCCAATGCCCAGCGATTCCAGAACCGTTTGCAGGTCTTCGATCTGCTCGATCTGTGCTTCGCCAAGGCCCACCAGGATGTCGCCCAAGTAGATGCCGGCGCGGCTGGCAGGACCGTCCGGCTCGACACTCACCGCCATCACTCCGCTCCTGTTCGCGAGCGATAGCTTCTCTCGAAGGGCGTCCGGAATTGCCACCGGCTGAACCCCCACTCCTAGATAGGCGCTCGGCACATGCCCCTTTTCGAGCAGCGCATCGACCACGCGGTTGACCGTGGAAGCCGGGATTGCCAATCCCGCAATCCGCGAAAGGCCGGCCGTGGCAATGCCCAGCAAGCGGCCGCGGCCATCGACCACCGCGCCCCCGGATGAATTGGGGAAGAAATTGGCGTCAAGACGAATATATTGGTCCAGGCGCTTGCCTCGCCAGGTGCGCCAGGGGCCGGAAACGGCGCTGACGATTCCAAGGCTGGCGTTCGGTCCGCTGTCCGGCGAGCGGCCGAGCACCAGCGCCAGCTCGCCCACTTTGGCAGAGTCGCCGTCATTCGTGCGAACGCGCGGCGAACCTAGACCTTCCACCTTTA
This sequence comes from Terriglobia bacterium, assembly GCA_036278995.1. GTDB lineage: Bacteria > Acidobacteriota > Terriglobia > UBA7540 > UBA7540 > SCRD01. The sequence continues at coordinate 32,018 of DASUJZ010000001.1, read as the reverse complement.
GCAGCGCCAGGTCCGTTCCGCTATCGCGGCCGGCCAGCGTTGCGTTGACGGTCCTGCCGCCGTCGAGCGTCACCTGAATGTCCTCTTCCCGGCGAATGGTGTGGTCCGCCGTTACCACGAGGCCGGGCCTCCAATGAACGCCGCTCGATGGGTATCGGGGACGCGCGTGAACAGCCACAACGTCAGACTGAAATTCATTGACGAGCTTCGTAAGCTCGTCCGAAAGACTTACCAATGCGTTTTGCATTTCGAACCTCCAAAAATATTCTGGAGGATTTGGAGGGTGGGCGCATCAGCCAAACGGCTGGGTCGCCGCCTGGAAAAATGGGCAGGTCCGTACGGGGCCGGGTCACCACCCGCCGCTATCGTAAGAAATACTTTGAAACCAATGTGATGCTCCGGTGTCTAATCGCCGAGGGGCGCCTCGCTTCACTGCGGGAATTGTACGGCCGCGAAATCCAGCTCTGCGCCAGCTCCGGTGGGCAGTTATAGCAGGCGCGCTTTGATAACTTCTGATATGCAAAGGAGGAGCGATGGCAACAACAAAAGTCGCAGCAGCACCCATGAAGGTGGCGCTGGTTCCAGAGGCGGGAGCTGATTTCCAGATTGTCGAGCGAGCTATTCCCAAACCTGGCGCGGGAGAAGTCCGCATCAAGGTGCAGGCCTGTGGCGTTTGCCACAGCGACGTGCTCACCAAAGAAGGCGGCTGGCCCGGCATGCAGTATCCGCGGGCTCCTGGCCACGAAGTCGCGGGAATTATCGACGAACTGGGGGTCGGAGTTTCCGAATGGAAGCAAGGGCAGCGCGTCGGCGTGGGCTGGCACGGCGGTCACGACGGGACGTGTCCTTCATGCCGTCAGGGAGATTTTCGCAACTGCCGCAATCAGAAGATTGCGGGCATCAGCTATGACGGAGGATACCAGCGATACATGTTGGCCCCCAGGGAGGCGCTGGTGGCCATTCCGGATGGTCTCGAAGCCGTTGAAGCCGCGCCGCTGCTCTGCGCCGGAATTACCACCTACAACGCGCTTCGCCACAGCGGTGCAATGCGCGGCGATCTGGTTGCGGTGCAGGGCATCGGCGGCCTGGGCCATCTCGGTGTTCAATTCGCCAGCAAATTCGGTTACAAGGTCGCAGCTATCGGACGCGGTCCCGAAAACGCACAGCTCGCCAATAAACTCGGAGCGAACGTTTACATCGACAGCAAGGCGACGAACGCGGCGGAGGAATTGCAGAAGCTGGGCGGCGCGCAGGTGATTCTGGCGACAGCCCCAAGCTCGAAAGCGATGTCCGAGCTGATTGACGGCCTGGGACCGAACGGCAAGCTCATGGTGATCGGTGCAGCATTTGATCCCATTGAGGTCACGCCGCTTCAGCTCATCAGTGGAAGCAGGGCCATTCAAGGGTGGGCTTCCGGAACTCCAGCCGATTCCGAGGATACACTGCGTTTTGCCGAATTGACCGGCGTTCGCCCCATGATTGAAACCTATCCGCTCGAAAAAGCAGGCGAGGCCTATCAGCGCATGATGAGTGGAAAAGCCCAGTTCCGCGTCGTGCTGACAATGTGAGGTCCTACGGCCTTCGCCGGTGCCGCGTACGTGGCGCAAGTTGCGATGGATACGATTCGGTCCTCAGTCGGGTGCATGTTTCACCTCAAAAAAGAGCTTCTCGGCTTCCCCTGAGATGATAGCTCTTCGTCATTTTCGCCATTGGCGACGCCATGACGCTCCAGGCCAAGCAGCAGTCCCTGGAATTCTGCCATGCTTGTTGCTGAAGGATGCTCGTCCACAAAAGCCCGCGCCTCAAGCTCGGAGGCGGAGGGAAAGAACCTTCTATAAAGATCCACTTTCTGGTCTGCGCTGGCATCTCCCATATAAAGTTTGTAGTCAATCCGCCCTGGTCTTAGAAGCGCAGGGTCCAGAGCTCCGATCCGATTTGTGGTCATCACGAACAATACACTATCAGGCGCACTGAACCCATCGAGCACGTTCAGTAATCCTGAAAGCGTAACGCCCAGCAGGTCAGAGACCGTCTCGTTACTTCCGGAATTTGCTCGATTCTTTGCCAGTCCGTCGACTGCCATTTCCCTTGTCTTTCCGCCCGTCATGCAGTCGATATCTTCAAACAGGATTACCGAGTCAGGAGGAACTTCGCGGATGGCAGTTGCCAGCGTCCTGTCGTTAAAGTCGTTGAGATTGACTGCGTAGACCGACATGCCGAATTTTTGAGCAAGAGCGGAGGCCAGAGAAGTCTTGCCAGTCCCTGCTGGCCCGTAAAAAAGGTATCCCCGGTGATAGGGCACTCCAAGCTCCGTATATCGCTTTTTCGAAGCTTTGAACTTCCCGACATCCTGAATCAGACGTTCCTTTTCGCCGCGCTTCAAAATGACGGAGTCCAGCAGGCGCGGCGAGTAACTGCGGAGCGGCGTCCAGTAATCCTCGTAAATAAACAGTGATGTCCTCAGCCTCAGCGCCTTTTCATGGCTCTTGACAACCTCTGCAACAAATTGCCTGAGAAAGTCCTGGTGTCGCCCCACCGTCTTGAAAGTGAATGACTCCGTCCGCCTCTGCGAACGTGCTTCGACAGTTTCTCTGCGGTGGAAGTACACGACAAAAGGTCTCCGGCCGTGCCAAAACCAATGCCGCCCCGGAGCGGGAATCAACTTCAGACCCTCTCCGCGGAGGGTTGTATCCAAATCAACCCTTCGAACCCTCGCGAGGAAATCCTGCTCCATGAACCACTCTTTGACCCACACGAAGGCCGCATCATCGTCTTTGGCGGTGATCATTAATGTTGTCTGCAAGACAAACCACTCCCATAGGCGCTCGGGCACGGCTCTAAGGTAGACGCCCAAGCCCCCGATGACCATCAGTAGCAGTCCGCCAGTGGCGAACTGATTGTGGCCGCTCAGCATGTTTTTGAGCAGTTCAAACATGATTCAATAGACTTCCGGGTCTGGTCCTCATCAGCGCCGTAGCTGGCACGCTGGGCAAACTTTGCAATGCCGCCTGTCCAGATCAGTGATCGATAGTACCGTCGAGGACAAAGCGGGCACACTTGCGGTGGCGTGGTCCACCGCGTGATCGGACTTTGCCCTGCCGCTCGTACCTCGGCCAGCGCGAGTCATACCCAGGAGCGTGCGGCTGCGCCATCGCAACTCGTGCGACAGAGAACCACACGTCGCGCCGTGTACGCCGCTACTGTGCTTCGCCTGGCAAGAGTGTCTTTAGCTGAAGAGAAAGTTAGACGCCCACTTGCAACGAGCACACGTCAGCCGCTGCAACCATCGGTTCAACGATTTGGGATTCCGTTCAACCATGTTCGGGCATCCTTTCAAAGGACTGCCGTAAGATTGACATATCCCTGTGATTCCCGCAATAGGAAAAGCGATACCCAATTCCCCCATCACCGCCCGCCTCCCACCAAAACTGAAGCCATAAACCCTCAGGCCTATTCCGACGATTTCCTCTATTGGGGCCGCACGGCGTTCGGGGCCTCGGTCCCTGGCCTCTATGCGTGTTCCCTCGCTCACAACTGTCGGCAAGCTGGGTAGGGCAGCCCGCCGAACCTGCGGTCCGCAGCGTTTTCGGTTGTGGTCTGTGGCCCGGCGTAGCGGCGACTTTACGTCGCCACCGTGGCGGGCTAAACCCGCCGCTACAGAAACCACGGCGGACCTTGTCATCGGAGGACCGCACTACGAACTCTGCGGCTCTCGTGAAAGCGACGCTCCCGCTGCCCCATTTCCCGACCGCCATGACTATTACGCCCTGGCCGTGCTGGCCGGCGCCGTGGCGCTGATGTTCTGGAAAGTGCTGTTCGCTTCCCAGATGCTCTTCTACCGCGACATCTTGAACCAGAGTTATCCGCTCGCGCGCCTCATCCACCAGATCTGCCGCAGCGGATCGCTGCCCTACTGGAACCCTTATCTGAATTTCGGCCAGCCGATTCTGGCAAATCCCAACGCGCTGGTTTTCTATCCCACCACGCTGCTGATAGTTCTGCTGCCCGTGCGCCTCGCTTTCCAGTTGCATTTTGTGCTGCACTTTATGCTGGCCCCGGCCGGGACATACTGCCTGGCGCGGCGCTGGCGGCAGTCGCACCTGGCGGCGTTTTTTGCAGCGCTCTTTTTCACGTTCAGCGGGCCGGTGCTTTCGCTTGGAAGTTTTTATAACGAAGCGGCCTGCGCGGCCTGGATTCCCTGGGCGCTGCTTGCCACCGATCGCGCCGTCGCTGGCCGGTCGATTCGGCGCTGGCTACTGCTGACGCTGATCTTCCTGATGCAATTTCTGGCCGGCGAGCCGTTCACGCTGCTGGCGACTTTCGGGCTCTGCTTCGCCTACGCGCTTTTTCAGGCCGGATTCTTCCGGCGTCCGCTGGCGCGGGCAAACCTGAGGGTGCTTGCGACTTTCATCTGCTCGGGCGGGCTGATGACGGCGCTCGCGGCCGTGCAACTGCTGCCCGCCATGGTGCTGCTGCGTCGCTCGCTGCGCGGCTCCATTGGATTCCCTTTCAGCCAGAACACCTACTGGTCGCTCCATCCGCTGCAGTTGATCAGCACCTTTGTGGCGGGATTTCCCGATCCTATGTTCACCGCGTCGTCGCTGTGGACCCCGGTTTTGAATTTCAACAACAAACCTTATTTCCCGTCGCTTTTTCTGGGCTTTGTGCCGCTGTTTCTGGCTCTCATCGGTTTGGTCCTGGGCCGCGACCGCCGCCGGCCATTTGCGGGCTGGGCCGCGCTAGCTTTGCTGCTGCTTGCCTTCGGACGGTTCACGCCGCTGTACGGGCTGGCGCTCGCTGTGCTGCCCATTCTGAAGTTGGTGCGCTTTCCCATCAAGCTGCTGGTTCTCGTGATGCTGCTGGTGGCGCTGCTGGCCGGATGGGGTATCGACGTGATGCACCAGCCGGGACCATTGCGGTCGAGAAAAACCACGGGCGTGTTCGCGCTGATGGTGGTTGCGGCGGCTGCGGCCTGGCTCGTGTGGGGAGCTTGCTGGCTCGCTCCGCAATGGGTGGAGTTGATGGCCGCATGGGCGCTTGGCCACACCATCACCGCCATGGGAATCCATCCCGTTACGGCATACGGCCGCGAGGCCGTGGAGGGCGCTGCGCGGTATTTCCTGAACATGCTGCGCTGGCAGGCGCCGGGCGTCGCCGGGCTGACGCTGGGCGGCGCGCTCTGGTTCGCCGGGCTCAGGCAGCGCGACCGCCGCGCCCGCATGGGACTGCCACTGGCGCTGGCTGTTGCGGCCGCGCAGCTTGTGCTGGTGAACTATTCCGCCAATCCCACCGTGCCCGCCGCTTTTTACGCTTATCGCCCACCGGTGTTGGGGCAATTCGCGCCGTCACCGATGCCTTATCGCTACTGCGACATTTTTGGCGGCTCGGCGCTGGCTGCCGTCTCGACCGAGGCACTGAAGCGGCCGCTGGATTTTGCCTCCATCCCTGCTGTGCGCAACCTCGACGCGCCCGCACCCGCACCCGCGGCGTTCCAGGAAAGGCTGCTGCTGGAGCACGGCGGCATGCTCGAGGGCGCCGAGGGCATCTCAAACGTCGATCCGGAATGGAGTTTCCCGGTGCCGCTCTACCGGTTCTGGGTCTTCGCGCTGCACAAAGCCGCGAGTCCTGCCCAGACGCTTTGCATGATGGGCCGCAGCAACGTGAGATTTGAGATTCTCGGCACTCCGGGCGATTATCGAACGGCCCGCGAGGTCGCTCGCGTGGCGAACGGCACGCCGCTTCCGAGCTATCTTTACGAGAATCACTGTTTCTTGCCCAGGGCCTACGTGGCAGGCGAGTCGATCTATTCGCCGGATCCAGACGAAACGCTGGCGCGCTTGGCAGATCCCGATTTTGACGCTCGCCGCACCGTGCTGCTGGCGTCAAAGCAGGGAGTCGAAATCTCTTCAGTCGCTGATGGTCCTGCCGGGCAGGTGGAATCGTTCGAACGCCAGCCGAACAGCGTCAGGTTGCAGGTGCGGCTTTCGCGGCCGGGATATGTGGTGCTCCTGGACCGCTTCGGTCCCAACTGGCACGCCTCGGTTGACGGGCGTGAGGTCCCGATCCTGCGGGCAAACCTCCTGTTTCGCGCCGTTCGGGCAAGCACCGGCCGGCACACGATTCGATTCTTTTATCGGCAGCGCGGCCTTGCGGCGGGCCTGGCAATCTCGCTCGGCGCGCTGGCACTCTGCGGCGTTCTCTTCTTCCTGGACTTTCAGGTTCGGGTAATTGATCTCCATTCGAAAAATGAGGCTGGGGCCGAGCCGACGCATGCGATTCAGGAAGCCGGAACGGTCGGGGCGGCGCTTACAGCGCTCGGGCCGCGGCAGTAGATTTCAAATGTTACTTCGTCTTCGCAGGGCTGATAAAAATTGTGGATGTAAGCACTCAACTCCGGAAAATCGCGGAGGGCGTGTTCGGAATCCTGATAATTCCCCGACAGATCGTGGACCTCGTCACGCTTCGCCACGATGATGTAACGCGGCCGTGCCTGAGTGAGCTGGCCGATCAGTTCCCGCCGCCAGCCGGACAGTCGCCACGGAGCAATCAGCGCAAGATTCCAGACAAAACGCACGGGCGGGCGATGGCCGCTGAGATAGTAAATCAGCGGCTCGTTGCCCCACACGTAGACTCCATTCGCTGGGGCGGCATGGCACCTGAGGTAGTCGACCACGCGCAGCACGTCGCGGAAGTCTTCCGCCGCGCCCGGCCATGAATAGCTGGGATAAAAGTCCGCTGGGCACCGCCGCCATTGGTTGAGAGCCCGGTAGTTCGTCACCAATCGCATCAGCGGCCGCGGCAGGCAGACGGCAATCAGGTTTGCAAACACCACCCACGTGAGGACCTGCGCCACTCGCCAGTTCCGGCGCGCGCAGTAGCGCGCCACGGCCCGCGCGCCTTCCCAGGCCTGAACGCCCAGATATCCCCAAAAAATCGCAAAAAACGGATAGCAGGTTTCAAAATAGTACGGCTGATATCGCACCTGCATCACCAGCGCTGCGAACCCGGCTGCGGCACCCACCAGCGCCGGCGCCAGGCGAGCGAGATGACGGCGTCGCCACGCAACGACAATGGCAGCCAGTGCAGCGCACAGGGTCCATCCGCCCAGCCAGAAATCGATCCGCCCGGCCGCCCATGCCCAATAGTGGGGGACGTCAATGGACGCCGTGGCGGCATACCGCGGAAGCACCAGGAGTTGTTCTTCAATGAATCCACTCGATGCGCCACTGAACACGCAGCCGGAGACGACCAGAACACCGGCCAGCAGGAAGCCCCCGGCAAACATGCCTAGCGGGGAAACGCAAGGGATAGAACGGGTTTCAAGCCTTTGTCTCGGCTCTGAGGTCTGCCCGGCCCTGCCCCTCTCCAGCCACGCCGCCAGGAGCAAGAAGGGCAGAAAGGCGACGGCGTTGTACTTTACCCAGAAGGCGCTGGCGAACAGAAGTCCTGCACCAGCCTGTTTCAGCTTTACGCCCCGGCCGCGAGCAGCCAGCAGGAAGTAATTGCCGAAGATGAAGATCATCATAATGGTCTCCGGCTGGCCCGCATCCCAGTATCCCGCCCGGATATGCACCGCTGCATTCACCAGCACCGCGAGGAACGCGGCTGCTTTGCCGAGGCTCGGTTCCGTAAATCGAAAAATGAACATCGAGATGCCCAGCAACCAGAGGATATCGAGCAGCCCGATGCTCCACATCGCCGGCCCGAAAACTTTCACGATGGCTGCGTACAAATAGAAAATCCCCGGTGGCTTGTTGTCCCAGAGGTCACGGTAGAGGCGTGCTCCGTCGAGTAGGCCACGCCCGATCACGCAGTATGTTGCCTGGTCGCGCCCAATGGGGTAACTGAGATTCGGAATCGCCATCAACAGGACCAACCCAAGCGCCAGCGCCAACCAGCGACCCGAGCCGGAAGCTGAAAACCGAACCTGCCCAGATGGTCGATCAGCGTTCACCAGGCGCCGCCTCCTGCCGGCGTGTGCTGCCGCTTATAGATGTTGAAATTCGTGAAGGCTTTGGACCGCCGGTATTGATGACTGAGGATCCTGTCCAGAGCAGGATAGCGGACGAGGTATTCCTGCGAATCGAGCGTGGTCCCGGAAACGGCGGGAATTGCATCGCGGCGTTCGACGATAATGAAGGACGGCCGCTTTAGTTTCAGCGTCTGGACGAGTTCATCGCGCCAAGCCGCCGGCGCCCAATCGGAGATCAATGCAAGGTTGGACACAAAGCGCGAAGGGCACTCGCGCCCGGACAGAAAATAAATGAGCGGTGCGGTTCCCCACACGTAGACCTTATCGCCCGGCGCGGAGTGGCCTTTGAGATAACGAACGACCTGGAACTCTCCACCCAAATGTTCGATGCCCAACGCCCACCAGTAGCCTGCATACGAGTCTTCGGGACTACGCCACCACTTCGCGAATCCCTGGTAGCGTTCCACCTGGTGCATAGCGGGCACGGGCAGGGGGAAGTAAGCGCAATTGATAAACACCAGCCACACGCCGATCCGCGCGGCGTTCCAACCGCTGCGAACAAAGCGGCTGGAGAGCGCCTGGAAACCTCGAAAGACCTGTACGGCTACATAGGCCCAGAGCATGGCTAGAAACGGCAAGAAGGTTTCAAAGGTGTAGGCGTTGAATCGCGCCTGGGACAACGTCACAAGCAGTCCTGACGCGGCGGCCAAAAAAATCGGAGCCGTGCGATGAAACTCGCGGCATCTCCAGGCAATCAGCAGCGCCAGCGCTACGCCTGCCTCAGGCCAGTTTCCCAGATTGACGTTGATTTGGCCGAGCGCCCAGAGAAAATAGTGAGGAGTTCGTTCGACCACCATGGCGCCGTAGCGCGGCAGAACCCGAAACTGCACTTCCTTCGTGGCCGGCCACGCCCCGGAAAGCCGAAACGAGACCAGAACGGCGGCGATAGCAAAGGCGAGCCCGCCCAGCAGCGCAGCGGCTCTAGCAAACCATTCTCGCCAGGGGCTAGAAAGCGCGAATCGAGGGGGAGATTCGTCCAAGCGGCTGGTCTTCAAGTAAGGGAGAAACACCACCAAAGGCAGGAATAGAAGGGCATTGTATTTGGTCCAGAACGCCGCGCCCAGCGCCAGCCCTGCGGCGAAGCTTCGCCACTTCGCAAAGTACCCTTCGCTAGCCAATAGAAAGAACGCTGCAAGGATAAGCAGCACAATGAAAATCTCCGGCTGCGCCGCGTTGATGTAACCTTTGCGATCGTGCCAGTAGGCGTAGAGCACCGCCGCGACGGTACCGGCCTGCGGTCCCAGATACCGCGTACAGAAACAGAATGTGGCGAATGCGGCCGCCAAAACGCATACCAGATCCGCCGCGCCCAGCAGCCACGTTGTCCGCCCAAAAAGTTCGACGATGGGAACGTAGAGATAAAAGATGCCCGGCGGTTTATTGTCCCAAAGATCACGGTAGAGATGCTTGCCCTTCAGCAGGCTCTCAGCGATCACACAGTAGGTCGCCTGATCACGGCCGATGGGATATTGAAGATTCGGCAGGGAGAGGATGAAGACCGCAGCCATAGCCGCGATCAGCCAGATTCGGGATTTGCGCGAATAGACAGAACCACCCGAAGTCGCACCGAGCATGTGCATACCAAGGCCAGGCTATCTATCGACAAAATTAGAAATGCGGGTGAGTGGAAGAGAACTCAGAACGAGAATCTTCGACGCCGGATTGGTTTCCGACCCGGCCACTCGAGGTGGAAGTCCTTGAGCCCCAGATCTTCCAGATGGAGGGAACATTGCAGGCGAGATTCACGACGCCGTCGAGAACCACCCCGGCCATCGCTGACACGATCAACTCCACGCCCTGCGAGGCGAGGACCAGGGTGAGAACGATATTCAAGATGGCGCCGGGCAGGCACACTTTCTGATAGCGCCACAGGCGGGAGATGACTCCGCCTTCTCCAGAACCACGGCGGCGGCGGGCGAAGGTGACATGCTGGTTCCAGAGGAAGTTCCACAGCAGGGCAACCTCAACGGCCAGAGGCACAACCCATAGAACGTTAGCCCCGGCGCGCGCGGCCAACCAATAGATGAGGCCTATATCCACGACGGCTCCAGTGAACCCCACCAAGCTGTACAGAACCCAGGCGCGGAACTGGCCCGTCGCAACCGCAAGCCGAACCAGGTGGGCCAGGTACTCTGCGTACTGGCGAGCGCCCAGCTTGGAAGCGCCGCGCGCCCGTTCTTCAAACTGGTAAGCAACTTCGACAATGTGTTCGATTCGACCTCTGGCCAGCACCTCCAGCAGGATTTTGTAACCCAACGGCGAAAGCTCCAAGCCTGAAATCGCCGCAGCCCGTACAACGAACATGCCCGACATAGGGTCGCTAACGGCAGAAAGCTTGAGAGGCAAAACGGACGCAGCCAGGTGCGTGGCGCCACCCGAAATCACCCGGCGGATGAATTCCCAATCGGTGGTCCCGCCACCCGCGATGTAGCGGCTGGCAATCGCCAGGTCAGCGTTGGACTGGCGCAGCGCGGCCGCCAGCGCCACAAGGATCTCGGGCGGGTGCTGAAGGTCTGCGTCGATCACGCCCAGCAAATCGCCGCGCGCCAGCTTCCAGCCATCCGCCACGGCTGTGGCAAGCCCCAGGCGCCCAGCTCGGCGAAGCACCCGCACATGAAATTCGCTGCTCAATCCCTCGGCGAGTTCGGCGGTCCCGTCGCCGCTGTTGTCGTCAACAACGATCAACTCATATTGTTCACCGGACGCTGCCAAAGCCATGCCGGAGCGGCGGATGACATCCTGGATGGAATCCGCCTCTTCGTAAGTCGGAATGATTACGGAAATCATAGCGGACCTGGAATCCCTTTCAATCGAGGACCTCGATGCGAACCTGAAAATAACATGCGTGCAGTTTTGCCGTCAATCAGCGGCCCGCGGCTCGACTTGCGCCATTTCCTGTGAATGCCTGCACGTACAGCCGCCTGTGCCACGGGAATAATGCGCCGTTGCCTTTTGATAGTTGAAGTGTTATCTGTATCTGCTGATTGGTTCCGGCGTGCACATGCAGAGTTGATCCCGCTGCAGGAGCCCGAGCGGCATTTCGGTAGTGGCCTCGCATCGTCACAAAACCCGGTCGAGAGGTACTGATGAGCTCAATCAATAACGAAGCCGAGGAACGCAATCACGGGACAAAGCTTTCCCGTCGAGAGGTGCTCAAGGTGGGTGCCGGAACTCTGGGTGGCGCGCTTGCAGCCGCCGCTTCTTCAGGTAAAGCCGCGCCGCAGAACTCCGCCGGCAAAACAAATGGCGGGCCCAACTTCCTGATCATCATGGGCGACGGCATTCAGTCCAGTGAGCTGAGCATCGCAGGCAATCCGATTATCAGGACACCAAACATTGACCGCATCGGGCGCGAGGGCATGCGCTTCGAGAATACCTTTGTGATCAATGCCCTCTGCGCTCCCAGCCGGGCGACGATGCTGACGGGTCTCTACTCGAGACGTAATGGGGTGATTGACAATAAGCAGCGGCATATCGGAAAAGGGATTCACATCGTTTCGGAACACTTGCGAAACGCAGGATATGAGGTGGCCTTCTGCGGCAAGTCACATGTGGCCGGAGGGTTGCGGGAGTACTATTGGGATTATTACTACGGCTATCTTGGACAGAAGGAGTACGTCAATGCGCCGATTGCTGAAGGCATCAACGGCCATATTGGCGGAGATGAAATCATCGAGGGATATTCGGACGACGTGATTACGATGGCCGCCGCCGGCTGGCTGGAAGGCAGAAGAGAGAAACCCTTCTGCATGTATCTATTCCTCAAAGCTCCTCATCAGCCCTTCATCCCGCCTCGAAATCTGGCCAAGTTGTACGACGACGGAACCAAAATTCCTGTTCCCGAAACTTTTGACGAGGATCTGAAAGGCTACCCGAGCAAGCCGCGCGCCTTCGCGAATTGTGACAACCACATCGGGACGGATTCAACGGGCGTGAGCACGCTGGAGGCAATGGTCAAAAATCATTACGCGTCCACAGTGGGTTTGGATCAAAACGTTGGCCGTATTCTGGAAGTCCTCGAAAGGACGGGTAAGCTGGAAGACACCGTTATTATGTTCACTGCAGATCATGGGTACTTTCTCGGCGAATGGCACTTCATGGACAAGCGACTGATGCACGAGCCGTCAATACGCATTCCTCTGCTGGTGCGTTACCCGAAGTTGATCAAGCCAGGAACGCTGAACGACAAGATGGTGTTGAACCTCGACATCGCTCCCACCATGCTGGAATTGGCGGGAGTGAAAGTTCCCGAGTCGATGCAGGGGCAAAGCTTTCTGCCTTTCCTGAAGGGAGAGCAACCGGCTTCCTGGCGAAGGGACTGGTACTATGCATTCTATGAGTATCCGGGACCGAACATGGTTCCCAAAAATCGCGGCATCCGCACCGAGCGCTATAAGCTGATCGAGTACTGGGAGTACGAACCCAAACAATATGAGCTCTATGATCTGCAGGAAGATCCGAAAGAACTTCACAATCTCTACGGGGACGCAAGATACAAGGACCTGTCGGAGCGTCTGCGCCAGCGAATGATGGAACTGGGCAAAGAAGCAGGCGAGATTTAGCCTTGGGCCCGACCCGGCAACCCGAAGTGACTGCGGCCAATTCAGCGCAGACCGGCCAAGCTGGCCTTATGGGGTTGCGCCCGATTAAAGCCCAGAGTCCGCCAGATCCAGCGGTTGCAGGCCAATGTCGCATGGCATACACTTAACTTAAATGCCTCTTCCCCACAGCAGCATCGCTGACGCGCCGGAAACAAGGCAGCCGGCTCTGACGGCTTTTCACATCATGACCAAGCCGATGGGGCCTATTTGCAACCTGGATTGCCGCTACTGTTTCTATCTCGAAAAAGAAAATCTCTACCCTGGAAAATCCAGTTGGGCAATGCCTGAGGATGTGCTTGAAACCTACGTCCGGGAGTACATCCAGTCCCAGAATGTGCCGCAGGTTTCCTTTGCCTGGCAGGGAGGCGAACCCACGCTGCTGGGAGTCGAATATTTCGAGAAAGTCGTCGAACTGCAGAAGAAGTACGCCGACGGTAAAAAGATCGAAAACGCCTTCCAGACCAATGGGGTTCTGCTGGACGGCCATTGGTGCGAGTTCCTGTCCAATAACAGATTCCTGGTCGGCCTTTCCATCGACGGACCGGAAAAACTGCATGACCACTATCGTGTGGACAAGGGAGGCCAGCCAACTTTTAAGCGCGTGATGCGCGGCCTGGGATATCTCAAAAAGCACGGCGTGGAATTCAACACGCTGACGGTGGTCCAGCGCCACAATTCGCACCATCCGCTGGAGGTCTATCGCTTTCTGAGGGAAAACGGCAGTGGTTTTATGCAGTTCATTCCCATCGTGGAAAGGATCGCCCAGTCGCCGAATCCGGACGGCCTGGCTCTGGTCAGCCCCGAATCGGACGAGCCCGCGCGAGTATCCGAATGGTCTGTGGAGCCGCTCCAGTACGGTAAATTTCTGTGCGCGATTTTCGATGAGTGGGTCCGCAACGACGTGGGGCGCTGCTTTGTGCAGATGTTCGACGTGGCGCTTGAAAGCTGGATGGGTTATCCCGCCAGCCTCTGCGTTTTTCGGGAAACTTGCGGATCAGCCATGGCCATCGAGCACAACGGAGACCTTTACTCGTGCGACCATTTTGTCTACCCGGAAAACAAGTTGGGCAACATCATGGAAACTCCCTTGAGCTCGCTGGTCAATTCACCCCAACAGTACAAATTCGGCCAGGACAAGCTCGACGCGCTGCCGCGATATTGCCGGGAATGCGATGTGCGATTTGCCTGCAACGGCGAGTGCCCCAAGCACCGCTTTATCCGGACGCCGGAAGGCGAGGAAGGCCTCAATTACCTCTGCACGGGGTACAAGAAGCTTTTCAAACACATCGATCCGTACATGCGGTTTATGGCCGAGGAACTCCAGGAGGGCAGAGCGCCCGCCAACGTGATGGAGTGGATCCGAACGCGGGAAGAGGCAAGCCGCGCCAACGGGCAGCCTGGAAGAAACGATCTTTGCCCTTGCGGCAGCGGCAGGAAATACAAGAAGTGTTGCGGGTCCTCAAACTGAAACCCGCTCGCTGCATTGCTTACGCCTAATGCAGCTTCACGTCTACACCTTCAACTGCCGCAAATCGATTTTGTCGCGGTCCCATACGCCCAGCCCGAGAGCGCCGGCGATCTCGACGTGTTCGGGCTGCCGGTGCGCGAAAGTGCTGAATTTGTCCGGCGTAGATTCGAAGAGCTTCTTCAAACCCGCGGAGACCCTTTTGGCGTCGATCACTTCCCAGCCCACATGATCCAGTGCAACGGGATCCGTCGCGAAATAGATGGTGCGATGCTCCCACACAAATTGCGCCCTGGCGCCGGGCCCGCCGTTATACAAGCCCTTCACACCGTCCAGGATGTGGAGGACTGCCTTGTTCCGAATCACGGGTAAGGACACCACCGCCGGGATAAAGGCATTGCAGGCGTTCAGAGTCGAGGAGGAATGGCTGCGGCTGACGTTGTTGACCAGGCCATGGGAGAGGTTCTTGAGGGCCAGCGTGACTCCGGCCGACTGGTGGTCCTTGAGCACGGGAACGTTGACCAGCTTATTCACCTGGCGGGTGATGAATCGCGCCGCAAATGAGCGCCGCGCCCTGACATCGTCGATTCCGTAACCGGGCAAAGTCAACGCCATGTCCAGATAATGGTCGGGATCATATCCGTCCATTCCCAGTTGAATGGATTCAAAATGATCAGCCGCGTATGAGGTGCGAACACCCTCGGGCAGCCATTTGTCGAATCCTGCGTTGAAAAACTGGTCGCGGTAACGATCATAGACAACAATATCCTTGTTCTGAACCCCGGCGGCATTGAGGCCCGCAATGATCTCGCGAACCACAGTGGCGTCCGATTTCACCAGCGGCTGGCCCACCGGGTTGAGTTTGATTCCGACAACATCTCCTGGCTCAAAGAACAGCCGCCAGGCATCGGCCCAGGAATCTGCACCTGTCAATTCCCTCATGCCGCGCCGCATCATCTGCTGGACGGCTCCGGCCTGATATTGGCCCGACACCAGCACGGCAGGGTTCTCCACAGAAACCACTCGGCCTGGATAAGGCCCCGGCATCCGGAGCTTGCTGGCATCGCTTTTTGACACCGACTGCGCGGCCAGGGCGACCGATTTCCCACAGGTAGCCGCCGCCACTCCAAGGCCCATCGCCTTCAAACAATTTCGCCGGTTAACTTGCATGGGCACACACCCCCACTGGTCATCAACCTACCACCGAAATTGTGCCAATACAACTCGAACGCTTGGGCTCGGCAATGGACTTCCGGGTCGACACCCGCCCCCGCAGCCGGTACACGATCCCTCCATCGCCCTCCTGCCGCCTCCTCCTCAGCAGCTTCCTCACCCAGTCTCCTCGCTCGATCCCTGCCAACACCACTAACAGATCTCGATCCCGCTGACTCAACCTCAGTTCCTCTTTTCTCATCCCCCAAGCTTCTACCACGCCCAGCGGGAACTTTCTACTTTGCTCATAGGGGAACTTCTCACTTTGCAGCGACCTTTGGCCGATTTCGCTTGACTTCTGTCGGCTACTATGGTAGCCTCATGATAGCTCGTTCGAAGGACCGTTTTCGCTGCGCGACAGCAAAGCCTGCCAAGGGGACTGATTGCCAATGCGGTAAACCAGCAGCAAGCGATGGGGATTTGATTTCAAGTTCAAGGCCCGTTCTATGGTCGTGGCGATTTGAGCTTCAGCAGCAGGCGGGATTGGCGTTCAAAACGGCCGGGTACGGCGACGAAAAGTGGGGATGTTTTGGCGGCAGCAAAAACAAAAAGAATACTTTTTTCAAAAACAAAGCGGAGAAGTTGCTGAAAACAAAGGATCGGCCCGAAAAACAAACCGGAACAAACCGGAAAACAAAGCGGAGAAGTTATTGAAAACACGTACCTGTGGAAAAAACAAACCGAAAACAAACCGAAAAACAAAGCTAGCCATGTTATTGAAAACACAAGACGACGAAAAAAACGAGACGAAGATGGACCAGAGGTTTTGTGGGGGCTAGGCAATCCGAAAAAAGAGACTCGTCGTGTTATCCAAGACGACTGGCGGCACGTCTGTCGCCATTCCCTCAACGTGCGACCAGCGTGATGGGTCCGAGCAGGCCGGAGGGCAAGGGCTGAAGGTTGTCCATGTCCTGCGGGGCGAACCGTTTGCCATAGCGAAGATTCAGGAGCCGATAGTCAGGCAGCGATTGGCCCGCCGTGGAATTGATGGCAAGATTTCCGACAACCACCCGAAGCGTGTTCGCTCCTGTGTGCAGCCATTCCGTGATTTCCAGTTCGTAGGGCGGGTGCCAGACCGAACCGGCGCGCTTCCCATTCACGTAGACGACCGCAGCCTCTCGCACAGGGCTTTCAATCCAGGCTTGCGTGCCGTTCTGTCGATGATGCGGTTCGATGGGAACGCCCTTGCCGAAATTCAGATAGACCTTCGCTCCGGCTTTGAGCATGGATTGCGGCACCGACATGGTCTTTTCGTAGACGCCCTGGCCAGAGAAATAGCGGAGCCCCTCCAGCTCCGTCCAGGATTGCAGCCGGTCCATCTGGATGGGTTTGCCCGTTGCGGCGAAGGTGAGCTTCCAGCCGCGGCTCAAGTCGATGGAAACCGGCAATGAGCTTCGCCTGGAGCCTGCTGGGGAAGAGGCCCTCGGCGAATTGGAGAACATCAGCACAGCCGATTCATATGGTTCGAAGTGCAAGGTTGCCACGGTGCGACCATCGACTGTCCGGTTCCATCGCACGGCGGATTTCGTCCCTGTGAGCGGGTCCCAGCGCTCCGGTGAAAGTTTTTTGACGCGGAAGATTGCCTCAACATTGTGAGCCCCGTTGCTGGTGTTTGCCAGAAAGTAGAGATGTGCGTCTTCCAGCTTGCGGTGGATAAATCCGATTGAGGGCGTCCGGGGATTCAACTCGACATCGGGAGTCAGTTTGCGGGCGAGCGCTTCCCCCAGTGCTGCTTCATTTTGAACCAGGAGGCCGCGCGCGTTCGGCTCCTCGAAGAGTTCACGAGAAATCGTCTGGACATTCGCGCTGTCGCGCCTGCCTTCCAGGAGACCCGGGGCAAGGTGGGGAAAAGATCGGGTGGCGATGACGACTCCGCCGCGAAGCGCATATTCTCTGATCTTCTGGTAGACGGCCAGAGGGATTCGCTCGACGCCGGGCAGAACCAAAGCGGCGTAGGGAATTCCGACAAGCTCGATGGCTTCATCATCGATGAAATCGAAATTGAAACCAGCATCCAGGATTCGGCCGCAGATGTTCTTTCCCAACCGGGCAGCAAGCACGCCATTAATCGTGGGATTGCTGTTGGCCGTGAACTGCGCCCAGGCATCGCTGTTGGAGAGATAGAGCGCAACATCATTAGCCGGCTTGCCCTGGCGAAGCAGGAAGCAGATGCGTTGGAGGTAAAGCGCCAGGTCCGGCATTACGGGCCACCAGGGATTGTGATCATTCAGGGCGCCCGCCGCGTAGAAGCGCCAGCCGGGTTCGCCTGCCTCCGGCGGAGAATAAGGCCAGCCGTGGCCGACAATCTGGTTGATGCCCTGCAGAAAATCGCGGTCGGCTTCGGCCTTCAGGTCCAATGGCGTGGCCCGGAAAGCTGGAGAGTGAATCCAGGTCCAGGTTTCCGCCGAGGCGACCGGCTTGCCATAGAGGTGGCAGGCGGACGACGCCCAGCGCGCCGGGCTGAGTGCCCTCCAGTCGGGATTTTCGCCTTCGGGAAGATCCACGAGACGATTGCTGGATAGGGTCACAGGCGGCTCGCCATACGCCTGGCAGCGGAGTTTGCTGCCGTTGCGGTCGGCCCATTCCCGAAGCGGCGTCAGGTAATGGTCGTTGGCGAGTTCCGTCAGCGTCCGGCCCCAGTCGCAGCGGATCGCCGAAGTTTGGGATCCGGCATCGCCCGCGAGCGCGAGAAGGTGCGGCTTGAGATCGTAGCCGCGCCGGCGGCAGAATTCAGCCAGCAGGTCCGGAGTCCAATTGGAACGGTAGACTTCAAGGCTATCGCTGAAGATGGCGTAAGGAGGCTTTTCGCTGAATGCCTGGCTCAGCCGGTCACCAGTTGAGTGTAAATACGACCCGACTGCCGAGGCATCGTAATGATCGATCACAAAGCCTTCGGCTCCCACGGCAGGGCGCTTCACCAGCATGCCTGTGCGGCTGGCAATAAAGAACATCACGGCGCGGAATAGCTGCTGTCCCTGCTCCTGTACTCTTGCGCCGCTGAGGTTGTTGAGTTGCTGAACACTCGATTCCGAAAGCGGCAGGTTCTCGCCAGGCACGGCCCATGCGGCGATCAGGGACTCACCTGCCTCAAGGTTGGGCACCGCCACAGAATTGTGATCGCTCGGAATCGGAACGGTCACCACGCGCAGCATGCCTGCTGCCTGGGTGATTGGGACCTTGCTGCCTCCATAAGGCCAGCCGCTGCAGAGCGTCAGATCGAGCCGCATTCCGAGAGCCTGGGCCTTCCGGTTGACAAACCTCAGGGCATCAAGGAATGCGTCGGAAAGATAAGGCAGGTTGCGAATTCCATGAGCGGGATCGTCCATCTCGAGCGGGTACACCGGTTGAATTTCAAAGCCGCCAATGCCGCCCCGTTTCATCGCGCGGACTTCGCGTTCCAATTCCTCGAACGACAACGCTGGGCCAAACCACCACCAGCGCATCATGATGCGCGCGTCATCGGGCGGCTTGACGAATGATCCCCACAGCGAGCCGCCGGCAACTGTCGCTGCCGCGCCCGAAGATAATCGGGAAAGCCACGCCAGCGCTGTAAGTTCAAATGGCGCCAGAGAAGTCTTCCGCACAAATTCTCGTCGTGAATATCGGCGCTTCGTCACCCCATGATCCTTTATGGTTGTCGAGATACTGGGGTCGTGCGGGCGAGGCCCTTAGAGTGTGGCGGCTTCGCCGCTTTGGTCGGCGGCAGCTTGCTGGCCGCTGAAATTGCGGTCCGCGCCGCGAGCAAGCTCGCTGGCGCAATGCGAGAGCAAGCTCTCCCACTCCAAATAGGGCGCTGCAATTCCGCTTGGGGCACGAAGATACGTCAGGCGCGCCGTCGTTTCAAGCTGAAACGTCGACACGCCTACATATCGCAAAACTGCCGCTCGATAGGGGATGGTCTCGCCCAGAGGAATGGTCAATTCAAAACGCAATTGCGTACACCCGCGGTCTGCATTAAAACGATGACAGGGGTCGAGGCGCAGTTGGGATTAGCTCCGCAGCCTTCTGCGGATTCAAATTCTCTGAGGTTGTATAGTGCTCAAAGGGCCGTAAATAGTTCCGAACTATCTCCCGCCCGCAACACTCTGCGGGAGGGGAGCGCTGACATTCGGCATTGCGTCGGTCGCCTCCGGAAGCACCCGCGGCCGGTATCCGGTTCGGGTCCGAATATTGTATTTTTTCCGATTCTTACCTTTTACTTCCACCGTAATTTTTCGCCAACCGTTATTCGAGTTCGGGGTTGGATAGTAGCTGATCGTATAGAGGTGAGCCAGATCCGCTCGGATGGAGGCAAAGGCCTTTTCCTGATCCTGCCAATGCCCGGCAAAGTAAGCTTTGCCGCCCGTGCTCGTGCTGATGCGTTTAAAGACCGCCGTCGAAAGCGGGTCACGTTCAGCTTCCCGGGTGCTGATCATATAGATGGGGATTCCCTCTGATTGCGCAAGCTCGCGGACATCCTCAGGCGAGATCATGCTGGCGTCATCGGGCCCGTTTGAGAAAACCACGATGACCCGTCGGCCGGAAAACTTGTCGGCGTCTTTGAGGGTCCACAAGAGCGCGTTGTATAGCGCCGCATCGTCGCCTGCCACAGTGGATCGGACAGCCTCCAGAACCTGCGTGGGCTTGTCGCTAAGCGGGCTCGCCCGGAAAAAATCGCGGCTGTAGGAGTAGAAGGCCACACGATCTGCACGGTCCAGCGACCGGACGAACTGCACGATGGCGTCGCGTGCAAGGGCAAAGCCCCGATACATGTAATTGCTGGTGTCAAAAAGGACAAACACGCTGGCGCCCGGGGAGGCCGGAGAGATCGGGTTAGCCCCTGCTGCGCCGTCAATGACGTAAGTCCCAAGTTGCGGCACCTTTCCGCCCGGTCCGGAGTAATGGACGCTTCGCGGAACCCCGTTCTCTTCGCCGAAAGCCGCAATTTTCTCTCGAATTCCGTCCTCATAAACCTCAAAACTGCCGGGACCGAGGCCGGTGACATACCTGCCTTTATTGTCGGTTACCGCCACATCCAATTGGACCATGTTGACGGTGACATGAACGATCGTCACGTCGGAGTTCGATTTCTGCGCTGGTGCGACAGCGGCTGGCACCATGAACATCCCGAGAGAAAATAGAGCGACCAGAACATATCGTTGTCCCATAGATCACCTTCCGTGAAGATCCCGTCCTTTATTCCGAACCTGCCAAGCCTGGCCAAACGCCTGCCATCGATCAGAGCGAACCTTAGAGTCCAGCTCTCGTCCCGGCGCCAGGCAAAGAAGCCAGCTTCCCCTGCTGAAATTCTTCCCCTGTCGCCCGCAACGATCGGAGCAGGGCCGGCCAATCGTCCAGATAAGTGGCAGCAATGTTTTCGATCATGCGATAGGTTAATTGCGGAACCAGCAGATTCAGCATGACCGGGGAATAGCCTTTTTCGTCCGCGAGCCGGGCCCAATACAAATTGTTGGACTCCCATGACTCTGCCAGCAGCCGGCTGGAGTAACCCAGATAGGTGGGGAATGGTTTCATGTTGACCAACGACCGTGCGTCCGTGGAACCGAGGGCAGGATGCGGCACCCCGAAATCGGCTGACAAGCGTTCCCAGCTAACCTCATTGGGAAAGCGCTGGGCAAGCTGATCGAGCTCTTTTTCGGCTTCTCCTCCAGCAGGGTCCACCGACGGAAACTGCTTTCGAAAGGCCTCAGCCAGGCAGAATGTGTCAGCCGGGGTTAGCTGGGCAAGGGCAGCGCTGGAACGACCATCGCTCAGTTCCTGCCCAATCTGCTCGAATCTCGCAGGAAGCATGCGATCGGAAAAGATGCCCATCACCTTTTCACGCAATTGAGTATCCGTGCCGGCAGCCTTTACCAGTTCTTCGCCAAACCGCTGGTAAAGGGTGACCGCGTGGAGCTCATTCGTGGTCACGTTCCACCATCGCGGAAGTACGGCTCCGGCCATTAAGGTTGGCACCAGATCCTCCCAGATCAGGGACTGCACACTGTTCGGCACGATGAAGTTCTCCTCCACTTGTGCCAGGACGTAAGGGAGGTTTGAAAGCGAACCGACCAGATGAGCGCCTCCACCGGCTGAAAGACCGCGGCCAAACAGGTCAGGAGTTTTCCAGGAGCGGTTTTCCTCCATGCTGCTAGCGCCCGAAAAATCGTGGGAGCGCACGAAAAGGACATTGTTATAAATCATCTGGGCGCCGGGCGGTTCATAATAGGCGTAATTCAGGCCCACAAGGGTGTCTCGAAGAAAAGGAACCAATTCGCCGCGCGCCGTCCGAAGCCTGTCAGCCGACGGCCTCGCCTTTATGAGCTTGGTGAGGTTCGCCTGCATCTCGCTCTGGAGATGCTGGTTTTCGTAAAGACCCATGGACCACTCGGCTCGTTCACCTCTGGTGAACAGAGGCTTGGGAAGCTGGAACTGCTGGAGTTGCGCCGCCAAAGGAACGATCGCTGCGGACGGAGCTTCACCCTTGGCCATTCGTTCCAGGCTGTCGCCGAGTTCGAAGAGGGTGTCGAGGGACACAAGGCGTTGAGCCGCCATCATCGTCCGAATCTTGTTGGCCAGGTCCATCCTTACCTGTCTACCTTCGGGACTCGCCTGCGCCGGTCCGGCAAGCAAGTCAATCAGTTCCGCCTGTGAGAGGTTTGGGTTGCCTGCTGAGGCCTGCAGGAGTTCCCGGGTCGAGGTCCGGGCAGCGTCGTAGAGTTGGTCGGAAGAGCGGATTCCGGCAAACGGCTTGACCACCGCCTGCCAGGACTTGTCCCAGTTGGATTGGGGAATTTCACGCTGCCTGGCCAGAATCTTCCAGAGACCTAAATTGGCTTGGAAAATGCCCAGGCTATCAGATCGCAAATTACGGTCGTGGATCTCGTCAATTGCCTCGGCCGCACGAATGAAGTTCGTGATCGAAGAGTTATCCAAGGGGAATTCAGAAAAGGTAAGGTATTGGTCGCCAAACTTCCTGAAGTTGCTTGCTAGCAGGCGCACGGTATCAGGGGTCAGGCGCGTGCCGGAAGAACGCGTGCGATCGATTCCGCTGATTGAGAGGTAGGCCTGCAGAGGGCCGTCATCAATGTTGAGCCGGGAGAATGCAAACATGGATTCCAGGAGCTGTTCCGGGGAGGTCCACCTTGAGGTGCGACCGGACCACTGGTGGACCAGTTTGGAATGATCACGGCGCTGTAGATCCTGCAAAACCTGCTTCCACGCTGCCAGCCCACCCGGAACCTGCGGCTTTCCATTCGCATCCAGTTGGAGCCCAGACACGAGGAGCAACAGCCCTGCGTCCGGCCTGAAAACCGGGCGCGCCGGACCGGGAGCGGGGTTATTGCCAACCAATGCCTTGTAGAAGTTCTGAAGATGCTGCGACTGTGAAACATAGGCCTGCTGCGCAGAGTCCACCCGCGACAAGCCATCAAAATAGGCTGCCAGCCAACCCTCATCTTTGGTAAGAAGGTGCAGCACAAACTGACCAGGAGAGCCGGGACTTGCTCCCGCCAACTGTGTCCACGCCGCTTCAGCCGGCTTGCCGCCAGGCACCACGACGCGTCCTGATTGGATTGTGATCTGGCTGCCATAGAAATCGAGGGCCGGGGCAAGAGGCAAAAGTCTCTTCAGACCCGGCGATTTCCTGAGATCTTCGCGCGTGGTCTGGTCAATCCGCGCCATCGCCCAGTAGAGTCTTGCTACGCCAGCATCGGAAAGGAGGGCGTCCAGTAGATCATCCTTCTGATTGGGGTCAAGGGCCTTCCAATCTCCCTGGCTGAACAGTACAGGAACCTTAAAGGACTCGAAACCATACTCGAAAGGCTCGCCGCCGCGCAGGGTCTGCTCCAGGGCCGTTAGGGGGAATCCCGAATCATCAGTGAGAAAGGCCCTTTCAGAGTCGCCAGTGATAAGGTACGTGTCCGGCCCGCAGGGGCTTGCCAGTTCATAGCCAAGAGCCTTTAGCAACGGGCCGGCCTGGTCGCAACTGCTGATGCGGATAACCTGCCGGGGGCCGGCAATTGCCACCAACTCCCTCGCTTGCTTCACATAATCCTTCAAGAGGGTGAGGTATTCGGTGGGGTCCGGCCTCCGCCCCTTTCGGTCGTAGGTAAACCCTTCGACCGCCACATTGTGGGCTAGCAGCGGGAGGACCTCATCTTCAGAGACCTGCTGGCTGATGGCAGCCATCCGCAGGAAGGAGCGCATAGGCCCGGGAATACTGATGGTAGTCAATGTCGATTGCACCGCGTCGGCCGCAGCATCGGAAGAGGGCGAATTGCGGCTTTGAGCGCCGTTCATCTTCCACGCAGGCAACAGAATTATAGCTGTGAGCAAGGCTGATCGGAGGATTAGAGACTTCATCGCCGGGCCCCCTAAAAATTTCCAAGGCTTGGCAGCCTCGGAAGATTTCCTTCTGCGAGGACGTCTTTGCGTAGATTGCCTTCGGCAGCCGGTCTACGACAAAAGACGGCGCATCCACTGCGGTGCTCGAATAAGCCCACCTTTCCCAAAATGGAGGGTATCGTGTGCGAATTCGAATCTGAGCTCCCTGGTTAGCACCAGTATAAGCTGAGGCTGTTCCTGAATCAATCGCAATCCTCACCCCTGACCGCAAGTAATGGGACCCTCTCCTGAAGCTTCCAGAGGGGTGCGGAGGCCGGCCGCCCCCGGGCACCGCCCAAGAGCTGGTCAACGGGAGGAATATGAATCATCGCGACCTCAGTGCGGTTGGCTGTCCACACGGGACTTTTAAGCGTATCGGACAAGCAGCGGCCCGAGCGGAAATCCGATCTGGGCGCTCTGATGGACGCACCGCTGATCCAATTGAGTGCCGCCGTCGCAGGCGTTGTAGCACTTTTCTTATCGGCAGCAGAAGATTAATTTATCCAAAAGTTTTTTATCACACCGAACATAACTATTGATTGGACACGAAATACCAACTTTCATTATGGTAGCCACGCTGGTTGGGGCGGCACTCCTCACGATAAGGGAAGGAAACTGGAATGAAACTCTCGCGGTTTCCCATGGGGCTAATGGCGGGCTTCTTTGCACTTGTACCGGTCTGTCACCAGTTGAACGCTCAGGCGCCTGCCGGGAACCCAGGATCGGCAACGGCGGCTGACAGTACCGCGAAGATCGAGGAACTCCAAAAGGAATTGAACGCACTCAAGGCCCAAATCGATCAATCGAAGAAAGCCCAGCCCGCGAATGACACGGCGTCCACCGGGCCGGAAACTGCGGCAGCAACAGAAGCGCTGGCCGCGTCCGCCACTAAGCCAGGCTTGGCGGAAAACCTTTTTGATACCACGAGGATCAGCGGTTCTGTTGATGGTTACTATGGAGTCGATTTTGAACACCCGGCGGGCCGGCAGGCGGGGCTGCGGGTTTTTGACAACTACACAAACCAATTCTCGCTAAATCTTGCCGAGCTTGCCATAAAGAGGAACCCCGACACACACACGCGACTGGGTTACAACCTGACATTCGGATACGGAAATGCAATTAACATCGTCAATGGATTGGAGCCGGGCGGGATCGGGTTTGATCGCAACGTTGAGCAGGCGTACGTTTCCTACCTCGCGCCCGTCGGCAAGGGGCTGCAGATTGACTTCGGCAAATTCGTAACTCCGGCAGGCGCCGAAGTGATCGAGTCTGCTCCCGGTTGGAATTATAGCCGCGGCATTCTGTTCGGTTTTGCCATCCCGTTCTACCATTTTGGAGTTCGGGCTGGGTACTCCTTCAACCCCAAAGTGACGCTGACGGGTTTTCTAGTGAACGGCTGGAACGACATTGTCGCAGTCAACACCGGAAAAACTTACGGGTTCAGCCTGGCAGTGGCGCCCAATTCCAAGGTGAGCATTACTCAGAACTATCTGGGTGGACCACAGACCCCTGGGACGAATGCGCACTGGCGGCACCTTTCAGACACCGTGGTTCAGATCAACGTAACTCCCAAGCTCTCCCTGCTGGAAAATTTTGATTACGGAGCCGGGGATATGATTCCAGGCGTGGACTCGGTGAAATGGACGGGGATTGCCACCTATGCGCGATACGCGTTCAACGACAGGTACGCATTTGCCGCTCGGTACGAATATTACGACGATCAAAACGGCTTCACCACTGGAACTGTACAGCACCTCCAGGAATATACGCTGACGCTGGAACGCACTTTCGCTCACAGCTTGATCAGCCGGCTGGAGTTCCGGCACGACAGGTCGGATGTTCCATTCTTTCCGCGCGGCGTGGCGGAGCTGAAGAAGAACCAGAACACAATGGAGCTGGGACTGATCTACGCCTTTGACATTCACGCGGCCAAATGAAGGCCCCCGGCCTGGGGCCGAAACCGAAGATTAGGTTCGCAGTTCGCAACCAGTAAAGGGAGGATCATATGGCTGCAAACAGAAAACACGGCCGGTGCTTACATTGTTCCTGATGTTGTCCAATTGGTCCGGGCCGTCAAAACCCGGAACACGGCTAAACCCTGCGGGAAATTGTAGAGGAAACGGAGAATCTGTGATGAAACGTCTGGCTTACGTCGTGATGTTCGTATTTGCGCTTGGCCTGCTGGTGAGGCCCAGCTTCGCGCAGGCTGCGCAGCAATCGGCCGGGGGCACACAAGCAACATCCAGTTCCCAGGCGGCCACCGCTGACCGGCTGCAAAAACTCGAGGCTGAAGTCGCGGCTGCCCAGAGCGCCGGTGATAACGCCTGGATGCTGGTGTGTTCCGCCCTGGTCCTGATGATGACGGGGCCCGGCCTGGCGCTTTTCTACGGCGGGCTGGTTCGCAAGAAAAACGTTCTGGCAACTATGATGCAGAGCTTCTCGATGATGGCGCTGATCACGGTACTCTGGGCCATCATCGGCTTCAGCCTCTGTTTCGCTCCCGGCACTTCCTTCATTGGCGGCCTGAGCCATATCTTCCTCCGCGGCGTGGGCAGCGCCCCCGATCCCGCTTACGCCGGCACGATTCCTCTCGGCACCTACATGGTTTTCCAATTGATGTTTGCCATCATCACGCCCGCTTTGATTTGCGGAGCTTTTGCCGAACGCATGAAATTCAGCGCCATGGTCCTCTTCTTAGTGCTTTGGTCCCTCATTGTTTACGACCCGATGGCGCACATGGTGTGGGGCAAAGGCGGATTCCTCAACGCCGCGCTAGGCGGCGCTTTCCCGACGCTCGACTTCGCCGGCGGAACGGTGGTGCATATCACGTCAGGTGTTTCGGCCCTAGTCTGCGCGCTTTATCTGGGGAAGCGCGTGGGCTTTCCCACCGAGCCGATGCTTCCGCACAGCGTGGTACTGAGCGTCATCGGAGCGTGCCTGCTCTGGGTGGGATGGTTCGGATTCAACGCCGGCAGCGCGGTTGCTGCCAACGGCCTGGCCACCAGCGCCTTTATTGCCACCGATTTTGGGGCCGCTGCCGCGGCCATCGGGTGGGCGCTTGCGGAGTGGCTGCGCAACGGTAAGCCCAGCGTGCTGGGCGCGATTTCGGGCGCGGTCGCGGGTCTGGTTGCCATCACTCCCGCCTCAGGTTTTGTGGGGCCGCTGCCGGCCCTGATCATCGGGTTCATCGCCGGAGTCTTCTGCTACTGGATGGTCTCGAAAGTCAAGGCCCGCTTTGGTTATGACGATTCGCTCGACGCCTTCGGTGTTCATGGCGCCGGCGGAACCATTGGGGCACTGCTGACCGGGGTGTTCGCAAGCAGCGCCATCAACCCCATTTTCAAAGATGCCCAGGGCAACGCGCTGCCGGTCGGCGTGATCGACGGCCATGCCGGACAGATGATCAACCAGTTGGTGGGCGTACTGATTGCATGGGGATTGGCAATCGTTGGTACATTGATCCTTTTGAAATTCGTCGATGCGGTTGTCGGGCTGCGAGTGCCCGAAGAGCACGAGATCCAGGGACTCGACCTGGCGCTGCACGGGGAGGAAGGCTACACTTTCGAGGCGTAGCGCATAGAGCGGGGATTGGGGCCTGATAAACTGAAACTAGGCGCAGCCGGAAAGCGGGGGAGAAACCCATGAAAAAGATCGAAGCGATTATTCAACCTTCACGCCTGGAGCATGTAAAGACCGCGCTGCACGAAATCGGCGTCGAAGGCATGACCGTCCTGGAAGTGCGCGGACATGGAAGGCAGAAAGGGCACACGGAAGTCTACCGAGGCCGGGAGTACAACATTGACCTGCTGCCCAAGATGAAAATCGAAATCATCCTTCCGGACCGGCTGGTCGATCCTGCGGTAGCGGCCATTTTGGGCGCCGCGAAGACGGGCAAAATTGGCGATGGGAAGATCTTCATTTACCCCGTTGAGGAAGCCATCCGCATCCGCAATGACGAGCACGGCGAAGCGGCGTTGTAAGCGCCCATGCGTGGTGGAACCGTCGCTGGCCTCCAGGCGAAAAGCTGGACAAGCCCATCAACTACAGGCACGTTTACACTATGATGATGCCATGGTCCGTCGGCGCATCATCCACTTCTCCATTTCCACAGCCCAGAAAATAAGCGAACTGACCGCGATGGCAACCACTAAATCGGACGCCGGGAGCGCAACCGTTTTGAAAATCGCTTGCAGAGCCGGCACATAAATCAGGGCAAGCTGGAGGACTACCGTCAAGCCTACGGCACCCAGAAGCGGCAAGTTGGATTTCAACCCGATTTGAAAAATAGACCGGCGCTCCGACCGGATCGCCATGACATTCGCCATCTGCGAGAGCGTCAGGGTCGTGAATACCATGGTCTGCCATTCCGGATTCCGGGCCTCCCAGTACTCGTAACCGATGGCGAGCGACAGCAGCGCCATCAGCATGCCCACCCAAAGTATCTGCCGTCCCAGTCCGCGCGCTAATATCCTCTCTTGCGACGGTCGAGGCGGTCGGCGCATGGCATCCGATTCTGCCGGTTCCACGCCGAGGGCAAGGGCCGGCAGGCCGTCCGTCACAAGGTTCATCCAAAGAATTTGGAGCGGAAGCAGAGGCAGGGGCATCCCCAAAAATGGGGAGATCAGCATCAGCCAGATTTCGCCCGAGTTCGTTGCCAGGATGTAGCGGATGAATTTGCGAATGTTGTCGTAGATCACGCGGCCTTCTTCCACAGCGGCGACAATGCTGGCAAAATTGTCGTCGAGCAACACCATGTCGGCAGCTTCCTTTGAAACGTCCGTTCCCGTTATTCCCATGGCAATGCCGATGTCGGCTTTCTTGAGCGCCGGAGCGTCGTTCACACCATCGCCGGTCATGGCGACGATGTGGCCACGCCGGTGGAGGCCCTCCACGATCCTCAGCTTGTGTTCCGGCGAAACCCGTGCGTAAACCGCGGCGGATTCCGTCAGTTGGGCAAGTTCCTCCGCCGAGGTCCGCTCAAGCTGCGGTCCTGTGACGACAGTCCCACCGTCGGAGATTCCAAGCTGGCTGGCGATATAGCGCGCCGTCAGAGGATGGTCACCGGTGATCATCATTGGCCGGATACCAGCCGCCTTGCAGATGCCGACCGCAGACGCGGCTTCCGGCCTGGGTGGATCAATCATTCCGATCATGCCAACAAAGGTGAGGTTGCTTTCGACGTCTTCTGCATGGTCTTTAGACGGCGCTGCCGCCAGGCACCGGTATGCCAACCCAAGCACGCGCATTCCGTTGGCGGCGAGTTTGTCATTCTCTGCTACCAGCCGGTCACGCCAGGCCTCGTCCAAAGGTTCTCGTTGGCCGTTGACCCAGAGGGTATTCGACAGCCCCAAAAGAACGTCAACCGCTCCCTTGGTGAATGCGATAGAGGAGCCAGGCCTCATGTCGCAAGCCTGTCGAACTACCGGAGGGAGGTCCGCTCGATCGGAATCGTATCGATGGATCGTCGTCATCCGTTTGCGTTCAGAGGTGAATGGAGCTTCCGCAATTCTCGGCAGCGAGAGGTCCAGTTCCGGTTTCAGAAGACCTGTCCGGGCTGCGGCCACGACCAAGGCGGTTTCAGTGGGATCACCCAAGGGAGCAAGTTGGTTGGTGCCACCGCCATTTGGCCGCATCACAGCGTCATTACACAGCGCAGCCCCCGCGAGCATAAGACTGAATCCAGGCTGCTCGAGGTCCGGAAACTCCCTGCGGTAGTCGTCCGACTCGCGGTTTTGCGGTTCCACCTTGCGGTCGGCAAGCTGGAAGACGGTGGCCGCCATCTGGTTTTCGGTCAGCGTTCCCGTCTTGTCCGAACAGATCACGGAGACGGAGCCTAGAGTTTCGACGGCAGAAAGCTTGCGAACCAACACCTTCCTCCTCAGCATGCGCTGGGCGCCAAGCGTCAACGCGATGGTCATGATGGCTGGCAGGCCCTCCGGCACGGCAGCAACGGCGATGCTGACGGCAGTCAGAAAGAGGATCTTGAGGTCTTCGCCACGAAGCCAGCCGAGGGCGAAGATCAGAAGAACGATGGAAAAAGCTCCCGCAGCCAGCACTTTTCCGAGATGTGCAAGACGTTTTTGCAGCGGCGTGGATTCCTGCCGCACCGTCTGAATCATGCCGGCAATCCGCCCCAGCTCCGTGCGCATGCCGGTTTCCACAACAACGGCTTCTCCTCGCCCTGAGGTAAGGTGGGTTCCCATGTAAACCATGTTGCGGCGATCAGCGAGCGCCAGATCGGGTTGTGGAAGCCCAGCGCTTGTTTTCCGGACCGGCAGTGATTCGCCGGTCAGAGCGGCTTCCTGCGCTTGGAGGTTCGCACTTTCAAGGACGCGGCAATCAGCGGCAACGGAGTTACCTGCTTCGAGCAGGATAATGTCGCCGGGAACGAGCTCTTTGGCGGAAATCTCGCTAACCTCCCCGTCCCTCCGCAGCTTGACCGCGGGCACCGTGAGCTTCTTCAGTGCGGCCATGGCCTTTTCCGCCCGATACTCCTGCGAAAAACCGAGCACCGCGTTGAGGACAACGATGGCTCCAATGGCGATGGCATCGTTGTAGTCACCGAGTAGAGCGGAGATTATGGCAGCGATGGTCAGAATGACGACCATCATTTCCTTCAACTGGTCGAAGAAAATCAGCCAGGGCTTCCTGGCTCCGCTCTCTCTCAATTCGTTGCGGCCGAACTCGGAGAGCCGGCGTGCGGCTTCAGCCTTAGTCAGGCCGGTAGTCGGATTACTCTCTAGTTCGATTGCAGCGGCCTGCGGATCGATCTGGTACCAGTTGTTCATGAAAAGGGCTGGCTCGAAGGACCCGCTAGAGACGATGGTGGACTTCTCAGGCTGACTTGACAGGGTAGAGAATTCCACTCTTGGGGAAACCGGATCCTGATATTGGTCCTAGGTTGAGAATACACGAGAAGGAGAGGGTTGCAAAGTTGCACCTCAGCGAATGTTCCATGTCCCCCGAGTTCTGTAGAAGTTGAGAGCCCCGTAACCCCCGTAAACCATTAAAAATAGTGGTCAAATCCAGAGGAACGCATCACTCCAATTAAGCCTTGATTCCTGCCGGCGACGGTGGTACTTATAGTTACATGGACAAGCAGAGTCCACCGGAAGTAACTGTTTCCTGATCACACCGCTCTTGCGGTGCGAACCGACCCAGTGATTCACGGCTGGGCGACGGTTGGAGAGAAACCATGGGGGAGCCACCCGGCTCCCCCACTTTGCTTTTTATCCGCAGAATAAGGCTGTTGGAAGCCATTCAATCGGGCGAGTTCGCAAATGGCCCGTCGCCCGGCGCTTCGAGAACCGCGCCAGATGATCCCTTGCTGATGGCTCATTAACGCTGAGACTCTCGCTGCCTTTGGAAGACTCTTTTCCGCCCGGCACTCTGAGTGAGACAATAGATAAGAAGCCAAATGGGTGCTCGGAGGAGAAAACGCGCATCAGCACTGGGCTACTTCCTTGCAGGTCTGGGGATTGGAGGAGTGCTGTCGCTTCTGGTTTTCCAGCGCCCGGTCGTGAGTGCAACGAGGAACTCCCCTGGGCCTGCTAATCTGAAGGGAGGCTATATGCACGAAGAGATCGGGGCCACGGCCGGTGCTATCTGGAAACTTTTGCACAAAGAAGGCGAACTTAGCCTCTCTCAGCTCAAGAAGCAGACCAAAGCAAAAGCGCCGGTCTTTGACTGGGCCATCGGCTGGCTTGCGCGGGAGAACAAAATCGCCTTTAGGCAGCAAAACCGTTCGATTCGGGTCCGGCTCATTTAATCATTTCTATTTGTCAGAGTCGTTTCGTCACACGGAAATCCAATCGCGCCCGCTCGGTACGGATTGGCTATAAATCCTCCAAATTCTTGCATTTAATTAATCATTGGCTTCCTGATTGCCAACAGAACTGGCACAGACTCCGACCGCCAAATCTCTGTCTGGCTTGCGCCCCGTAGTTCCAATTGCAGTACCTCCGCACCATACCACGGGCTATTCTGGCAGCACCGGCAGGACGACGGTGTTCACTGTCGATGGATCGTCCCGTAATTTGATGTAAAGCAAAGTTCCATTCGGCCGCGGAACGGTGAGCGTGCTGCCGGCGAATCCGAGCGGAACAGGCATGCTGTGCGTGAACTGCGCATCGGACGCAACCGAATCGATGAGGAACAGATTCGTCCCGCTCAGCGTACACGGCTTGTCCGGAGAATCAGGGCAGTGCACCTCTTTCAGTGACGGGATGCGGACCAACCGCGCGAGCGGCTGCCAATCGCCTTTCGTCCCATCCTCGCTCACCGGACGAAACTGAAGCGCTCCAAAGGCGGACGGCCCGAAGCTCTTGGCAGGATCGAGCGTTGC